>JAGORO010000022.1 GCA_018062785.1 Candidatus Saccharimonadota bacterium
ACTCTAAAATGCCTTAGCCTTAGACAGCGGCAATATCCGAGCCACGAGCTTGCCAACAACCTGATCGGCATCGATTGGGCCAAAAGAGCGCGAATCGAGCGAATTACCGCGGTTGTCTCCGCAGACAAAAAGCTGAGTATCCCCGAGGGTAAAGTCGACATCGTTAGGAGTAAACGATAGGTCGGTATCTTTGCCGTACGGCAGTGTTTCGTCGGGGTTAAACCCATTGGGGTGCAGGGTGTTATACACCGTTACTTTGCCGTCCTTAACGACGATGCGCTCACCCGGCAGAGCGATCACGCGCTTAACAAGCTGCTTGGTGTTTTCGCTATTGCCATATGTTGCCAGCCCAGACTCTTTGAGAATGATAATATCACCCCTGTTAGGGATGTAATCCTTACCGGTGATACTAGAAAGGGTACGTGGTAGTTTCCAGACGATCAGGCGGTCGTCATGATGTAGGGTCTGCTGCATACTTTGGCCATCCACTCGGTATGACTGAAACACAAATACGAGCAGGATAATCGCCGTTATGGGCGCCAGTAAAAGGATGCCGATATTGACCAACGCTCCACCGAGACCCATCTTTTCTTGTTCGGGCTGTTCTTGCGATGCGGGTGTGTTTTCGCTGATAGGCTCTGTCGCTGCCGGAGTAGTAAATGCAGCAGCCGTAGGATCTAACGGGGGAGGAGAGGCAGGCGCATTCATCGGAGTGTTTTGGTCTTGCTCATTCATTACTATATCCGAGTATACGGCACCAGCGCCAAAAGACCCAGGAAAAAATACAAGCATGCAGTGACTTGGGTCTATCGTAATCGAATATGGTTGTGCTAAAATACACAGAAAGCAAAAGTAAACAAACATGATTGACCCAAAAAACACGACCAGACGAGCAGCGTATGTATCTTCGATTGACGGCATGAGCCGGCCGGTGGGTCGCACCTCGCGCCAGGAGTACGCTTTTTGGACGCCTACCACTCGTAGCGCAGAGTCTCAACCACCAGCTCGGGCGGCGCAAAGCATGCCACAAAAATCTGTTGCCACCCCAGCCGTTAATACCAAACGCCAGCAGTCTCCGCAGAGTATCCAACAAGCCACTACACCCCAAGATACGGCCGAGGTACTGTCTTTTCCGCTATCGCTCTACGAAGCGCCGGCACGGCCCAAGCGACTTGTGCGCAAAAAAGTGCGGTTGCACGTGATTGCACTCCGAACCTTCAGTTTTGCACTGATCGGTGTGCTTTTGGCGGGCGGAATATTTGCGTGGCAGGGCGTAGGCAAGGCGCAAAATGTGTTTCGCGGCACAGGTACAGTGGCCGCTTTGAGCGGCGACGGTCCATCGATAGAGCGGCTAAAGGGCGAGGGCGACGGAAGAGTAAATATTCTTCTGCTCGGTGTTGGCGGCAAGAACCACGATGGGGGCGAGCTTACAGATACGATTATGGTCATGAGCGTCGACCCAGTGAATAATACTGCCGAACTCGTGAGCGTACCTCGTGACTTATGGGTATTGACCGGTCCTTCGTCGACGCACAAAAAAATTAATAGCGTTTTCGAGTCGGCAGTTCAGGCGTATAGCGCAGAAAATGGCGTAAAAAAAGACAAAAAGGCCTCCATGGACTCTGGTTTTCTAGCGATCGATAAAGTTATTGGTACCGTGCTGGGGGTCAAAATCGACTACCATGCGGTTGTAGACTTCACCGCTTTCGAGCGGGCTATTGATGCCGTTGGAGGTGTTACCGTTACCGTCAAGACGCAGCTAAACGACCCAATGTTGGCATGGGAAAACGGCAATAACGCCCAATTGTTTATGCCTGGACAGCAGGTACTCTCGGGCAAGCGAGCGCTACTGTATACCAGATCTCGGTACACGACATCCGACTTCTCTCGAGGAGATCGACAAAAAGAAGTCATCGTCGCGCTCAAAAACAAGGTTACGACCGCCAAAAACATGGCCAACCCACTAAAGTTGCGCGAATTAGCCACATCATTCAGCGACAATGCCTATTCCGATTTGTCGCCAGAGGGGGCGGTGCGACTGCTTAGCATCCTGAGGCAAGTTGGTAGCCAGAATATTACGCAGATAAGTCTCACCGATGGCCCAAAGCCATTCCTAGCGCCCGCAATGCTCGATGGGCAATCGGTAGTACTACCAGTAGCGGGGCAGGGCAACTACGCCGATATCCAAGATTTTATGCGGTCAAAGCTGCATGACGGCTATATCAAAAAAGAGGCGGCCCCTGTCTATATCGTTGCCAAAGATGGCGAGTCTGCTCGAAAAACAGCCGAAAACCTCCAAGGGTATGGTTATATTGTTGCCGGCACTGGCACCCTCAATGCGCCTCCGACTACTGGTACCCTCATAGACCTATCGGGCGATAGCGCAGTGTACACAAAAAATTACCTCAAAGCGCGATACAGCGAAGTTGGAAGCGAAAAACTCCCCTCTGAGATTTCCGTTCCCGTAGGCACAAAGTTTGTTATACTAGTTCCATAGATGAGGTCAGCAATCCGAAAGATCAAGCCCAGCAAAGGCGTCTCGCATGGGGTGTATATAGTTCTAAATGTTCTACTTCCCGTTTTGTTGTACGTGTTTGTAAGGGCCGATCTGGCCACTATTGCCATAGCACTACTACTCATTAGTAAGTGGCGTATGTTCGCCGTACGACCTCGCTTCTGGTGGCCAAACGTCCGAACAAACGCAGTAGATATCATCGTGGGACTGGCAGCAATCGCTGCCATGAACGCAGGTAGGTTCGGCTACATAGGCTTAGCTGTTGTGGTTGTTTGGGCGGGATGGCTGCTGTATATCAAGCCGCGCAGCTCGGTTTTCTGGGTGTCTGCGCAGGCATTTGTGGGGATGGTCACTGGTTTGCTTACAGTTTTTGCTGTTGCTAGCGGTGGCGCACTCTGGCTTCTCGTGGCTGCTGTTGCAGCGGTCTGTTTCTTTACAGCACACCATTTTTTGTATGCGTTCGAAGAGCAGTATCTTCGGCTCTTGGCCTATACATGGGCGTACTTCAGCGCGGCACTGATGTGGATCTTGGGGCACTGGCTTATCTTTTACGGGCCAATTGCACAGCCTGCGCTTATTCTTGTGACGCTCGGGTTTGGTATCGGCACCTTGTACTACCTAGATCATTTCGAGAGACTATCTGCACTTGTTAGGAGGCAGATTATCTTCATTATGGCGGCCACAATCATCTGCATACTCGTCTTTTCTGACTGGGGCGACAAGGTAGTTTAGGGATAGGGAAGATAGGTTCTAGGGTTTAGGGTATGGTTAGTAATTTGCTGGCATAATCTCGCTGTTGTGAACGAAGTGAACCGAGATTTTGCTACGTAAGTAATAAAATCAAGCTTTAGGGGGAGGGACCTTTTGGCATACCGCCAAAAGGCTGGAGGGTGAAAAGTGCCTGTAGCACTTTGCAAGAAAACCTTCCGATGAAATCTATGATTTCAATCGTGAAGTTTTGGGCCTGCAGAATGTAGGAAGCCCCTCCAAGACTATAGTGTGACTAAGTGAAGTTTAATCTCATTTCCCAG
>JAGORO010000018.1 GCA_018062785.1 Candidatus Saccharimonadota bacterium
CACTTATCTACACTTAACCACATCACCACTACAACTCAAACCACTAGCTACATAACTCACTAAACTTACACCTACAAATCAACAACTACTCATCTATCCATCACTTCATTTATTCTTCTTTATATTTATATAAAAAGAGAGGGAGAAAAGAAAGAAGAAAGGGGTTAATAGAGAAAAAGAAATAACAGAGACAAAAAAGCATATTTTGCGAGAATAGAAAAATGAGATAACTTAGGTGTCAGTGTATAAGCTACATAAAAAAATACGTCCCGAAAACCCCAATACCTTTTTGCAAATTCCTTTGGGAAATCTCGGCGGGGGAAATCTCAAAAAATAGAAAGGTGTTGGGGGGTTTCGGAGCGCGGGACGCACGGGTCAGACATTTGCGCTAAAATGGGTTCGAGCGCAGGCGTAGAATCGCGCCAATATAAATAGCCCGACGTTACAGTCGGGCTATTTATATTGCTGAAATGGTTCGAACCCGTTAAGTGAGCGAAACGAACGTAGGGTTCGGTGGAGCGAGTAAAGCCAGAGAAAGCACTGCAAAGCAGTATTTTCTCTGGTGAATGAGCGGAGGAGGCCGTCGCATGTATGCGGCGGCCGATATCCCTGCAATGAAACCAACCGTTTACCTCTTTTCTCGACCAAAGCAATTTGATACAGAGACTACTCAAAATGCTCAGGAAACTTATGCCTGAGCAACCACAATCGCGCTAACCCGTTGAGCTCCTGCGCGTTTAAGTGCCCGAGCTGCTTCTTCGAGGGTTGCGCCCGTCGTGATGATATCGTCGACCAGCACCACATGCTTGCCTTTGATATCTCTTGGGCGTCGTACCCAAAAAGCTCCCTTGACCTGCCGCATCCGCTGTGCACGATCTGCACCCACCTGATGCGCTCGGCCGCGACGTGCGAGAGCAACAGAGAAAAGTGTTTTTTGTTGGTGAGCCAATCGCTTGGCTATCAACTCGGCTTGGTCGTACCCGCGCTGTCGGACCCGATGTGTTGCAGTCGGGGCGGGAACAAGCACGTACGATCCGTCTAGCTCGCCCGTCAGTTCACCCAAAAAGCTTGTGAACTGCTTTGCAACTCCTTGGGCGCGCTCATATTTTAGGGCTCGAATTCCTAGTTTTACTTCTTCTGCGTACGGCGCAAATGCCAAGACTTGGTGTAGAGAACTGCGCCTGCGACACGCCTCGCAGGTCCTATACCCTCTAGAAACTTGTTTGCACCGAAAACAGCGGGGAGGGATACGAGGGATATTCTCCGCACAGGTCGGACAAATGAGCGCCTTGCCTTCGGTGCCGCACCCTACACACAGGTATGGTGCGTAGAAGTGAGCGATAAAATCTATAAGCATGTTGTATTTTTTCCGTTGTAAATATGTGGTGTACACCTTGCACCTCTATATTGCGCTAAGTTATACTGGTTTTAAGATAAAAACGCAAGCTACTAAGATATAAGCCCCGTACAAAATTCATGACAGGGGCGGAGGGTACAACTACTATGGCGCGAAGAAACCGCGATGATGATCTACTTTTGGGTGAAGACGAATTAACGGCAGCATTTTTGGGCGATGACGAACCAACGACCGCCGATGAGACCATGCCACAAGTCAATGAACAGCCTGAGTCTGAAGACGAATGGAGCGACGAAGAAGCAGTCCTCCCAGGCCAGCTCGCTGTCGATGTATACGAGACCAAAGAACGACTTGTGGTCAAGGCTCGGACCGCTGGCGTCAACAAGGGCGACTTAGACGTTAGTATTGCAGACAACACGCTTAGCATTCGCGGCACGCTCTCGGCAGGAAATGAGGATGAAGTAGAGAACTACTTTGTACAGGAATGCTACTGGGGCGAATTTAGCCGCAGCATCGCACTGCCCGTACCTGTCAAAGAAGAAGATATCGAGGCCGTGCTAAAGGATGGCGTGCTAACCGTTAGCTTCACTAAGGTCAAGCAAGACACCGTTAAGAAAATCCAAGTAGTTTAGGCTTGCGTAACCTCCGCAAGGAGCCAGCAAAACCCCACTCCGTAGGAAGCGAGTGGGGTTTTTGGAATCTACCTGCCTTGCGGCCGATGCTTCATCTGGCGGAGAACGAAGATACCACTGGCTCCATAGCAAGAAGCCGAAGCGCAAACCTAGTTGCAGGATAGGCATGGCCTGCTCGGCACGAACCGTTACCACGCTTGGCTGGCCGAGTGCTTTTACTTTAGTGTGTAGCTGGGTGGCGATGTCTCAACTCTGATTGGAAATAAAAAACACCCCGCTTAAGCGGGGTGTTTTTTAGGTTACCGTACTAGAATAAGTTCTTGAGTACGAACTGTACGATGAACTGAGCTAGTGCCACGATAACTAAACCAACGAGGGCATAGATGATCGTGTTCTTGGCGCTAGAGACATTGTTGCTCTCGCCGCCAGAGGTAACATACTTAAAGCCACCCCAGATGATCATAATCACCGAGACAACCGCCACAAGGACCGAGAAGAAGTTGATGATACGCTTAATCGTACCTTCGATACCGCGACCGCCTGGGCCGTTATCGAGCGATTTGTCACCGCCACACCCGTTAGCATCGATGTTATTGAAGTCGAAGTTAGTACCTTGCTTGGCGCAATCAACTGCCGTAGATTCCGCGCTTACGCTCGGCACCATGACTGCCACAGGAGCAGCAAGTAGACCAAACGCCATCACGAGCGATGCGGCTACAATTTGCAATTTTTTTCGTATGTTCATATTTATATAATTCCTTTCATCTTCATTTATACCATCCGAGGAAACCGTTTTCAACCACAAGAACTATATCGACTTGAGAATTAGCCCGACGAGCGGCTTTGCAGCTGCCGCGATAGCCAACCCAATGAGGGCATAGATGATGGTATTTTTGGCACTGGCCGTAGCGTTACTATCACCGCCCGACGCCGAGTATTTGATGCCACCAACGATAATCATGATCACCGATATTACTCCAAGTAGTACTAGCAAGAGGTTAATAACGAAGTTTAGTGTTTTGTTTAGGCCGGCATTGCGGCCTGTACCGCCGGTATCGCAACCGCCAATGCCGTCACACACCTCTGACTGCACGCCGCCAGTGGAAGCACCCGGCGTTGCATTTGGCCCGTTATTGCCGACTGGGAAGGCAAGAGCGGAGGGAGCGAGCAGTAAGGCCACTCCCATGCCCACGGTAATAGAAAGCGCGAGTACACGTTTTTTTATGTCTTCGATATAGCAGCGCAAACTTTTCATTCTTACATTACTCCTTTTACGATTAGAGATACGAGCAGCCTAGCTATACCCAAAACAACTAGACCTACCAGCACTGCGATAATTGCCTTTTTTGTCTCCGAGATAGTCTTGGCGTCTCCCTGTGATGCAGCCATGCGAATACCCGTAACAACCAAGATGATGACCGCCGCAACTCCGCCGACAACAGATATGATATTGATGATTCGCATAATGGTGCCGTTCGTGCCCGTGAGAGGGTTGGTACTGCCATTACCACGCCCTTGGCATGTCGCCGAATTTGGCGCCGTTCTGCAGGCATCGCCCAACGGTGTGTACGCAGCCGCACTGTATACTGGCGACACCGCCACGAACCCAAACAGAAGGACGACGAATGCGGTCAGAATACGCCCAAGCCTCATTAGCTAACTCCTTTTACAATCAACGAGATGATACCAAAGGCCGAAAGGGAAATCACCAAGCCTATCAAGGCATACATAATGGTATTTTTTGCCTTGCTCATCGCCTCTGGGTTACCTTGCGAGAGTATGTAGCGTACGCCTCCAATAACGATCATCAGCATGCTAACCGCACCCAAAACCCCGAATACCGTTACGAGCGCAACATCGCGTAAGTTCGAGGCAGGGTCGCCACCACCAGAGTTGGGCAGAGGAGTGATATCAACCGCTTGGGCTAGATTGTGTACTAGGGGCACGATCTTACTCATATATGGTTAGTATACCGTTAGTTTATTAACTTCGTACCGACAAAATTCACAACAGTAGCCGCAATCATGACGATTACCAAGCCAATAATGGCGTTAATTATTGTGTCTTTGGCCTGTGCTGTGGCGCTCGGTTCGCCTTGACTGGTTATGTACTTGACACCACCAACGATAACAAATATCGCTGCGACTAGGCCAGAGATTCGGAGCAGCCCATCGAGCACCGCCAGAGCCACCGGCACCAGATCACTCATCCCTGTCTTTGGCAGTGCCTGAAAGCCTGTTACCGCACAGGATGCTCCGACTTGATCGAAGCGGTCATCAGGAAGGTACACATACCATGGCTTAAGCCCGAGGAAGCCGTTACCCTTAGCGCACACAGAAGCCGATGGATTTGGTGTAGACCCAGGCAAGTCTTTGACACCACCGGGTGTCATAAACTGTATAAACGAGGCAAGGAACATAAAAGCCACAAAGCCTGTTAGGCTTTTTATGATCATTCCCTTTCCCTGAGAGACCTGTTGAGGATCACCGCCAGAGATAGAGTACCGAATTCCACCAACCGTAATGCCGATAATGGTAGCGACGGCCGCAATCGCGGCCAAGAGTTTGATCGCCGGATTAATATACTCCGTAAGTAGCTTGCATTGGCTGGGTTTTTTCTGAATATCCGCACAGTCGTCTTTGTTGTAGGCGAAATGAACTGGGGCCGAAACAACTCTGGCCGATGCGGAAACCGTAAGCGTGGGTAGTGCAAGAGTAACGCAAAAGAGAAAGGTAAGGATGCTAACTCTGAGTATCTGAAACATTCTTTGGCTCATTTGCTTCAAATATAGCTTTTTTTATCTATAACATCAAGAAACGGTGTGTGGATATCATCAATTTTTATCCTGTTATGCGTAGCAAAATGATGCTATAGTTTAAGAAAATGAGTCTTAGAAGGAAATTAGTTACTTGGGCAAGTCTTTTTGTTCTAACAGTTGCAGTTGGGGTGAGTTTTGTGCCCAATTTATCTTCTCCCGTCTATGCACAGGCAACTCCCGCAGAGACCAGTCTTGATGAAAGATGCGAGATGTCAATAAACCCGCTCACTTGGGCTATTTGTCCTGTCGTTAGCCTCGGGTTATCACTTATCGAGAAGCTTGATGAATGGATTACAGATGCCCTTATCTTCAATCAAGATGCGTTCTTTAACACGAGCAGTTCGAAGCCGGAAAACGCCGAGAGCGCAAAAGCCTACAAGGCTGCATGGAGTGCATTTCGATTCATTGCGGTTGGCTTAATATTCGTCGTCGGGCTTGTTATTGTCATCTCCCACTCCTTGGGCTTCGAGATGCTAGATACCTATAGTCTCAAGAAAGCGCTTCCAAGGCTCATCGTCGCGATTATTGCCATAAATATTTCTTGGCCAGTATTCAACTTATTTATTGGTTTTATTAATGCGTTGGGTGTTGGTATTAGAAACATCATTTTTATGCCTTTTGCGGGTATTTCGGCAGACTTCTCTACGCCAACAGAACTATGGATGAATGTAATCGTAGTCGCACTCGGAAAGGTCGCCCTCAACCTCGGACTTGCTGGCCTAGCAAGCCTCGCTTTTTCTGGCGCACTTGCACTTTTGATTGCCTTTGCAGTGATAGCCATTCGTGACATAGGGCTTCAGCTGCTTATCATTTTGTCTCCTGTTGCATTTGTGGCCTATGTTTTGCCTAATACCCAGAAAATCTGGTCTTTATGGTCAAAATCACTAATGACCCTATTGGTTATGTTCCCTTTGATGATGGGGGTTATATCTGCCGGACATGTATTTTCTGTTGTCGCCTCTAGGGGTGGTGCCTTTTATCAGTTATTGAGTGTGGTGGCGTACTTTGCACCCTACTTTATGATGGCCTTTATGTTCCGGTTGGCGGGCGGTGTCGTTGCGCAAATCGGAGGCATCGTAAACGACTCTAGCCGTGGCCTCTTTGACAGGCAGCGCAACTTCCGCGCCGAAAAGATCAAAGAGAACAAAGCCGCAGAAAAGGCAGGCAACCGATTCAAGGGCAAGAATTTTATTACTCGGCGAGCCAACCGATTCCTTGAAGGGACCTCAAATATAGGTGAGGCGGGTCTTAACCCACTTCAAATGCGATCAAAGATGCGCACCGCCCTCAATGACTCATCGCATGACGATGCAAGTAAATTTATGAAGGAGAACGAAGCCTTTCAGGCAATCGGTGGTGATGATGCAAAACTCGCAGGCGCAAGGTATACCAATCGATCTGATATTGAGCGAGAGCTGGCAAGATTTGATAGAGGCAGGTTTAGGGGCTCAGTAAATGCAAGAGCACGTGCTGACGCCGCTACGCAGATCCTGCGCGCGCAAAGGGAAGCAGGCGAAGATACCTTCCAAAAAGCTCGAGTTAGGGCCATGGCGGGAACAGGAACAGGCTACCAATATACTGACGAAAATGGCAATACCGTTTTTGGTGCAGATAGAATGCTAACAGACATTAACGAAGCATATGGCAATGACCGTAATGGTGCGGGTAGGGCGTTGGCTGAAATGCGTGGAGCTTTAACCAATTCTGGCCAGATCGCTGGACAGGCAGGGTTTGGTACTTGGGCCGGGGCTCTTGAATCTAGATACCGAGGTACGATATCTGCCGAAACTGCACACAATCGAATCATGGACGATGCAATCAACTCTGCTCAGCCTGGTCACGCAATCCACGGTAAGCCCACGAGCGCCGCAGCAATGGGGGCTGCACATGCTCGAAGAATACAGGCTATTGCAAATGGAGTGGCGGCAGGAACGCGTTCACAGGATGATCTCGATGCTGCAACCGCAGCAGCAGCTGGAATTCTTGATGCAATGGGTCATGCATCCCCCGGTAATGCAAGTGCATTTGCAAATGAGCTTATGGGAGTAACGATCGTCGGAAGCGGACAGCTTCAGCCCAGCCCTCTCGCAGGCCCTAACGGACAGCAAGTTCTGCGTCCAGGACCCGATTTGACAGTACGTGACATGATTCAAGATCGTATGGATAACGAGGAATATCGTAATCGTAGGCGTGATTGGGGGTCAAATGCCTTGGCTAGTGCGAACGCACAGCAAGCCGCGAATGCTCAAAATCAGGGCAACCCACCTGCTGCGCCAGGAGGTCAGCCCGGCACCCCATCGGACAGTAGACTTAAACGAAATATTCAATACCTGACTACAGTACATGGAGTCTCGATTTATAAATTTAAATATTTTTGGTCGGACACTGTATATGTGGGCGTAATCGCTCAGGAATTAATAAAAACCCACCCCGACGCTGTATCCAAAGATGAGTTTGGTTTCTATAGAGTTGACTATAGTAAAATTGGCCTTAAGTTTACTACTTACAACCAGTGGATGGAAGATAAAAATATTTTTATAACTTAATTATTGACATTTATCAATAAATATACTATACTGCTTATGTTATGTCCGAAATTCAACCACGAAACAATGAAGTTATGCAAAGCAGCCGTGAGCAGTTATTGGGGAAATTAGGAGTTAGCATTGATGGTTCAGCCTTAAGCCCAAATAGCCCTGACGAGTTCCGGGAGAGTGTGCCAGATGCACAAGGGTATTTCGAGGGACTAAAAAATACTCTTGGATTTACCGCCGCAGTTGGGGCTCTTGCTACGGTTGCCGTAATAGAGGCTTCTTCGTCATCCATTCGAGATAGTAGAGGTGCGCAATGGGCGAAGCAAAATCGAAAACTACGAAAAGAGGCATCTCGTGAAGCAGCCCAAGCTTCAATCGAACAGGCTAATCCAGAAGCACCGTACGACCCTTTGGCTGGCTGGAGCGGTGGACATCGGAAACGTAAGCTTGCTGATGGGCTTTTGCCAGAGCAACAATCACGCCAAGACCCTTTGACGGGAAGGGAAGATCGTTCGACATTTATGTCTATGCGTGCCAACCTGCGCCGAGATGCGATCGACAAACGAAGGATGGAGGCCGAGGCAGTCGAGCGACTGTATGGAGAAGATATTGGAGAAAAAACTTTTAGCGAGGTTTTTTCTGATGATAATATGACCATTAAGCAAAAAACGCGCATGTGGCTTGCAGCTAGAAACGTACGCTCGCTCGATGACTCCAGCAAGAGAATTGATAAGAGACTTCGAAAACAAGCTGGTCAATAGCTTCTTAACGAAGTTTGCTTAAGCTAGTATACTAGTGCTTATATGTCCACGTATAAGGTTATTCAAGATATTGAGGCAGAAGACAAGCTTCTGGGGCCGTTAACGCTGCGTCAGCTCATTTATGCTGGCATTGCAGCGGTATGTATTTGGCTAAGTGTTATGGCGTTTTACAAGGGTGTGCCGTTTATGATTGGCTTCTTGGCGCCAGTGGCGCTATTGGCGGGGTTTTTGGCCTTTCCTTGGGGCGGCGACCAGCCTACGGAGATTTGGGCAGTATCCAAGCTACGTTTTTACCTTAAGCCCCGTAAGCGCATCTGGAACCAAGACGGCCGCCGAGACCTCGTCACCATCACTGTACCAAAGAAGATCGAGCGGCAGTATACCGACGGCCTTAGCCAAGGCGAGGTAAAAAGCCGCCTCAAGGCCCTAGCTAGCACCCTCGATACGCGTGGTTGGGCCCTTCAGAATCAACCGTATCAGATTGAGGCAAACCAGCAGGGCGACAGGCTCTTTGGTGTCTCTACAACGCTGCCACAGCCGACTATACCCGTCCAGATGCGCCCGCAAGACGATATGTTCGACATGCACACCAACCCTGCGGCGAGCCATCTCAACCAGCTCGTCGACAACGCCACTAGGCAGCAGCGAGAAAACTTACTCGCCCAAATGAGCAACCAACAGCCTTTTGTAGCCTCGCCGAGCGTTACTCATCCACCAGCCAGTACGAATCCACCGGTAAGCGACTGGTTCTCTCCACGAGAAAGCACAATGCCAGCCGCCGAAGATACAACGACGACCAAGGCGACTACCCACCAAAAAGACCACGCCAAAAAACATAGCAAAAAAGACCAAACACAAGCGACATCTACCTCTCGGGCTGCTATAATGAATCTAGCGAGCAATGATGATCTCGATATCGCAACGCTCAGTCGTCAGGCGAATCAAGAGAAACCGCTTGGCGAAAAGCCAAATGACGACGGCGAAGTAGTCATTTCCCTTCGGTAGCAAAAGTAATCGGGGCGAAACTGACAAGACTAGGTGGGGACAACGAAAGCATGAATCCGAATCAACAACCAATGGTACCGAACGGAGGAGCAGGACAGGCGGGTGCGCCATATCCTGCCGGTATGCCACAAGGTGGCATACCTCAGCCAATGTCCGGACCTGCCATGCCGCCGCCAGCCGCGCCACCAATGCAAGCCTACGGGCCGCCGCCTGCCGCACTCGGCCAGCCCCAGCCTCAACCCAGCCCACAAGCGCAGACTGCAGCCCCAAAGGCTCCACCAAGCAACCCCAATAGCACTCAGAACACATTACAGATCGCCGAGATTCGCGATGGTATCGTCATTATGAACGACGGAAGCTACCGTGCGGTCATAATGGCTAAGAGCATCAACTTCGACCTTATGAGCCCACAGGAACAAGAGGCCGTCGAGTTTGGGTATCAGGGCTTTTTAAACTCGCTGTATTTTCCGATTCAGATCTTTGTCCGTTCCCAGCGCGTCGACCTCCAGCCGTACATCGAAAAACTCGACAAAATCCGCACCGAGCACGAAAACATGCTGCTCGCGCTCTTAATGGACGACTACATTGGCTATATCGATCAACTTGCCGCCCAAACGAACATTATGGACAAGAAGTTTTACATTGTGGTCCCGTACTTCTCCGTGGTCGACCCGCAGAAACTCCTACTTAAAGACAAAAACTTCTTAACGGGCATCTCAGAAATCTTTAGTAAAAAGGAAAACAAGGTGGTCATTAACGAGCCAGAACTCGAGGCCGCCAAGACAGAGCTACGCAACCGCGTACAGTCCATACTAGGCGGCCTGCAGCAGTGTAGCATCCAAGCTTTGCCACTCGATACCCAAGAGCTTATCGAGCTATACTACGACACCTACAACCCCGATACCGCCACTCGGCAGCAGCTCAAAAACATCAATGATCTAACAGCCGACATCATCACCAAAGGCCAAGGCAAAGCACCGATACCGCACTTGCAAAGGGAGTTAACCTAATGGCCAAGAAGCAAAAATTAGACCCTATTGCTTTGGCGCAGCAGCAGCAGGCACACCAGCAAGCTGCGGTAGAAACCGCCTTTCAGAAGGGCGTCACAGCACTGCGCGACTTCATTGCTCCAAGTAGCCTTGAGTTTAGTGGCACCTATTTCCAGCTTGGTACGCGCTATGCCCGCACGTTTTACATCTTTGGCTATCCTAGGCAGGTCACAACTGGCTGGCTGAGCGGCATGATCAACCTCGACGAAGTACTTGATATTTCAATATATGTCTACCCAGTCGAGAGCCAAGTTGTGCTCGAAAATCTCCGCAAAAAGGTAACCCAGCTCGAGGCAGGTATCCAGATCGACGGCGAGAAGGGGCGAGTTCGTGACCCAGCCAAACAAGCGGCCATCCTCGATGCTGAGGAGATGCGAGACAAGCTGCAAGTTGGCGAGGAGCGATTCTTCCGCTTTGGCCTGTACTTTACTGTGTATGGTGGTAGTCTCGAAGAGCTTGAGTTTGTCAGCCACAAAGTCGAAAGTATGCTCGGCCAACAGCTCGTCTACAGCAAGCCCGCTACTAGCCAGCAAGAGCAGGGGCTAAATAGTGTGGTGCCGCAGCTGACCGATCAGCTGCAAATTCGGCGCAACATGAGCACCGGTGCAATCAGTACGACATTTCCATTTACTAGCGCCGATCTGACCCAAGAAAATGGGATTTTATATGGTATAAATATGCACAATTCCGGTCTTGTTATCTTCGACAGATTCTCGCTCGAAAACGGCAACTCGGTGGTGTTTGCAAAGTCTGGCGCCGGCAAGAGCTTCACCGTTAAGCTCGAAGCGCTACGTAGCCTAATGTTTGGCACCGAGATATTCATTATCGACCCAGAAAACGAGTACGAACGCATGTGCGACGCGGTTGGAGGCGCCTATGTACGTCTGAGCCTTAGCTCCGCAACGCGCATCAACCCCTTCGA
The DNA here is from genome assembly GCA_018062785.1 of Candidatus Saccharimonadota bacterium. Taxonomy (GTDB): domain Bacteria; phylum Patescibacteriota; class Saccharimonadia; order Saccharimonadales; family UBA4665; genus JAGXIT01. Next base: position 11,079 of record JAGORO010000018.1, read on the forward strand.
CCTACCAAAAGTGGTCGACAGCGACGAGTCCGACAACGCCCTACGCTCCAACCTTATTACCTTGCATGGACTACTGAGGCTAATGATGGGCGGTGCGCAGGCCCAAATGCTCGGTGGCGCCACCACGCTCACACCAGCACTCACCCCGAGTGAAGAGGCCGACCTCGATGCCGCTCTGATCGACACATATGCAAAAGCGGGTATCACCAACGACCCGCTCACACACAAATCTCCACCTCCAACCATTAGCGATCTCTACGATACACTGCTCCATATGGGCGGCTTTGGGCCTCAGCTCGCCCAGCGCCTGCGCAAATACACCTCTGGTACCTTCGCGGGCATATTTAGCCAGCCGAGCAACATCGACATCAATAACCCTATGGTGGTATTTAGTATTCGGGACCTCGAGGATGAGCTGCGGCCTGTCGCCATGTACATCGTGCTTAACTTTATCTGGAACCGCACCAAGAGCGACCAAAAGCGCCGGATTCTCATCGTCGATGAGGCATGGCAGCTTATGAAGTATGAAGACAGTGCCAACTTCCTGTTTAGCCTCGCTAAGCGCGCTCGAAAGTACAATCTTGGCATTACTACGATCACCCAAGACGTCGAGGACTTCATGGGCTCGCGCATGGGTCGAGCGATCGTTGCCAACGCCAGTATGCAGATCTTGCTCAAGCAATCGACGAGCGCCGTCGATGTACTGAGCGACGTCTTTAAGCTCACCAGCGAGGAAAAGAAGCGTCTCGGATCGTTCCCAGTTGGCCAAGGGCTGTTCTTTGCTGGGCAAAACCATGTGCACATCCAGATTGCAGCCAGCCCGACAGAGACTAGCCTCATCACCACCAATCCTAACCAAGTTCAGGCGATGCAACAGGGCGATCTAGACAGCCCCACCGGTACCATCGACCTGCAGAACCAGCTGTACCCAGGGAGTGCAGATAGCTTCTAGGCATGGCTGAGCTCGACGAAAAATTCGACCCCCACAAGGTTGCACAAAACGCTATCCAACCAGAATTTCAGACCCATCACCCAGAAAATCATGGTGACCAAGACGGATTAAATGACGATCAAGATACTGCTCGCTCTCTAGAAGATCGCGAGACAACCCACCAAGACGAAACGCAAGATATTGGTACGTCTTTGCAGCAACAAGGAGACGACGAAAGCGATATTTTAGGAAGAGGCTTTACGGAAAAACGGCGCACAAAAAAACGTAAAAAGAAAGGTTTTTTGTCGAATTATCGAGCTCGGGTGATCGGAGGTGTTGTCGGTACTGGTGTTATTGGAAGCATAGTAACTTTCTTGAGTTTAGCACCACTTAAAATTGTAAGCTTTAGCGAAATGATACAAGGACGCGCATCCGCCGCAGTCCAAGAAGCGCTTACTACAACGTCTGATAATTTAGTTTCTTCTTATTATCTAAATTATGTAGCAAATAGCATAGACAGGGGGGTGTGCAAGAGTACGATTGCCCCTGACTGCGTTGTAACCGGCAAGGCAACCGGACCAGTTGGAAAGCTTTATGCGAGCTGGAGTCAGGCAAAACTCGAAAATAAGTTAGCTAAGGACTATGGGATAATTTTTGATAAAAAAAATGGCAACCTGCATGCCACGATTGGAGACATAGAGATTACCCAATCATCTTTGGCGGATTTTCGGGCTGGTAAAATCGATATGACTCAACTTGAAGGTAGGAATAAAACAAGCCGCGCAGAGGCTCGACAAATCATCCGAAATGCAACCGAAAACGAAACACTCTGGAAAAGGTCCTACCACAGATACCAATACAATCGTTTGCTTAATAAACGATTTAATGTCAAACGATGTACGATTGCCTGTGACTCAAGGGATAAATTCAAGAGTTCTCTCAAAGAAAAAAGAATGGCGGGTAAGCTATTTGTAGCCCAGAAGGTGGGTGGAGTTGTCGGCGAAAGTTACGGACTGTTACTGCAGTGTGTGGTTGACACTGGACAGTGTGAAACAAAAATTGACTCGACAAGTGATGGTACTGAGCTAAAATCAGCATTCCAGAAAAAACTTGATACATCATTGAGCGACTATGTTGCCAAGAACGGTGCGGCAAAGCTGTCTGATTTAGTGGACAAGGCTAATGACGTGAATAGGCTAGGAT
>JAGORO010000019.1 GCA_018062785.1 Candidatus Saccharimonadota bacterium
GAGTATGTACGTTAGGAGGTGTATGGCAAGATTGCCGTGCCAAGAAATGGGGTGGAGGACAAAAACGAGCGCAAAAAGTACGGAGCATAGCACTTCTACGAATGGATATTGCCACGAGATGGCCTTGTGGCAGTAGCGGCACTTGCCGCCTAGGCTCAGCCAACTGGCAACCGGTACGAGGTCTTTGACGGCCAGTGCATGGCGACAGTGCGGACACATACTGCGACCTTTGGCTATGGAAAATTTGGCAAGTTCCGTCCGGGATGGCTTTTTCTTCCCTGTTGATTTATCTTCATTCGCCCGCTGCATATGCAGCCGCCAAACGAGCGCGTTAATAAAACTACCAAACACCAACCCCAGCACGCCTACGCAAACAAGCAAAAAAGTATTCATTACTGCTTATGATACCAAATAAAAAAGAGGGGCGATATACCCCTCTTTTTTATTTGTTTACCTGATTGCTTAGCTACCGACACACTTCAAGACATTGGTTGCCGTGCCAGACTCAGCAACATACAAAATCGCGTAACTACGTGTTGTTCCGCCGCCCGTAAGCCCAGTGTTGTCTGGATTACACTTACCAGCTGCCCCTGTCACTATTTGCGCGTTGCCGACGGGGCTAGATGTATTTAAGCTTCCGGCCGTCACTACAGTCAGGCTGGTGACGCTTCCATTGAGCTTCACAGTAACTGGGTTGCCCGTAGGCGTTCCTGTTGAAGCGTTCGCAAGTACGGCAGTCTTTGAGCCTGATACGAAAGCGGGGTTTATGCCGCGCGGAAGCGACCCGCCATTATTTGATGCATACTCGCCTACAGCGGTAAGTGTGTTATTCATGTCTGAATTAAGAGCATTGTTTCGACCCATCCGCTGAAGCGATGGGACCGCCACGAATATCACCACCATTATTAGTCCGGCGATAGCCAAGACAATCATCACCTCGATGATGGTGAAGCCCTTTTGGTTAGTCTTTTGTTTCGTGTTCATAGTTTGTGCCCTTTTCCCCTTTATATACGATTAACGCTTATGCTTTGAATATACGTGTCGCTTCGCTAAAATGCAAGCGTTTTTTATGCCTGCTACTTACTACCCGCTCATGCTGCTCTGCCCAGCGAGGCCGTAGATTGGTAGCAGCACCGCGGCAACGATAGCGAAGGCCACGATACCAAGGACAACCATCAGGACTGGCTCGATAATGGACGAGATGTTAGCTACCTCTTGGTCGACCTCTTTTTCGTAGTAATCGGCCACTTTGCCCATCATTTGCTCTAGGGCGCCAGATTGCTCACCGATTTTGATCATGTTTGGCACCAGCGGCAAGAAATTTGGATCGTTTTCTAGACTTTCGGCAATACCCTTACCGACGCGGACTTTCTCTATGGCCTTGCGTATGCTGCCCTCGACATGAATGTTGTTTACCGACTGCGCGGTGATGTCGAGCATTTGCAGCAGTGGCACACCACTAGCCACTAACGTGGTGCCGGTGCGGGCAAAACGTGCCATGTAGACTTTCATAAACAGTTTACCGATGGGCCAAGCGTGCATCTTGGCCTTGTCTACGAACAACTTGCCTGGGCCGGTGCGGGCCCACCTACTCCCAAAGAAGACCGCCACGGCCATGATGATGAGCATTATGTACCACTTGCTTACCATAAAGTCTGATATGGCCAGCATGACGGTGGTAATGAATGGCAGTTTTGCGCCTGGCATGCCCTCGTACAGCGTCTTTACTTGTGGCATTACCTTGACCATCATAAACGTTACGACGCCAGCCATAACGAGTACCACCACCAATGGGTAGATCATGGCACCGCGAATTTTGGCGTTGAGGTCGGCTTCTTTTTCTTGCTGGATGGCGAGCCGCTCGAGTGAGTTATCGAGCGTACCCGATGCCTCACCGGCCGCCACCATACTCACGTACGTAACATTGAACACTTTGGGGTGCTTGGCCATGGCGTCGGCCAGCGTCGAACCAGCTTGTACCGAAGATATAACATCGCCCAAGATAACCTTGAGCGCCTTGTTTGTGGTTTGGGATTCGACGCTCCGGAGTGCCTGCAATAGTGGCAAACCTGCATTAATAAGTGTCGAAAGCTGGCGGCTAAACAGCACCCTGTCTTTGGCCCCAACGCGCTTGAGCAGCTTGTTGGCCGCAACCGACAAGCCACTCCCCGAGCCAGAGAGGGTCACTTTGGTAGGTGTCAGCCCCTGAGAAGCGATAAGCTTGGCGGCCGACGCCTCCGACTCTGCCTGCACGGTGGCAGAGACCTTTTCGTTGGTCTTTGGGTTGTGGGCGGTGTAGTCAAAGGTTGGCATCGCTAGGTTACTCCCTCATTAGCCTATCTAGTTCATCGAGATCGACGGCTACCATACGAGCCTCGTCGTAGCTAATCGTTCCGGCGTGAATAAGGCGTGCAAGCTGCTTGTCCATGCTCTGCATGCCAAATTCTGTACCCGTCTGAATGACTGCATCGAGCTGATGGCTCTTGCCCTCGCGGATGATGTTGCGCACGGCCGGTGTTGCAACCAGAATTTCTGCGGCCGCAATACGGCCACCACCAATGGATGGCACAAGCCGTTGGCTACAAATTGCCATCAAAATATTGCTCAATTGGGCACGAATCTGTGGCTGCTGGTGTGGCGGAAATACGTCGACCATACGGTCGATACTCTGAGCCGCACTGTTGGTGTGGAGTGTTGCAAATACAAGGTGGCCCGTCTCTGCTAGAGTAATGGCGCTGGCGATCGTCTCGAGGTCTCGCATCTCGCCGACGAGGACGACATCTGGGTCTTCTCGGAGGCTACTGCGGAGCGCTGCATTAAAGCTAAAGGTGTCGTAATGCACCTCTCGCTGGACGATGAGCGAGCTCTGGCTTTTGTGCTGGTACTCTATGGGGTCCTCGATGGTAATGATGTGCTTGGCTTGCTCTTGGTTGATCTTGTTAATGAGCGCCGCAAGGCTGGTCGACTTACCGGAGCCGGTTGGTCCGGTCACGAGCACCAAACCTCGTGGGTAGTCGGCAAATTTCTCGACAATTGCCGGCAAACCGAGCTGGTCGATAGTTGGGATTTCGTTGGGGATGAGTCGTAAGGCTGCCGCTAGATTGCCCTTCTCGTGAAACGCATTCACACGGAATCGGCCAAGCTCGCCAAAGGCAAAACTAAAGTCGAATTCTTTGTCTTTGAGCAAAATCTGCTTCTGCTCTTCATCTAGAATGGCGAAAATGAGCGCCTCGACGCCTTCTTCGGTTAGCGCGGTCGTGCCGGTCGCCGGTACGAGGGCGCCGTCGACACGCAGCATCGGCTGCGAGCCCACCTGAAGGTGAAGGTCAGACGCCCTCCGCTTGATCACTTCGTCTAGGAGTAGTTCTATTCGTATTTCTTGTTGCATTGTTCCACCTTTGATGCCTTATGCGCTATCGGCCGAGGCCACCCTGTTTATCTCTTCTACCGATGTTTTGCCGGCCAAAGCCTTCAAAAACCCATCTTGGCGCATCGTCACCATGCCCTCGAGTTCGGCCTGAACCTGGATCTCGGAGCTGGTAGCACGGCGCAAGATTAGTTCTTTTATCGGGTCGCTTATGTCAAACACCTCGTAGATACCCATTCTTCCCTTGTATCCCCCAGGTGTGCTCGGCGAATCAACGCCTCTGACTAAAGTATAAGCGGTATCGGTAGTCAATGGCAAGCTCTTGTAGCCCAAGTCGTTTGCACGTTCGCTTACTTCTTCTGGGTTGGTTGGGAGAATACCGCCGAGCGCACCCTGAATGGCTGCGGTTTCGACAGGGTCAGATTGGTATTTTTCGCCCTTGTCTGCGGTGCGACGTACCAATCGCTGGCCGATGACAGTGTGTACGGTACTGGCGATTAGGAATGGCTCGATACCCATGTCGAGCAGTCGGGGCAAAATACCAGCCGCGCTATTGGTGTGGAGAGTGCTAAATACTAAGTGGCCGGTTAGGCTGGCCTGTACCGCCAGCTCGGCAGTTTCTTTGTCTCGAATCTCTCCTACCATCACAACGTCGGGGTCTTGGCGCAGTATCGAGCGAAGCCCGCTTGCGAAGGTGAGGCCGATATCGGCATTTACTTGGATCTGATTAATACCGTCCATTTTGTACTCGACGGGGTCTTCGAGTGTAACGATGTTGATGCCATCGCTCTTCACCTCTTGCAGCAGTGCATACAGACTGGTCGACTTACCGGAGCCAGTCGGTCCAGAGGTCAGAATCATGCCATTGGTCCGCTCGAGGCCTGCCTTGATCGTGCGGAGGCTTCGCCCAATGTAGCCCATATCCTGAAGCTTGAGGCTTGTGCCGCTCTTGTCGAGCAGACGAATGACGACCTGTTCACCCCAGACAACTGGGCTAATTGAAATACGAAGGTCGATCTCTTTGTCCTCTACTACCACCGTAAACTCTCCGTCCTGTGGGATACGATGTTCGTCGATCTTGAGGTTGGACAAAATTTTTATGCGTGAAACAAGCGGCGGCTCCGTTGACTTCGGTAGTTTCATGATCTCGCGCAAAATACCATCGATACGACAGCGAATCTTAAGCTCTTCCTTGAGCGGTTCGATGTGGATGTCGGACGCCCTGTTTTTGGCCGCATACTCGAGAATTGTCGATAGCGCCTTGCTGATCGGTGAGTCTTGCACTAGCGTATTGATGGCTTTCTTATCTTCTGCTCTTCCGGCCGGTTCAGTACCGTCGGCTTCGTTAGCTGCGTCGCCATTTAGCTTACTCAGATCACCCGAGATATGCGCTTTGTATTGGCTAAGGACCTGCCTAATGCCTTCTTCGCTGGCAGCGTACACCTTCAGTGGCCGACCAATGCGGTTACTCAGAAAATCTACGGCCTGAACGTTATCGGCATCGAGCATAGCCACCACGAGCCGGTTTTTCATCTCACCGAGCGGCACTGCCATGTACCGTTCTGCGATATCTGGAGGTAAAAGTTCTAAGATCTGCGGCTCGACCCTAGCCTCTAGGAGGTTAACGTACGGTAGCTTCGAGGTAAAAGCGATGGCCTTGGTTAGCTGCTCGTTGGTCACTCTGCCACTTGTAACCAGCGCCACAAAAAGCGGCGTACCAGCCTCTTTGGCATTCGCCTTGATTTCTGCAAAGTCTGCCTTGGTCAGAATGCCATCTTCTATCAGTCTGGTTTCGACTTGGGCTTGTGACTCCTCCGAGAGGACACTCATTGACTCTCCTGTTAGTTATTTGTATCCGTGGTAAACGGATTTTCGTTTGTTTTTTCTAGGCCCGAATTGGTCGTAGGATTGATCGCTTTGTCGTTAAAGAATCTTTCGTCTGGCAGCGGGAAATTCACGTTGATAACATCGACAACTTCTGTAGTCTGCTTGCGCTGCTTGTCAGTTACAAACAGCTTCCCCGAGATAAGGAACGAGGCAATAGCACTAAAGAAAATTATGGCTGCCAAAACGGCTATATCGTTTTGCTTCATTTGACTACCTTTGTTGTTACGTTGAATTTTTTGGCGGGCTGGTAGACGGTTTCGGCCTTGATGCTGGTGGTGAGCCTAGACTGAGAACCCGTAATATTGAGTGAGGTGATCTTCATTGGTCGGATTGATTTCTCGAAATCGTCGATAAGCTCTTTTGTCTTGGTGTAGTCACCTTCTACGGAAAGCTCGAATGGCATTGGCACCGGCTGTGACCCACCGCCTTGCGCCGCTGTCTTTTGTGCTACTTCGTCGTCGGTACCGTTTATGGAATTGAGTTTGATTTTTCTTTCGTTAACGAGTGACTCAATATTTGTCGCAAGGGCCGGAAAGTCGTAGACACTCGGGAGCGCGTCGAGTACGATCTTGGTGTTGGTGCCGTCTCTTTTATCTGTACCGGTGCTTATGCCGCCGATGGAATTCCTCGTTGCTCCCTCGAACGCATCGTAGGCGGAACGAAGTTGCTTGGCATTTGCGGCATCTTTTTTAAGCACATCGACAGCGGCTTGTTTTTGCTTGATAACCCTGTTCTGGTAGGCGGCTTGCGTTACAAGCGACCGTGTTGCTACAAGCGAAAATACTACTATAAAAGATGCTACGCTGACGGCAATGAGCGTCGACTGGTTGGCCTTTTCGACCAAGACTTTTCGGGAAATAATTTGCTTAGCCATTAGTTTGTCCCCTGATTGAATAGTTGTTCTTGCTCATTCTTTTTGCCCTTCTTTACATCGAGCGTGATGTCGTTGGTAAAGAGGAATAGCGCTGGGTCATACTTGAGGTTAATGGTAAACGTAGTGCCTTTTTCTGACTTGGCAAAGCTACCTACCACTACCTCCGAGAAGGCAAATTGCTTGGTGGAACTCGCACCCGTAGAGTACTGCGTGGTCTTTAGTGAGTCGGCATACACCCTCATGGCGTCGATGCTCGGTGCAGTGCCACCGATGCTCAATGTATTCGCTGCAAAATCAATATTGAGCGTGTTGATCGATACTTCGGCTGGAGTAACCTGCCCAATAAAGTTAAAGAGCCGGCTGGCAACGGGCTTTTGTTCGTGTAGGCCCGTAAGCGCACCGAGTTGATTCTGAACAGTAAGCAATGTGTCGAGGTCTTTTGTACCTTTTATTTCGCTCGTGTAAGACTTGATGTCATCATTAAGATCGCTTAGATGTTGTCGTTGCACGCCATACACTACCATAGCGGCGACTACGAGGAGGGCGAGGGCCACCGCACCAGCTATGAACGAGCTGGTTACGAGCAGTTTTTTTGTGCGCTCTGCCTTAAGATACTCTAGCTTGGCATCGGGCAAAAGGTTGAACTGTATCATATATTTCTCTCCGCAAGTCCAGCCGCAACACCAAAGTGGTTCGATACAGCCAAGAGTTCGTTCTGCCGGCTGTTCGCAAACGATACGTTCTTCCAAGCGTTTCCGATCTCTACTTGCACACCTAATTTATTCGCCATATACAGAGGTAGTTCCGGCACAGAAGAAGCGCCACCGGTCACAATAACGCGTTCGATTTTTGCTCCCGAATATCGGGTTTGGAAAAACTTGATCGATTTATCCACTTCGGCAACGAGCTGATCTACGGTACCGATGACAGCTTGATACACTTGGCCCTCGAGCTTGTCTTTGATAATGCCAAACTTGTTCACGAACTGAATAGCCTGATCTTCATCTACCTTGAGGTTTTGTTTGGCCGCTTTGTAGACACTCTCTAGCCCCATGGGAATCGAGCGAGCCAATCGCGGCGCACCGTCCTTGACCGCCACAATATCGCTACTAATCTGTCCGATGTCTACGACTAGTTGCGAAGCAGTATTGTCTGGGGGCAAAAGCGCACGAACCAACGCCATAGAATCTGGCTCAAAGGCAATAACGTTCACGCCAATGGATTCCAGCAAGTCAAGCTGCTTCTCGATGACTCCGTTTGGAACGCTACTAATTAAAACTTCGGCCTTGGTTGGGTCGGTTGGCGAATCGCCCAAAATAGCCCAATCGAGCTTGCTTTCGGCGATTGGTGTTGGGATCAGGGAATCTGCTTGATACGCTATGGCCCTGCCCATCTCCGACTCTGGCACCTTGTCGAAGTCGATTACGCTAATGAAGACCTTGTTGCTCGCTAGACCAACTGCGGCGTTACTGCTCGAAAGCTTTGCTTGGCTAAGTAGGTCCTTGATGACTTGGGCCACTTTCTGACGATCGGCTTGCGCGTCGCTCAGGATGAGTTTGGTATCGATTGGCACATAGGCATACTTAACGAGACTCCGAGTAGCGCCGCTACCATGAAGCTCTACGACACGAATGCCGGTATTACCTATATCTAGGCCAAAGAACGATGATACCCCACTCAATATACTCATATTACCTCCGATTATACTGCATATACTTATACAAGAAAACCCTGTTATAGCACTGGTGGCAATGACACAATGGAATTGTATCCACCATCGAGCCGATCGCCAAACTCTAGCCACTGATTTGCCGTGTAGTTTATCACCTCGGCGGCGTGGTTCGAGCCCGAGCAATTCTGCGCATCGGTGCCACCTGCCGAGATAGACTGCTCGCCTGCGGTCGACATGCTTAGCGAGCCACAACTTCGCCAAAAGAACACCTTGTCCGCTACAAGTGCACCATTTATGACGAGCTGCTGCCGACAGTGTTCTGGGCGCAATCCAGCTATCGAACCGTTACTAGCACAGGTATATATATTACCGCCAGCAATGTAGGTCCCGTCGAGCCGAGTGACATCTCCGTTGATGTAGATATTACGGGCGGCAATAACTTTGAAGTGTGGTATTTTTTCTACCGAACCTACATCACGTTCGTCATAGGTAATATTGCCTCTTATAACTATGTCACCGCTACTACGCACGTTTTGGGTGGCTGCAGTTACTGCCGGATCACCCGGCAAGTCTGCAGCCTCTCTCCATGCGCTGGTGCTCGTGTTGTCGTTGATCTTCATACAAGCCAGCGGCCCGTCCCAATTACCGCCATACTGACCCCCATTCGCAAATGCGAGCGCAATCGGGTTAGGGTCTGGCGAGCCTTGGCTAGATGCAAACCCTTCGTTGGCCGCCGGAGCAAAGGTTGCAAATTGCGTGCCAGAACCTCGCCTCTCGCCTAAGTGGTGGAATGCCTTAATCCTCGCAGTACTCTTTAGGGCACAGCCAGCGCCCCAATCAACACCACTACCAACCTTCACATCTCCCCCATACACCTTGACATACGGCTTCCCCACAACATCCGTACACGAAGCCTCGGCGCTATCAGGGGTTATACTCCAACTTTTGTACTGCCACGGCTCTGGTACGTTACTATGACCGGGCTGACCCTTCCAGTTAAACAAACCCCAGCCGGGAGCTATACCCCCGCCCCAACCCGTACCGATAGCGCTGAGCTGCGCACACATTGTTACGCCAATAGTCGAAGATACCGGCATCGGGAAGTTGGTTCGCTCACAATACTTCCCATCATCCTTAATAGCATCGACCCAGTCATGCTGATACAACACACCGTCTCTATACCAATAACAATCAAGTTTAAATTTTGGCTGTACATAACAATTGTAGTCGTCCGATCCGTAAGCAACCCTGTGAGGCGGCCGGAACGGACTCCCCGGAGAAGTCATGCACCAAGCCTGACATTCCAGTCTAGCCCTAAGATCATTGTCGGTCTCCCCCGACTTTCTTTCGAGGTAGTTCGTATAAGGATTTGGGTCACAACGCCAAATATTACAGTCGTTTGTACCTTTGTTTGCGTGGCTAATAAGTGTAAAGGTAGGTAGGGAATGACCTACAGGTGCGGTACAAGTAGCTTCGTAGCATTCGCCGCTCAGCGATGTCGTGTCGAAGTTATATTTTTTGGGAGCACTTTTTGTTCCATCAGGGTAGTCACAGTAGTGCTCATAGACTGGGCACATCGTCTCCTGATCAAACGAAACCCCCGTACTTGAGTCTGAGACGATTCCGTTACCTAACTTACATTTCCATGCATACTTTTTACCCTCAGCCGTCGACGCGTTTGCGCAGTTGTTTCTATCTATGTTGTCGGCGCATAGATACTTTTGATGTCCATCTGGGTTTGCTGGTGTCTTGGTATCTCTGCACTTATCTGAGTCTGTATCAGTTTTATATGCACCCCCTCCACACCTTACTAAGGAGGTTACTGTTGCACCGGAATATAAAATCCCAGTAGTACCAATATCTTTAGTGACCCACTTCAGGTCAGAATTAACCACATCTGGTCGTTTGGCTACCTCGTTATACCCCCAACTGCCCTTCCCATCCTCCAATTTTGGAAAATTACTGACATTTACGAACCCCGTGAACGTAGTTGAGGTGGCGCCCGTTTCGACGCTAGGCACAGTTGCCGTTATGCTCGCTCCAAGCACAACCGTATCGGTTCCAGTCGGTGGAGTTGGGCATTCTGGACTCACCTCCTCACACTGCTTCGTCTTACAAACGCTCGATCCCGCCACTGCGTCGGTTGGAATCTTGATATCTATAGTGTTCCTTGGGTATAAGCCATAAATCTCCATCGCATATTTTGTATTCGCAGGCATATTTTGATTTACGGTAACCTCTGCGAGTAACGCATTACCCTTACCATCCTTGCCTGCTTTTGGCGTAGCAGTCGTACCTCCATCAGAGAAGTTAACTGGATATTCACCATTGGAGTCCGTGGGGGTATCCTCTTTGAGGTTCACGTACGAACCGGTTGTTCTGTTTTTTACCCTAAAGTTTACATCTGCACCAGGAAATCCTCCATTGGGTCCATTATCAGAATCATAAATACCGACCTTCCACGCCCCAGTGCGACCTACCGCACATGTTCCGAACGGTATTTTTATGTTTTTCGTGCCCGTGCCTATCGTCTGGATACGTCCAACTATTGGAAAAGATACGCTACCCGACCCTCCTCTTGGCCCTACATAGCCAGCCACGCCCGACCTTGCAGTAAAACGTATGCCTCCGAGGTCTGCTTGCCCAAAAGCGGTGTCGGTATATTGTATCGTTACATTAACGACGTACAGCCCAGTATCCGAGTCCTTGCTGTTTGGAATTCGTGGCAATGGGTAGCTACTATACAGTTTGTTTGTCGAAGTACCGCTCTGGCTATTGGTACCGCCCCCTTTACAGACGTTTTGCTTGTTTATGTTGTACGACACACTCCCTTGGCCCTCAAGTGTAACCGTAATAAATCCAGAGTTTGCACCCAAGCTGTTTTGTCCAGTACTGCAGTCGAGGTCCCCAGTAGTGTTTGCAGCGCTACTTGTGGTTCCATCCTGCATGATCCGGAATAATGATGCGTTGTAGTCATTCACCGAATTATAGTAGAGACGAAGTCTCACGTCCTGTTGCTGGCCCGCTCCAGACCCCGACTTTCGCAAGAAAAATACATGCGCCCCATCTTCTGGGCCAGAGTCCACTGGGTTCGGAGAATCTCGGCTGAGCGTTGCCGCACTCGCAAGCCCCGGAAGTGCGCCAGTCAAGAGAAATACAGCTGCAAGTGTGAGTGCAACCGTGGTTTTGTATATTCTTCTTAACAGAGGAACTTTTTTGCTCATTTTTGGTATGTTTGCTTCCTGGCATCAATCGCAGCCTTAAAGTTATCCCTAAAATAGCCTTGCTCGGCATTGTCTTTAAGGGGCATGAGTGATTCTGACCGTTCTAGCGATTTGAGCGCGGCCTCTTTGTCGCCAGATTTGTACTGGTACCCTGCAAGGTCAAAGTAGTCTCTATAGTTTAGCGCCTCCTTAGAGATAGCTTGTGCTTTCTTGAGGGTTTGGGTAGCCTCTTTGTACTGCCCCGATTCGCTTTGCAGGGCTGCTAATTGCACATAGTGAGCAATTTTTTCCTTATTCGATGACGATGCAGGCACACCTTGTTTCTTTATTTTGTCTCGAAAAGATGCAATCGCCTCCTCTTCTGTTTTTAGACGCTTTTCGCGGCCTATGGTTTTGCCAAAAATACTCAGGTTATGGCCCGTTGCAAAGAATATAATCCCGCCTGCAAGCAGGACCACACACAGTGCTGCAATCATTGCCTTGCGCGACGGCATACGGAATCTCTCGGCAGGCGAATCGACGATGACAACATCGTCATTTTTCTTCGGCGACTTCTTTTTGAGTTTTTTTGGATTGTAGTTACTCATTCCCTGTTCTATCCCCCAAACCAATCTTTTGCTTTTGCGGTCTCTTCGCAAAAGTTATATATGCTCATGCTTAGCATAGCAGTTTACATCCAAAACGAAAAGAATATTCACAAATCGGCGACAATCGTGCATCACCTCTGTTATACTATAGATATATGAGTTTGAGCATAGGGATTGTTGGCCTGCCAAATGTGGGCAAAAGCACGCTGTTTAATGCCCTCACAGGTGGCGACATCTTGGCCGCCAACTATCCATTTGCCACCATCGAGCCAAACACCGGTATGGTCGCCGTACCAGACGACCGACTCCTAGCCCTAGAAAAGCTATACAACGCCCAAAAAGTAATCCCTGCTACCGTCACGTTTGTGGACATCGCTGGCCTAGTCGCCGGTGCCAGCAAGGGCGAGGGCCTAGGCAACCAATTTTTGGCCAACATCCGCACCTGCGACGCCATCGTGCACGTCGTGCGCGCCTTCGAGGATAGCTCTGTGCTACGCCACGATACCGCCCCCACCAACCCGCGCGACGACATCGACGTCATCAATACCGAGCTGGTCCTAGCAGACCTCCAAACAGTCGAAAAACGCCTCCCCCGTCTCGACAAAGAGGCCCGTGGCAACCCCAAGCTCCAACCAAATGTTGCGTTTCTGCAAGAAGTGCGCCAAGTCCTAGATGCAGGCACGCCCATCAATGCCAGCCCGAGCATCACCTCGAACGAGCTCTGCGACTGGCTCCAAAAAGAACTCCAGCTCCTTACGCTCAAGCCGGTCATCTATGCCTTTAATGTGTCCGAAGATGAGCTAACAGATCAAAAAACCCTCTCCGAGCTGCAAAACCTCGTTGCACCCGCCCGCTCGCTCTTCGTTTGCGCCAAGCTCGAAGAAGAGCTCAAAGGCCTCGATGCCACCGAAGCCGCCGAGCTACTGGAGAGTTATGGCGTGCAAGAGCGTGGCCTCGTGCAGCTCATCCACGCCACCTACGACACCCTTGGTCTGCAGAGCTACCTCACCGCCGGCGAAAAAGAAGTCCGCGCCTGGACGATTCACAAAGGCTACACCGCACCACAGGCGGCAGGCGTTATTCATGGCGACTTCGAGAAAGGCTTCATCGCCGCGCAAATCATCAGCTATCCAGACCTCATTGCAGCTGGCTCCGAGCAAGCCGCCAAAGCCGCAGGCAAAATCCGCACCGAAGGCAAAGACTACGCCATGCAACCCGACGACGTGGTTGAATTCCGCTTTAATGTTACCAAGTAGCTGGGGAGAGCAGCCGGACAAAA
>JAGORO010000007.1 GCA_018062785.1 Candidatus Saccharimonadota bacterium
TTGGCACTTCAAGAGGTGGGAATTGAACGCCTGTTGCCGGAGGCTACAGGGTGAGACGTGCCTGTGGCACGTCGCAAGGGAGCCCACTCTTGCGAACTTGTTTGCAAAGATGTGGCGACGGGCTCGCCGAAGGTGAGTCAATTCCCCTTGGGATCACCATAAAATGCTCACCGAAAGGTGGGCTTTTTTCATGGTGATGGGCGGCGTATCTTGCGCTACATAAGCATAAGCAAGTACACTAATAGTCATGGCAGATTCTAAGAAAAGGAAAAACGTATCACTTTCTGAGTATAAGCGTACGAAAATTATTGCTACGGTTGGGCCCTCTACCAACAGCTACAAGCAAATCAAGGCCCTGATAGACGCTGGTGCAAATGGTATCAGGCTTAATTTTAGTCATGGCACACACGAAGAGCGCGTGCAGCAAATTGCGTGGATCCGTAAGGCGAGCCATGAGACAGGAAAGCCAATCGCAATCATACAAGATCTTCAAGGTCCCAAGATACGGCTCGGAGACTTCGACGGGGTCGTGCCGGTGCAGAAGGGTCAATCATTGAGGCTCCAGTTCGATGCGGATTACGCGGCTACTGGGATATTGCCGACACAGTATGATCTTGCGAAAAAGGTAAAACGAGGAGAGAGGCTATTGCTGGCTGACGGCCGTCTCCATACGCATATTACGAGCGTCAAAGACGGGACTGTACACGTCCGTACCGAGAATGATGGTGTTCTGCTTCAGAGAAAAGGCATAAACCTTCCCGATACAGACTTTGAAGGCGATGTTATTACTGCAAAAGATAGAGCAGATTTGGCGTTTGGCAGCGAACAAGATATTGATTACGTTGCGATGAGCTTTATTCAAACTCCTAAGGATATTCGGGCCATAAAAAGGATTATTCACAACCTCGGAAGCCCCCGCGCTGTCATTGCTAAGATAGAGACCAAGATGGCGGTAGAGAATCTAGAGGAGATCATCCAAGAAGCAGACGCTATCATGGTGGCTAGGGGTGACCTTGCGGTGGAGACATTGCCAGAGAGTGTGCCAATCGTACAGCGAAAGATTATTGGTTTGGGGCTTAAGCACCGCAAGCCAACGGTAGTTGCGACGCAGATGCTTGCGAGTATGACTGAAGCGCCCGAACCAACGCGCGCAGAAGTCTCGGACATCGCCACTGCAGTATTGGTTGGGGCGGATTGCGTTATGCTCAGCGACGAAACCGCAAGCGGTAGGTATCCCGTAGAGGCGGTCGAGGTAATGAAGCGAGTCATTATGTACACGCAATCACACCCGCCGCTTCATACCGACTTTTCTCCTGTTTTTGAGCCTGCAAATACAAAAGAGCTCGCAATAAGTCGGGGAGTTATTAGCTTGGCAAACAGTATCCAAGCGAAAGCGATCGTTGCCGAAACAAAAACTGGCGCAACAGCTGTTCAAATTGCCTGCGAACGGCCAGGTATACCAGTGATTGCAGTTACGGATGTCGAGCGCACCGCGAACCAGTTGGCAATCGTCTTTGACATCAAATCGTACGTACGTCCTGCTGGTCGCGAAGCAGCAACTAAAATGACCGATTTTTTGCAGAAAAACAAAGTTTTCAAAAAAGGCGATATTATCGTAACTGCCAGTGGCCAATATCCTGGTGTTGTCGGCACCACCGATACGATAAAAGTGCGCCAGTTACTGTAGTCAGCGGCAGGGTGGGTAGTGTATAGTTATAGCATAAGAAGTATCGGATGCTAGCTAGGAAGGTGTGATCGAGGTGGGTTCGGACGAATGAGTTTTGCGAAAAAAACAATGCGAGAATGTGATCTGGTGGGTAAGCGAGTGCTGTTAAGGGCGGATTATAATGTGCCACTCGACGAAAAAGGGGCTATAGTTGATGACTATCGAGTTCGTCAGAGTATTCCAACCATAGAGTACTTGCTTGAACAGGGTGCTAGTATTCTCATATGCTCTCACCTAGGGCGTCCAGACGGTAAGCCGAATGATACAGAAAGCCTTTTTCCGGTCGCAAAATGTCTCCAAGATTTGCTCGGGAGACCTGTTACTTTTGTGGCAGATTGTGTCGGCGAGCGTGCTGAAAAAATAGCTGCGAGTATGAAGCCCGGTGCTATTGTTTTGCTCGAAAACCTTCGGTTTCATGCGGGTGAGGAAGCAAACGACACCGAGTTTGCTCGCCAACTCGCTGCCTTAGCTCAGGTTTTTGTCCAGGATGGATTTGGCGTGGTGCACCGTGCGCATGCGAGCACTGATGCTGTTACAAAATTTCTGCCATCAGTTGCTGGGCTATTGCTGGAGCGCGAGGTAGACACCATAACGCGCGTTATGGAAAACCCAGAGCGTCCTTTGATCGCAGTCGTTGGCGGGGCTAAGATTGCCGATAAAATCGAAATTTTGCAGCGATTTATACAGATTGCCGACGTCGTGGCAGTAGGTGGCGCAATGGCAAATACGTTCTTGCAGGCTTCTGGCCTTGCGGTGGCTAAAAGCAAAACCGATACCGAAGATCTGCCCCTAGCCAAGGAAATTCTTTTTACGGCACGCAAGGAAAGCAAAAAAAGAGACTTCGTTTTTTACCTTCCTCAGGATGGTGTTGTGGCAAATAAGCTAGACTCAACAGTTCAGACTCGGATTGTTGACTGGAGCGCGAATGTGATCGCCGATATCGAAAGCTATCCGAAGCGGCCGTCTCATGATTCAAATCGCCTCCGCTCTGACGAGATGATCTTGGACATTGGGCCGTTCAGCGGTGCATTCATCGCCGGAATGATACAACTTGCAGGTACGGTCGTATGGAACGGTGCTATGGGTGTGACCGAGACCAAAGGATTACAAGGTCCTGTAGGTCCCTTTGCGCATGGTACAGAACTACTGACAGAGGCAATGCTGGGACAGTTTGGCAATAAGCCCTTTACGGTTGTCGGCGGGGGAGATACGGTCGGGTACATCGAAGATAGAGGTTTGGTTGCTATTTTTGACCATGTATCCACTGGTGGTGGTGCGAGTCTAGAGTTGATGAGTGGACGGACCTTGCCAGGCGTTGCAGCACTGGAGGACGCGTAATATAAGATTGCACATTAGAAGGAAGTGATTATATACTAAAGCGTGAGCAGTATGGAAAAGAAGATACTTATCGTAGGCAACTGGAAAATGCACCTCAATACACAGCAGGCGAGTGTTTTAGCGCACCGACTGCACGAAACTATCCAAAAGCGACGTGACGTCGAGGTGGTGATTGCGCCGAGCATGCTCACCCTGCAGCCGCTTAGTCACGAAATTGATAGGCGGCGTTTTCGGCTGTGCGCCCAGAATGCTCATCCCCAAGACGAAGGTGCGTTTACGGGTGAAGTTAGCTTCGCTATGCTAGGAGAACTGGCGCACTATTGCCTCGTTGGTCACTCGGCTCGCCGACTTTACTTTGGCGAAACCGATGATTTTATACGAGATAAGGTAGCGGCTGCGGTTAGAAATGAGATAGTGCCCATTATATGTGTCGGCGAAACAAGAATTGAGCGCGAGGCAGGCGAGAGCCGAAAAGTCTTGAGCAACCAAATCACAACTGCCCTTATGAACGTGACAAGTTCGGATCTAGAAAATGTTGTCATAGCATATGAGCCGGTTTGGGCAATATCTACATTTGACGGTATTCTTGCTAAGCCAGAAGACGTCGAAGAGGCAATCACATTTATTCGCAAGCAAATCGCCAGCTTGTACGGCGCTCGTTCGGCAGCGAAAGTCCGCATACTGTATGGCGGAAGCGTGAACGAACATGACGCAGCTAACTATTTGCGTGTCGACGGCGTAGACGGCGTGTTGGTGGGTGCCGCGAGTATCAACTACAAGCAGTTCAGCAAAATTGCTGAGGTTGCGTATGGTATTAGTATCGAGAAGGCATCTAAAAAGTAATGCCCGCCGAAAATTCTGAGTCAGAGTTTGAGAATCGCCAAGTGATGGATGTTTCAACGCCCGGTGAGGGTGTACCCACTCCCACGGCTCGCCCAATTATTGTCCAGAGTCGTTCGATGGTAAATGCAGACCCAATGGTTGCACGCCAGCGAGATGCAAGGCGTGTTCCCGAAGATTCGTTACGTGCCTCTGAAGATACGACACAAGAAAAGTCCGCAACACAACCTAAAGATGGTGAGGACGGTGCAGTCGCTCCACCTACGCCAACAGAAGACAAGCTAGCAGAGGAGCCTGCATCGCACGAGCATGCGGTGTCGCCGACGGCTAGCTCACACAAGAAAAAAACACTCGCTCCAACCGATTTGCCTAATGAAAGCAAGGCGACCGATGTACCAACAGCAAGTACTGGTGTTGGTCCCGAAAACCAAGTCGAGGAAAATGAAGCGCTCGAAAACTTGCGCCAGAGGTTCCAAGGTGAAAAAGTGCCAGATTCCGAACTAGAATCGTCCAAGCGAGAAGCGGAGCTGCTGTCACACCTCGAAGATGACACATACACCCTTCAGATTCACAAAAAAAAAGGTCACTTCGAAAGAGTGCTTTTGGTCGTTTTGGTCGTAGGCTTGCTGCTACTGATAGGCATAAACGTTGCGCTAGACTTAGGCACTATTAGCATCCCCGGCATTCCTCACACCAACTTTTTATAGCCCTAGCCGTGCTAGAATGAATGGGTGCAAGATATTCTAGAGGGTTTGAATCCCGAGCAAAAAAGGGCTGTGTTGGCAACAAACGGACCGCTACTAATTCAGGCGGGTGCGGGGAGTGGCAAGACAAAAACATTGACGCATCGTATTGCGTATATGATCCAATCGGGCCAAGCGACCCAAGACAGCATCTTGGCGGTCACATTTACCAACAAGGCTGCTCGCGAAATGAGAGAACGCGTCTGGGCACTGATGGGTTATGGCAGCGAGACGGCCTCCCAGAAAGACGTGCCGCGTATGTTCATGCCGTGGATGGGGACGTTTCACTCGATTTGTGTGCGCTTACTTCGGCTCGACGGCGAATACGTAGGTGTGCCTAAAAATTTTGTTATTTTTGACGAGGCCGATAGGCAGAGTATTGTGAAGTCGATTTCGAAGCGTCTTGGTATCGACGAAAAAACCTATCCTGCCCGAGTAATCTCCAGCCAAATTAGTAGTGCAAAAAATGACTTGATAGACCCAGAGAGTTTCGCTAGTCATGCTAGAACACCATCTGGCCAAGTGGCAGCCGAAGTGTTCCCGCTATACGAAAAGGCCTTGCACGATGCAAAGGCGCTCGACTTTGATGATCTGATTGGCAAAACAGTTTTGCTACTCGAAAAACATACCAATGTGCGTGAGCGTTGGCAACGACAATTCACGCATATTATGATAGACGAGTACCAAGATACCAATACCGCACAGTATCGTTTGGTTAAGTTACTGACTGGCCAGCAGCAAAATATTGCTGTAGTCGGCGACGATTGGCAGTCTATCTACTCTTGGAGAGGGGCAGATTTTAAGAATATTCTAAACTTCGAACGAGATTACAAGGACTGTACGGTTATTGCACTCGAACAAAACTATCGAAGTACGGCACATATCCTCAACGCTGCTCACGGCATCATTACCAAAAATCAACATCGTTCAGACAAGAAGCTGTGGACAGCGAGTGAGGAGGGTCTAAAGGTCCAAGTACGCCAACTTGCAAGCGAACGTGCGGAAGCAGAAGCAATTGTGCGGCAGGTGAGACGGGCGAATGATCAGGGCCAACGAGAGCTAAAGGATTTTGCCGTACTGTATCGTACCAATGCGCAAAGCCGGACGGTCGAAGAGGCTTTTTTGCAGTACGGTGTGCCGTACCGCATCGTGGGCGGAGTTCGGTTCTACGATCGAAAAGAGATTAAAGATTTGTTGGCGTACCTTCGCTTACTGTACCAGCCAGAGGACGTAGCTAGTTTTCAGCGTATTGTAAATGTGCCAACTCGTGGTATTGGGGTGGCGAGCCTAGGCAAGTTTAACCAGTATGCAGTAGAGGTAGGGTCACTCGAACGCGCTCTTGTTGAAATTGAAGGCAGCTCTATAACCGGCAAAGCAAAAAAGGGGTTTATTGAGCTTCGTGATATTTTGGTAAGCTTACGCAGGAGTGTCGATGATATTGCACCAGATCTGGTACTTGATTCGCTTGTGAAGCGACTCAAGTACCTAGCATTTTTAGACGACAAAACACCACAAGGCGAAAGCAGACAAGAAAACGTGCGTGAACTCATCGGTGTGGCGGCAAATTATCAAGAAGTAGGCCTGAGTGGCTTCCTAGAAGAAATGGCACTACTCTCTGATGTTGATACGGCCAGTTTTGGTGACAATGTTGTGACGCTCATGACGCTCCATGCCGCTAAGGGGCTAGAGTTCCCCGTTGTGTGTATGGTAGGTCTTGAGGAAAGTGTTTTGCCGCATAGTCGGGCTTTGTATGATCAGTCGGAGATGGAAGAAGAGCGTAGGCTGTGTTACGTAGGCATGACAAGAGCCCGCGAAGAATTGTATATGTTCTACACGCTGCGAAGAGCCCTATATGGAGGGGTGCAACATAACATTCCGAGTCGGTTCCTGTCCGAAATCGATGCCGCATATGTCGAACACACGACGATAGCGCCGACGTTTGGACGCATGGAGTTCGAGGATGTACCCAACGAATTCATTGATATACCTGCCCAGCCGAAACTCTCCGATAACGAGCCAAGATACGTCGAAGACTTTGTGGAGGGTGACACCGTAGAGCATCAATTGTTTGGTCGAGGTACGATCGTGGAGATGGACGGTGATGTTGCCGCCATCTACTTTAGTGGCAAGGGTGTTAAAAAACTTAACACTGCCTTCGCTCCACTCAAGAAGCTATAGTGTGGTCCGGCCCCAAATCGACAAGTCAATTTGCTATACTATAGTGAGTATATGGCAGCAAAAACGAGGGTAACGATACTGAAGGCAGATGTAACTGCGCCAAAAAAACGTCAAACTGTGTTGACGCCTGAAGCCTCGCACCACAAAACGGTTGAAGCCAAAAAACATCAGGTAGAGCCAGCAAACAGTGCTGAGCTTTTCGGGGCTACCGACCTGAATGATAAAAAGACATTTTGGCAGCGTCTTCATGACCACCCGGCAGGTTATGCATTGGCGGCATTTTGTATACTGCTGTTGTTTTTTGCAGGATGGGCGGTGTTTGCGCGACGCAATCAGATTGGTGCGTTCAACACCGAGCAAACTTCGCGGATTATCATTCTGGAGCATGATGGTCAAAAAGTAACACTCCCCACCGACGCCAAAACGGTCGGCGAGCTACTTGAGCGTCGCGGTATAAAGCTCAAAAAGGGTGATCGTGTCGAGCCAGATAGCAATGAGCGCATTGTGCAGGACAACTTTCTCGTCCATGTCTACCGCGCCGAACCCGTAACAGTCATTGACGGTGCGGCAAAAACAATCGCACTTAGTGCTGGCGAAACAGCAAGAAGCGCGGTACGTGCCTCGGGAATTACCCTGTATCCAGAGGATATTGTGCGCGATCAGTGGCAAGAAAACATCGTGACCAGCACTAGCTTCGGTAACACCTATGTAATTACTAGGGCTACGCCCGTTGAACTTTCGATGTATGACCATCCATCTACGGTCCGTACACAAGCCAAGACTGTTGGTGAGTTAGTTCAGCAAAAGGGCATAAAGCTCGGCAAAGAGGATTATCTCAAACCTGTCGCCACGACGCCAATTACCCCAGGTATGAAAGTTATCGTTAATCGTAACGGCATACGTACGGTAACGCTCACCGAAGATGTGCCACCGCCACAAGAGGTGGTAACAGACACCTCACTTACATTTGGTGCGACTGCAGTGCGACAAGAAGGCTCGCCTGGCAAGCGTAATCAAACGTACGAAATAAATATTCAGAATGGCGAAGAGGTAAGTAGGCGACTCGTTCAGTCGGTTACGACGGTCGAGCCGGTCAAGCGCATTGTGGCAAGGGGGAGCACCTCCAATGTGCCGGCGAGCAAACAGGCTGTGCTGGCAGCGGCAGGGGTTAGTCCGGCAGATTACGCCTACGTAGACTACATATTTTCTCACGAATCCGGATGGAACGCGGCGGCCGCAAGCCGTAATGGGTACTACGGTCTTGGGCAAACGAGTCTAGGTAAGCTTAGTAGTGCTTGCCCAAATTGGGCAAATGACCCCGTCTGCCAAACAAGACTATTTACGGGCTATGCCACGGGTCGATACGGAAGCTGGGCGGGGGCTTACGACTATTGGCTCTCGCATCGTTGGTGGTAGGCCGGCATTTTTTGCATACATAACATGGCTCGACTCGTACAAAACTAACAGGGGTGGTATACTGGTTTTGTGAATACTATACCAAATAAAAGTCTTGGCCAGCATTGGCTACACCACAGTAGTGTGCTGGATGCGATATGCGAAAGCGCCGACGTCCAGCCAAGTGATGTTGTGCTAGAAATTGGGCCAGGTCTCGGTACGCTTACAAATAGACTTCTGCTACGTGGTGCTCATGTAACGGCCGTAGAGTTTGATGCGCAGCTGGCCGCAAACCTTACGCAAAATATTGTGAAGCACGGTTCCTTGGATACGGACGCACTCGAAAATCTCACGGTCATCGAAAGCGACATACTTAAGCTAGATTTTCGAGATTTACCGACGGACTACAAAGTAGTAGCTAATATTCCATATTATCTTACAAGTAATCTTATTCGTGTGCTCTGCGAAAGTACTAATCCCTTTAGCAAAGCAGCCATCCTAATCCAAAAAGAAGTCGCCGAGCGTGTTTGTGCCAGTCCAGGGCAGATGTCGATGTTGAGTGTGAGTGCGCAGTACTACTGCGAGGTGCAGCTCAGTATTTTTGTACCCAAAGAGTTGTTCGTCCCTCCTCCAAAAGTAGACAGCCAGGTGCTAGAATTAACGTTTAGAGACAAACCACTTTTTGAGGACGTCGATACTAAAGAGTTTTTCCGAGTTGTAAGGGCAGGATTTAGCCAGAAGCGAAAGACACTGGTTAATTCGCTCAGTGGTGGTCTTGCTATGGAGAAAAATGATGTTCGCATCTGGCTTAAGCGCGCGGACATAGCAGAAAACACTCGTGCCCAAGCTCTTTCGCTACGGGATTGGCACATGCTGTACTTGAAAAGCTAAGACCCATTACAGCAAATGACTATGTATTGCTACTGGTCAATATACCAAGCTAATAGTTCGCAAGTTCGTGTGAATGAATCGAATCATTAAAGCAAATTAGCTTCCTATATCGGATACTTTGTAAATTGCCGATTGGATGTAGTAGGGGAAGAACGTAAGCTTATGATCGTCATCTTTAGCTCTCACGAGGCTCAACAGCAAACCACCCTAGATTAATTAGGCGGCTTAATTAGAATTAAGCTGGTACTTCTTGCCATCATCAAATGTAGTGCCAATGAAGAACTTTGTGCATGGCGCAAAGGACTCACCGCAATTTCGGTCATCGTTTGCAGAGGCTGGTATGTAAGCGTATTGGCTACCATTCCTGCCGATATATCGACCACTTGGGTCCTTGAATATGCTTGGATCACTACCCTTCATCTTTTTACTAATGAGGTCATCTTGTTCGACAGACATAGTATATCTATCCGGATACGATCCTGTTTGGGTTTTATAGAGTTCAAGTGCAGTCTTAATGCCCTTTAGGTCGGCAATCCGCTCCTTGTCGTCTTCACTTCCACCTCGCTGCCAAGCTTTATTGAAGACTGCCGCATTGACAATGCCGTAGCTAAGTTTGCTGGTTAACTGATCGCCAGTTACTGACTCTACGCTTACGGATTTCACGCGGTTTAGTTTGATACTGAATGTAGCGTTTTTGAAAGGACGACCACTGTAGCTAATTTGTTCAATGCTTCTTGACTTTAGGCCTACCCAGATTTCCACTCTTACGCTGTCTGCGACGATATCTTGGATGCTCGATAGCCCAGACAAAATAGGTACACCGGCATTTTTATCCAATTGCCCAACCATAAGCTTGAACGCATCTCGATCAAGGACAACATCATACTTGCGTACCTGCTTTCCATTAATCGTTTCTATTCCGGCAATCTTTTCTAGGGTTGCGCCCGGAATACCTCGAATTTTTGCTGGTGCGGGAGTAGCTCCTACGGGCTGCTTGAGAATAAAATCATCTACCTGTATCCATTCATGCTGATGGGCGGAAATGCCGCTTGATTCACCAAAAGCAGCGATTGCTTCTGGGGCACCAGGTTTGCCATAGTTGGTATAACTCTTTGCCATGGTTTTAAGATCACTAACCCCACTAAATCTAAGGTATACTTTACTGCCATTTTTAACTACATTGAGACTGGGGTATTGAGGGGTGGCGGACATAAATAGTTCGGTCGACGAATTTCCATTATGGGCTATTTTTGTCCGAGCGCTAAAATCAGGATCATTCGGGCCGGCTTGGTCTAGCTTACTGACCACTTCATAATCAGACGACTTCTCTACAAAAGCTACGACCGCACTATTCAGTAGTACCTCTGGCTTATTAGGGACATAATAAAGGAAGAAGTATGCAGCCGCACTGCCTGCTAGCATAGCCAAAACAGCTAGGACCCCAAAGACAGCTATCAGTTTACGTTTGGCTGTTGCCTTGTGAATTTCGCTTCCGGTAACGAATTGCTGTGGCGGACTAGGGAGAAGAGGAGTGGTGACGATGGTGGGTGAACTAGGGCTCTCGAGTGCCTGCTGACTAGGCTGAGTAGCTGACAATGTGTCAATTGATTGGCTTTTGGTATCTGTAGGGTTAAAAATTATCTCATCCTTAAATTTTTGTTGCTCATCATTCATTCTGTTGTTGCGCTCCTTTGCGTTCAAATCGCAATGGTTACTATTGTTTCTACAGGCCTAATTATATAGTACTAGCCATAAAAGTTTTAAGATAAAAAGCTCCGCATGCTTTAGTGGTACTTTTGTCGACAAATAGCTGCGTAATGCGTTACGCCAGTACAAATTATTTAGGAGGGGCTAGCCCCTCCTCGCTATTCAGAAATAAATTCGAGATTAATTCCCTCTCTAAGCCAGTGCGCCATACAAGCTAGGCAGTATCCCCAGTCTGTCAGCCAAAAAAACCCACCTTTCTAGGTGAGACATTTATCTTGGTGGAGTTGGTGGGTACGCGCCAAGCTTCGCTTGGCTACTTTAAGATGCTCGCAGTTACAAGCACAGCTTGACTGGAGCATCTCCTCGGATTGCCACAGGCAACCCTCGCCCTCTCGGGGCAGTACCCACATGTTCATAAATGGAAAAGTCCTACCCTTTCGGGTAAGACTTTTTCATTGGTGGAGCACCTCGAAAAAAGTTCACCCCTCATCATCGAAGAAGTACGCCGCTGGCGTGATTTACTCTGGGACGACTACCTAGACTACAAGTACAGAGAAAAACGCACATCAGAGGTACATAACCCCTGAGGGTATACCCCTCTATATATAGGAACTGTTAGAACGTGTATGAGGAGTGAGTAAGAACTTGTCGATGAGCACTGGCTACATCATCTATCTAACTCTATTATAGCATTTTGAGGCTTTTTCGTGTCGCACAATCTACCTTGAACGACATACCCTAACAGGGGTAGTATTGTTTATTTACCGACAGGAGGGCTTGTCAAGTGCTGGTGTTATTTTCGCCCACCCCTGTTAAAAAACATACTATACCATAATTAATTTAGCATGGGCTTTTGCTGCGGAATTAGTTAATGGGTTCGCCTTTGAAGTACACCCGACCGTCTTTCTGCTTAACTTCGTCGGCACCGTCGTGATAGAACTGTATGTCACACGTTTTCTGTGCCTGACGTGCTATAGGTACAATAGTATTCACTGTTCGGTCGGCAAGATACATTTGATATTTACCTCTCGCATTGTTCCAAGCACTACTAGTTGGCTGTCCCATGTAGTTGTATTCGTCAAAGGTTAAAATGCCACTAGCAGTTGATTCTGGCGTCTTTTCCCAATCACCACCTTTTCCATTGCTGTAACTGAGTTTGTAAATCTTGCAGCTATTTAGTAGCTCAGTAGCCTTCTCGACAGTCACTTCTGAATAATAGCTGTTAACTTTGTCTTGATGTTCTTGGGTTTTAACATTTTCCTTGTGCTGAGCCGCCAAGATAAAAGGAGATGACGCTCCCCCCAGCACTGCCATAACACTAAGTACCAAGACGGTTGTTGTTACTTTCTTAAACCCACCTGAAAAATAATTTTTGGATAATGCTCTTAGGGTAACAAAAATATTAACTAACCCTAGTAGCCCAGTAGCTAGAAGGATCGGTGCAGCCCCAATAGCTATATAAACACCAGCGAAAGGTATGAGTGTCAGTGCAAGCAACCCGCCATTGAGTATCAAAATGATTAGCGATACCACTAACCAAGTTTTGAGCAGCTTATGACCCCCATCATTAGGTAATAAAGGCTGGGAGACTATTGGTTGAAGTTGTTGCCCTGTGCTAGAACTAACAATAGCTGGCCGCTCTGAGGATTGTATATTTTGTGGCTGTTCGATTGGTTGATTTTTATTTTCTTCAGGATTCATATTTGAATTTTAACATAACCATATGCCACCTTAACTGTAAAACCCTATCCTAGACGCTCTCCGTGCGTTCCACGGGGTATTTCTATTAGATAGCTCGTTCACTTTTCTTCCCAATAAAAGCAGTGCAACGTCGCATATAATTTTTCACCAGATGTTTGCGTCTGCAACGCTTTTTTCCGCCCTACATTTTCCAGACTTATCTGACACCAAAACTTCCAAAAATACAGTAAACGTAACTAGTTAATCTGTGGGATTGTCAGAAAACTAAACACCGCCTTGTTCTGGTTGCTCTTAGCGGTTGCCATTCTTTCTGCGAATATTGTGTTACGTAAGTGGCGATAGTAGGTATCACGACTGATCCCTACGTACCTACAGGCTTCAGTGATAGTCGTATTGTGTTGGATTAAATCTACAAGCACCTCAATGGTACGATAATTAACCTTAGCTGGTCTGCCTATGACTGTTTTGTACACCATAATTACTCCTTTTGTTTTTCGGTGTTATCTCTATTCTTATTATCTCAAATACACCATTTCAACTTGACAAATCTCAAGCGTAAGCGTATAATTAGAAGTACGATAGTGAGTGTCTTGGTGTCATAGAACACATATACATACACTTTCTTGAGGTCTACCCATCCCTTAGTCGATGTTAGCCCTCGATAATTTATCGAGACAAGCATTGGGCTATTAGATGGATGATCCATCAAAAGTTCAACCAGTATCAAACGAAGAAAGCCCACAGCGAGAGCCAGCGGGTGATTTTGTCGTTCCTACAGAAATAACATCTGAAACTCCTAAGCAAAAGGAAACTTATGACAAAGCAGACCTGGACGAATATTGTTTATGGTTGTATAGCATATATGAAAGATTAGAGATAGAATCAGATAAACGCACATAGCGTAAACAGGGAGAGCTCGGCATGATACTTTTCAAGATACTTCAAGAATACAAATGGCAGTTAAATTACGACTTTGCCGAGCCGTTCCCTTTGACTGCCGTTCGTGTATTTGAGGTAGCAATATGAAAGATAAAGCTATCGCACTGAGGCGTATATCTGACCGTAAACAAGATGATGGGCATAGCCTTATCGCACAAAAAGAAAGCACCGAAAGAACGGCTGAACAGCTTGGGCTATTACTGGTCAAGACATGGGACGAGATACGTTCCAGTAAAAGGGGCAAAAACTTTAAACGTCGTGACATGGAGCAAATGCTCAAATTTTGCAAACAAAACCGTGATGTTAAGTATCTTCTAATAGATTTCGTTAATCGCCTCATGAGAGAGGTCGAAATACTGATTTATTACAAGGTACTGTTCAATCAGATGGGGGTCGAACTATATTTTTGCGACCCAACTCAGCAGCACTTAAACGGAGGAGACCAATATTCCAAACTAATGCTTCTGCTGGAAGCATACAAAGCAGAAACCGATAATGATTCAAGAGCCGAGACTACTATTGCTCGCATGAAAGCTCGCTACAATGCTGGCTACTACATCTCCCACCCGCATCAGGGTTATATGAAGTCAGATATAGCGGGACTCCATGTTAAAGACCCTGAGCGTTTTGGGCTCTTGCAAAAGAGTGGCTACTTAATAATCTACGAACAATATACGCCCGAGCAAGCCGTGAGGTGGCTCAGTGACCACGGCTACCGCACTCGTGGTGGCAAGAAAATGGATGTCAATCACTATATAGAGCTTATCCAAGACCGCTACTTTTGCGGGATTATTGACATCAAGAAAGAGGGTCCGCTTAGTGATATAAAGAACGTAAAGGGACTACATGAACCCATGTTCAGCGTCCATGAACACGAAAAGCTTGTTGCAATCATCACCAAACGTAACCCTCGCATAAGGCAAAAGCATAACCCCGAATACCCTGTGGCCAATCTGATACGACACTTGGAATGTAAGCACGAAGAACTACATAGTAAATTCTCTGGATTCGCAAAGGATCGTGGTATCAGGAATGGCAAGAAACGCCCTAAGTGTCCTACGTATCGTTGCCGTACATGTCGTCGTGAGTTCAGCCGCCAACGCCTCCATGATGGCATAGAGACACATATGAATAGTCTGGAATTCCTACCTGACAGTGCCACATTCAAACGTGCACTGATAAAGGTATGGCGTAACCAGCGTGGCTCTGTTATCCAACGCATAAGCATTCTGGAAGCGAATAAGGCACGTATTGAGACTGACATTATCAAAACAGCAGCAGACTACGCAAAAGAACCAGAGGGAGCGGCCAAGAATGCTTTACGCCTACTGCTCGAAGATTATGAAGCAAAGTTGGAAAACATTAAGAATGACATCACCACCACTCAGAACGTCGATATGGAGAGTGAAGATTTTGTTAAATTTGCCATGAACTTCACTGAGGAACTCAAGGAGAAATGGTGGTCTATCTCTTTTGATGAACGTCAGGGGGGTGAACAAATCTTATTCAACGGCGAATTTTATGTCGATAATTCTGCAAAAGTTCACACCCCCAAATTAAGCACTATTTACACCTTAGGGACAAATAAAAACGACCCGAATGGGGTCGATTTTAACAAAATGGTGGAGCTGGTGGGTACTGCCCCCACGTCCATCGGGTTTAAACATTCGACTCTACAGGCTTATTTAGTTTTAGAATCTTTGAATACAATTATTTAAACTAACAAACATTTCATATTCGCAATCTATAGTCTTAGCATGCGACTAAGATAGTTTCGCATGAGCGTCCGAAAATATAAAACGCTACCTAAAATATTCGGCATCTTCTAGGGCATTGCTTAATTTAAATTAAGCGTATACGGCAACTGGCTTAGCAAAAGCGAGTTTAACGCTTTCGAAAGCAGCAGCTACCTTATCAGATAATTTTGCAATTACTGAGTTTTGCCTATAACGCTGACAAGCGACCTGCAATCAGAATGTAAATGTACCAATGTCGAGCTTAAAATTCAGCCCCATTTTCACAGCCATAAAGCAAGGCTGCCCAGATCAATATTATAGCAAAAACGTAAGCAAAAAGCAAATAATACTTTGGCTGTGAGATTTCGTACACAAACCTTTTGCGTAAGGAGTATACTGGAACATAGGAGGAACACACTATGTCACTACAAGAAAAATTCCGACATCAACGTAAGGGCGAGGGCAGCAAGGCTCGCAGTACACTCCACAAACATGACGGGCACAAAATGGCCAATGTCGTAAACCACGTACACTCCGTACGGCAGCACCTACTAGGAGCAGCAAAGCTACCGGATACAAAGATTTAGTATACCTTGAGTAAATAAAGAACCAATATTGCTCTGTTGCAATGGGGTAGATATTTACTTATGTAACTTTGGGTCAAATACGGCTAAGAACACCTCCATATTAGGGAAAATATTTTCTTTCCTTGACTCTTCGGGACTGAAAAATTTTAGTTCTACGCACTCGTCCGACGGAATAAAGTCCAGATTTCTGAGCTTGATCTCGTAGATAGCGTTAGCCACAAAGCCTCCATGTCCAGCCTTAGGGGCGGTAATAAAATATTTCGGGGTGTCCGATACCTCAATCACCTCTAGCCCAGTCTCTTCTTTGATTTCTCATCTGAGGCAGACAATAGGGTTTTCACCGTGATCTAGTCCACCACCAAGGAACTCCCATTTACCGTTGTCTTCCTTTGCTAGCAAAAACCTGCCGATGCTGTCCACTACGGTCCCCTTGATGCTCACTCGGTAATGGTTTTGTTCGTTCATTATGATGCCCCTTGTCGTAAAGTATACACCAAACAAAAAACCAGTCTAACGACCGGTCCTTGGTTTGGTGGAGATATGGGGACTCGAACCCCAGACCTCTTGCATGCCATGCAAGCGCTCTAGCCAACTGAGCTATATCCCCTGAATCTGGCTATCAAATAACATCATGCTATAAATGTGCGTGTATGGCTTGTTGGCTAGAGCGCTTGTGAAAGCGACACTTCTCTTACATGCCTTCGGCATGGGCCAACTGAGCATGTCCTTTCGTCAGGGTTCACGCATGTATCTTGTTTTGTCCTAGCGGACAAGAGTGTTGATACGCGTCGATCAAATGCTATGCTCTTCCTCTCAAAATTCTACTCAGTCGCCTTTGGCTCCTTGGATTAGAATTTTGGCAAAAACCCAGAATACCTTGAGGGTTCAGAGGTTAAGTGTAGCGGGTTGTGTAATTGCGGGCAAGTAGTTTGTCGAGGCCACTCTAGAGCCGAGCTAACGTTCGGCAAGCATTTCGCGGTTTCTAACCGCTTGGAACGCAATGCCGATAGCCAAAAGGCCAATGCTCAACAGACCGAGGCCAAGAATAGTAAGTACCAGCGATCCAAAAGAAAATTCAGAAACGAGGTTTTCGAAGTGATTATTTGCAAATGGCAGTAACACAGACATGGCAAGGATGAAACTAACCAGTAAAGACATGAGCGAGCAAAAGTGCACTATACGTTGCCGCAATAAGAACTGCTGGTAGGCCTTCTGGTCAAATGATTCTGGGTGGGTATACTGCCCAGACCCAACTTCTTTCTGGTAAGAATATTTTGAATTTGCCGACAAAATACTCTGTACTATAAAGTAGACAATCAGACCCACGAAGCACCAAAACAAAAAAAGCACCACAGTTTTACTGAATTCAAAGTCGTCAATTTTCGCCAAAAACCCAGTGATATTTTGCCCTGCTTGGCTCTGGACGAACTGCCTTGTACCAGCCACATCGTATGCGTCTAGGATCGTTCCCAAGTTGCCGAGAACCATAAGGAGGGCGCTAAAGATTGTCGCATACGCAAAGTCTACGCCGTCAGGTCTTGCCTTTTGCCAGAAGTTTTTAAATGTATCCATCCTTTTTTCATCATACTATACGCACAAGCAAAAGCAATAACATCGTAGTAGGAATGCCAAAAAGTAGGCTATACTTATGGTTATGGTGTTACGTACTTTGATGTGGTTATACTCTCCAAAATTAGCAGCCAGATTGGTCGCAGCATTACATACCCGAAGCAATTCGGTTCCAGAATACTTGCGCTGGTTCCATAGTCTAGGGGCTGCTACCCTGACAAAAGATACTGAGAGCTTCAATGATTCTCAGCGCGTAAGAATGCTTCAATTGTTGGTGCTAGTATGGGTTATCTTAGTCTGTACGTTGTATATGCAGTGGTATAAGGGCGAACAGGCTGGGTATTGGGCTTTTGCGGTCGCACTGTTTTTGGCTTATCCTTTGGTCTTGACCTACAGCCTAGCGATTTTTGAGGGAGTGGGTCAGATTGCGCAGAATTTATTGCACCCCAAAAAATTTGGTAAACACCTACTAGCGTCTATTCTCGAGAGCCAAGTAAGGCGCTTACGTAAAAAACATAGGTTTACGGTCGTTGCCGTGGCGGGATCGGTGGGAAAGACCTCCACAAAGACCGCTGTGGCCCAAGTGCTAGGCCAGCGCTATCGGGTTTTGTACCAACGGGGCAACTATAACGACCGGCTTACTGTGCCGCTCATATTCTTCGGTATTTCGGCGCCAAACGTACTCAATGTATTTGCATGGATGCGTCGTTTAGGGGCTATCGAGTCGGCTATCTCGCAGCCGTACCCTTACGATGTTGTGGTTGTAGAGCTGGGTACGGATGTGCTAGGGCAGATGCGACAGTTTGCTTACCTCAAACCTGATTTGACTGTACTAACAAGTATTGCGCCAGAGCATATGCAAAACTTTACGTCGCTTGATGATGTTGCCGCTGAAGAACTTCAAGTATTCACTTACAGCAAAAAAGTTCTCGCAAATATCGACGACATTGCCCCGAAGTATTTGGCAAAATTACAATTCGCAAGTTACGGCTACGGCAAGAGTGATTATCGAATTTCGACAAAAGCGCAAGGCATACAGCCTCAGACCCTAACAGTCACCTATAAAAGAACCAAGTTGACTACCCGATCGGCTATCTTGGGGGAGCCGGGCGCAAAAAGTGTCACGGCCGCGATGGCAACTGCGCATATGCTAGGAATGCCAAGCACCGAAATCGTAGAAGCAGTGGCCAGTGTCAATCCTGTAGCCGGTCGCCTGCAGCTACTTGAAGGCAAGCGCGAATCGATCCTCATTGATGACACCTACAACGCAAGTCCATCTGCCGTTCAGGCTGCGCTGAAGCTTCTTTATTCTGTGAAATCCACGCAGCGAATTGCGCTTTTGGGCAGCATGAATGAGCTTGGTGTGCACTCAAAGCTAGCACACCAGGCAGTGGGCAGCGCGTGTGATCCAAAAAAACTCGATATTGTAGTTGTGGTCGGCCAAGAGGCAGGTCGTTGGCTGGCTCCAAAGGCTCGAGCGATGGGGTGTGAAGTTCATGTCTTTACCTCCCCCTATGCGGCAGGCAACTTTGTTGCTAAGCGTCTAAAAAAAGGAGCGGTAGTCTTGGCCAAGGGGTCTCAAAACGGCGTATTTCTCGAAGAGGCGCTTAAGCCACTCATCAAACATCCGAGCGATACTGCCAAACTCGTACGGCAAAATCAGGCTTGGGCTATCGCAAAGAAAAAAGCATTCAGGTAGTCGGTACGGCAATGCCACAGAAGGCACGAACGTATCGACCAAGTTGTAGATATGGTATGATAAGCGTATGTTAAAACTCGACAACAACCTTCTACAAGAATTAGGATTGGGCATTCTGCCAGAGGAGCAAAAGCGCTCAATGTTGCAGCACATTTACGATACGCTTGAGCTACGTGTTGGCACTCGCCTTGCCAATCAAATGACCGATCAGCAGCTACAGGAATTTGAGCAATTCATTGATGCTGGCGGCGAGAACAATCAGGCCCAAGCGCTGCAATGGCTCGAGACAAATCTGCCCAACTACAAACAAGTTGTGAATGATGTGTTCGAAGAGTTGAAGGGCGAAGTAAAGCAGATGGCTCCCCAGATTTTGGCAGCTACACCAGCGCCTACTACACAAGGAGTTGTAGATCAGCCCCAAGTCCCAGCACAAGATTTTACTGCCTCGCAGTCACCGCGGCCCGTCGCCGCGCCAGACCATACGAGTCAACAAACCCCGCAACCAAGCTATGGCGCCCAGCCACAGCCGATGTCACCGCAGACTCCACATCAGCCGTATTCCCAGCAGCCACAACCAGGCTACTCAAATCATCAAGATCAACCACCTGCTTAGATTTTCTGAATACTACTTCCGTAGCCTGCTAGGAATGCTTGAGCGGCCATTTCTTGCTTGCCAGCTGGCTTAAGCGCGTCGATTCCAAGAGCCCCAGCCGCTGTCTGTATCAGTAGCTGCTTACCGTGCACAAACACATCGCCATTTGCTAGTTTCGTATCTGGCAGTTCATTTTCATTCACGACATGTGCCTTTGTTACGATGACGTCAATGCTATCGATCGTCGTGCGACTTTTGGGCCAGCCATGGAAGGCACGAATTTCTCGCTCTAGATCGTGTGCAGATTTGGAAAAATCAAGTACGCTATCTTGTTTAGTAAGCTTGCGTGAGTACGATGCTTCGGCGGGATAGTCTGGAACATGTCGGTGAATATCGAACTGCGATTGCTCAATTTTTTTGGCCGAAACAATGTAGTCTGGCAACAAGTCGCGCAGTAGAGCATCACTGAGACCGATAAGTTTGGCGGTCAGTTCCTCGTTGGTGAGTGTGTCGATATCTTCTTGAATCCCAATTCCAAGCAGCGGTCCTTCGTCCATTGCTTCGACGAGGTGCATCAGGCTAACCCCAGTTTTTTTCTGTCCGCTCAGTAGCGAAAAGGTAATTGGATCGGCCCCACGCCACTCGGGCAACAGGCTAAAGTGGCTATTTATGATTCCTCGTGGAAACGCATCAATGACATCTCGTGAAACAATAATGCCGAAATCTATGAGCACGCCAACGTTGCTTTTGAAGTTGGCTTTCTGGACTGCGTCGGAAGCTTCGTGCTTGGAGCTAACGAGCACTGTTGGCAGCGAATGGTTTTCGGCAACGGTGAGCACCGGCACCGAGCCACGGTGGTGCGCAGGCCGAGGCTTGGTGACGATTGCTTCGATGGCAAAATTTTCTAGGAGTAACTCTAACGAGCGGGCAGCGACCGGTCCAGTGCCAAAAAAAACAACCGAAGGTTTAGTCTTCGCCCCAGAGTGTGGCATTGTTCTCGATTTCCTTTTTGTAATCTAGACCCTTAAGCTTACCATCCTTGTCGAGTGTGAAGAAGGCCTTTTCATCCTCGCGGATGTGGTCGATAAACACTTTGCCGTTGGTGTGGTCTATTTCGTGCTGAAAAATGCGCGCCAGAAACCCTTCTGCTGTGAGGCGGATTTCTTTGCCATCTTCGTCGAGTGCCTTAACGCGCACGCGGCTATGGCGAGGCACGAGGCCGTAAAGGTCCTTGATGCTCAGGCAGCCCTCATAGTCTTCGAAAATCTCGCCCTCGTACTTGGTAATCTCTGGGTTAATAAACACTCGAAACGTCTTGTTTTTTTTATCGTTGAAATCGCTGCGGATGACAACCACGCGCCACAGCTCGTTGATCTGGACGGCAGCGAGCGCGACGCCTACTTCGTGGTCACGGGTTGCTTCCCAATCGAGCGTCGTTTGACGCATGGTTTCGATAAGCTGGGTGATTTCGTCACCAATAAATCCTACTTTTTTGGAACGTTGGCGTAAGTGCGGGTTGGGCAAACTAATTAATTTCTTTTCCATAACTTCTCACAAAGTATAGCATGTTAGACGTTGGACATTAGACGTTTGATGTTGGAAAATCTCATTAACACCAATAGTCTAAGCTTCATCACCATTTTCACATCTCACCTCTAATAATTCATCCTCGTTCGGCAGGCCCTTCGGGCCTAGGGGTGCTCGGCTAATGCCTCGAAGATCGGGAATGGAATTCTTTCTAAATTCTACCTTCCGGCGTCCAGCTTATATATCAAGATCATCGAGGTCGGCAAGTTCGGCACGGGTGCGAGCAAGGGCATCGCTTTCGGGCTTTACTTCTGGCTCAGCTGGCTTTTCTTCGAGCTTTTCCTCTTGGGCTGTGACGTCTTCGTCTCGAGCATTACTTTTAACGGGGGTGGTATCATTGTCATTTTGGGATCGTATAGGCTGTTCCATTGGCTGGCCGTTTTCGTCCAAACGATCTACATCAACAATCTTGAGATTGTAGCGAGCCTCTTGCTTGGTGCCGAGTGCACGAAGCAGGGTGCGGATGCTTTGTGCGGTTGCGCCGCGCTTGCCGATCACGCGGCCAAGGTCTTCTGGGTGGACAGTTAGTTCAAGCAGAACTCCTTTTTCATCGACACGACGCTCAATAGAAACTGCATCGGGGTTACTAACGAGTGATTTTACGACAAATTCTACAAATTGCTGGTCTATGCTGGCTGACATGGCTTCTCCTTCAGGTTAGTTACGTGTATAAGTATACCACCTCGTGATGTACGAGGTGGTGTTGTAAAGACAACTCGCTTATGGTACGCTACCAGTGTCTTATAGAAATATAGAGACCAAAACAAACACACCTATACGCTTCTGCGAGTCAAAACGTAAACAAACATTTTGAGAGCTTATATGTGGCAAAAAGATCAGTTTCGGCTGATCTTTTTGCTATACTGCGATCATGAAGATACTTGTGATAACGCTCTTTCCACAGATGTTCGAAGGCGTTTTGGGCAATAGTATGCTCTGGAAGGCGAGCGATAAAAATATCGTCGAGTACGAATTGATAGATTTGCGTCAGTTCGGCCTTGGTCCACGGCAACAGGTCGATGATGTGCCCTACGGCGGTGGTGACGGTATGTTGCTGATGGTTGAGCCGTTGGTTCGGGCCATAGAATTCGCCAAGTCGAAAAGCCCGGACGCGCGAGTGCTTTTGCCGACACCTCGGGGTAGGGTATATAAACAATCAGACGCAAAACGGCTCGCTGCGAAAGAGCAAGATATCATCATTGTATGCCCCCGATATGAAGGCTATGACGAGCGGATTATGGAGTGGGTAGACGAGCCAATCTGTATCGGTAATTACGTGCTGACCGGAGGAGAGCTGCCAGCTATGGTGATTATCGACAGCGTTGTTCGCCTGCTTCCGGGTGTGCTGGGTGGCGAAACAAGCGCAGCCATCGAGTCGTTTCAGGATGACGATAAATCTATTGAGTATCCGCAATACACACGCCCCGAAAACTACGAAAATCGAAGAGTCCCAGAGGTCTTGCTAAGTGGGCACCATGCTGCAATCGAGCAGTGGCGCAAAAATCAGAGTATACTATAGCTATTAGTTACTACGAGGAGGTTGGTATGGGATTACTTTCTAAGTTTGTAAAGCCGGTGTACGCACACTGTGATTTGCCGTGCGGGGTGTATGACCCAGCGCAAGCGCGGATTGAAGCACTGAGTATTAAGGCAATCGCCACGAAGTACGACGGGCTAGACGAACACAATAAGCTAAGAGCGGTGATTATTGTCGAGCAGCGCGCGGAGCTGGTTAAGCACCATCTGTGGGTGCTATGGACAGACTATTTTAAGCCCGAGCACCTCGAAAAACATCCCAATCTGCACGACCTTTTCTGGCGGGCAACGAAGCAAGCGGGAGAGTGCAAGCACCACCTGTCGGTCGAGCAAGCCGACAAGCTCTTGGAGCAAATCGATGAGATTAGCAAGGTCTTTGAGAGCACGCGTAGCTAGGCTGAGGAGCTGGCGAGGCATTCGTGATGTAGATTCGACGGGCATGGTTGAGCGCGTAGAGCGGCATAATCTAGGGCATGTATATTCTATGGCGACTGGACGTATATTCTTACGCAAAGTTGTCGGCCGTAGCATGTTGCCAACGCTGGCGGATGGGCAGGTTTTAGTCTGCTGGAAAAATGCAGCCATTCGGCGGGGGGACGTAGTGATTGTGCACCATAACGGAATGGAGAAGATAAAGCGGTTAAAGACCATTCGGACGCACCATGTGTACATTGTTGGTGATAACAGGGCAGCAAGTACCGACAGTAGGCATTTTGGCTGGATTAGCCGTGATGCCGTGGTTGGTCGTGTGATTTGGCCCAAGTCAGACGAGAATTTAGACGTACCACCAGCGTAAAAAGTAAGATATTTTATAGTGGCGGGGTAGGTTTTTGACTACACTCTAGACATAGAAGTCTAGGAGAATACTATATGGCAGACGAAAAGGTAGGCAATGGTAAGGGTTGGCACGGCGATCCGGAAGCTCACGCGAGAGCTGGCCGCAAAGGCGGTAGGGCGAGTTCGGGGAACTTCAAAAACAATCCAAAACGCGCAGCTGAGGCTGGCCGCAAAGGCGGAAGTGTAAGCCCCAGCAACTTCAAGAACGATCCCGAGCGTGCTCGTTTGGCTGGTCGTAAAGGCGGAAGTGTAAGCCCTACGAAGAAGTCGGCAACTCAGGAGTTATAGCTTGATCAATGTGGTTCTATGGCTTACGTTAGGGGCTTGCATCGGGTGGCTCGTCTCATGGTTGGTTTGCGGCCCAAAGCGACATTCGAAGGTGACACACAGTATCGTAGGGGCTCTGGGTGGAGTCGCCGGTGGCTTCATCATACATGAGTTGAGCGGTGCGGGCTTAGCTGTGTTTAGGCCGGCAGGTTTATTGGTTGCTGGCTTGGGGGCGGTCCTGCTTGTCGGTATCTACGAGTTTATTGTCAGACTAGACTAGCGCAAGCATAGTATCTATGGACAAAACAGAACTCCGGTCAGAACCAGTATTTCGACACTTGATTATTCATAAATCAGTACATTCGCAAGAGTTGGAGCCCACCCTTCCATCAATAGGGTAGACCATACAGAGTATTCATACTTGTAGAATATACAACAGTTATTATTGATTAATGCGTAGTATTTGTGTGGCAATATAGCATACCGCGTGGAAATAGCTTGTGTTTCTGGAGTGGCCTGATAGAATTCCACCAGATACCATACATCGAAATACAAATAGAAATTAGAAGGGAAACGTATGTTTCTAAAAAAAGATGAGCGCGGTGTAACGCACCACTTTATTTTGCCAGTAGTCGCCTTTGTGTTAGTTGGTGCTGCAGGTTTATTCGTCGCAAAAGCTAGTAATGTGGATACAATGAACGCTACCAATGCCACTGCGCTTCGTACAAAGACAAAGACGGCAACCATTGTGGTACCATATCGCAAACCACAACAGGACCCAAATTATTTGACACCTGATGCGCCGACATCAAAAACCTACTGCGAATCTCCCTATGCCTATAGTCCTGACTCTGATTCGTGTATCAATCCTGTGGGCATAGCTAACAAGTGCAAGCAAAAAATGAAAACAGACAATGCGAACATTGTTAACATTAAGCGTGTTGGCAAGAATGTAAAGGTGACATGTAGCGGCAATCAGACAAAAGCTAAGACGACAAGGCGGTCAAGTCAATCGGCCAAACCGAGTCCGAGTACAGTAGGTGCTAACGGCATCTCCTACGGTGTGTGTATGTCTAAGGGACGTGCCTGGAATAAAGCAACTAATAACTGTGATCGAAGATGTACAAATCCGAACAATGCGATCACCAACCTCTCTGGGAACCAAATTGATTACTGCCGTTCTCGTGCTACTACTGCCGCTGCACCTGCGGCAAGCACGGTTGGATCCAATGGAATAAGCTATGGCACCTGTGTTGCCAAGCACCGAGCATGGAGCAATAATACCTGTCAACGCACCTGCGCTCCTAACTGGTCGAACCTCACAAATCTACCGGGCAACCAAATCGACTACTGTCGGACCTACAACCCTCGTGCGGTAGGTATGTAGAAACCCTTTGGTGGTACAGAGCGCCCCAGCCGAGAGGGTACTCTGTACCGTACAGTAGATATATATTCGCAGGGCAAGACCTTACCAACACTGTGTATGTTCTGGAAAGATGATACAGACATCAAGAAGTAAGGCCCAGACTCCAAAGCCCCCTTGTCCTATTTCAGGATAAAAATCTCCTACAGCAATGTTCTTGTCGTATGACCAAAAAACCATAAGGCCTAATTTTCTACAATACCCAAGGACCAATAAAATATTGCAAATAATAATCTAAAGTTATATAATATAAGATAATCATGAAGTCGCACGAAGTAATTTGTTCCGAACTAGCATCTCAATCGGCACAATCGTCAGAAAATCAACAATCGTCTATGCGTTTTGGGTTGATGGCGGCAGGCCTCTCCCTGACTGCCGCGCTCGTTATAGCACCTACGGGGGCCTCCGAAGCAACAGGAGCGCTTGGCGGTCAAGACGGAATGATGAGTACTCAAGCGGGATCACAAGAGGCATCTTCAATTCGCGTTCTTACATACAATGTCTTGGGTTCGAATTTTCCGGGCACTGCAGCGATGATACACGGCGGTTCGGTGGTCGATCGCGCCAATCGCTCTACTGATCTGATCAAAAATCAGATAGATGCAGACGTGCTTGGGGTCCAAGAGCTGCAGCCAGATCAATATCGAATGTTTGCCGCGAGGCTTCCTGGATACAAGCGGTACCCAACCACCGCAAACTACATGAGCGACACGACGATATTCTGGAAGGAAAATCGTTTTCGCCTGAAGGATACAGGATCAGTCGCGTATCCAACCTATGAAGATAGGGGTCTTAAGAGTGGCAAGCACTCGCCGTGGGTGAAGCTAGAGGATAAGAAAACTGGCAAAGTATTTTTTGTAGTAAATAACCATCCTGTTGCATGGAATAAGGCCTCGGGTTCGGATGAAGGTGGTGCCTTGAAGCGTGAACGTGCGGCACATATTATCCATGGCTGGGCAGTTGCAAAATTTAGAAAATCAGGCAAGGCAGTTCTGGCAATTGGCGATTTTAACTCCGCATTCGTAATTCGCAGCGAGAACTCTGGTAAGTTTGATGTCGTCAAGGACGATGCCTACAACGGCAATCGCTATCGTTTACCGTACTGTATCATTACCAAATCGGTCTTGGCAAATGCTTATGATCTGGCGCTGCCTTCCAAGAGACTTCCCGATAATGGCCTAGACAATAAGTTTCATTGTCCATCAGAACTTGGAAAAAATGACGGATCACCAACTGTTCATCCAAATCGAAAGGCGCCATTGATGCGCATTGACCATATCTATGCAACACCGAGTAAAGTCAGCATACTAAAATTCGACCGCAACCTGAGCGAAAAGGCGGCTCATGCCTCTGATCACTGGCCGACTTTCGTTGACTTTGCAATCAAATAGCTTTACGTGAACCAATAGAGTATACGTGTAATGCGTGCTCACAAGGACAATATCTCTTATATCGATCGAAAATGACTTCGAACACTAACAGAAGATAGGCGGAGCCCATGTCGGGAGTTATGAAAACGAAGGCTGAGGATTTATATAGTGCGTAGAGGCTTAGGCTTCGTGACGCCATTCCCAGTCACGAACTTCTGGCATGTCCATACCGTTCTGGTGGATGTAGTTGGTGTGTTCGATGAGCTTTTGCTGCATAGTAGTGCGCAGTGTTTGAGCTGCTTCATCACGCAATCCCACACGTTCAATGACATCGATAACCAGGTGGAATCGGTCCATGTCATTCTTGACCGTCATGTCGAAGGCGGTCGTAATTGTGCCTTCTTCTTTGTAGCCACGGACGTGCAGGCGTTGGTTGTTACGTCGGTAGGTCATTCGGTGCACTAGCCATGGGTAGCCGTGAAAAGCGAAGATATTTGGTTTATCTCGAGTAAATATTTCGTCGTACGCAATATCGCTCAAGCCGTGCGGGTGCTCGGTATCTGGCTGGAGACGCATGAGATCGACGACATTAACTACACGTACCTCAAGGCTGGGCAGATTATCTCGTAAAATTGAGATGGCGCCCATAATCTCCAGCGTACGAATGTCTCCTGCTGCCACCATCACGACATCCGGTTCTTCACCGGGCTTGCACGTTCCGGCCCAATCCCAGACACTCAAACCTTTGCTGCAGTGTTCGATCGCATCTTCCATGTTGAGCCACTGAGGGGCTTCGTGTTTACCGCAGATCGTCAGGTTTATGTAGTTGCGGCTACGTAAGCAGTGGTCCATGACACTCAGTAGACAGTTGGCATCAGGAGGCAGGTAGATTCGTGCTACCTCGGCTTTTTTATTGACAAGGTGGTCGATGAAGCCTGGGTCTTGATGGGTAAAACCGTTGTGGTCTTGCCGCCAGACATGGGAAGTCAGTAGGTAGTTGAGTGAGGCAATCGGTTCGCGCCACGGCAACTCATTGCACATTTTTATCCATTTGGCATGTTGGTTGACCATTGAGTCGACAATTCGGATAAAGGCTTCGTAACTATTAAAAATCCCGTGCCTTCCGGTTAGGAGGTATCCCTCGAGCCAACCTTGAGCTTGATGCTCGCTCAGTTGCGAGTCTACAATGGCGCCTTGGGTGTCTAGAAACTCATCAGCCTCCCGGGTGCGAGCGTTCCACTGCCGACTTGTGGTCTCGAATACGGCTTCTAAGCGATTCGAGACTGTTTCGTCCGGAGCGAACATGCGGAAGTTATGGT
The DNA here is from genome assembly GCA_018062785.1 of Candidatus Saccharimonadota bacterium. GTDB lineage: Bacteria > Patescibacteriota > Saccharimonadia > Saccharimonadales > UBA4665 > JAGXIT01. The sequence goes on from JAGORO010000007.1 coordinate 27,981, forward strand.
GCTCTTGGTTGAGCTTAATGACATCGCGGATCCACGGTCCGAGCATGTGGGTGTTGCCGGCATTGACAATGCTAGGATAGTCGACTTGGACAGCATAATCTCTAAAGTCGGGGAGGTGCAGCTCACGCAACAATGTGCCACCATTGGCATTTTTGTTTGCGCCCATGCGATGTTCGCCCTTTGGTGCAAGCTCTTCGAGGTCAGCACGTAACCGACCAGATTCATCAAACAGCTCCTCTGGTCTATAGCTGCGCAGCCAGTCCTCGAGCTTTTGGAGATTTTCGGGGTGCTGCTCATCGACGAGGAAGGGAACTTGGTGTGAGCGGAAGTTACCTTCATTTTTTTTGCCATCGACTTCTTTTGGTCCGGTCCAACCTTTTGGCGAATCGAGGATAATCATTGGCCAGCGAGGACGTGTCGTATCGCCCGCTTCTCGTGCGTTTGTCTGAATTCTGCGAATCTCGGCTATGGCCTCGTCGAGCTTGCTTGCCATTAATTGGTGCATGTGTGCGGGATCGTCACCTTCGACGAAGTAGGGTGTGTAGCCGTACCCACGGAATAGCTGTTCCAGCTCCTCTCGTTCGATGCGAGCCAGTAGCGTCGGGTTGCTGATCTTGTAGCCATTGAGATGGAGTATAGGTAACACCACACCGTCCGTCTTGGGGTTGAGAAATTTATTGGAGTGCCATGCTGTGGCTAGAGGGCCGGTTTCGGCTTCGCCATCGCCCACCACGCAGGCTGCGATTAGGTCTGGGTTGTCGAAGACTGCTCCAAAAGCGTGGCTAAGGCTGTAGCCAAGTTCGCCGCCTTCGTGTATGGAGCCGGGTACCTGCGGTGATACGTGGCTACTGAGCCCACCGGGCCACGAGAAGAGCTCGAAAAAGCGCTTCATCCCCATTTCGTCTTGAGTCATTTCGGGATAAATCTCGCTCCAAGTGCCCTCAAGGTAGGTATTACTCATGAGTGCGGGACCACCATGTCCGGGGCCAGAAAAGTAAACCACACTGATATCAAACTTCTTAATAACGCGGTTTAGGTGGACGTAAATAAAGTTTTGCCCTGGGGTTGTGCCCCAGTGGCCAAGCAACATGCTTTTGACATCCTTGATTTCGAGCGGTCGGCGGAGGAGTGGATTGTCTCGGAGGTAAATTTGACCGACCGACAAGTAATTTGACGCACGCCAGTAGGCATCGAGACGGTCAAGCATCTCTTGTGAGAGCGGCTCATCAATGGTTTGCATTAGTTTTCTCCTTGTGTTGTTAGTTGTCTGGTTGCTTTAGCGATTGCTATGGCTTCATTGGTATGGATAACGTGCACCCCAACATCGGATTCTCTGGATGAAATGAGCCGAGCGTGCTCACCATTACGCTGTGAGTCGATCTGAATACCAAGAAAGGCCAGTCTTTTGCAGATACGGTGTCGTATCTCGGCCGATCGTTCGCCTATGCCTCCGGTGAAAATCAAGCTATTGAGACCGCCAATACTGGTCGTGAGACCGCCGATCGCCTTGCTAATTTGGTAGCAAAACAATTCGACCGCATCGGCAGCGTACTGGTTAGCTGCCTGCGCTTGCAGGAGTGTTAGCATATCAGCACTGAGGTCGGATACCCCAAGTAGGCCGGATTTGTGATTAATAATTTCGTCTATCTCGTCTAGATTCATTCCGTCGTGTCTTGCCAGATAGGTAAGAATTCCGGGGTCGAGATCACCACTTCTTGTGCTCATAGGTACGCCAGACGTAGGCGTGAAGCCCATTGTTGTTTCTTGTGGCTTGCCACCGGTAAGGGCTGCGAGACTACAGCCACTGCCTAGATGAGCCATGATGACTTTGCCATTTGCGGCTGCAGCGCCCTCGTGATGAGAAAAACTGTCGAGGATGTACTGGTACGATAATCCGTGAAAGCCATAGCGACGCAGCCCCTGTTCGTAGTATGCGCGAGGTAGTGTTGTTAGCTTGGCTACAAGTGGCAGATCGTGAAAAAATGCAGTGTCGAAGCAGGCTACGTGGGGGACGGTGCCAAATGCGATCCGCAAGGTTTTTAGTGTTTCAAGGATGGCTGGCATGTGGTCTGGGTCGAGGTAACTGAGTTGCTCTAGCCTGTCATATGATGCGTCATCGATGAGGGTAGGTTCGTGGAAGCTGCTGCCGTGTACTACGCGATGCCCAACCGCCGTAACTTCTTGGCCCGAGCTCTGTTCGTTTAGCCAAGGAATGAGCACCGTAACGAGGGCTTCGTGGTGTGAGATTGCCATCACCGGAGTTGCTATTCCCCCAGCTAAAAACTGCGCTTGAGCCTGCCCAATGTTTTCTACCGATGCAGAAGCAACCTCGTTGAGCGTATTGGTCTCAAAAAGCGCCAGTTTAATACTCGAAGAGCCGGCGTTGCACGTTAAGAGGTAGGCCATGTGCGGTCCCACCCAAAGATACTAACCATAAGCATAGTATACCTCTGCTGGGCACGCAGTGGAATACCATGATGCAAATTCCGACAAATTATATGATGTCAAAATGGCAACACTAGTACGCCGTTGCATGCAGAAATCTTCACACAAACTGGGTAAGAAATCTCACAGCTATAATCACAAGCAATCGCTATAGTAGTAAACAGTTAAGCAAGGAGGGTCAATATGAAGAACGCACAACTAGCACAACTTGGTATTTCTCCACGAAGCGAGGATGAACTCCACGAGGCCTTGAGCCGATTTGAGGCAAAGTGGGAACGAAAGTTCAGTCGCTTGTAGGTATAGTGGTCTCTATATGATAACGGTTGATACAGCAAAAAGGATCCATCTGCGAGAGGGTCTTTTTTGCCTACGCACCTACATGAGGTAGTAGGGCATAGAGTAGCAAGATAGCTTACCTAGTACTAAGTCGATGGTACGACCCAACCGCCTCAGAGATATTTGTGAAGCCATCGCGCTCGAGAAGCTGTACGAGATTGTGGTTGATATTGCCAACCAGTTGTGGGCCTTCAAAAATTAAGCCGGTTATGAGACCAACTACCGATGCACCCAGCCGGATTTTTTCGTACGCATCTTCGGCGCTACTGATTCCACCTACGCCAACTATGGTAACTGTGCTCCCGTAAGTTTGATACATTTTTTTGATGAGGTCATTGCTGCGCTGTTGTGTTGGCTTGCCACTCAAATTTCCGAGAACTTCATCCGGAGGCCTCATGTCGCTAGCTAGATCATTTCGATTTTTGTTTAGGTTGCCCACGACAAATGTCGTTACGGCGTAACTGAGCGCAACATCAACAAGGGCATTATACGCCGGCCAGTCGAGGTTGATGGGCATTTTGAGCCAAATAGGTTTGATGGGGCTTTGGGATTGAATCGCCCGTAGTAATTTCTGCAATCGTTTCGGTGTAGTAAAAGGCTCTCCACCGTAAGTATTCGGACACGAAATATTCACTTCGATACATCGGACACGAGGACTGGCTTCGGCTAACTTGACGCTTTGTAGGTAGTCTTCGATGGCAACGCTGTCGATTACAACCGAGGGTAGATTGGTTTTGGCAACGGATAGCACGAGGGGTGTCTGGGCAAAAAATTGACGAGGATAGCCATCGATCGCCTTTAGTACGTTCTTGGCGCCACGATTGGCGAGCCCGACGTGCACCACGAGTGATCTGGCTTTTGGCAGACGGTGGAACCAAGGCTTAGGGTTTCCGTCGCAAGGCTGAGCAGTGACGGAGCCGACCGTCACAAAGCCAAAACCAATTGTTCCGAGTACTCGCGTCAAATCGCCGTTTTTGTCGAACCCGGCTGCAATGCCAACTGGATTAGGAAAGTAGATACCATCAATGGTTTGTGATAGTCGTTCTTCATTACGATACGCTAGTGAACCCAAAAGAAAGCTGATTGGCCGCTGCTTGTGGAGTACGGGTGCGTATCGCACCAGAAGTGAGTGAACGGCATCAGGACTCATCCGAAAAAGAATCGGCTTGCAGCCATATCGATACAGCAGTCCTGAGGCGACAGATAGGAGACGGTTCATATAGTACTAGTATACGCTTTAGTATGCCAAGGGTGGTCAGGAGCGGTCATCGCAGCCGAGCTTATCGAGCATTTTGGCAAGCTCTTTTGTTTCGAGTGAGCTGACATCAATTCTTCGTTGCAGCGCGATGATATAGCCATGAGTAATACGTTTGATTTTTTCGGCATCACCGCGCCAGAATGGCCCAATCTCGTGGGCTTGTTCAGTGTTCATGACTCGCCCCACAATCTTGACGCTGCCAAAAAATGGCCCAACGGTCGACGAAACGCTCAGTACGTCTTCGATACGCAAGCTGGTGACTTCTGCCATTCGAAAAAACCATCGCTTTGTAATGGTTAGCTTGGCTCGATCAAGAGAAAACGTATCAGGAAATAGCGTCAAAAGAGGGACGGTAGAGGACTGTACGAGTATCGCCGTAGAGCCAGCAATGGCTCGGGTCAACTCCTCGCGAGATTCTTCCTTGCTTAGTGGCACTACTGCTGTCTGATGTGCAGGGTCTGGGACGTACGAATCATAATTGGGCGTATTGTGTGGGTATCCTCCGTATGTTTGTGGGGTGGGTCCGGCGTCAGACACAGGGACTTGCTGTTGCGGGGCGGGGATCGCACCAGGTTGTGCCGATTGAGGGTGCACGTTGGCTGTATCTAAATCAATGGCTTGACCTGCAGCTGCTTCGAATGCTTGAGTTGCTTTTCGTTTCATAACGTCTAGGCTCCTTTACAAAGTAGTTTACTTGGTATTTATTTGCTTGGGTACGAAAATTCTTACAAAAATGCTACTTCTCTGTTGGGTGTCAAGAGAACCCAACGCGTCAGCCTCCTCTTGCAAGGCAGCCAAGAAAGGAGCATTATAAGTACTACAAACGTTACGTAATATAGGTGAAGGAGAACTGTGTATATGGCAGCAAAGTTTGAAGTGTATGAAAGTGGCAAAGGGTTCCGTTTTCGTCTAAAGGCAGGTAATGGTGAGATCGTGGCCACAGGCGAAAGCTATGCGACAAAAGATGGTGCGGTCAAAGGTTGCGAGGCTGTTAAGCGCGCAGCAGCGGAGGCCGAGGTTGTCGAAGTCGAAGCATAGACAAAAAACTCTTCGGTACGACCAAAAACATCCCGTAGCTACGGGATGTTTTTTATGTTGCGACCGATTATTCTGCGTCGGAAGGGCTAGTGTCGTCGATGATCTCTAGGGGGCTGTTTGCTGCAGACAACGTAAAGTTCGTTTGTTGATTTTTCTTGGTACCGAGGACGTATACTTTATACGTTTCATTCGCACGGGCGCTGCTCGAAATCTCTACAGGAGATGCACCAACGGATTCTGCTTGTATCTTTCCTTTCTCGTCCGCGATTCGCAGCTGAAGCTTATCTTCTGTATCCCACTGTATGCTGGCGCGAATAGTGCCGGCATGGGTAGAGCTAAAGTCGTACACTCTGAATATATGATTTTGATCAATGTTACCTTGGACGTAAAATTCGTGGGAAGGAGCCCGTGCGGAGAATATTATCCAAGCTGCAGCAAATGCTCCGACCACTAAGAGTATCTGGAATCCAAAACGTAAAAAGACGTTTCGTACATGTTCATTAAACGGTGCATGAAACTTCATACTAGGTAGCATAACCGAAATCAGGCGTAAGAAAAAGGTCTAAGCTACGCGTTTCGGTGTGTGCGTAGGTAGGCTTCGATACGCCGTATGTCATCGTGGTCTTTTTTACGTGCAATGCGTTGCTTGCACTCGATCAAATCATCGAGGCCCATAAATCGCACACCGTCTTTGACGAATGAGCTAGGCAATAAGTCATGAAGTTTAGCTCCAACATAGGTCTCCATGATCTGGTAGCCATGCCTCGAGAGGACTTTTTTGCCATCGTCTTGAATGTACTCGCGCCATCCTTTTCTCAAGAACTGTTTGTAGATTTTCTTCGAGACTACTAAGTCTACGTCGTTAGTATCACGAATCCCTAATGTTTCAAGCACGCTCCCACCGATGACAACGTAGTCACTCAGCGGTAATTTGAGTCGACTGACCATATCGATACTGGAGCGTCGGCTTGTTGGGGCATCAAAGATGGCAGCCTGTAGGCTTGGGTACACATTATGCTTGCCAATCACCTCGATTAACTTGTAGGAGCCTAGAAGTGTTTGTAGGTCTGGCGAGACATGCGCAAGGCAGACCAAAATATCATCCGCACTGAAGGTGTAGACGAGTCGTTTGATGACGTCAGCAGCCGTGTAGTCAATATCATTTACGCCCCCCATATCGATAACAACAGTATGGACAGGGTGCTTGCTTTCCTTGACGGCTCCCCTAATCCGCTTTGAAAAGTAGTTGGCATTTTCAAAAAAAAGCGAACTATTAAACCTATACGCTAACACACCCTGAGGTGACGAGCGATGTTTGTGGTGTTTGTCGAGTCTTTCGTTTGCCCACGGTGCAAGCTTGCCGTCTTGTAGTAGAATCTCGTCGGTTGGCCGGTACTGCCTCCGCAGTCTATCGACGATTGAAGTCGCAACCGCAATCAGCACGCCATGCTGCACTCCAAGTACTGTGACACCAATAAGCGCAATAAGCGCAATGACAAGCTCGTTTTTGCGAGAGCGGGCAATGCGCCGTAACTGAGCCGTATCAAACAGGTGCGTACCGACGATGCATATAATTACGGCCAAGGAGGCTATAGGTAGGTACGCGAACATTTCGGTAAAGAATAGAAGGATGATGGCAATATAGAACGCCATGTATATATTTACCATTTGCGTTCGACCGCCATTCATTTCTGCCGCTAGGGTTCTCGGTGGACTGCCATTTATCGCAAAGCCTCCAAGGGTGGCCGAAGCGATATTTGCAAAACCCAAAGCATTCAGGTCTCTATTGTCATCTACGGGCTCGTCGAAGCGGCTTGCGGTATTACGTATGACCGCGGAGCTCTGGGCCAGTATAACAATGGCGATAGCAAGCGCCGTAGGCGCCAAGGTCTGAGCTGTGGCGAGGTCGAACTTTGGCAAGAAGAATCTAGGCAGTCCAGGTTCGACTGCGCTCACGACCTGCACACCATACGTATCGATGCGTCCGAAGTAAACGGCCAATATTGCTACCACTATGCCGATGAGCATGCCCGGTAGTTTCCTCTTGTTTAGCAAGAATATAAGGCCGAAAAGACCGAGCGAAAAATACAACGTAGGGAGGTTGGCTTGGCCTAGATTTACTAGAGTGTGACCAAGTTTTTCAACAGCAGTACCTGATGCCTCGATGCCCAATAGTTCTGGTAGTTTACTCAGAATGAGCTGTACGCCAATTCCTGCTACGAAACCTACAAATACGGGGCGAGATATGAGGTCCGCAAGGAATCCAAAACGTGCTGCCGCCATAACGACGAGGATCGCACCCACCAAAATACAGAGCAGAGCAACCGCATTACCATAGGCTGCGGTATTGGCAACTGCCACGGTTGCAGCTCCAGAGGCGACAAGTGCTGCCGTGGCCGAATCGGCCCCGACGACGAGATGCCGAGATGACGTGAGTAGGGCGAAGACGACCGGCGCCAGTAGAGCGCAGTACAATCCAGCTTGGAGTGGCACGCCGACAATAGCCGCAAAGGCAAGTGATTCGGGAATGGCAATAGCGGTAACGACAAGTGCGGCTAAGGCATCGCGCTTGAGCTGCCTCGCGGTGAGGCCCTCGAAGGTAGTAAATTGTGGAATTTTCATAGTGCTTACGTATAGTATAAGCTTTAACCCCGAGTACATACAACGGCAACTGGCCGAAGCAAGGAGTATACTGCAACGTATGCAGCCAGCAGTCATGAAGCACCTTTTACGAACTCGACTTATTGCCCAGCGTACGCTTATAACGGACCGACAGTGCGATCAGGCCAGTAGGGCCTGTCTGCGCCAGATCATGCGTATCGACTGGTCAACTATTCGTACAGTATGTATGTATTCCTCGATTTCTCGACTGAAGGAGATCGATACGCAGGACATTTTGTGCTGGATAAAGCGAACCTATCCAAAAATTGTCGTTGAGGTGATCGATCAATCAAAAAATGCCGCAATGCCTCTCGGGCAATTTGATCTACTATTCATCCCGGTCGTTGGTTTTAACAGGGGTGGTTTTCGTCTGGGAATGGGTGGCGGCTGGTACGATAGGTTCCTAGTAACACAGGAGCATGCACATAGAGTAGGGCTTGCATATGCGTGGGCAGAGCTCGATGATCTGCCTGCCGAGGCACACGACCAAAAGCTGGACTACATCGTCACGCCTACCGAATACATCGATGTATCCGCAGAAAAAGCTGCAGCGTAGCCCGATACCGCTTATGGTGAAAAAAATCACACAAAAAATGTTAGGAAACTCACCGAACTCTCAGCATGGGCGCGATACTATGTATATGCAATGACTCGGCAGCACACACTTTTGCGAGCATTGCACTATGAATATATAAAGCCTCGGCTATGGATACCCCCACATCCACCGAGGCTTTTCCTTTAGTATCGAATATACCGAATGCCCAAGAAAACGACTATACTTAGGCACATGAGAACATTCGACCATATCGCTCTAATCTACAACCCAAAAAGCAAGGGCGATGCTGTCCAAAAGGCAGAAATGCTACAAAGGGCACTTGCACGACGAAAACAATGGATAGGCGCTCGCGCCGTACTTGTACCAACGCAACATGCAGGCCACGCAAAAGAGCTTGCGAAAGAAATAAGTCTAGCGCACAAGAGACCGCTTATCATCTCGGTAAGCGGTGATGGTGGATATAACGAAGTGGTGAACGGTGCTATGGAAGCCAAGCGTATGCAAAAACATGCACATCCGGTAGTTGCAGTCCACAGTGCCGGAAATGCCAATGATCACAAGCGAGCACTGCAGGGTGGTACATCACTCACAGTGCTTATCAGGCGAGGCGACCCAAAGCCGATAGATCTTCTGCTTTTTAGCGCGCACGGTTCTGGAAGTGCAATCGAGCGGTATGCCCACAGCTACATTAGTCTTGGTCTAACATCTGAGGTTGCCCATAAAGTGAATGCACACGGCAAAGGCTTTTGGCGCGAAGCGAAGCAGATTTATTGGTCATTTACATCGTTTACTCCGCTCGAAATTGTGCGATTTGGTCGAAAGAGACGACTCCACAATATTGTCTTTGCCAACATACACACAATGGCCAAAGTAGTCCAACTCGATACCAAATCTACCGTGCAGGACGGAAAGTTTGAAGTGATCGCCCTTACACACCACGGCAAGGTGCGAATGCTGCTGTCTCTTGTCCGTGCAGTACTGCTTGGATTTCGTAATCCGCCGAGCAAACGAGCCTACCGTTTTTCGGTTGTTCGCGAGGAAGTCGTGCAGCTCGACGGCGAGACAGAAAAAATTCCTGCCAAGAGTACTGTGCGTGTCAGCTGTCAGAGAAGGGCCATCGAGACACTGTATTAAGGTTTGCAGTCCATGCTTGGTACACTGTATGTATGAAACAAGACGGGCCGAACGGTGCAGCCTTAATCGCAGACTTTCAGTCAGTAGTGCTTACTCTGGCAACAAAGGACGCGGCCGTGTATGAGGCGAACCGCTCAGAGAAAGAGTTGATGGAATACCTCACCATAGTAAGTCATGGATCATATTTGCAGCCAGCAACCCTTGCCCAAGACGAGCAGCAGCGAATAACCCAAGCGAGTGTTGATGCGCATCTCAAAAAGGCTCAGGCTGACCAAGTGCTGTCTATGAGCGAGGCACAGATAGCGGCCACTACGCGTAAGATGTCGTCTGAGTGGAAGGGTAAGAAAATACGGTTGCGCGCTGTCGATGCGACTACCAAGCCATTCCGCGGCCACTATTTCGATCCGCGTCACGGTAGTAGACTAAGTAACGTGAACGTTACTCAGGTAGCCGGTGTAGTAGAGGAGGTTTTGCCCGAAAAGAATGTCCTAATTTTGCGTCCAACCCTCATGAGCAGATGGTCTCACTCCGGACTGCAAGCGTACATTATTACGATGGTCGACCCGGTGACATTCGTGCCCTTTGTTGTGCCCGAGGCATAACGGTAAAGTTTTAAGGATGCTTTACGACTCACCGAAGAGAGTAGCCCATCCTTTCATGGGCATTATTATACACAGTACGCGAACAGATTGGCTGTTTATCACTAGGGTATGTTGTATAAAGCATGGTGCTATTGGCTTAATTAAACTCACCCAGTAATGACGAGAATGGTCATGGCCAGTCGCTCTAGTGAACTGAGGCCTGCCCTCTGGTTAGTTGAAGGCCTGACTATTATCGATCAAGGCAAGCGCGGTAAGCACGCTGTGAGTCGGAAGTTGCCAAAGAAGAATTGTCTGCAGCCGGACTGCTGTATCCGACCTCTTTTGCGCAGGCTTCTTGTTTGTTTTGCCATTTTTTATCAGTAAGCATACTGGGCAGGCCAACAAAAAGCAGCACACTAAAAATTGCCATACCAAGGGTAATGAAGAAGATTAGCATAAATCTCTTCAATTCATGCGTGGGCTTAGCTCGAGTATTCTCATTCCTTCTTAGTAGGTAGGCTGCGCCATAAATACTCACCGACAATGCAGTAATGATGAGCAGTGGCAAAAGAACAAAATAGAGGAGGGTAATATCGGCACAGCCGCCATCAGTACAAATCCACGCGAATTGGGCCAACATACAACTAGTATAGCACGAGGTGTGAGTATAGAAATTTAGTCAAGGTGTAGTATTGTTGTGTGAGCTATCTAGTTTGCCGCACTCAACCCAACCGTCTCCTGGTGCAACGCAGTAGTTAGGTCTCGGCGAGCATCCATTCGGTCCTTCACACGAGGATTTTCTAGAAGATAGTAAACCTACAAGTACGAACCCAATGATCAGAAGAACCAAAAAAACGAAAACAGCTTCTACTATTACTAGCTTGCGACTGAAGGGTTGCTTCATGGAATCAATTATAGCAAGAAAGACTTCTGCGGCGTCTTTCATTGTCCTTAATTTGGCTGGGGGTGAGGGATTCGACTCACCTTCGGCGAGCCCGCAACTTCTGCCTTGAAAGCGTAGCTTTCAGGTGAAGGTTGCCTTGCGATATGCCACCGGCATATCTCACCCCGATCACGAACATAATCGTGCGCTGAACCCCGTATCTCAGCCATGAAAAAACACCACGCTATGGTGGTGTCATTTCATGGCTCCCTTGTACGCCGAAATTCGAACCTATTTCGAGCAAAATGGCTAAAGCTCAGCCCTGCCGCCTGCGCGAGCGCCACTTCATGGCGGGGTGCTGATATTTTGGGAGTTCAGAAAAGTTGCAA
>JAGORO010000020.1:0-1236 GCA_018062785.1 Candidatus Saccharimonadota bacterium
TTTGGTACACCCGACAGGATTCGAACCTACGACCTTTGGCTCCGCAAGCCAACGCTCTATCCAGCTGAGCTACGGGTGCTCGTTGGAACCGACGGCCTTGCCCCGTTTTGCCTATTTGGCAAAAGCTTCGGCTTAGGCCGATGTTGTTCCTCTCAGCTCTTAAACAGCCTTCGCTTAGTTTAAAAACTGTGCGCTTCGCCTGAATAAGAAAAGCTAACAGGGGTAAGTATAGCACGTCGATAACGAATATTCCACAGTATTTGAAAGATGCTATACTTTAGCCATGAGCCCAGAAAACCAGCAACCTCAGCCTCAGCAGAATTTTGGTAATGACGATTCATTTCAGAGGTTGCTGCCAACTAAAAACAAAGATTCGCTTCTTTCCTATTATTTCGGCATTTTCGGGCTTATCCCGATTCCGGTCATTGGTAACGTATTGGCAGTTCTCGCAATTGTTTTTGGTCACAAGGCAATGAAAACGTTTCGAACAAATCCAACCCCAGGCGCAAAGGGCCATGCAATGACGGGCCTCATCTTGGGATATATCGAGCTAGTCATTGGTATTACATTCTGGGTGGTGCTAATCTATAGCAGTGTCAAGTATCTCTAGGAGAGATCGCATAGTCCGGTCTAGTGCGCCACACTCGAAATGTGGTATAGGGGCAACCCTATCGAGGGTTCGAATCCCTCTCTCTCCGCCAAAGTAAAAACCAGTCCCCCCAAGGACTGGTTTTTACTTTGGCGGCAACGATCAGGCGATTCGAACCCTCAGTCACCAAAGGTGATAGGGTTCGGCGAAGTGCAGCGTAGCCAGAAAAGCACGGGTGGTGTTTTGGCAAGCATCGAGGAGCGGAAGCGAAGCTGTGGCGGTGCCCCTCCCCCTGTCTCCAAAGTAACATTCCTTACAGACGACAGGTCTTTCACCTGTTACTCTCATACTGTAAACGGAGGGAAGTATATGGCAAAAGCTAATCGAGTTATCAAAATCGAAGAAATTTTCCTGAATGATTCGTTGAGTGAGAACGAGCGCTAGTACTAACGAGGTTTGTTATTGCCTCTAGGCCCCTTACCTAAGCTTTTGGTAGAGGCCATCCGCGTATCTGGGATAGGCTGGAAAATAGTGTCGTATGGGTGGAATGTAACAGAACCGTCAGTTTCGGTCGTCACCTCTTGCAGCCCCACAACAAGCCCACTGCTGCTGTCAAGTGTCGCCAAAACTACCCCAGCCTGCTTGGC
>JAGORO010000020.1:1336-9984 GCA_018062785.1 Candidatus Saccharimonadota bacterium
CTTGGCTCGTTTTGATCGTGGCGCCCTTTAGTACCTTCATGCCCGCTGCCTTTTCCTGTTCATTGGTAATTTTGCCGTCATGATTGCCGTTTATTGCCACCGTTTCGGCCGAAATGTTGGCCATCGCGTCGACGGCACCCTTCTCTGCAGCGCTGCCGAAGGTTTGATCGCCAAAGAACACCGAAAGCTGCAAGGTGTTATCGCCATACATCTCGTTTATTTGTTCGGTAAGATAGGTGTATGTATCTATTAAGTTAAAGTTGCTATGCAGGTCCGAAATGAACAGGACCATTGTTTGATCATCGGATGGGGGTGCGAACGAACCTTTGGCAAGTTCTCGGTTGATGCTGCGACGTGATGTAGCAATAAACCTATCGTTTACTGCCTGTTGGCGTTCGGCCTCGGTGCGAATGTATGGCACGGCCCGATTTGTCACAGAGGCCAAGAGGGAGTTGTCGGCATACGTTCCCTCAAAGACGGTTCCGTTTGTATTGCCAATGGCGAACTGCTTTGAGGGGGTTTGGTTTTCGGCTTGCCACGATTCAAGCGTTTGGTAGGCTGTGAGCCCAGAGATAAGAGTCAGCCCGCCGAATGTTGCGGCTGTTAGTTTCTTTCGCTTGTTCCCAGAAAGAGTACTGCCAGCGGTGAGGATTGCAAAGCCCGCAAGAGCCAGAATACCGCCTGTTTGCATCTCTGACGAAGCAAACTTTTCACTAAAACTCTTCTGTAAAGCCTGTGAATACCCCTTGATGGCGGTCTCGGGGTGTTGGTAAAAGGCCACATATGGCTTAGCGAGCTTTGCCGGTGGAGTATCGGCAATGTTTTCAAGCTGGTCGGGGAGGCCTCGCACATCAACTCTTACGCCTACTCCGTTTCTGGTTATTCGTTGGTTAAAGTATGTTCCTCCTGGCCCAAGATGAAGCGAGCTACTGCTTGGCGATAGGGTCGCAATCGCTGGAATGGGGCCAAGATTATCCTGTACTTCCGCTTGTGAGAGGCCGGTAGTAACAGCCTGAGGCAGCGCAATGATAGCCCCAGCAACTAAACTTCCCAGCGCGCGTTTTATATGAGGTGAGATGGTATCCTGAAAACCCCGGTGATCCTCTGCTTGTGTGTGCTGCACCTCAGACATAATTATAAATTTTATAATAAAAAACAGAAAAATACCAATGGTATACTATCACTATGCAGGATGCGAGTGTGTTCACAAAAATTATTCGCGGGGAGATTCCCTGCCATAAGGTGTATGAGGATGAGCACACATTGGCATTTCTCGATATCAACCCCGCTCAGCCGGGCCATACGCTTGTAGTTCCTAAAAAACAGGTAGAGTTTGTTTGGGACTTGGACGACGAAACCTATTTGGCGGTTATGCGGACAGCCAAAAAAATCGGAAATAGACTTCGTGAAGTCATGGGCCGAAGATACGTTGGTGAAATTATTGTCGGAACAGACGTGCCACATGCGCATGTTCATCTCGTCCCCTTCGATGAAAGTCACGAACTGAAGCGTGTTCTTGTGTTCGAGCAGCGCGAGCCTGACCACGCGCAACTAACTGAGATTGCAAAAAAGATTGTATTGGAGGATGAAAAGTAATGGGAGCATTTGTAACGGCCCTTTTGGTGGCCATTGGATCAGGTGTATGGGTATACACCAAGCTCGCTCAACGCACTGGGTATGGAAATGAAAAAAACGCCTACATAGGCGCAGGCGTGGTAGCGCTAATTGTGCTGTTAGTGGCATTTTCGATTCTTTCTATTATCATGTAGCTAATTTTGGTGATTTGCGGCAATTTCGAGTACTAAATGGCCAAAATACTGGCATTTTATGCGCTTAATTGGTACGATAATGCCAAGAAGGTGAGAGTGGGTGTATGCACGAAAAACGACTAGGCAAAGTGATTGGGCGAGCTCGAAAAGCCCGCGGCTTTACGCAGCAAGCACTTTGTAACAAAACCGGCCTGAGTTACTCTACGCTCGCCAAGATCGAGAGAGGCGCCATACGCGCCCCTTCGGTATTCACGATTCAGAACATCGCTAGTACACTCGGTATGGGCATCGATGAGCTAATGGAAAGTGTGCCAATTATGGCGCCGGCTACCAAGAAAAAGACTTCCAAAAATGGCGTACGGTTCGTATATTTTGATATGAATGGCTGTTTGGTTCGTAATGCGAGTCGTGCTCTATCGATGATGGCAAAGGACAGTGGTGTTTCTCAAGATATTGTCGAAACCACATTTTGGCAATTCAACGATGACCTTTGTAGGGGTGCGATGACCATAGATGAGCTCAATCAAGCTCTGACAGCGCAGCTAAACATGTCCGTCGACTACGCAAAGTACTGCCTCGAGGCCGTAGAGATCACTCCGGGCGTCTCAGAGCTCGTGGAGTGGGTTGGTGAGCACTATCACATGGGTATTCTCACAAATACGGCCGAAAAGCTCGTCGCTGCCTACAAAGAGGTCGGCACGCTGCCGTTTGGTCCGTACGACACCATCATTGACTCTTCAAAAGTACACGCGCTCAAGCCCGAAAAAGAAATATTTGAGATCGCTCAGGAGCGCTCTGGTCTTGAGTCGAACGAAATACTGCTTATTGACGACGACCGCTCGAATCTTATGGCTGCTGGACGTGCTGGTTGGCACACCATGAGCTTTGACGCCTTTAATCCCGAGGAATCGATTGCGTCGGTACGTCGAGCTCTCGAAATTGAATAATAAGACAAACATGCGCAGCCCCACCTCCGGTGGGGACCCTCTGGCTTGTTTTTCTCATCGTGCAGGGTCTCGCACCATATTTACTGGCTAGTAAATATGGTTACTCAGCTCTGGCTGCTCTTTTCAAGCAGCTATAAAAATATTCCAGAACTAAACTCTGGAATATTTTCTCTTCTATGCACGCGACTTCGTCCCGCTAGTTTTTGAGGCCCTCTGTCCATGCCAGCACTACCTCGGTTGGCGTATCCGGCGGTGATTACTCTCGTTTTCCTAATAACATTATAGCCCTGGAGAAGCTCGCCCCTCCAGCCTTTTGGCGGTATGCCAAAAGGTCTTTCCCCATAAAGCTTGGTTTTACTGCTTACGTAGTAAAATCTCGGTTCACTTCGTTCACAACAGTAAGACTATGGATGCCTAGGGAGTATCATCCGCTTCTATCGTCCAATGTCCAATATCAAAACTGGCTGAAGCGCGCGGTTTCGTGCTCGATTCGGGCTAGAGCCTCCCTGCTCTCCTCGAGCTTTTGCCTAGTATCGTCGACGATATGTTTTGGGGCGCTGTTTACGTACGCCTCATTGCCCAAACGAGTCACGTACTGCGCAATCATTTTCTCATGCTGAGCGCGTTGGGACTGAAGGTCATCGAGATAGGCGCTCGCACTTGCCCTATCGACATCGAGCCAACAATGCTGAGTGGTTGTCGTTAGGTTGAGGCCGGAACCCGAACTCACCTCTGTAACTTCTTTTAGATTAGCGAGCTGTGCAATAAGCGGCGCTGATTGTAGTAAAAGCTCGGAATCTTTAAAAAACAGTGTTGCATTGCGAAGCCGCAGTGCTTTGATAATGGCGCGCGTCTCTATAACAATTGTTTTGATCTCTTCAAAAGTACGGGCTGCTTTCTGGTCGACTTTAGTGGTTTTTGGCCACTTCTCGGTAATAAGGAGACTATTTTCTCCATCGGTGGTGGCTTGCAGTTCTTGCCAGATTGCCTCGGTTGCGAATGGTGCAAATGGGTGGGCAAGAGCTAGTATCTGGCGCAAAACATACCCCAAGACTGCCCTGCTCTCCTGCCCCTTGCTAGCCTCGATGTACCAATCAGCTACATCATTCCAAATGAAGTGATACAGGCTGTCGTAGGCTTCGCTGAAGCGGTATGCATCGAGGTTGGTACTGATTTTCTTAATTGCTTCGTTGAGCTTATGTAAAATCCACGTATCAGCTGTCGTCTCGGGTGTGATGCCTTCATTGGTAAAGATGGATTCTATGGATACGGATGCTTCGATGTACCGCGCGATATTCCAGAGTTTGTTGCAGAAGTTGCGAGCCTCTTCGACGCGGCGAGAATCGTAGCCCCTGTTTACGGCCGGTGATCGACCGGCGAGCAACCCCATACGCAAGGCATCAGAGCCGTATCGTTCAAGCACGGGGATCGGGTCTATGACATTGCCGACACTTTTGCTCATCTTCGAGCCATCCTCGGCCATAACGTAGCCGTGGATGTAGACAGAACGGAACGGAACTTCACCGGTGACATAGAGGCCGAGCATAAGCATACGGCTTACCCACGGATACAAAATCTCGCCACCGGTGTCGAGCAAGCTCGTTGGGTAGAACTGCTCGTAGTCTGGACCGGGATACTCAAGGGTGGCGTACGGCCAGCTACTACTACTAAACCATGTATCGAATACATCTGGGTCGCGGTGGTACGTCTTGCCATCGACCTCAATAGTCTCTTGGTCGACTCGGGTGTCAAAAATCCAACTGTCTGGTTCGTCTACGTTGCGAAAAGCCGGAATGGGGATGCCCCAAGCAATCTGACGGCTAATGTTCCAGTCGCGGAGATTCTCGAGGTAGGCAACGAGCTGATCGCGCTTGGATTCTGGGTAGAAAACTACTTGGTCCTCTTGAAGCGCAGCAATGGCTTTCTTGGCCAGTGGTTGCATATCGACGAACCACTGGTCACGCAATAGAGGTTCGATAACGGTACCGCACTTGTAGCAGTGGCCGACATTGTGGATGAGTTCTTCGGTTTTTTTCAGGCAATCCCCTGCCTCGAGTGCCCCTACGACGGCCATACGAGCCTCTAGAACGGTTTTTCCGCGAAACTCGTCTGGTACGTTGATCATGCGGCCTTCGTGGTTTATAACGCTTATTTTTGGCAAATTATGACGTTCGGCCGCGTCGTAGTCATTTTGATCATGTGCAGGAGTGAGCTTGACCGCCCCTGTTCCAAACCCGATTTCAACAAACTCATCCGCGACGATCGGCACTTCCCTGCCCGTAAGTGGCAGGCGAACGGTTTTGCCGACCAACTTACCATAGCGTGTATCGTCCGGATGGACGGCAACACCTGTATCGCCCAGCATCGTCTCTGGTCGGGTAGTGGCTACGACCACTTCCCCGCTCCCGTCAACGAGTGGGTAGCGAATATGCCACAAGTTCGTTCGAGCCTCCTCGTAGGCGACCTCAATGTCGGCGAATGCCGTTCCGTGAAAAGTACAGAAATTTACCAACCGTTCACCCCTGTAGACCAGTCCATCATCCCAGAGCTGCTTAAAGGTCTTGTAGGCTCTATCAATAATTTTTTGGTCGAGCGTAAAGGTGTACCTATTCCAGTCACAACTGGCACCGAGCTTGCGGAACTGGGATTCAAAATTATGCCTGTTGCCGTCAACAAACCGGTAGATGTGCTCATACAGATCATCACGTGAAAAATCGAAGCGACTCTTCCCTTCTTTGGCAAGCTGCTTCTCGAAGACGACTTGCGTCTCGAACCCGGCATGGTCTGCGCCAGGAAGGTATAACGTATTGTCGCCGAGCATTCGGTGATACCGGATGGCGACATCGTAAATGGCATTTGTAAGCGCGTGGCCGAGGTGTAAGTTGCCATTGGCATTTGGTGGCGGTGCCACCATTGAGAAATGTTTGCTGCCCTCCCCTTTTGGCTTGAATGCTCCACTCTGTTCCCACAGGGCGTAAATATCTGCTTCGTATTTTTCTGGCTGGTAAGTCTTATCTAGGCTCATATGAAACACAGTATATCACCTCTGTTAAAACATTAACAAATTATCAACTTTGCATTGCACTTCAACGTCTCGCGGCAGTAGCTATATAGGCATGACCCACGCGCTATTACGGTGCTTCTCCTAGGCTAGAATTGCCCGACAGCAAACACCACATTCGCATAGTTTGCTACATGCTGAGGTTTGGTTTGATATCGAGCGTGTATGGATCGGCAGGTGGGCTGCCTAGCTTCACGTGAAAGCAGCCGAGCGTGGCAATCATAGCACCGTTGTCGGTGCAGAGACGCGGATCGGTGTATTCGATTGAACAGGGTAGGCGTTCGGCGAGTTGTCTTCGGAGCTCGGGGCTGGCAGCTACACCGCCGGCGATGACGACCGAGGCTGGTTGAAATTCTTCATACGCCTGAACCGTCTTGTCGACAACTGTTTCGATGGCGACGCGTTGGAAGCTAGCAGCAATGTCGGCCTTTTGCTCTTCGGAAAGTCGCGCTGCGATATCCTTGGATGGGAATGTATGATCTTCGCCGATTTGCTGCTGAGCTAGGCGTAGTACGGCAGTCTTGAGACCAGAAAAGCTAAAGTCGTAACTGGATGTTGGATGTTGGATGTTAGATGTTTTCTTCGTTTCTCGGAGGGCCTGAAGGGCAGGGGAGGCGGAGGTCATACGTGCTTTGGGCAGAACGTGTTTGTACGGGTCGCCCTCGAGGGCTTTTTTGCCAACACTCGGGCCACCGGGGTAGGGAAGGCCAATAATTTTGGCTACTTTATCGAACGCTTCACCAACGGCGTCATCGGTGGTCTGGCCAAGCAATGTATAGTCGAAGTGGTCGCGAAACAGCGCCAACTGGCTATGGCCACCACTGACAATCAATGCCAAAAGGGGAAATTCTGGCTGTGATGAGGGTAATGTGTACTCATCCAAGCTTCCAGAGGATACTTTTTTGACCGAAGTCAAAAAGTTAGCATAGACATGTCCTTCCACGTGGTTGCAGGCATACAGAGGCTTATTTTTGGCTATAGCCAAGGTTCGAGCAGTCAGTACGCCGATGAGCAGTGAGCCTCCCAGACCTGCGCCGTAGGTAACGGCGATGGCGTCGATATCGTCCCAACTGCAACTCGCCTCTGTTAAAGCTTGCTCCACGACGGAATTGATACACTCGATGTGGCTACGTGCGGCGATCTCTGGTACAACGCCTCCGTACTGGACATGGAGGTCCATGCTACTCGCCACAATATTGCTATGTAAGATATGGCCATCCTCGACAACGGCTGCCGCCGTTTCGTCGCAACTACTCTCAATCCCAAGAACTCTCATTGCACCTTAGTGTAACAGAGAGAAATATAATTGACAAAACAAGCATAAGCTGTAGTAATCATTGACAATAGTAATAAAAATCGTTATAATACAGTTTAGTATGTCTGAGCAGTTACAATCATTCGTGGATCTTCAAGCCGCCCAAGCCACCGACCAAGCCCGCCTTAAAGAACACGCCAAGTGGCATGGACGCGTAAACACCGTTAATACAGAGATCGACCTTGAAAACGGTCGTACATCAGGTGATGTCCAAAAAGATGCAGCAGTAGCTAATCTTTCCGGTGAAGATGTTGCATATGAAATGTGGCTCAAGGAAAATGCCGCAGATGAACATGCGGGTAACTCAACCCGACAATCAATGAAAGACCGTGAAGAGGACCGAAGCAAAGAACTACTCCGTGAAAAAGCTCGCCTAAATATGCGCGTAAAGACAGGCGTTGCTACGCCGGATGAGGTTGCGTACAACATGACCCTAGAAGATGAAGGTGCATACCAGCAAAGCAACAACCCGCTCGATGGTATAGACGAAGCGGCCCAAGCGCCACAAGAGGGGTGGCAGAGTGAGGATAGCGATGGTGGGGTAGAGGACGACAGTCTAGTTGCGCTTGCCAAGGAAACATTCGAAGCAGCTCAAAAGGTTCTACAGAATGGTGGTGAAGTCAATGCCGATAACATTAGAAGACAACTAGCCGGAATATCGCTTGCGCTAGATGAGGCCCTTGAGCACGCTCCTGCACCTGACGAGTTAAAAAAAGACTACCAAAGTGGAGTATCTCACCCAAAAAGTACGACCACCGAGACTTCTGCCCCCGACCCTCACGCGAGCCAGGTCGCAATTCCACGCCCTAAGCTCGAGCAAAAAGCCGACGGATCAGTACTTAAGGCTAGTCATGACACGGCTTTACCAGAGGATAGGGACAATGCCTTAAAGGTCTCCGAAACAGAGAAGGGCATACTGACAGCCCGACTTTTGGCGGCGATTGCATTGCCAAGATTCATGGGCATTGCAAAGAAGCGGTTTGCTCGAACGGTATCCTCAAATGAACACACTGGCGTAAAGGTGAATCACGATACGCGATTCGTAGTAGATGCTCGCTCCGGACAGGTTCGTCCCGAGAATGTTCGTGAGCGTGCTGGTCGACGCATCGTCGACACAGCATCCAAGGCAGGTTATAGGGTTCTGGAATACCTCGGACTTGTAGATGCCGACAGAACTTTACTCGGCAGAAAACGATAATTACTTAAGATCACTGTACACACAAGCACTTTGCGGAATTAGCAAAGTGCTTGTATTATAGTTGACAAAAGCAAGAGCTTATGCTAATATGTATACATAACAAAACATTTGTAAGAAAAAACAAAAAAACGAACGATAAGATAAGGAATAACTACCATGAGCGAACAACTTCACTCCTTTAACCTTGGCGACAATGCTCCACACGAGCAACTTGTACTCGACCAATATTCTAATGATTTACGTGATATGGCTCGAGTCGAGAATGTAGGCGATGCACACGATATGGCTCTTGTCGAGAATGAGCGCAGAATGAATCAAGGTCGTATCCACGATGTTGGCGAAGCGCAAGAGGCAGCTA
>JAGORO010000008.1 GCA_018062785.1 Candidatus Saccharimonadota bacterium
TCGCTACACTGATTCAGACAATACGAGCGGAGCGGAGCAGAAACAATAATAACCTGCCCCTGTATTTACACACTGACGCCTGCCAAGCACCAAATTATCTCGATATGCACGTTACTCGGCTTGGTGTCGATCTGATGACGCTCAATGGTGGAAAGATCTACGGCCCCAAGCAATCCGGTGTGTTATTTGTTGCTAGTCACGTTCGACTCGCGCCACTTATCCATGGTGGTGGCCAAGAGCGCGACTTGCGTAGTGGCACCGAAAATGTTGCTCAAGCGATTGGCTTTGCATTGGCGCTCGAAAACGCACAAGCTCAGAGGAAGGCAGAATCGGTTCGTCTTGCAGGCTTACAGCGAAAAATCTGGTCAGTAATCAAGAAGGATATGCCAAGTGTGCGCCTTAATGGTTCGCTACACAGGCGCTTGCCGAATAATATCCACCTTACCTTCTCTGGTCACGATAATGAAAAACTATTGATGCAACTTGAGGAGGCTGGGTTTTTGGTCGCGGTGGGTTCTGCTTGTAGCGCGTCCTCCGAAGAGCCAAACCATGTGTTGAGAGCGATGGGTATCTCTGGTGTAGATGCTCAAAGTTCCTTGCGCATTACACTCGGAAGAGATACCACAGAGTCAGGGATTGACTCATTCCTCGCAGCCATACAGAACATTGTTTCAGCGAACAACTAGTACGATCTGTAAACGCGCCATACAGCTTGGCATGACTCTGGGCTGATGCTGCTTGTAATCTGCTAACACAGCTCACTGCCCGACTAGAGTAGACGAAGCAATTTTTCGGTAGTTTTTATGATCGATTCCGGTTATACTTTTAGTAGATATGGGAAGCTTCTTATGATTTCATTAAAAAAGATTCCTAGAGCCGGCATGGCGCTCGTTGGTGCTTTTTTTATTATGCTTGGATGCGTTTCGATATCTTTCGCGCAGACCGTTTCCCAAGCGTATGGTATAACCGGTGATGTGAAAAAAGGCATGCTGGTAATGATCGACCCCAAAAATAGCAAGAACGTGCTGCCACTCACTAACAGTAAAGACGCAGCTATGCAGGGTATTGCGGTGGAACCAAACGAGACAGCGGTATCATTGGGATTAGACACTAAAACCAACCAAGTGTATGTCGCAACAAATGGTAAACTCAATGTTCTCGTAAGTACACAAAACGGTCCAGTCAAAAAAGGCGATATAATCAGTATTTCTGCGCTAGATGGTATTGGTATGAAGGCTGATTCTGGCCAGAACGTTATTCTTGGGAAGGCACTAACCAATTTTGATGGCAAACAGAACAGTATCGGCAAAACTCAGCTCA
This sequence comes from Candidatus Saccharimonadota bacterium, assembly GCA_018062785.1. Lineage (GTDB taxonomy): Bacteria > Patescibacteriota > Saccharimonadia > Saccharimonadales > UBA4665 > JAGXIT01. The sequence goes on from JAGORO010000008.1 coordinate 1,321, forward strand.
AGACCACTTCGGGTCCACGCACGGTGTCGATAGGCTATGCGAGCGTCGACATAGGCATCTCAAAGAACCCTCTGGCTGCCAGTGTCAGCGGACCACCGATGCCGGCCTTTTTGCGAAAATCGGGCGATGCCATTGCTGGAAAGCCAGTTAGCACTGTTCGTTTGTGGGTTAGCTTTGGCGTTTTGGTTTTGACGCTCTTTATGGCGGGTAACCTACTCTATGGAGGGGTGCATAATAGCCTGATTTCTATTGGTCGAAACCCGTTAGCCAAAAAATCAATCTTGCGGGGCTTGATACAGGTAGTAGTACTCGGACTAATGGTTTTTGTTATCGGGCTGTTTGCAATATACTTATTACTAACGTTATAACGCTTAAGGTAAGGATGGTGGGACAACAACTATGACAATCTGGTGGCCAGCACTAATTATCGGTAGTCTTCTGGCTGTGTTTATTGCTTTTGTATGGGTTGCTATCCGGCTCGGTAGCGTGCAGGCAGACAAGAAGAAAACGAGCGATGGAATTGAGCAAGCAGCTGAGGATGATGTCGAACATATCTTCAATGAAACATTCCGAGAAGAGCTCCGTAACAGGGGTCGACTGCACTTCGAAAAGATTATTTCCGAAAACGCCATGTTTTTGCAGCAAGACCTCCGGCTCACGACGAGCCAACTGAACGAATACATGAAGGAGGAAATTACCAAAAACCTCCAGGACGAGTTTAAGAAGTACGAACAGTCTATTACTGATGCCAAGCAGATGGCGATTGACGCGCTCAAGAAGACGAATGAGGTCATCGATGAACAGCGTGCTCACATATCAGAGGCACTGAGCGAAGAGGTGAAGCGAGAACGAGACAGGCTACTTATGCAATTCGAGAGTAACATGGCCGATATCGTTAACCACTATGTTGTGGCAGCGATTGGCAACCAGATTGATCTCAGTGATCAGCTCGAGTATATTTTAAACGACCTGCACCTAAATAAAGAGGCTATCCTCGAGGATATTAGACGTGGAGCCTAACGATGCCGACGCTCAGTCTGTGCAAGTAGCTTCGGCATATCCGCAGCCTCAAGCTGCTCAACCCTTACAGATGGCGCCAATACATTTGCCCGTGGGCGTAGTAAGTACGGGGGACGTCCGACGATTGCGCCGCGAAGTTTCCGAGATGGAAGACACAATTCAGGCCATACGCTTACGGACAAATGCGCCCGTTGCAAAATTACCCAGACTTAGCCGAGCGCTCGAAGAGCTTTCGAGTACCAATCGTCTCAACTTTCTTATGCCAGAAGATCGAAAACACGCCGCTATCTTTCTCGATAACGTGCTTAGTAAGGCACCGGTCTTGCATATTAGTTTTGCCTCGGAGGCGAGTCGAAAATTCACAACTGAAATTGTGATGTGGCTGCGGGCGAACTTCGATAGTGAAATGCTAGTCGAGATTGGACTAGAGCCAAATATTGCTGCTGGGTGCATCGTACGGACCACCAATCGATACTTTGATTTCTCGCTACAAAAGCATCTTGAGTCCAAGCGATCGATGCTTCTGGAACGCATTATGGAGACAAAGACATGAGTTCAGGAAACCGTCATTTCGATGCACTTATCGAATCGGGAGCGCCGGTTGGTGAAGTCGTTGCCGTCGATAAGTTTTTGATCCAAGCGACTGGCCTACAGCCCTGCGCAGTCAACGCACTTGTAATGTTCGAAGATGGCAGTAAAGGGTTTGTGCACCAAGTTCACCCGGAGCATGTGATAATACTGCACCTCGGTACCGAAAACCTTCGCACCGGTATGGTAGCCGTACTACAGAACCAAGAACTGGTATGCAAAGTCGGCAAAGATTTCATCGGACGTGTTGTCTCGGTAACGGGGGAGCCGCTAGATGGTAAGGGCCCGATTGCCGCAGATGACATTTGGCCAGTTTTCAACACCGCTCCGTCGATCTATGAACGAAGGCTAGTCATGGATCAAGTCGAAAGTGGTGTGGTGGCCATTGATGCACTATTTCCTCTGGTGAGAGGGCAGCGTATGGCGCTGCTTGGCGACAGTAAATCAGGTAAGAGTACTGTCGTGACGCAGCTCGCCATTAACCAAAAAAACACCGATCAGGTGCTTGTCTACTGTCTTATTGCAAAACGTCGCGACGATATTGATATGCTTTTGAGCCGACTAACCGAAAATGGTGGTCTCGAAAAGGCGATCGTGGTGGTGAGTACAATGTTCGAATCGCTCATCATGAGTTACATTGCGCCGTATGTGGCTTGTTCTATGGCGGAGTACCTATGGCAAAAATGCGATCAAGATACGATTATCGTATACGATGACCTTACGAGCCATGCCCATGCGTACCGAGAGGTTGCACTACTGTCTGGTGTTAGCCCTGGGCGCGATAGCTATCCAGGCGACATGTTTTATGCGCACTCCAGCCTTCTTGAGCGTGCGGGTAGGCTAGAGAGCACAGGAAGGTCACTTACGAGCATACCTGTAGTACACGCTGCCAATGGCGACATCACGGCGTATCTTCCGACCAACATTATGTCCATTACCGACGGCCAGTGGATCTTGGACATGGAGATCTTTCGTAACGGTATCCGACCTGCCATCAACATAGGTCTTAGCGTGACTCGTGCCGGGGGCGTTGGTCATAACAAGCGCCAAAAAGATCTTGCCGCCCAGACCCTAAAAATTCTCGCCGACTACCGGCAAGCAGAAGAATTCTCTCACTTTGGTTCGGAGCTTGGCCCAGAGGCAAAACATGCTCTGGAGACTGGCAAACGAATCTTTCAGATTTTAACGCAAAGCCCGAACGAAACGTTCTCGCTTACGTCCCAGCAGCTAATGCTTGACTTGGTACTCAACCTCAAAGATGGCCAGTCATTAGACATCCCAGCTCTCAAGCTACACGTTAACGACTTTGCGAGCAAAATAACTAAAGACGAAGAGTACGATCACATACGTTCATTACTAGAGAACGAAGTAGTTACCGGCACGGCTGCTGGTGACGAAAAGAGCGCCGAGAAGCCGGAGGTCTATGTAGATAAAGCCAAGCCAATCGAGGGCGATGGCAAGGCAATTGCTGCACCTACCTCCGAAGCATCAGGAACGGAAGCAGAAGCAGCGTCTTCCGAGGATGCTACCCAGCAACCAACGGATGAATCTAATGAAGTGGCCGAGAACGCTGAGGCGGTGTCAGGGCAGCAAATAGCCACCGTACCAGATGTTGCAGATGAGGGCGAGCAACCTTTGGATAGCGAGCAGCCCAAACCAGAGGTAGAAACGGAAGGCCAAGACAAAAACGAATCGCCCGAGTCAGATGTTGCTCTAGCCGAGAGTGTTGTCCTAGCCGAAGAGCAAGTAGTCAACGAGGCACAAGAAGACAATGCTGAAGAAAAGGTCACTCAAATGCTCGAACCTGACTCAAACTATGCGCAGCGAGAAAAAATGGCCAAGGAACACGTTGCTGCAGGTCAGGAGTCGGAGCAAAAGGACGGTGATTCGTGAAGCGTCCAAACGAAATAGCTAAAGAGGAAGTCTCGATGACAACCCTCGTCGAGTTGACAAGTGTTTTCGAGGGCATCGCTAGCATGAAGATCGCTCAGACCAAAAACCAAGTGCTGGAATCGACCAAGTTTTTTGACGAAATCTGGAAGATATACCTGCAGCTTCGTGTCGATGCGTTTTTTAGCTTCGGGCGCGATAAGGGCATTGATGCGAGTAAAATTATCGACAAGGAATTGTACATTATCATTACCGCCGAGGGTGGGTTTAGTGGCGATATCGACCAGAAGCTTGTCGAGGAGCTGCTTAAGGAATATGACAAGGAAAAAAATGACATTATTGTTATTGGCCACCACGGCGCAATGCAGCTTAGTCAGCGCGGCGTAAATTTTCGTAAGTACTACAAGTTGCCGAAAAAAGATGAGAACATCAATGTCGCACCGATTATCAAAGAGGTCCAACAGTACAAAAAATGCTCGGTATACTACCAAGAGTACGTATCACTCATGTCTCAGAATGTGAAAAAGATTAGCCTTTCGACGGCGGTACAAACGCAAGGTTCGAAGTCGGAAAACCCCGATGAAGTAATTAGCGAAGCAACATATATTTTTGAGCCGAGCAGCTATGCGGTGGCAGCATATTTGGAGCGATCGATGATGAAAATCGCTATTTCACAGCTGATACTTCAGTCCAAGCTAGCGCAGTATGCATCTCGATTCCGAGCGATGAGCGCATCGCATCAGCGCGCAGACGAGTCCAAATATGAGCTGCACATGGCGTACAACCGTGCTCGTCGTAACGTTAAAGACGAACGACTAAAAGAGATTATAAATGGCATGAAAAAGGCCAAGAAAGGAGCGACGGCATAATGGCAGGCGTGATTGTAAGCATAAAGGACCTAGTGGTACGCGCTCAGTTCGATGAGCAGCCACCGGCTATTAATGAGCTTGTAACGGTAGAAAACGAAAAGGGCACCGAGCTCTTGGTCGACCACCTTGAGCCGGGTGGTATCGCGTTTTGTCTCAATGTGCGGACTGATCGAAGCATCCAGAAAGGTATGCGAGTCGAGAGGACAGGCAGGGGTATCGAAGTGCCAATTGGTGAAGTCACAATCGGACGAATCCTCAACGCACTTGGTGATCCGCTCGATGGTCTCGAGCCAGTACCGCCTGAGTTGCCGCGTCGCGATATTTTAAAACTGCCGCCCAAAAGCACGAATTTTTCTGTCTCAAAACCAGAAATTATGGAAACGGGGATTAAGGTTATAGACTTTTTCACTCCATTCGTGAAGGGTCGCAAGATCGGCGTTATCGGTGGCGCGGGAGTAGGCAAAACGGTTACGACCATGGAGCTCATTAACAATACTGCCAAGAGTAGCAATAGCTTGTCGTTTTTTGCCGGTATCGGTGAGCGTATCCGTGAAGGGCACGAGTTGTGGGATACACTGCGCGAAAACGACCTTCTCAAAAATACGGTGATGTTCTTTGCGCAGATGAATGAAAATCCCGTACAGCGTTCGCTCATTGGTATTTCTGCTACTGCCGCTGCCGAGTATTTTAGGGATGACGAAAAAAAGGACATTCTATTTTTTGCCGACAACATGTTTAGGTATATTCAAGCTAGAAATGAGCTTTCAACCATCCTTGATCAAATTCCGAACGAAGGCGGCTACGAGCCTACCGTGTTTTCGGACGTCAAGGTGCTACAAGACCGGTTGAGCTCAAATGAAAACGGATCGATCACATCGGTGCAGACCATCTATGTGCCAGCCGACGACATCTCCGACCCAGCAGTGCAGTTTATTCAGCATGAGATGGATTCCATCATCGTACTTAGCCGTAAGGTTGCCGAGCAGGGGATTCGTCCAGCCGTCGACTTGACTCTAACGAACTCGAGCTTGCTGACCCCCGAAATTGTAGGTGAGCGACACTACATGTTAAGCGTTAAGGTACAGGCACTGTTGCAGAAGTACGAATCACTTAAGGGCATTATTGCTATTATCGGCGAGAACGAGCTGTCGCCCGACGATCGAGCAGACTATGCCAAGGCTAAAAATCTTATCAAGAATTTTACGCAAAACATGAACGTGATGACAAAACACAACGGTGTGCCCGGTGACTTCTTTACTCGTGAAGAAACATTGAAGAGCATTGAGGAAATAATTATTTAAGTATCGTGGCAGACAAGGATAAACCAGAAGAAAATACCGATGGCACTAGCAAGGCCGTTTCTTCTGGTAGCGAAGACACCATTCACCTCAAGGTGTATTCGCCGTACAAACAGTACTACGACGGCCCAGCTCTTAGCGTAAGCGCAGAGAGCGCCACGGGACCATTTGATATTTTACCGAAGCACCACAATTTTATTACGCTCTTGCAGCCATGCGCAGTGCACGTTCGTAAGCCTGACGGCGAGCAGACGATCGACATTTCTGGTGGCGTGTTGCATGTCAAGGCCGATAAGATTGTTGTATTCCTAGATGTGTAGACATTGGACATTGGATGTTAGAAAATCTCATCCGCTCCCAATGTTTTACGTCCATGCCAGCACTACCTTGGTTGGCGTATTTTATCAAGGGGAGGGCTCGCCCTCCCCGTTTGTAATCGAACTTAGTTCGATTACTGCACTCCCCGCCCCTAAAGCACGGCAGCGGAGCTGCCTGTGTCATCTTTGGCTCCAATGTAACGTAGGGGATGAAGGTATTCCTCTCCCGAATAGCTTTTCCTTCCGAAAAGCTATTCGCTCGGTTAGCGTCTCGTAAGGTGGAATGGAAGTTTTTCTGATGTCTAACGTCTAGCTTCGAACATCCAATGTCCAATACCTACTCAACCGTAAAGTAGTCGAAGCCGAAGCTGGCAAGACTTGGAGGAGCCTTTGCGGCACATACACTGAAGCTAGTTGTCGAGCGGTTGACGTACATGCCAATATCCCCTGCTGCGGCCCCAACAGGTGTAACGATAACGCGAGGGGTATTGTTATAACGTTGCGCAAAGTTAACGGTCACAAAACAGCCGGCCGAGGCCCCGTTGCCGGTATTTACATTGATACTTCCGGCGATATCAGAACCGCTTACAGCCACAGTACCACCACTTCCCAGCGCTGGACCATTTGTGCGAGCAGGGTTTGCACCGCCTGCAGCGAGGTGGCGCGTCAGATTGAGGTTACCATTGAGTTGTAGGTTGTTTGTAGTGATTGCGGGAGCAGAAACCGGGCCGTTGAACGTACCGCCTCCGCCCGAAGTTATGCCTTTTTGCGCCGACAATTGCCCTTGCGTGGCAATGTTGCCGATAACTGAAAGGTCTTTGTTGACCGAAATCGCCTCAAACACACTGTTGCCCGAAACGGTGATACCAGGGACATTAAGCGCACCGCCAACCTGAATAGGACCAGCCACTTCGAGGCGGTCTCGTATAAGAACGCGGCCAGCAAATACGGCATTGCTTTGAACGCTCAGGACTTGCTTTGGTTGACCCACGCTAACATCGTTGTTTGCGAGATCTTTGAGTGTTTCGGTACTAAGGCTTTGCGTGTCGACCTTGGCAGCATCTTGGCGTTTGCTCGCTAGGTATGTCACAGCGATAACCACGCCTGCAAGCAGTAACAACAAGAGAAACAGTAGTAAGTAGATGTTTATCCTGTGAGTTATCTTTTCGACAAACGATCCGCTCTTTGCCGACGTGACATCTGTCTTGGCGGCATCGGTAGGCGAAGATTGGGAAGCCTCGAGTGAGCTAGTTGCCTCCGACGACTCTAGGCTATTTGATTCGAGTGAATTTGATTCGTTTTTGTCCATAATAAACTATTTGGCACCAGTATCGCGCTTATGTATATAGTACTAAATCGTACAACAAAAATAAACAATGACTTTTGTTTTGGAACAGAGGCTCACTCGGGTATTGCTCGACTTGCACCAAACACACAAATAAGCGAAAATAGGCATAAGCATGAAAAAGAGACACATTTTAGTAATGGTACTAGCGCTTATTTGTATCGGTAGTGCGCAGAGCGTTGCAACTGCCCAGCAGTCATCGTCAAGCAATTTTCGGGTAAATGAGGTCTTTTTTGGGTCGGGTGGTGAGTTAAAAGCTTGTTCGGGCTCGTACTGTTCAAAACAATCGGCCGGTGAGCTTACGGTGGGTAATACGAGCAGCAGTAATTATCAGGCTCAAGCAGGGTTCAACACGAATCGCGAGCCATGGATTGGTATGCAGGTGCTAACCCCAGCTACCTCCGCAAATGATGTACTTTCTTTTAGTCAAGCCCGGTACGCGACGGCTCAATTTAGAGTCAGTGCGTACCTTGGTAGCGGATATGTCGTTCAGACATGGGGAAATGGTGGTATGAAAAACGGGAGTCGCTTGCTGGCGAATCTTACGACGCCATCTGCATCATCACCCGGAACGGAACAGTTCGGTATCAATCTAGTCGCCAATACCAGCCCAACTACTCTGGGTGGAAATCCCACGCAATCGCCCGACTACGTTTCGCAACCATTCGGATTCGGTCAAGCAGCTTCGGGCTACAGCACACCAAATATGTACAAATATGTCGATGGCGACACTATAGCGCGTTCTACCAAGAGTACGACGTATACCGACTACACCATCTCGTACCTGTTTAATATCACGCCAATCACCCCTGGGGGCACGTATACAATGAACCAGTCCCTCGTCGCAACCGCAACATTCTAGGCTGGTGCGGGGGTGTAGTAAAAAGTAGTCCAATATCTAGCGCGGCTCCCCCATAATGCGTTGAATAATTTGCAACGATAATTTGATTTTATATAAAAAAGCTTGCATAGTAATTTTTTATTTGCTACCATAAGCGCATACGGACTGACCGTAATACAAACATCATTTAAAAACAAAGGAGATTTTCTGAAATGAAAACACACCTTGAGCTTCTGCGCCGCGGAAGTGCTGCCTTGGCAGCGCTCGCTCTTGTGGTGGGTGCGACCGTACCTACACTCGTAGCTCCGTTGGCTTCTGCAAGCCAGCTGGTTGACAGAAGTATGCAGCTGTCAGATTCAGGTGCGAGCGGTGGCTCTATCACTACAGGCGTAGGAAGCGGAACCAACGTTTCCTATAAATTAACGTTTACCACGCTAGCCGCGATGCAGTCTATGGTCGTAGACTTCTGCGACAACACGCCGCTTATTGGCGATGCTACATGTACGGCCCCAGCGGGGATGACAAATGCGAGTGCAGCCCTAACGGCGAACGGGGCGTGGTCACTCGGCACGCCAGACAATGTGTATCAGTGGCGATTAACAAACACTGGTTCGCAGGCAGCCGGAACGTTTACATTCGAGGTTACGGGCATGGTTAATCCAAACACCCAAAACCACTCATATTACGCCCGTATCACAACCTATAGTGACGCAACCTACGGTAGCTCTGGTACAGCCTACTCAAGCCCCGGTAGCGTTGGTAGCAAAGTCGATGATGGTGGCATTGCTCTATCGACAGCAACGCCCATTACCGTAACAGCTCGCGTCATGGAAACATTGTCGCTCTGCACGTCAGCGGCTGCAATGGCTGCAGCTAACTCTTGCGGTTCAGCTACACCCCCTTCGGTTGTTTTGGGACACACTGCGAATAATATTTTGACTTCTGACCAAACAGACACTGCCAGCGTATTCACCCAACTTTCGACCAATGCAGCCAATGGCTACGCCCTCTACTTGCGCGCAAGCAACCTAGCTTGCCCCAACGGTGCATCAGCCGGCGGTGGCCTTAGTAAAGACGGTGGTTCAAACTGCCATATCCCAGCTATTAACGGCGGGTCTGCAACGCCTTCTACTTTCCCAGCTGCAACTGCAGGTTTTGGTGCACGAGTCAGTAACGGTACGGCCGCAACAAGTGGCACAGGCAGCAACACGGCAGTAAGTCGCTGGAACCCAGCAGCTGATAACTACCTCATGGACACAGTGACCTCAAACGACAATGTGGTTTCTAATTACGGCAGCAAAATTGCCTTTACAGACACTGGCGATGCAAAGCAAGCTAACAGTGTTAACAACACGCTTACGTTTGCCGCCCAAGCTTCACCGGTTACACCAGCCGGTATCTACACCGAGAACTTTAGCCTAATAGGTGTGGGAACATTCTAAGCCCTCTCGGCAGACATATATGCGAGTAGTTTGCCAAAGAAGCTAGAAAATCCTTACGGAACATAGTTTTCCACAGCCTTCAACAAGCCCCCTAAACAGGGGCTTGTTTTTTTAACCACGAGCGTGATATAGTGCAGGAGTTACTAACCTAAACAAAAACAATTTAAGGAGAAAAGATGAGTATTACTCGCAACTCATTGGCCCGACCAGCGGCAGTGTTATGCGCGCTTGCGCTGTTGGTTGGTGTCGCATCCCCTGCGTTTTTGTCGCCCCTAACGACATACGCAGCCCAATTACAAAACCGCCAAATACAGATGTCCGATTCGGGCGCTAGCGGTGGCTCTATCACTACCGGCGTCGGCAGCGGTACGGCCGTCAAGTACAAACTAACATTTACGAGCACGAATGCTATGCAGTCGATGGTTGTAGACTTCTGCGACAACACACCGCTTATTGGTGATGCGACCTGTACGGCACCAACTGGCTTTACAACATCTGGCGCAACGCTGACAGTCAATGGCTCATGGTCGCTTTCGACTCCAAGTGCTACACAGTGGAAGCTATCAAACACCAGTTCTCAGGCAGCCGGAACTTTCGAATTTGAAGTAAATGGTATCACCAACCCAAGCACGCAGAACCACTCGTTCTACGCTCGTGTTACGACCTACTCAGACGCAACCTACGGTAGCTCTGGTACAGCCTACTCAAGCCCCGGTAGCGTTGGTAGCAAAGTCGATGATGGTGGCATTGCTCTATCGACAGCAACGCCCATTACCGTAACAGCTCGCGTCATGGAAACATTGTCGCTCTGCACCTCTGGTGGCGATGCGGCAAATGCCACAAACTTAGCAGCCGCTAACTCTTGCGCTTCGGCTACACCGCCCTCAATCATCCTTGGGCACACTGCCAATAATGTGTTAACAGCAGACGCAATTGACACCAAAAATGTCTTTACTCAACTTTCGACCAATGCAGCCAATGGCTACGCCCTCTACCTGCGTGCGGGCAACCTAGCTTGCCCCAACGGCTCATCAGCCGGCGGTGGCCTCAGTAAAGACGGTGGTTCAAACTGTCATATCCCAGCTATTAACGGTGGGTCTGCTTCGGGTGGAGCCATGACAGCCGGTACGGCAGCCTTCGGTGCACAGGTACTTTCCGGCACGGCTGCAACCAGCGGCACAGGCTCCAATACTGCAGTTACTCGTTGGGCTCAAACTGGCAGTAACTACATCATGGACACAGTGACCTCAAACGACAATGTGGTTTCTACCTACGGCAGCAAGATTGCCTTCACCGACACCGCAGATTCGAAGCAGGCCAACAGCGTCAACAACACACTTAAGTTTGCAGCAACTGCTTCACCAGTTACTCCAGCAGGTATCTACACAGAAAACTTCAGCCTCATCGGCGTAGGTACATTCTAAGAAGCGTTAGAACCAAAGAAAGGTTAGATCCTGAAAATGCGAAGGCAGCGAGTACGAAACATAACCTTCGCAAGCCTTACGGCCCTTCTGCTGATTGCAGCAGTTGGGCCGTTTGCTGTTTGGCGCACTGAGGCAGCGGAGCTGGCGACGCGCCAACTCACCATGAGCTCTAACATTACTAGCGCCACGGCACAGTACGAACTTTCGTTTTCTGGACAGTCAACAGGCACAGTCGGGTCGGTTCGGTTGCAGTTATGTGCGAATGATCCATTCTATGGAACGCCTTGTGTCGCCCCAGCTGGACTCGACCTTAGCGCCGCTTCGCTTACAGGTCAGACAGGAATGACAGGCTTCAGTATCGATCCTAGCTCTAGCGCAAACGAACTTGTGCTTACGCGAACGCCGGCAGCATCAATAGCTGGGCTAGCCACATACACATTGCAAGGAGTGAAGAACGCTAGCAGTCAAGGGACGGTATTTGGGCGTATAGAAACATTTGCGAGTACCGATGCGACCGGTCCACGCACTGATGCGGCTGGGCTTGCGATAGCGTATCTCGATTCGGCGATCGGTGTGCAGTCTACCGTGCCGCCGTACTTACTTTTTTGCATCGGCAACACAGTTCAGGCATATGATTGCAGCACCGCAAACGGTAACTTTACGGACTTTGGCGATTTTTCTATAACATCAACGGCGACTGGGCAAACTCAAATGATTGTGGCCACGAATGCCGAATTTGGCTATACGATCCGTGCCATGGGTACAACATTGACCTCTGGTACCAATGTGATTCCTGCGCTTGCCACGCCAGATATTGCACGTAAAGGCGTGAGCCAGTTCGGAATGAATCTCCGAGCTAATGGGGTGCCTCCAGTCGGGCACGATGTCATGGGTGGAGGTTCGGGCGTGATCCGTCCTGCCTACAATGCTCCAAATTACTTCGCATTTATCCCCGGTGATACCCTCGTTCAATCGCCGACCCCAGAATACAAGCGTCTCTTTACCGTAACGTATATGGCAAATATCTCAAAAAACCAGCCACCTGGTGCGTACGTCAGCACGCTAACGTACGTTGCATTAGCCTCATTCTAGAAGAGTATAGATGCATTAGTTACAACACTATTATGCTATTGCTTTGCTCTATTATCTGCTACCATAAAGAGTAAGATTTAAAAGAGGGGAAACTCGTGCAAAAAACTATCATAAAGCGTTCATTGTCACTTATTGCGGCCGTATTACTTCTGGTTAGTGTTGGTGGGGTAGGCTCTGCACAGCAAACAACAGCCGGCAATTACGGCAACGGCATTCGGGTATCGCCCGTACGAACAGATCTTGTTATGAACCCAGGCGAAACACGCCAGATTAGTGTCACTATCTCCAACTTGACCTCCGCTAGCTCCGATTACCAAGCGTATGTGAACGATTTCATCGCTGCAGATGGCGAGCTTGGGCAGCCAGCCCTGATTCTCGATAACGACAAGTATGCTCCAAGCCATAGCCTCAAGCGGTACATGCAAAATGTACCAAATGTTACTGTCGGCGCTGGGCAGTCAAAGGATGTCAAGGTCACGATCAGTATCCCACGAGATGCGGCTGCAGGTGGGTACTACGGTGCAGTGCGATTTGCCCCAGCCAAGGGTGGTGATGACTCAAAAAACGTTACTCTCGCAGCAAGTGTCGGTTCGCTCATCCTTGTTAAGGTCCCTGGTGATATTAAGGAAAACGTAACCCTCGAAACATTCGACGTTCGTAAAGGGACAGGCAACAAGAACGGTAGCAGCTTCTTTACCACAAACAAAGACCTCTACGCTGTCACAAGATTCAATAACTCGGGCAATGTTCACGAACAGCCATTCGGTAAGTTACAGCTTAAAAAGGGCGGCAAGGTCATCGAAACTCTCGAGATCAACAATACTGATCCACGTGGGAATGTACTTCCCGATAGCGTACGTCGCTTTGAGAGCAAGCTGACAAAAGTTGGTTTTTGGGGCAAGTACGAAGTAGAGGGTAACTTTGGGTACGGTACTAATGGTCAGCTCCTCCAAGCAAAATCAACGTTTTACGTCTTCCCGCTCGTACTCATTCTTATTGGCTTAGGCTTACTCATCCTTGTACTCTTCTTGCTCTTTGGCCTTCCAAAAGCAATCAAGAACTACAATCGAAATGTAGTCCGAAAAGCCAACAGGCGTAGGTAGCCTACAGAGGAAGCATCACAATGACGGCATATCGTAAATGTACAGGCATAGTAGCAGCATTTGCGATGTTGAGTCTTGCGTTACTGTCGCCTTCATCGGCACTAGCGCAATCCACAAATCCAGAGCAGGGCGGTACTACTGGGCTTCAGGGCACCATACCGAGTGCGCCTCCGAAGACCGCTGCCACTATTGCCGTGCCCGGTAGCGGCCAAACATTCACGTCCATTCCAGTTACAGTTAGCGGCTTATGCTCCGGTGATGTTGTCGTGAAGGTATTTAGTAACAATATATTTGTAGGATCAGCACAGTGCCAAAACGGTAGCTACCGGCTACAGATAGATCTGTTTGGTGGCCAAAACTCACTCGTGGCACGGGTGTACGATGCATTGGACCAAGCAGGGCCCGACAGCAATACGGTACTCGCGACATTCCAAGACGGACAGTTCGCTGCTTTTGGCCAGCGAGTAAGCCTAACCAGTACACTTGCCAAAAATGGTGCGCTTGTCGGCAAGCAGCTCAGCTGGCCTATCGTACTAAGTGGCGGGAGTGGACCGTATGCTCTAAGTATTGACTGGGGTGATGGTACTTCGACAGACCTCAAGAGCATCTCTTTTGCCGGTCCGCTTAATCTTACTCATGCCTACAAGAAAGCTGGTATATTCCGTGTCACCGTTAAGGCAACAGATGCAACAGGAGCGGCGGCATTCTTGCAGCTTGTTGGGGTTGGTATGGGTAGCGTATCCCAAGTTAGCGATGGGCAGTCTACTTCTGTCGCCGGTGGTGGCAAGAATGCCGGTCAGGGCGGGGGAGAGGTCCAGCGTATCTATATTTGGTGGCCAGTGCTGCTCCTAGTTCCGTTCATATTTGCAACATTTTGGATTGGCCGACGCTACGAACTCCTAGCCTTGCACCGCAAGATCGAGCGCGAAGCCAAACTGTACGAAAATGAAATCCAACGCTAGTTAGACGTTGAAAGGTAGAAGTTAGAATTCAGAAAATCTCACTCATATCAACGTTTCATCCCCATTTACACACTTTACCCCTAGTAGTTCAATCCCATTCTCCAGTAGACCCGAAGGGCCTACCTCCTTACTTTTGGCTTAGCTTGGGAAGTAAGCAAAAGACCAAGGCTAGACTTCCATCTCTTGGGATGCTATGTGCAGCGAAGCCGCACGTATGTATACCTGCGAGCTTCGCTCGCTAGCAACAACATATGTCCCCAATCCCAGATAACCATCGTAGGCTTCACGAGACGCTAACCGAGCGAATAGCTTTTCGGAAGGAAAAGCTATTCGGGAGAGGAATACCTTCATCCCCTACGTTACATTGGAGCCAAAGGCAACACAGGCAGCTCCGCTGCCGTGCTTTAGGGGCGGGGAGTGCAGTAATCGAGCTAAGTTCGATTACAAACGGGGAGGGCGAGCCCTCCCCTTGATGGAAAGGCAGGCCCCTCCGACATACTATTATGCTACAATACGACCGATGAAAAACAGCCAAACAAAGGTGTATGTTGGTTTGAGCGGCGGTGTCGATAGTTCGGTAACGGCAGCCTTGCTGATCGAGCAGGGTTATGACGTCACGGGCGTCTACATGAAAAACTGGAGCCAAGATTTGCCTGGCTTCGACTGCCCTTGGAAAGAAGACTATCAGGACGCCAAGCGAGTCGCGGTACAGCTTGGCATACCGTTCAAACTCTACGATTTTGAGAAAGAGTACAGAGAGTATGTCGTCGACTACATGCTTGATGGCTATAAGAAGGGTATTACACCGAATCCGGACATCATGTGCAATCAAGAGATTAAGTTCAAGTTGTTCTTGCGGGCGGCATTGGCCGACGGTGCAGATATAATAGCTACTGGTCACTATGCGCGCACGCAGGATGGGCAACTCCTCACGGCAGCTAACACCGAAAAGGATCAAACCTATTTCCTGTATCGTGTCAATGAAGACGCGCTACGGCATAGCCTCATGCCCATCGGCGATTTTACAACCAAAGAGGCTGTTCGTGCCAAGGCGGCCGAGTTGGGGCTCGCGACAGCCCGCAAAAAAGATAGCCAGGGTATTTGTTTTATTGGGAAGGTTGGAATCAAAGAATTTCTTTTGCATGAGCTCGGACAGCAAGTAGCTGGCAACATTGTTGATCAGTTTGGTCGGACAATTGGCCAGCACGACGGTGCGATCTTTTACACGATTGGGCAACGGCAGGGCCTAGGCATCGGTGGCGGTCTGCCGTACTATGTCACCGGCAAAGACATGGACAAAAACGAGGTGTATGTCACGACTGATCTTCAGGACGAAAAACTGTGGTATGGCGAGTTTACTTTGGCCGAGTTGCACTGGATCAATGAAGTCCCCAAAAAAGGTAAACAGTACCAAGTGCGTACACGATATAGAGCAGAGCTGGTTGCCTGTACGCTCGAGTTTGGGGTTTTCAGAACTGGTCAAACACCGGCTTGCGTCGTCAAGCTGGCAAGTGAAGTTCGAGCTCTCACTCCGGGTCAGTCGGCTGTGCTGTACGATGGAGCGCGAGTGGTAGGTGGTGGCATCGTCTGCTAATCTGTGCGAATTATTACTGTCGCACCAGAGCAAATACTGCATAGTACGGTATGAAAAGGAGAAGTACCATGAGTGTATTCGATGATGCCAAGCAAAAAGCCGAAGAAGTTGCCAACAGGGGCAAAGATTGGGTCGACCAGCAGGGTGGCTTAGAAGGCGCCAAAGACAAGGCGACAGACGTGCTGAACCAAGCAAAAGAAAAGGCCAAAGATGTAGATTTGCCGGGTGAGTGGGACAACAAGCTCAAGGATAAAATCGGTCTTTAGGTACCTGCTAACGCGTGGCAATTCCGTTTTGTAAGGACGCCCTCCTAAAACGTTGCAAGCGGTGTGTTGTTTCTGGGTGGCGGATGATGGTGTTTTTTTGCTGGGAGCTCCTTAGCACCTCTGTTATACTTAGTCTCATATGAATGCGCAACAAATTCGAAACGCCTATATAAAATTCTTTACCGACCGCGGTCATTATGCTGCTCAGCGGGCACCGCTCGTACTCAAAGATGATCCTACGACGCTGTTTACGGGCAGCGGCATGCAGCCGATGATTCCGTACCTTTTGGGCCAGCCGCACCCAGAGGGAAAGCGAGTTGTCGATAGCCAAACGTGCCTACGCGCTCAAGATATCGACGAAATTGGCGACAATCGTCACACTACTTTTTTTGAAATGCTTGGCAACTGGAGTATGGGGGACTACTTCAAAGATCAGCAAATTCGCTGGATGTGGGAGTTTTTGAGCGAAGTAGTTGGGCTTGATATGTCGAAGGTCTACATTACGTGTTACATCGGCGATGAGCGCTACGGCATCCCCAAAGATACCGAAGCCGCGGCAGTCTGGAAGGAGCTATACTCGGCGGCAGGGCTTTCGAGTGGCGAAGCCGAGATTGGTAGTGAAGCCGATGGCTATACTCGCGGCATTAAAGATACCGAGCGGATTTTTTACTACGATGGCAGCAAAAACTGGTGGAGCCGTAACGGTTCTCCAGAGACAACACCAATTGGAGATCCGTGTGGCCCAGACAGCGAAATGTTCTACGACTTTGGAACCGAGCACGATGAAAGCTACGGCCAGCATTGCCATCCCAACTGCGACTGTGGACGGTTCTTAGAAATTGGCAATAATGTTTTTATGGCCTACCGCAAGGTGGCCGAGGGCCAATTCGAGCCACTTGAGGCACCGAACATTGACCACGGTTCGGGCCTGGAGCGCGTGGCTGCTGCCAAACTGGGAGACCCAGATGTCTTCAAGATTAGCCTGATGTGGCCAATTATCGAAAAACTGCAAAAACTGAGCAAAAAAAGCTACCAAGATTACACCGAAAGTATGCGTGTGATTGCCGATCATCTACGGGCGGCTACATTCCTAGCAGTCGACGGCTGTGTGCCGAGCAATAAGGAGCAGGGGTATGTTATGCGCAAGCTGGTTCGCCGCGCGATGGTCAAGGCATTCGACCTCGGAATCGAACAGAACTTCTTGCTAGAAGTCGTGCCGGTTGTTACCGATATGTACCACGATGACTTCCCAGAGGTAGCGAATAACAGAGATGAGGTCATCGCCATTCTGGTCAAGGAAGAAAAGGCCTTCCGCCAAACACTGCGCAAGGGACTGCGCCAGTTCGAAAAGTTCGCTGCAGATGGTATAACAGGCGAAGAGCTATTCGCGCTATATGACACCTACGGCTTTCCAATCGAAATCAGTGTTGAAGAAGCACAAAAGCAACAGATTGCATTGCCATCCGACTGGCAGGCGCAGTTCGATGCCAAGATGGCCGAGCAGCGAGCCAGAAGCCAGACGGCGGCGAAAGGTACATTCAAGGGCGGTCTCGGCGGCCAAGACCTCATCCACAAGAAGTACCACACTGCGACGCACCTAATGTATCAGGCTTTGCGCGATGTACTGGGCAAGCATGTCGTGCAGCACGGCAGCAATATTACCGAAGAGCGACTGCGGTTCGACTTTAGCCACCCAGAGAAAATGACCGACGAGCAGAAACAGCAGGTCGAAGATATTGTGAACGATCAAATTGGCCGTGATCTTAAGGTAAGTTTTGCCGAGTATCCAACCGAAGAAGCAACCGGTCCGCTTGGTGCGTTAGGGCAATTTGGCGACCGATATGGCGATACCGTCAAAGTATATAAGATGATTGCCGACGGTGCCGATGCACCATTCAGCTTTGAAATTTGCGGCGGACCGCATGTCGATCACACGCTTCAACTTTTTGAAGATGGCAAGCGTTTCAAGATTCTCAAAGAAGAGTCCTCCAGTGCTGGCATACGAAGAATAAAAGCCGTCCTTTCTTGAGTTTTCCACTGCTAGTGTTGTATAAAATGTGATGAAAGTCACTGTAATATAACTTACAAAAAGTGTATAGTAAAAACCGTAAGTTCAATCAAATAAAGATTGCCTAACAAAAGTAAAGGAAGCTATATGCAAGCATTCATGGGTAAGGTTAT
The DNA here is from genome assembly GCA_018062785.1 of Candidatus Saccharimonadota bacterium. Lineage (GTDB taxonomy): Bacteria > Patescibacteriota > Saccharimonadia > Saccharimonadales > UBA4665 > JAGXIT01. Next base: position 19,553 of record JAGORO010000008.1, read on the forward strand.
CGTTGGTGAAAAAGATGTGCCATGTGTTGGATTGTATATTCATCCAGAGGACGACCCAGTCACTACTCTTATGGCAGAGTCTGCCATTAATGCGCAGGGCAGTATACCGGGTCCGAACCTACCAAGACCAGGCAAAAGTGGGTACTTGGTCCGAGAGCTACACCCAAATTTGAGTGTAGCTGAGGTGCGAAATCTTGCACAACGCTTAGGAAATTACGCTTCGGAGGTACTAGCAGTCAAGCCATATGAGCTATCTCAGTTAGTGCAAAAAGTAGGTACCGATGCGATTCGTGGTGCATCGATTGACCCTATCATCAAGCAATACCAAGAGCCAAGAGCTAGCTAACAAGCTGTTTCAATCGGGCGATACGTTGCTCTGTTGAGGGATGGGTACTGAATAGGCTCGCAATACCTTGGGCAGAAAACATGTTAGCGAACATCAGGTGAGCAGTCGTCTGTTCGGTGGGCGTTGCCTGAATGGGCGGGACAGACTGCTTGAAGTTCTCGAGCTTCATTAGTGCGCTGGCAAGATCGTTTCCAGAATGAAGCACGGACGCACTGTGTTCATCTGCCAGGTACTCACGACTCCGTGAGACGGCCATCTGTATGAGCATGGCGGCAAATGGAGCGAGCAACATAATAAGAATTGCGGCGATAGGGTTTGGCGCATCTTCGTCGGAGCCACCAAAGAACATCGCCATTTGGGCGAGGTATGAAATAGCCCCGCCAACGCACGCTGCAATGGTGGATACCAGCATGTCACGATTTTTAACATGGCCAAGCTCGTGAGCAAGTACGGCGCGCAGTTCTTTTTCGTTTAATATGTCCATAATTCCGGAGGTAACTGCCACGACGGCGTGCTTTGGGCTACGGCCGGTAGCAAACGCATTTGGAATCGGAGTATCAACCCAGTAGAGCTTTGGCATTGGCAGGCCATCGTTGGCGGCCAGTTGTGTGACGATTCTTTCAACCTCTGGATATTTGCCATCTAGGGGCTGTGCGCCCTGCATCTTGAGTACCATTTTGTCACTAAACCAGTACATGCCAAAATTCATCACAAATGCGATGCCGAGAGCGATCAACGCCCCTTGTTGGCCGCCGAAAACTCGACCAATCACAACAAAAAGTCCTGTGAGCGCTGCGAGTAAGATCGTGGTTTTGATAATTTGTTTCAAAAAATCTCCTTTACTTGAATTCATAGTATAGCATCGCTTCGGTTTTGAATGGTGTTGGCTAGATTACAATTATCGGTAGCGTTTATGGTAAAATACCTTCGATATGCTAGATAAAATAAAAGACATAAAGGCCATGGCGTTGGATAAAGTCGCCGCGGCCAAAAAAACCACTACCCCATCCCAGAAACATCTCGTCGCTCTCGATATTGGTACCGAATACGTCAAGGCGCTCATCAGTAGAGTTACCGACGAAGGTATCGAGATTATCGGTGCTGGCCGTGCCCGACAGGGTTTGAGTGACATGGCTGCGGGTGCCATTGCCGACATCGGTGGTGTAGTTGAAAATTGTGATACTGCCCTCAATGAGGCCGAGCAGCAGGCTGGGGTTAGTGTACGGAGTTCGGTGATTGGTATTGCCGGCGAGCTCGTCAAGGGTACAACCACCACCGTGCGCGTTGTACGTAAGGAACCCAAAAAAGCCCTCGATCTCGCAGAAGTCGAACGGATTATTCGCTTGGTACAGCAAAAGGCGGAGACCAAGGCTCGCGAGCAACTCGCTTGGGAGCTTGGTGGCAAGAAAGTCGATGTTCGCTTGGTGAACAGTGCGCTCGTTGCTATGGAGATAGACGGCTATCCTGTCACGAACCCAATTGGGTTTCAGGGTCGTGATGTGCTTGTGCAGCTATATACCGCTTTCGCCCCACTTGTACATATCGGAGCTTTGGAGCGTACTGCAGAGCAGCTCGACCTCGACCTCATCGCCGTGGCGGCAGAGCCATTTGCGGTGTCTCGTTCGGTGATCGGCGACAACCAGTCGGCAAGTATGAGCGCGATCTTGATGGACATTGGTGGCGGTACGACCGATATTGCTGTTGTAAACGATGGTGGCGTGCAAGGTACCAAAATGTTTGGTATCGGTGGACGTGCATTTACGAGGGCTGTTGAGCGTGATTTGGGTGTAGAGTATGAAATGGCCGAGCAGCTCAAGGTAGGTGTCGGCACTAGTGCCGTCCCGTCAAAGCAAATCGATGCGGTCGAGGCCTCGCTCTCGAAAACACTAGACGTATGGATTAGTGGTGTCGAATTAGCACTCAGTGAATTCACTAAGCTCGACCACTTGCCTCACCGTATTTTTCTTTGTGGCGGCGGCGCGAGCTTGCAGATGCTGGTAGATCGCCTCAATGACAGCGACTGGTATACCAAGCTGCCATTTACGCGTAAGCCGATTATTAAGCACATAAATCCAACGCAAGTTGTCGGCATGACAGACACAACCGATCAAGTGAGTGATCACACCTACATCACCGCTATGGGGTTGCTACGAGTTGGCCTCGATACGGTACAATACACCGGCAAGAGTGGTGACACCGTCAAGGAAAAATTAGACAGGATTCTGCACGTATGAGTAAAAAAATAGACAGCAAGAAACTACCTAAGATCGCCGTACATCGCGCCGACGAGGAAGCTGTAGATACTGGTACCAACATTCAGGTCACAAAAAGCGCCACCTCACCAGCTGGGCCAAAGATATCTCTCGCGAGTTCAACTAAAGCCAAGGAAACAGTGTATGTAGATGTCGACGACGAAATTACTAGCGTCATCGAGAAAGTTATAGACTCCAAGTCAGATATTGTGGCTCTAGTTCTGCCCAAGCGAGCGGCAGTACTACAGAGTATCGTTAATATGAAGCTCCTAAAGCGTTCAGCCGATCAGAAATCCAAAAATTTGGTGCTGGTTACAAGCGAAGCCTCAGTATTACCCTTGGCCGGTATTGTAGGTCTGCATGTAGCCCCAACGCCAACGAGCAAGCCCGTTATTCCACCGGCGCCGAAAATGGCAAGTGAAGAACCCGAGCAAATAGAGGAACCTTCGGAAGATACTCTCGAAGATGAGGATGAGTTTGATAAGGAAGCGGCTCAGGCTACACCTGTTGGCTCACTCGCTGCTATGTCCAAGGAGCCTGAGAGCATTGAGTTGCCAGACGAAGATCCGCTCGAGGGTACAGACGACAAACCAAATGTTGTGCCCGTAAAAAAGCGCGATAAAGGCCTTGCCATACCCAACTTCGACAGCTTCCGCAAAAAAATCGCCCTAGCTATTCTGGGGGTAATTCTCCTAGGTGGCTTGCTATATGCTGCACTGGTAATTTTGCCGCATGCAACGATTCGTATCGCTTCCGAGACGAGTACAGTAGATTCCAACTTCAGCATGACGCTTAATACCAATGCCAAGGCTCTTGATGAGGTAAACAAGATTTTGCCTGCCGTCGCTCAGACGGTTACCAAGACTGGCTCGCAAACTGCTCCAGCAACTGGCCAGCAAAACAACGGCGAGAAGGCGACTGGACGCATAACAATCACAAATTGCACCGATGATACGATCAGTGTACCCGCTGGGACGAGCTTTACCCGCGATGGTCGGACATTTAGCTCAACAGAATCAGCCAGTGTGCAGGGCAGTGATTTCACGAGTGGCGGTAATTGCAAAGAGAACGGCAAGCGTACGATTGACGTCGTGGCTATCAAGGGTGGTGCTGCAAGCAACATTGGTGCCGGTGCGCATATTTTTTCCGGCAGTAGTTCTAGTATTAGTGCGTACGGCTCATCAATGACTGGCGGCACAGATGCAATAGTGAAAGTGGTCGCCCAAGCCGATATCGACGCCGCTAAGGCAAAGGTTGCCTCACAGAACGCCGACCAGATCAAGCAAGAGCTGGCTACTGGGCTAAAGGCAAAGAGTCAGATGCCCATCCCGACGACCTTTGTTGCGGGCGAGGAGCAGATTACACCAAGCGTTAAGGCGGGCGATAGGGCCGACTCTGTATCTGTAACCGTCACCACTCAGTACAGCATGCTTGGTATCCAGCGAGAGCACCTCAAGACGATTATTCTTGGTAATGTAAAAAAACAAATTGATGATGACAAGCAGAAGGTACTCCAAGATGGCATCGATACGGCTCAGTTCTCCCAAGAGGCGCCCGCCAGTGCCACCAATGCAGTTGTTGCTGTTAAGACGAAGTCTGTCGCCGGACCGTTTATCGAAATCGCCGAAGTTAAACGAAAAGCAGCGGGCAAAAAAGAAGCATCTATTCGGGGCGACCTCCAAGAAGTACCAGGCATAACTGACGTAGAGGTCAAGTACAGTCCTTTCTGGGTCAGTATGGCACCACGAGACGTTAAAAAAATAACGGTGGAACTCGATAAGGTAACAGATTAGTCGTGGCCGAAGACCTGCATACCGTTTTGGCGCTGGACTATGGAGACGCAAGAGTAGGAGTGGCGCTAGGTAATACGATTGCTCGTATTGCCAATCCAAAGGAAGTTCTGGCTAACGACGAGCAGTTGATGCCGAGTATCCAAAAACTCATACTCGATAACCGAGTCGACAATATTGTCGTGGGGCTACCGAGGAATATGGATGGTACAATAGGCTCTCAGGCTACTAAGGCAGAGAACTTCGCTTCGGAGCTTCGGAATGTGTCTAAGGTTCCGGTGACCTTGCACGAGGAAGCACTATCAAGCATTGAAGCGGCGGAGCAGTATCCAAATGTGGCCGTAGACGCTGCTGCGGCCGCTGTAATACTGCAGAGATATTTTGAGGAAAGTACACAAACGGGAGAGTACGCATGAACTATCGACTAGGAGAAACAAAATCCAGCAGAAGGCCGATTCGGGCGATTATTGTGGGGGCAGTTTTTCTCTGTGGTCTTGCTACCATCGGACTTTTTGGAACCTACAAAATCTACACGGCAAATCTTGGGGCACGTGCACCGGAATCATCAGAATACAAAGAGATCACGATTGTCGATGGGGCGAGCCTCCAGAGTATTGCTACGCAGCTCAAGCAAGAGGAAATAATCAAAAGTGACTGGGCATTCAAACGATATGCGCAAGTTACAAATGCCAGCCGATACCTCCAGGCGGGGACCTACTCGCTCGGCCCCAGTCAAAGCGTGCAAGATATAGTTTCTACGCTCACAAAAGGCAAGGTTGCCTCGAAGCTGATAGTTATTTTGCCGGGGCAGAGACTCGATCAGATCCGACGTGCGCTCATCCAGCAGGGCTTCACTGAGTCTGAGGTAGACGCTGCGTTGGCACCCGAACAATACGAGTCTAGCGCGGCCTTGGCAGACAAACCAAAAGGTAGCAGTCTAGAGGGTTATCTCTACCCAGAATCTTTCCAAAAAACCGGCAGTACAACAGCAAAAAGTATCGTCGAATCATCTATAAGCCAAATGCAGAGGCAGGTAACGCCCGAGATTAGAGCGGGCTTCCAGAGACAAGGCCTGTCAACGTATCAGGGGCTGATTATTGCCTCTATCGTCGAAAAGGAAGTTGTACACCAGACAGACAGGAAACAGGCTGCACAGGTGTTTATTACTCGCATCAAAAAAAGCATGCCACTCGGTAGCGATGTGACGGCATTTTATGGTTCCGAGCTGGCTGGAAAGGGTCAAGATGTAACGTACGATACCCCGTACAACACTCGAATTCACAGTGGCCTTCCACCGACGCCAATCAGCAATATTAGTAAATCATCCCTCGAAGCAGTTGCCTACCCAGCTAATACCGACTGGGTCTTCTTTGTAGCGGGCGACGATGGTGTCACACACTTCTCGAGGACAGTCGAAGAGCACGAAGCCCTGACAAAAAAATACTGCATCAAACTTTGCCAATAGGCCGAGTTTCATAGCAACTCTAGCTGCTCTTCGACATACGAGCGCAGCGAGTTCGGGGAGGAGAGCCCCTTTCGAATTTATTTCGAAAGAGCGAGGAGGGGCAGGCCCCTTCTAAAACAAGCAAGAGCACGAAGCCCTGACAAAAAAATACTGCATCAAACTTTGCCAATAGGCCGAGTTTCATAGCAACTCTAGCTGCTCTTCGACATACGAGCGCAGCGAGTGGAGGGATTTCATGTTTGTCTCATTCTTAACAGGGGTACAACAGGGGTGAGGGGGGTTGACTCGAGCGCGTCGTTTGATACAATACGGGGGTAGTTTTGAAGGGAAAAGGGCGTTGGTCCCTTTTTGTTTGAGGAACTATATTCATTCCTACAGATCACGAAGTATACAATACGCTTCTCGGTTTAATCCGAAAAAAGTAAAGAATAATAAGTAAAAGTAGGTTTGAAGATGACACCAGAGAATTTTCTCTCCTGTCAAAAGGATTTTTGTTATTCGTAACAGCAAATCTGAGTCTGTAAAGGCTCAAACGATTCAAAAAAGTCGCCTAGCTTTTAGCTCTAAGCTAAAAAAGGTTGCTAAGCGTAAAACGCTTAGACGACGACTCGTATCTTCATCCATTGTTTTTGCAAATGTAGCAGTGCTGCTTGGCGTTGTTGTATTTATTTATCACACATCTCATAAACCGGAAGTAACGACCACAGCCGCGCTTAATACTGCTGCCGACGCTGATGCTGCCGTCGTGAATCCGGTAGACCGACTGACCTCATATGATGTCGCCGTCAACATGGCTACCGCACTAAAACTCGACGAGAAGACCGCCATTACTAGTCAAGCTCAGAGTGCCAAGGTTGCTGTGGAAATGAGCGCAAGTGATACTGCTAGCATTGCCCCAAAGCCGCAACTTGTGAATACAACACTCAAGAGCTGGCGTGATGTCCAAGAGTACAAGGCCGTGCAAGGCGATACGCTCGATTCTATCGCGCAGAAGTTTGGCGTGACGAGCGACAGTATTAAGTGGTCCAACAGCCTTGCTGCGGATACTATCGCAACGGGGACAACACTTGTGATCCCTCCTGTTAACGGCATTGTTGTGACTGCCAAGGCTGGTGATACCCCTCAGAGCCTGGCTGCAAAATATCAGGCTAATGCCGAGCAGATTGCACGTATGAACGATGCCGAGCAGAGTGGTCTCGTCTTGGGGAGGCGAATCGTGATACCCGACGGTAAAATCGTGCCTGTAGTAGCTACCCGTTCAGCGGTGACGAGTGGTTTTATACAGACAAATGGTTCGACTGGTGGATTCGTACCTCGATATGGCGGCAATGGCTATGATTTTGGCTGGTGCACCTACTACGCTGCCGCTCGAGCCGGCGCACCTGGTAACTGGGGCAATGCCAATACGTGGGCGTACTATGCTGCACGCAGTGGCTGGAGCGTAAGTTCGGCGCCTCGTCCAGGAGCGATCTTCCAGACGGCTCGTGGTTGGGCTGGTCACGTCGGTATTGTAGAGGAAGTATCCGAAGATGGGTCGCAGATCAAGGTTAGTGACATGAACGGATTTGCTGGCTTTGGCCGAGTGGGCTACAGTGGCTGGATGCCCGCTGGTAGCTACGAGCACTACATCTACCACTAAAGCAGTTGCTCTTAGACGCCCCAGTGTGTACAGGGGTACATGTGTTATAATATAAACAATGAACTTCATTGATAACTCCAGTGTGACCGTAGTGGCGGGCAAGGGCGGTAACGGCCGTACTTCTTTTCGGCATGAGAAATTTGTCGATCGGGGCGGTCCGGACGGCGGCGACGGCGGCGACGGCGGCAGCGTCATTTTTGTGGCCAGCCGCAACCAAGACACGCTAATGTCGTTTCGATACCAAAAAGAGTTGCGGGCCGAAAACGGCCAAGATGGCGATAAGAAAAAAAAGCACGGTCGGCGAGGAAAAAACCTACTCATCCCCGTCCCCGTCGGTACTATGGTATACGAAAACGAGGCTATCATTGCTGACCTGACTCGAGATGGCCAAGAGTATGTTATCGCTAAGGGGGGGCGTGGCGGATTCGGCAACGCACACTTTATTAGTAGCGTACGCCAAGCACCAAATTTCTCTGAACCGGGTGAAGAGGGTGAGCTCCGCGAGCTTCAGCTCGAGCTGAAGCTGATTGCCGACGTCGGCCTCGTGGGCTTACCAAATGCTGGCAAATCAACGCTAATCTCGGTCGTCAGCAACGCCAAGCCGGCCATTGCCGACTATCCATTCACGACGCTCACGCCAAACTTGGGAGTAGTAGACATCACAGGTAGTGGCAGCATGTTGCTGGCTGACATACCGGGATTGATCGAAGGGGCTGCGGACGGCAGGGGCCTAGGAGATGAGTTTTTGAAACACGTCGAAAGAACGGCGGTACTCCTACATCTTGTAGATGTGCGCAGTGGGACAGTTGCCGAAGATTACACCGTCATTCAGAACGAGCTTAAAAACTATGCAGTAGACCTCAGTCAAAAGCCTCAAATTGTGGTTATCGCCAAGATAGACACCGTTCTACCAGAAGATGTTGAGGCGGCGGCCAAGAAGCTTAGAAAAGTAGTGCCAAAAGGTGTCGATATCTTGCAAATTTCTTCACAGGCGCACCAAAACACCCAAGAACTTATGTATAAAACTCACGCACTCGTCAAGCAAGAACGCGAAAAGCAAATGAAAATAACAGAGGAAGAATCGGCATCCAAAGATGAATTACCAGTTCTAACCATCCCATCGGAAACGAGCTGGAAGGTCGAGAAAGAGAAAAATGGCTACCGAGTATCCGGCCCTGGTATCGATCGTTTTAGTACGCGTACGGACTTTAGTAACGAGGAATCTTTGCAGCGGCTCCGCTCGATTATGCGCAAAAAAGGCATTCTGCACGAGCTGAATCGCCAAGGCGCGTCGCCAGAAGATACCATTACCCTCAAATCAGGCTCATTTGAACTATAAAATTGCATAATTATTAAAATTATGTTAAAATACAACAATGTTACAGGCAACGGTATTTGCGGATGCAACCTTTGACCCAGAGCGCAAGCCAGCAATAGATTTTGGTTTGGAGCTTGTGGGCGCCCAGCTTACGACGATGGGCGGCATTGCAGTACGTCATTACAATATTGGCGGTTCGCTGCCAATGCTCAACTCACGCCAAGTTGATGGACCGAGAGTGTTGGGCGCACTACCTGCGTGGCGCAATAAGGCTCTAGAGGTGTTTGTTACCGGCAAAGATCTGGGGCATCCTCAGGTAAACTTTATATACGGCATGAGTCAGTTCGGGGAAGGAAAGGCAATCTTTTCGCATTCTCGCTACACAGAGGAAGAGGATGTGGCCTTGGCGGCACTTGTTGCCCACGAAGTTGGCCATTCGCTTGGGTTAGTGAATCCGGCTAAGCCAAACTACGATCGTCGCAATCGATTTGCTGGCCATTGCGCCAATGTTTGCTTAATGCAGGCTGTAAATAATAAAGCTGAAGCACTTCAGGCAGCACAAACAATAGTAACTATGCCTAAGACTTCAGGTTTTTGCGGCGATTGCACGAGCCATCTACAGGCATTCAAGACCATATAATCAAGCCACTTAGTTGGTAAGCAGTTTTTGCTCTAGCCAAAATTGAAAAGGCTGGAGGGGCGTGCCCCTCCAAGACTGTAGTAAGATTACACGAGAATTTTGGAGCCGAAGGCGACACAGACAGCTCCGCTGCCGTGCTTTAGGGGTGGGGAGTGTAGGAATGGGATGGGGTTTTCTAGCTTCCAACGTCTAAGAGGGGGCGAGCCCTCCCCTTGATGAAATCACAAGCCCTCCAGAACCATAGTGTGATTATATGGGATGAGGATGAAGTGCTAGGGGTAAAGACTAGGAATGAGGACGAATCTCAGAATATTGATACTGGCTTAAATAAGATTTTCTAACGTCCAATGTCCAACGTCTAATGGTACACTGGTAGCATAATGAGCGAATCAACCTTTTTTTGGTATGACCTTGAGACGACGGGTGTCAGCCCACGACAGGACCGGATTATGCAGTTTGCTGGTCAACGTACCGACATGCAGATGAATCCTATAGGCCAGCCGATCAATGTTCTAGTTCGCCTGAGCGATGACGTATTACCATCGCCAGATGCAATTTTGGTTACTGGTATAACTCCGCAGCAAACCATTCAAGATGGCATAACCGAAGTCGAATTTTTGAAGTTGTTTTACGAAGAAGTTGCTCTGTCGGACACGATTTTTGTTGGATTTAACTCGGTGCGTTTTGACGATGAGTTTATGCGGTTCCTGCACTATCGCAATTTTTATGACCCCTACCAGTGGCAGTGGCAGGATGGGCGAAGTCGTTGGGATTTACTCGATGCTGTGCGAATGATGCGCGCGCTGAGGCCGGAGGGCATAAAGTGGCCAATGTTAGACGGCAAACCTACAAACCGCCTCGAGCTGCTAACAAAAGAAAATACTATTGCCCACGACAATGCCCACGATGCTCAAAGCGATGTGCGGGCTTGTATTGCACTGGCTAAGCTTATGCAGACGAGTCAACCAAGACTATTTGCATGGCTACTGGAGCTGCGCGATAAAAAAGCCGTTGCTAAGCTTGTCGAAGCCGATGAGCCGTTCGTGTATAGCAGCGGTAAATACGATGATGAGCACGAGAAAACGACGGTTGGTATCAGACTCGCAGCGCACCCCAATCGTCAGGGGGCAGCGCTTGTGTATGACTTACGGCATGACCCAACTGAGTTTTTTGCACTTTCGCCTAAAGAGCTCGCAGAAAGATGGCAATACAATCGTGACCCAGAAGCGCCGAGTCGGCTACCCGTCAAGACACTGCAATATAATCGCTGTCCAGCTATCGCTCCATTAGGTGTACTCGATGACGCATCACAGGAGCGTATTCATTTGTCCCCAGACACAATCAAGCGTAACTTGCGGGCTCTTAAGTCTGAGCCAATATTCGCGGCTACTGTTATTGCAGCAGTAGAAGTTCTGGATGATTGGCAACAGAAGAGGCAGAATGCACTCGGTGATACCGACGCCAGCGAACGACTATACGACGGATTTCTCGATACCAAAGATCAGAATCTACTCGGTGTAATGCGAGCCGCAGACGCGACTGAGATCATGGATATTAGTCAAGACTTTCATGATGAACGCCTGCGAGATATGAGCCCGTCGTACAAGGCTCGGAATTTCAAGGAAGCACTGAGCAATGATGAGCGAGAAGCTTGGGAGAAGTATCGGTACGAACAATTAATGTCGGGTGGCGCCAAAAGTAGAGTCGCTACCTTTATGCACCGGCTCCAAGAACTTGCCCAATCTCGTCCCGACCAAGCTTTCTTGCTCGAAGAGCTTCATCTGTACGCAGAAAGTATCATGCCTAGCGCTGAAGCCTAGGAATATCTACAGCAGGCCGTTTCGGACCAAGAGTTTTTCGACCTTGTGGTGTAGCCGCTTTGCGCGAAAGCCGTAGTAGTGCAAGGCGTACAGCCGAAATAGTTCAATGGCGAGTACCATCGAAAAAACGACAAGTACAAACGCTTCGAGCGACAGCTCTATGTTTGTACCCGGTACCAAGCCAAGCAGCATAAATTCTTGCAATGTGTTTTGCATACCTCACCTCATTCTAAAGTGAGTGAATTATACACCAAAATAATAAAAAAAGCAACTATGTTATATAAAATGCTTACGGTTTTTTATGAGCATCTAGTGCCTTGCTCTTGCGTCGACTACGTCGTGTATTGAGTCGATCTCTGTTCATGCTCGCAATAAATACAGCGCTAAAGAAGGCGCTGACTCCAGCGCTGACTTGCCAAGTTGCAGCATGAGACCAGATAAGATAACTGGCAGCAATAAGCAGGACAAAGGCTAGTATGTCGTATGCCCACTCGATCTTAGAATTTTTTGGAAAGAAAAATTCGATAACTTTGCCACCATTTTTGAGTGTGTACTGCTTGATTCTTTCGGCCCAAGGATTATGGACGGATAGTATTCCAAGTCCAGCCAAAAAAACCGCTATGCCACCAGGCCCAGGCAGCCATCCGACCAACGGTGAGAGGACGACCAGAATATACCCCAAGGTGTCGTAGGCGATGCGTTTTCCGCTTCGTCGCAAAAAATCCATACAGTTGCAGTATACCCGACGACGAGCAGGCTACCTATTGGCTTTGTTACTATTCAGGACTATTTCCTGGATTGTTGCATCGAGTAATTGATGGAGTGCGCGAGCTCTACCTTGTGTTTTTTGAATGCAGATAGCAGTCGCCGACGCATTTCTGCAGAGACACTCCATTGTTCCGAAGGCTGAACTTTACCGACAATATTTACCTCGAGTGAGAGGTCTGAGTACGTGCCAATGCTAAAGAAATGTGGCGGATCGATGATTTTTGCTTGCCATTTTTCGTCTTGGGCTAGTTTGTCGCCGATGTCATTGATAATTTTGGCGAGTGCATCGACATCGGTACTAGGCTTGACAGCAACGGCAAAGTTGACCTTGGAGAAGCCCATCGTTTTGTTGATGACATGCATGACATTCCCATTTGGAAGGTAGTGGACGTTGCCATCCGCATCGCGCAGAACCGTCGATCGTATCCCAAGCTTTTCAACAGTGCCCGAGGCCCCCTCGATATCTACGATATCGCCGACGCGGTATTGATTTTCGGTGATAATAAAGACACCCGTCAAGAAATCTTTAATGAGCGACTGGGCCCCAAAGCCAAGAGCCACCCCTAGGATACCTGCGCTTGCGAAGAGCGGGGTTAGATTAATACTGGGAAAGAATACTTTGAACAGCATGAGTGCCACGACAATACCAATAAAGATACGCCACACGACGTCTAGGAGGCTGATAAGGGTATCTTGTCGTTTTTTGACATCACTCTCGGTCATGTCGTTGTACTTGGTGATGCGTATTGAATGCTTGATTACCCTGCGAATAATGATGATGCCGAAGTGCCGCAAAAACCAGCCAGCCACAAGTAGGGCAAGTACGTTTGGCGCGGTAGCGACGACCCATTCATGAAGGTCTTTGGCGCTAAAGAGCCAAAATTCTTCCTTAGAAAAAATATCCATAAGCGTAGTATAGCAGGCCGAGGTAAATAAGGAAGGTTAGAGCTTGAGTGGGTGGTTTGTATGACTGCCGGAAGGGCCATGGACTGGAAAAAAACTGCTTTTTCGCGTATACTATACCGGCATTAAAGTAATGGGGAAGCATGCACGACAAGATTGTTATTGAAGGCGCTCGCGAACATAACCTAAAAAATATTAGTGTTACACTGCCGCGCGAAAAACTTGTGGTCATTACCGGACTGAGTGGTTCTGGTAAGTCGAGCCTTGCTTTCGATACTATCTACGCCGAAGGCCAACGTCGCTATGTTGAGTCTTTGAGTGCATACGCTCGCCAGTTTCTTGGGCTTATGGAAAAGCCCGATGTTGATCAGATCGATGGCCTTAGCCCAGCTATTTCTATCGACCAAAAATCTACCAGTCGCAACCCACGCTCTACGGTCGCGACAGTCACAGAAATATACGACTATTTGCGATTGCTATTTGCGCGCATCGGCGTGCCCCATTGCCCAGAGTGTGGCAAAGCGGTTGCTCGCCAAACGACTGCCAACATTGTCGACCAAATCACGGTATCTACCAAAGATGCTCGTTTGATGATCTTGGCGCCCATCGTCATAGACAAAAAAGGGGCATTTGAACATATTCCCGAGCAGTATCAGCGAGCAGGTTTTGCTCGAGTGCGCGTTGATAGCGTTGTGTACGCGCTCGATGAATTCCCCGAGCTAGACAAAAACATTCGACACACCATCGAGATAGTTGTCGACAGGCTTATCAATGACGAAGAGTCACGAGTGCGCCTGAGCCAGAGCGTCGAGCAAGCACTCGAACTGGCCGAAGGCAAGCTATTGGTTTTAAATGCTGACAATAACGAGGTACAAACGTATTCGCTGATGTACGCTTGCATTGATCACCCAGAGGTGCAGATACCTGAACTCGAGCCACGGACGTTTAGTTTTAATAGTCCGCACGGTGCGTGTGCTGTGTGTACTGGCCTAGGAAACCGCCTCGTTGTCGACCCAGAATTGGTTATTCCGAATGGTCGTCTTACCATAGCCGAGGGCGCGATTCGTCCCTATAACCGCATCAATATGGATAACTGGTATGTACGAAAACTTCAGGCAGTTGGCGACAAGCACGGATTTAGCCTCCAAGTGCCAACCAGCGAAATTAGCGCTGCCAATATGGAACGCATTTTGTATGGTACGGGCGATGAGACATACAAAATCACCCTTGGTGGGGGCAGGAGTTTCAACTCGACATACGAGGGCGTGATACCCAACCTTGAGCGTCGTCACAAGGAGACTGAGAGCGAATTTATGCGCCGTGATATCGAGCGCTTTATGCAAGAAAAGCCGTGTGTAGCATGTAAGGGGTTGCGTTTGAGGCCCGAGGTATTGGCTATTACAGTTCACAAGCATTCAATCATGGATATTTGCCAAATGTCTATCGACGACGCAGTTGCCTATGTAGATACGCTGAAGCTTACCGAAAAAGAAGCTCACATTGCCGCTATGGTTCTCAAGGAAATTACGGCTCGACTTAAATTTCTCCAAGACGTCGGGCTCAACTACCTCACATTGCTCCGAGGCGCCACTACGCTCAGTGGTGGCGAGGCGCAGCGGATTCGTTTGGCGACGCAAATTGGGTCTGGCTTGCAAGGCGTGCTATATGTCTTAGACGAGCCAAGTATCGGATTGCACCAGCGCGATAACGAGCGTCTGATTGGTACGCTTAAACACTTGCGCGATCTTGGCAATACCGTCATTGTGGTCGAGCACGATGAGGATACGATTCGGACTGCTGACTACCTCGTAGATATTGGTCCCGGTGCGGGTATTCACGGTGGTGAAGTAGTGGCCGAGGGTACACCGGCGCAGGTACAGAAAAACTCAAAGAGTATCACGGGGCAATTCCTAAGCGGCAAGCGCAAGATTGAGGTGCCCAAAAAGCGACGCAAGGGCAACGGGAAGGCATTGCGGATTGTTGGGGCAAAAGAGAATAACCTCAAAGGTATTAGCGTAGATATTCCGCTCGGCGAGCTGGTGGTAGTGACGGGAGTAAGTGGCTCTGGTAAATCCAGCCTTATCAACGACATTTTGGCCAAAGAATTGCAGGCGCGATTACACCGAGCAAACACGGTACCCGGTCGTCATGAGGCCATAGAAGGTATCGAACATCTCGATAAGGCAATTGTGATCGATCAGTCACCAATTGGGCGCACGCCGCGCTCCAACCCCGCTACCTACACCGGATTATTTACGCCAATCCGAGAGCTCTTTGCCGGCGTGCCCGAGGCAAAATTGCGTGGCTATACTGCTGGCCGATTTAGCTTCAATGTTAAGGGTGGTCGCTGCGAAAACTGTTCGGGTGACGGCATTATCAAAATTGAAATGCACTTCCTGCCAGACGTTTATGTAACGTGCGAAGTTTGCCATGGTAAGCGGTACAACCGCGAAGCGCTCGATATTCACTACAAAGGCAAAGACATTTCTGACGTACTTGCTATGACCTGCGATCAAGCACTCAGTTTCTTTGAGAACCAACCAAACATCGCCAAAAAATTGCAGACCTTGGTAGACGTTGGGCTGGGGTATATTTCGCTCGGACAATCCGCTACAACGCTTAGCGGCGGTGAGGCGCAACGTGTCAAACTAGCTACTGAACTGAGTCGTCGACCAACTGGTCGCACGCTCTACATTCTCGATGAGCCAACAACCGGCCTGCATATGGCCGATGTCGAGAAGCTGCTTGGCGTTATGCAGGCGTTGGTGACCGCCGGCAATAGCATGGTGGTTATCGAGCACAATCTTGATATTGTTAAATGCGCTGACTGGGTAATCGATATGGGGCCAGAAGGTGGAGCAGCTGGCGGCACGGTGCTTGTTGAGGGCACGCCAGAGGCAATTGCCAAGCACAAGGCCTCATACACCGGTTTCTTTTTACGGCAGATGCTCTAGCCTGTATTTATCTTGGGAGTGGTTTTTGTATCTGTCAGTTTCGACTAGGGGCCCTAGGGTTTTAAGAATTGCGGCGGAACTTTTTCTTGAGGGCGGTGCGGTATTTCGGGTCCTTGAGCATATGGTAGATGGTCGGGCCGACCGAAGCCAAAATAATGAGAATAAGCACTGGCTCGATCATCTTTTCGATGCCAGGAATTTTGCTGCCTATAAAGTAACCGAGTAGTGTGATACTGAATGACCAAGCAATGACACCGATGGCATCAAACACAAAGAACTGCCGGTAATCCATTTTGCTGGCTCCTGCCGTGACGGGCGCAAAAGTACGGACAATCGGGATGAAATGTGCGACAAGCATTGTCTTGGTGCCATACTTACCGAAGAATTTCTCGGCTTTCATGATGTAGTCGTGCCGGAATATCAAGCCGTCATCTTTTTTGAAAAGCTTGGGGCCTAGGTGTTTGCCGATATGGTAGCCGATGTTGTCGCCCAGAATGGCTGCAAACGCAATGACAGCAATCGTAAATCCAATGTGTAACTGACCAGCGGCAGCTAAGATACCGGCACTAAAAAGCAGCGTATCGCCAGGAAAGAAAAAGCCAACCATCATGCCGGATTCGGCAAAAATAATAAGTGCCAAAACTGTTAGGCCACCTGATTGAACCAACTTGGTAAAATCCAGCCCTCCCAAAGCAACATGCTGAAAAAACGAAGTAATATCCATAATCTTACATTCTATTGTACACGAAACTTACGGTACCCTAGTAGGGGTTCATTTTTTGGCGCAAAAGTGGTAGAATGTACCCTGAATGTAAGGAGAAACCGTAATGGCAGATAATATTACTCTAGATTTAACTGTGCGCGAAACCTTGGGCAAAGGCGTCAAGCGATTACGCAGGGAAGGCATTGTGCCTGCAGTGATCCACGATCATGGCAAAGATTCTGTGCACGTGCAGGCTGATGTTCAGGTTATGAACAAAGCATTTATTGCAGCCGGCAAAAACCACCCCGTTGCCCTGACCGCTGGCACGCAAAAATTTATGGCATTGTTTCGTACGGTTACACGCGATCCTCGGCTGAATACCATTACACACGTTGTATTTGAAGCTATCGATGCCGACGAAAAAGTTGCTGCAGAGATTCCGGTCAAGCCACGATACGCAGAAGGCGACGAAGCCTCACCTGCAGAGAAAGCCGGTCTTATTGTGCTTGCTCAAGCCGAGACTGTTACCGTCAAGGCTCTGCTTACTGACTTGCCACAGGAGCTAACCTACGATGCAGCTAAGTTGATCGAGGTTGGAGACCAGGTATTGGTAAGTGATCTTGCCATTCCTAAAGGTGTTGAACTCGAAACCGATCCAGAGCATGTGCTTGCAACCGTCTTCGAGCCAAGCGCGCTTGCTGCTGCCAACGAAGCAGCTGCTGGTGACGCCGAAGAAGCTGCACCTACTGAAGAAGCAGGCGATGAGGCTGCTGCCTCATCTGAAGCTGAAGCCTCGGAAGAGAAGTAGGGCTATAGGCAGTAAAGTAGCAAAACCCCACGAACAGACACGTGGGGTTTTAATTTGCATAAGGAAAATGACAAGCGTATAGTCGAAACTGTAATGTATCTTACGGGTGTAGTGAAAATAACAAAGAGTAGAAGAACGGAGAGGTGCCATGGCTAGTTCGCGTACCGGTACGATGTATGCTAAAGGAATGCCTGTTCGTAATGATAGCCGCAAGGTTCACAAGAATTCATTAGCTACTCAAAACAAGTTTCGAGCCGATACTAGGATTGAGCGTCAACTAAGTATCGAGGGCGATCATAACGTCGACCTTGAATCGTGGCTTAATCGGTTTACTCGACAAAATAGTGCTCTGAAGAATACGCGTAATCTTGGTGGCCTATCATTAACTATTATCGAAGATGGTGTTCTAGGAAAAGCGTTGAGGCGTAAGTATCGCGACTATGGCACTGATGCATATAAAACGCGGGCTATTCAAGAGAAGCTTCGCGATTCATTTGCAGTTTTTACAGCAGAATCAAGAGTTGCTACTGCAGTTATGCAGCGAGATTTTGGTAATGCTGATGCATATAGACAATCACAAGAAGGCCAGTGGGATGAGGCTGATGTAGCCATAAAGGCAAGGCTACGTGTTATGGGTGGTGGAGTACGTTCTTCACTGTGTGTAATGGTCGATAGTCCGGCGTTGCAGAGTGAGTATGAAGGTGCCCTTGATTTTTTGCGCAATGAAGAACGCTTGAATGTACAGCCTGACCCAAAGCACCAATATCTACCACACATTACTATTACACGCTCACCTACCGACCATTTCAAAAAGCTTAATGTCCCAGACTTGCCAGCTTCACTTACCGTCGAAGCACCAATAATTGCAGCGAATATTACTGCCCAAACTAGGTAGAGCTAATCTCCAGGATTTTAGTTGCAAAAAATTCAACAAAGTGGTATTGTAAGACAACATAAAGATAGGTGTCAATAATGTCGGTCGAAAACACTTTCTTGGTTACGCGTCCAGTACTTGAGGATACGGACAGAGTTTCTTTGGCTGTCGAACATTATTGTCGGCAGACTTTTCCCGATGACTTCTCGCATGGCATTATTTTGCCCGAAGGGCCAAAAACTACTACCCAGACATTAGTTGGCGAGTCTCGCTACAAAATCATGCACTCGATGGCATTGCCACTCTATGAATTATCTAGGCCAGAAAGCGAGGGGTATCGAAGCACGTTTCATTACGCAGCGAGACGCTTTGATGAGCCACAGGCCAATCGAGCACATAACACTACTCAGGTGACACAGGTCTCTCGCTGGATTATGCAAAATGGCCTAGCTTATGATGTGGCGGACCAAGATCGACTAGAGGTTCGCTCATCACAAATGGACCTTCGGTTTACTACAAAAGGCCATATTCTGTCTGCGGTGGTCGAAAGTGCTGGGCTATTCGAGATCGAACACAGTATTATCACTAATTTCATGAAGTATATTGGCAAGATCCAAAAGAAGGATCTACGACCAGATGAAAAATTTGTGCCAAGGATTCCATTGGCAAGAATTGCACTCAATGCTACAGAACAAGAGCTGGCCGCTTTATATGACAAGACACAGCTTGAACTGCCCGCGCAATTTGTTCTTGGTAAGGTTCGTACGCCAAAAGTGTACTAATAGCTAGTCAATTACGACATTATAGCTAGCGCTGCTAATCTTCGATGAAGCCGCCAGATTGGTGTGACCAGAGTTTGGCATAGGTGCCATTTTTTGCGAGTAACTCTTTGTGGCTGCCTTCTTCCACGATTTTGCCTTCGTCGAGCACGATGATCCGGTCCATCTTTTGAATGGTGCTTAGTCGGTGGGCGATGACGATAGCAGTACGACCTTCCATCAGCCTCCAAAGCGCGTCCTGAATGAGCACTTCGCTTTCGCTATCGAGCGCGCTGGTCGCTTCATCGAGCACCAAAATCGGG
>JAGORO010000009.1 GCA_018062785.1 Candidatus Saccharimonadota bacterium
CGGTGCTTTTCTTTCTTGGCTCACCTCCGCCGAACCAGTAGTTTGCTACGCTCTCGCATCTGGTTATCATCCAATCCTAGAACAAAATAAAAGAGCCAAGCTTTGCCTGACTCTTTTATTTTGGCTCCGGAGACTGGATTCGAACCAGCGACCTGGGGATTAACAGTCCCTCGCTCTACCACTGAGCTACTCCGGAATATATGATAAATCCTAGGGCAAAAACCTAAGAAAACATTGTGCTCCGGCGATCTTCCCGCGCACGCGAAACTCGCGCACTTACCAAGGAACACCGTCGGAGCGTTAAAATATAAGGTACCTATTTCTTGCCCCGAAAAGAGATTGAAATACAAAACTTATTCTATCTGTTTTGAGGGGGGCTGTAAAGGGTCGACGGTTATTTTCCGATTTGTACCGTTTCGCCGCCGACTTGCTTGGCAAAGTAGCTATCGTGAGAGATGTAAATGACGGCGCCGTGGTACTGCGCCAGAGCATCTTCGAGCTCTTCGATGCTCGGTAGGTCGAGGTGGTTGGTTGGTTCGTCGAGCAGCAAGATACTAGGCTGATTGGCGAGCATGCGAATAAGTTGTAGCCGTGCCTTTTGGCCACCACTCAGTTGGCTGACGAGCTTAGCGCCGTCGCTTATTGGGTCAAAGAGATACTCACCAAGCAACTGTTGGATTTTTTGATCGGTCACGTAGACATCCTTTTCGCGGTACGATAGCTCGATAGCCGTATGGAGGCTCAGCGGCAGAAACCGTTCGGCGATTTCTTGCTCGTAGATACCGAGGGCGAGCTCTTTTTCGGCGGAAAGCGTGCCGGCGAATAGTGTGGATGATAATTCGCCCTGACGGACTCGGGCCATGATCGCCTGCATAAGTGTCGTTTTGCCAGCACCATTGCGCCCGTGCAGACGAATTCGTTCACCCTCGCGCACACTAAACGACATGCTTTCAAAGAGAGGTGTTTCGTCGTAGCCGAGGCTCAGCTCGTGCGCTTGCACGAGGAGTCGCGAGGACTTCGTTGTTGCCGTACGGGCATCGAGTCGGATGTTTTTTGCTTTGTACTTTTGGTAGGCATTGGTCATTTTGGGGTCGAGCTCATCGGCATTTGCGCGGTCGATCCAAAACGAAGGCTTCTCGGTGGTAGACAGCTTGGCTAGCTCGGCGGCAGCTTTCTCCTCTTGGGATTTGAAGCGCTTAATTGTGCCTGGATCTCGAGATTTTTCTTTGAGCCTACGAAATCGTATAACATCCGCGGTTAGATTTTGGATGCGTCTTTGGGTTAGGTCGTACTCGTTAACCTGCGCGGTTACCTGCCCGCGGTTGACACGAAGATACTGTTCGTAGTTGCCCTTAAACACGTGGGCACGCCCATCACGAATTTCGACGATTCGGTCTACTGCCGCCAAAACGTCGCGGTCGTGGGTGATGACGACAACTGCTTCGGGCGCTGCCTTAAACCAAGTGATGAATGCTTGCTTGGCGACATAATCCATGTGGTTGGTCGGCTCGTCTATCAGTGCAAGATGGCCGTTGGCGCGTTGGACTTTGATAAGTTCGATCATACGTTTTTGGCCGCCGCTTAGTTCGCTTAGGGTTGCGTCGAGTTTTGACGGGGGTAACTGATACGCCTCGAGCGCCTGACCCAATTCATCCTCAACCTGAAAATACCCGAGCTGTGTAAAGCGCTCGAGCGTGTCGCTATAGCGCTGAATCTTGACTGGGTCGTCACCCATTGTCGCTGGGTAGGTCGACAAAATGCGGTGCAATGCTGCAAACTCGGGTAGATCACCCTGAATGTATTCGAGGACGGTTTTGTCCTCGTGGCCGTGATGCTCTTGGCGGCTGGCAATGACGACGATTCCCTTTTTGATCTTGACTTCGCCCTGAAAATCGATGTCGTCACCGGTGATCATATGGAGTAGCGTCGATTTGCCTGTGCCGTTTCGGCCGACTATGCCAAGTTTTTCGCCTGGCTGGATATCAAAACGCAAGTCGTCGTAGAGTGATTTGCTGCCGAATGATTTTTCGGTGATGTCGACAGATACAATCATCCAATTTTAATCTCTCGGCGTACGGTACGCTCCTGATCTTTCCGTTTGAGTGCCTCGCGCTTATCGTAGCGTTTCTTGCCCGTACCAACTGCAATGCGGAGCTTAATAAACCTGCCACGAGTCAAAATTTCGAGCGGCACGATCGTCCGGCCCTGAGATTTTGCCGCGATAAGCGCATCTATCTCGCGGCGGCGCGCCAGCAACTTGCGCGTACGGTCCTTACCGTCATCGCCAATCGGAATCCCTGTCGTGCCGTGAATGGTTGCGCCAATTAGATATAGTTCGCTGTCCTTTACGGCGACATACGCACCCTGTAACTGCCCGTGACCAAGCCGCAGCGACTTTGCCTCCATGCCGCTTAGCGCCATGCCCACCACCAAAGAATCACCCAGCGTATAATCATGCCGGGCGCGTCTGTTTTGGATGGTCTTAGACTGAGGCGTTTGTTTTTTGTGCGCCCGTCGTCCTGATTTTTTTGCCATATTACGTATTGTAGCAGTCTATTGAGCAGTGGCCATATGATCTTGGAACGCCTTCGTAAGGCCAACGAATGCAATGTGGCCAGATGGTACATGCCCTATCGGTAGGTTGGTAAGATTTTCAAGCGGATTTGGCAATGGTCTAGGCAGCTGCCATGCCAACTCTGCCTCCGCATTACTCAGAGCGGATAGCTCGGCATCCAAAAGGGGTAGAACATTTTCATGCTTTTTCTTCATACGAATATAATACTATAAAAATACCATTAAGCAAAGGGGACTATGTATAACGAAATAATATTGAACAATATGTAATTATCTGAAAAAATATATATCTATGGAGACTAGGTGATGTCTGAGATCATACATACCTTGCTGAGTAAGCAGGAGGATAGCTACTGTGAGCCGCCTCGTATTGTGCTAGGACAGTTTGAACGAACGGGATCAACATTTTTGCTTGATGATTATGAAAAAAGTAAACTTGTTCACAATGAACCATACAAACAATTGGTGCCAAAAACATGGCCTATCGCTAGAGATTATGCCGGAAAACTTGTTAGCGTTGATGACTTTTTTGTATCAAAAGACATTAACCCACTAGGCAAGCTATGGTTAAAAAACTTTGCTATCTCCAAATATAGCCCCAAAGAAGAAATCGTTAAAGAAACAAATCTATACTTTGCACTCCCCCAGTTCCTGTCTCTTTTTCCATATAGAAATGTTGAATTGCTCACCAGAAACCCACTGGGCATTATCGGTTCATTCCGTAGAAATAACTTATTTCATCACTGGAACTACAAAGAAGTCGTACATACCTTGGATGTGCAACGAGATCACATGAGAGACGGAGAAAGATTCAAAAAATTTATTGAACAGGGAGGTACTTGGGAGCAGCAGCTTATGTGGCTAATAGGCATGAATGCCGTTTTGTTATCGACTGCGCTTACCGACGAACATGTATCTCTCACGAAATACGACGACATAATTAAGCGTGCTGATGATGGGCTATCCATGGAAAGAGACGAGTCTTCAATTTTTGGTACAAAATTCAGAAAGACGTATGATGACTTTGACCTTCGATTTACTGATTCAGAAATCTCATTACTAAGAAAAACAGGTCGGGAGTGTCTTGCGTATATAAAAAAGGAGTTTGACGCAAGAGAGCTTCGTTTTGCAGATGAACTTTACGGAGATTATCTGAATACCGACTTTATACGGACCCAAGAACAAAAAGTAAGGTACATGGCAGGAAGCAATAGAAGCACCGAAGAACATGAGATAAAACCAGTAGTATCTGCACTGCCTGAAATACCAGAAATGCTATCATTGAAGGCCGGCCAAAATATATTGTGGTCGAAATCTCTGGTCACAAACAAGCTTATGAGCAACACACTACAGGGGCTTCTAGAGGCAGGCTTCCCGACAGAGAGCCTATATTTACTTATAAGACCAAACATGCCAGCTCAACGGGGTGGAAGAATGATGCTCGATGAACACACGAACCAACTCGTAACCGTAGAAGGTTTCGAGGAACATCCGGCTTACTGGATTACCTGGCTTGGAGCAGCTGTTGTCGCGCTGCGTACAGGGCTGTCTCTTCCTTATCTTTCACAATGGTTAGAGGTTAGCGCGTCAGTAATACCTAACGATGCTTCTGTTGCAAATCATTCCTATGCGCACGACGATGTAGCCCCCACCGGCAATTTGCACGCAGATAATATTCCGACAGATTTTTTTGGAAATCTTAAGATATGGTGTAAAGATTGGCAGGATGTCGGTCAAAATAAGGCACTTGCTGGTATATCATGGAAGCATAATTATTTTCCAGATTATAACCCCATAAGTGCAAAGTCCTATATGACGAATTCTCGTGTCATAGGTGCGAGACTGGTTTGTTGCAAGGAGTGTGGTCCTAGTACTTATTTGACGCCAAGACAAATCGTAGACATATATTATCAAGCTGAAAAGATCGCTCAAGAATCCACTGTCAACAACAGAGAAGATTTGAACGCGCTAAACGGTGTCATAGGAGGGCTTTTTGCTGAAAGCCGAGGTTGCGAACACCTCTAAAATTTTGTTTGAAGTTTCCTGAGGACTCATAGCTTCGTTGGCTACGTGGATGCATGGCAGCATTTTGTACAGCTGTTTTAGAGCTAAATCTTCAGCTCTACATATAACCGCTAACTCCTCGGCCGTGGAGATAGTGGGCTTGCTTTCCCCATCTATTCTTCCCTGTTGCATTCGATATATTCTTTCCGGAAGCGAGACGTGTAGAACAACTGGTATAAAACCAATCCTTGAATATTCCTGTGCAATTTTAGGTGCACGAACACCCTCTATGGCGAGTGGTTTTACCCTGGCGCCATTTGCAAGCATAAAAAGTGGACCAAACTTTGCAACAAGAGCTTGCTTATGTGCATAGATCTCTGATCTTGTGAAAGTATTTTGGTGCGGATTAAGAGATCTCAGGCTTTCTAGAAGGTAATTACCGCTATGTATTGTTTCGTAACCATGATGCGAAGCTAATGATTGTGTGACTTCAGTTTTCCCCGAGAAAGAGTTCCCCATAATTATCAAATCAGGCTTCGTCATTACGCAATTATATAATAAAATGCAGCATATGGTATAGTTGGGTCATGATAATTCGAGTAGCGTGTGTCTGTATTAAAAATGATAAGCTGCTTGTTGTTGAGCAGGGTATCGGGGAGCGCGCGTGGTCTCTTCCCGGCGGTAAGGTTGAGGAAAAAGAACGTTTACACGAAGCATTAACCCGTGAAGTAAGAGAAGAAACAGGATTGCATGTTACCCCGGGAAAGTTACTATATGTCGGCGAAAGAGTTCGTGGCAATGACATTCTTCTCCATATAACTTTTTTGGCCGAATATAAGGCGGGTAAAGTGGGCGAAAATACAAACCTAAATGCCAACGAACAAATCAAATCAACGACGTTCATGCCTATCTCGGACTTAGAGAAAAATGGCTGGTCAGCAGATTTTGTGGATAGAATCCGGACTGGGTTTATAGATGGTGGGAAATATGTTCATAATATCGAAGACATCGGTCTTTAAATAACAGCCTACAGATAAGATACAAGCCTATAGGCCCTGCAGCCTTCCCTTAGATGTGATAAAAATTTAGCAAAGGTGGTGAGTCATTACGTAGAATTAGCAAACTATTAACAAATATGCTATAATATACACAATGAGTACCGAAAACAGTCAAGACTTGTGCTTCGTTGCCAACGGAATTCCGGTAGAGATTCGAGAGTTAGATATACATGGTCGTGACGGACAATTTTATGACCCTGCGTGCGCAATAATGCAAGAGGCATTTGACTTAAGCCCAGACGAAATAGAAATCAGCATTGATAACACGCGAAGACAAGTCTTTGGACGCGTGGAGCAAAATGAGCTGGTAAGCGTCGCTCTGGTGTCGCTCGTCGGCGAAAACGCTATCATTTCTTACCTTGCAACAGCAGATCACCTTCGAGGTCAGAGTCGGGGCTCATCTCTTCTCAAGGGATTTGAAACCATATGTCGACAGCGCCAGATCGAAACCGTTTCACTGTACTGCAAGGACGAGAATCGCTACGATTTCTACGCCAGACACGGCTATACCCAAGTCGGCGATTCCTTCCGCAAAAGCCTGTAGGCCATCACAGTAACGCAGATAACAGAGGCTCTGACCGGACTCCTGAACGCATAGGACACCCTACCCAGTACAGTAAACCTTGTAATAGTCCTTGGCGATTCACTGATTTCTCATCGACATTGGTCGATAAATCCATACGGTGGCTGGCAACCCGATAGGTATCTAGCTTTATGTGGTGCAGCGGCGGCAACGCCTCTTGTAAACTACAAAAAGTAACTATTTGAGTGATTTTTTAACTGCATCCCAGATGGCTTTGTTGGCCTTACCATCTTGCTGATACCGCCAGTACCACCACTCACTACCCCAAAGGTCTATTGGGTAGGCATTGATGCTTTTTGCCCAGGCAATGTTTTGCCGAATACGAGCTACGTCCATTGATTTTGCCTGCTCTTCTCGGCTCATCTTCCAGATTCCTTCTGGGCCCCAAGGTTCGCACTGGAGTTCATGAATAAATACCGGTTTTCGCCAAATAAGCCAAATGAGCCTCTTGCGAAAGCGGTGTAGCCAGGGCCGCTGGATGGTTTGGTGGTACGCCCCTTTCTGATACATGACGGTGTATACGCTAAACCCTACCATATCGGGAATGGGGCCAATCAGCGGTACGCCCCAGCCGTTGCTGGTACTCATAGCAATAGGCCGTTCTGGATCGAGTAGCTGGATGTGCTCATACTCGCGCTTTAGGCGGTCATTATCGATGTCGATGAGTTCGCCAAAATTACTCAGCAGCGCCTCGTTTTCGAGCTGGTAGCTCATAATATTCTTGTACTTTCGGACGTGCTTAACCGTAACATCGATGTACTCGAGTAATGCTGCCGCTCGAGCCTCGCCACTGATGTCTTGTGCCCATTTTGGCCAATGGTACTCCGGCCAGCGAGGCTGCTTGACGCCCAAGCAAAGCGTCACGCTGCCACCAGTTTTTTCCACCATGCGAATTTGCCAATCCAATTCGCGGAAGTCATAAGAACCTTGCTCTTTTTCGTGCTCGTTCCAATAGCTCATCACTCGGAATCTTCGCCAGCCCTGGTCGAGCAGCCACCGCAGACAATCTTTGGGATCAATGCCCATGTTGCGACACTGCTTAAGGCTAAAACTTACCCCCCATTTCTCGGGGTCAATTGCATTCGTGTTAGGTACGCTCATTGCAAAAATAATAACAGATTTCTTAAGTTTTGAGCGTTAAAATGTTTATATGACAGAGCTGGAGTTAGAGCAAATTAAACCTGCAATCAGTGAGGTTTTTACGGATATTCGGGTCGAGATGGAGTATGAATCGTGGCGTCGTTCGGAGGCTGCATTTGAAGATGTTTGGCGAGAAGTCTATGGATAACCTAGCCTCTAATGACAGTAATGTAGTAAAGTCGGATCACGCTGGCTATGTATTATTTAGCTTGGAAGTAAGTTTTAGCTTCGTTCCAGACGCTCGGATCTTTGAGAACTTGCTTGCGGTAGTACCAATACTCGGCACCCCATAGGTCGATGTGCCGGATACCAGTTTGCTCGGCAAATTTGGTGGTGCTACGAAAACGCGCTGCATCGAAGGATTTATTTTGCTCGGCAAGGCTGGTCTCGGTGATGTTTTTGCCATTTGGCGGCCAAGGCTCGGTTTGTAGCTCGTGAATAACACTTTCTTGCCCAGCAATAATTTTTTGCGCGCCGGCCAAAAATGCATAATGCCAGCTCGGGAACGGGTAGGTAAAGTAGCGTTTTGTTATGCTCGTATCCCACACGCGGCGATAGAGTGATATACCGCTTATGTCTCCACGTGGCTGCCGTATGGCAAACCCAGCATAATTGTTGCTCCGACTGATAATGACTGGGTGGTCTGGATCGAGCTTGCGTACAAGTGCGAGCTCGTCGGCAAGTCGCCCGCGGTCGAAATTGTAGCACTGTCCAAAACGGTTAAAGAACTCGTTTTCGAGCTGGTAGCTTTCGAGCGCTGGAGAATGTTTGTAGCGCTTAATCGTTGCCGTCATGTAGCGCTCAAGCGCGGGCTGCCAGTTCTGACTGGGTTGTGCAGTGTTATAAAAAGATGGTGCATGGCACTCTGGCCAGCGTGGTTGTCGCAGACCAATCGCTAGGCTAACTTTGCTGCCCGACTCCTCTGCGCGCTTAAATTGCCAATCTAGCTCCGAAAAATCATAGATACCCGGCTCTGGTTCGCCCTTATCCCAGTAGCTCACCAACCGAAACTGTCGCACGCCAAGGTCGTCGATGATCGC
The DNA here is from genome assembly GCA_018062785.1 of Candidatus Saccharimonadota bacterium. Taxonomy (GTDB): domain Bacteria; phylum Patescibacteriota; class Saccharimonadia; order Saccharimonadales; family UBA4665; genus JAGXIT01. The sequence goes on from JAGORO010000009.1 coordinate 8,400, forward strand.
ATCGAGGGTTTCGCGGGGATCAAGCCCAAACGATTCTGCGTAATATGGAATAAAAGTTACCCCTGTTTTATAGGGCTTCCCAGACTGAGTTTGCTGATACCAGCGGGCAATTCCATAAGATATTCCAGCAAATAAGCAGCACAAAGCAAGCAGTACCATGGCTACCCTGCCCCATCTATGGCTCCAGACTTTATGTAGCCGCACGGTGAGTATTTGAAGGGTCTTGTTCTGGTGGTTCGCGGGCGCATCTTTCGTTACGCGTACTTTTGGCTTTGCCATGCTACCATTATACCGTGAAGCAAACACAAAAAATCAGCATCGTTATACCCTGCTATAACGAGGAACGGTACATTGCCAAGTGTCTACAGGCGATTATGGCGCAAACGGTCAAGCCTTTCGAGGTACTCGTTGTCGACAACAACTGTCGGGACAAAACCGTTGAAATCGCCTCGAATTTCCCAAGTGTAAAAGTGGTGCATGAGCCGCGTCAGGGGTTGTTTTTCTCTAGGGAGAGAGGTATGAATGCAGCCAAGGGCGACATATTGTGCCGTATAGATGCCGACACGATTCTAGATATGCACTGGGTAGAAAATGTGCTCAAGATCTTTGGTGATACTCGTGTCCAGGCTGCGACAGGCCCAATGGGGTACCATGACTTTATATTTCCAGAAGTGTCTCGTGCTATCGAACACTGCTTTTTGCTGGGTGCGCGGGCGCTTGGTTACAAATTTGTGTTTGGCTGCAATATGGCGATTCGTCGAGCTGCATGGCAATCCATCATGGATGAACTATGCGACGATACAAATATTTTTGAGGATATTGATATTGCAATGCACCTCAGGCAACATGGTCTGCAAATCATGTACGATCGGCGGCTGGCGGCCATGGTATCCATTCGTCGAGCCGAAGACAACCCCATCGATTTTTGCCGCTATATCGGTGGGCATAGCTATACGGCCGACAAACACAATACACCACTGCCGCCTGCGCGGTATGCAGAAGCTTCGTTTTTGCTCGGATACGGTATCTCCAAGCCGTTACTCATGTGCTATGACACGCACGAACGACGATTTACGCGGCGCAAACTGTTAGGGCAAGTAATTAGCGCTCGACGCGACAACCCGATGTCGCCTGCCGCAACGCCAGATAAACCGGAATAGAGTACACTATTGCCCAGATATGGGTGGACTATGCCACTGGCCGGTTACTGGGTCTTGGGTGGCGGCACACACGCCCCATAGGCCGCGTTTAGCGACTTGGGCGTCCTTCATGGCACGGGCATACTTTTGACTGTTGGCGAATGGAAATGCATAGGCAAACGCGTAGCCTTTGCTCACTAGCTCGTAGCCAAGGTCGGTGCTGCCATCGACCATTACATAGCGTAACAAGCGGTCGTACCGATCGCGATTGGTGGTTAAGCGGTCGGCTTTTAGACGGATTTTACCTTGGCCGATACGCTGTCTGGTATAAGCGGAAGCCTCTGATCCGTAGCACTGCACTGGAGTGTTTTCTTTGTGGGTCTCGGGCGTGTCAACACCGATGAATCTGACCGTTTCGATAGTGCCACCCATGTCGACGGTGACGGTGTCGCCGTCACGGAAGTCATGCACTTGGTACGAGCCGGGCTGCGAGTCGGTAAGCCACCGTGTGCTAATAGTCTTGTTTGGCGTAAATTTTAAAAACACTATGCCGGCAAAGACTAGCAGAGTACAGGTAATAAACAGCCAACGGTACCGATGTGTTTTTTGTTCCATAGCAGCAGTATACAGGGATCATGGCTAAAGCGGATGTTGTGCCAAGAGATCATCCCGTGTTTCTGCTAAAAAGCTCCTAAGGTCGAGATTGACAATACCACTCTTACCGTTTTCGGCGGTAAACAACCATGCATGGCAATCAGTAGCTTCGGGGTCTCTGCCGCGCCACTCTTTGATAGAGATGGCTTCTGCCTTGCCTGTGCCATCCTCAAGTCTGATGACTAAGCCGCCTAAACTGACCAAAGTAGCGTTGATTTCGTTGGTCGCTTCGTCGTTTACAGACTGAATGTTTGGCAGCGGTCTTGCGAGTGGGTACGCAAAGGCCACGGCTTGCGTGAGGTATGTATCGTGGGTCTCTATAAAGCTGAGTAGTTCGAGGGCCAGCGGGATTTTTTCGGGCTTAATATGGCCGTTCATCTTGTTTAAATAGCTGCGTGGCGTTGGTCGACGCATTAGTAATCAACCCCTTTGTTCGCAAGGAGAGGCTTGCCCCTCCGGTATGATTTTGAACTGAATTCAAAATACATACCTCCTCCCCCGCCTCGCTTTGCTCGCGCTCGGCTGTCGCCTCGTAACGCAAGCATCGTCGTGATGGAACACCTCGGTCGACGCATTAGTAATCAACCCCTTTGTTCGCAATAAATCCATCATCGAAATGGTGCTTGAGTTTGCTCATGTTAGTGGCGATCTCTACGGAGCCTAGGAGACCCTCTGGAAAATCACGCCCCGTTAGGCAGAGGCTCGTATTGGGGGCGCGTTCTGTGATGATTTTTTCTAAATCAGCGTACGAAAGTAGCCCATCATGGACGGCATTATTTATCTCGTCACAGATAACGAGGTTAAAATCACCAGAGGTAGCAGCCGTTAATGCGGTGGAAAATGTCTCTTGGGCAGCTTGTTTGTGCTGTTCTTCGCTAACTTCGGCTTCGCTCAGTTCGCCGGCGTCATAAAAGCCTTTACCGCCCTTGTAAAAGAACAAATCATCGCCGTATACGGGAGCAATGTCGCGAATGAACGTGTGCTCTCCGACGCCCCAGTGCTTGATGAATTGTATGTATGCCACCTTCCAGCCATTGCCGAGAGCGCGCACAAGCATACCGAGTGAAGCTGATGTCTTCCCCTTGCCCTCGCCGGTGTAGACTACCACAACCGATTCTTTCGTCTTAAAGTCTTCAAATGCCATAATCGTCAGTATAAGGTGTTTTTAGTATTCCTCAAATTTGTTTGCTACCATTCCACTAGAGGCCGTTAGGCTACGGAAGCGGGTGAGTTCTGCCCCTTCACAAACCCAGCCACAAGGTTGATGTACATACTGAAGCGCTGCAGACGTATTTCGTCCCTCAGTGGAACGGCGTGTTTGTTCGTTCGGAGCTCGCTCTTCATAGCCCCGCGCTTGACGAGTGTGGGTTTTGCGTTTTGATGCCGGACGAGTAGGTTGGTCATTTGCCGACTGCTTAGAATGCGTTCCTCTGTTTGTTGATCGAACTCGGATGTTTTGTCGAGTCGATTCCCAAAGTAGCCTCTTAGTAAGTCATAAGCACTCACATCAGAGCCTTCGTTTGGGGCATAGCCTTCTTCTGGTGAAAGTTCTACGGAGCCACTCATGACTTGCTTGCGGAGTTCTCGGATTGCCTTTTGGTATTCTGGCGGTCTGGCAAAAACAGATTCATTAAGCGCAGTAACGGAACGGGCTTCTGCCGCTCCAGTGTCCTGCGGTAGAAGTTGTGGTTTGTGCATGCATCATCCTCCGTTAGATTGTACTCATATAGTACGGAGGCTTTGGCTGTTTGTGCTGTAGTAATGCTTACAGTTTGCTAAAAGGTATCATGCCGAGAAGACAGCAGGTGTCGAAGTGTGCGGCGTATAAAAATACTCACCTCAGTCACACGAAGCATTTCATTTTTGGGGCCACCATACTCTGTAGATGCCACGGCTAGCATCGTGGAGTTGGCCTCTGGCTTAGGAACCAAAGATGGATCTTGGAGCTCGAATAATTGTCGAGCCAACATCTTTACGTCGCTATTAATCGCTGTTTTGGTTTGGGTATCGTAGGTCATATGACGGTCGTGTTCACCTAGGAACAAGCCATGGAGGTGCCGGTAGGCTTCTGGTGTATCTCTCATGCGGGATTCGGGGATTGGCAGTTTTAGGCCTTGATGGTATGTCTTGCTCGCCACATGAGTTCCTAGGGCCATTGCAGCTCGAGAGTATTCACGCGGTTCATTCCTAACGCTATCGACAAAACCTTCTATGTACTCGCGGTTTTGTGAGCTGGCATCTGGGCCTGGATAGGCCTCTGGCAAGTAGGGATGTAGTTGTGTCATAGTGGCACCTTCCTTTCATCATATAAGCAAAACAATGAGTATACCACGCCATACTCATTGTTTTTTGTCATAGACCTCAGAAAACAGCCGCGTACTTAGAAATTGCTAATACCGAGTGCTTCATTGATCTTCATGCGATCAAAGCCGACGATGATTTTGCCGTCGATATCGACAACTGGAATTCCCATTTGGCCGGACTTCTTGACAGCCTCTTCGGCAAAGGAAGGGTCAGAATCAATGTCTTTATCGGTAAAGGCAACGCCCTTCTCTTCTAAATACTTCTTGACCGCGTGGCAGTAGCCGCACCAAGTTGCAGTGTAGACGGTGATTGATTTTGTGTCGCTCATATCGCTTAGATACCCTCCAAATTTACTATACATAGTATAGCACATGTAGTCGTGAGTGTAAAAGATGCTTTCGCTGTGTTTACACTCGAGATCTAACCTGTTACAATCACTTCAGGAATGAGGAAATCTCCTTCAGATACACCGACGCATACCGATGCGCCTAAGGACAGTGTGACTGTGCTTGCCGTGTTGTCTGATATGGCAGATACGACTTGGCGCGTATTTGTCCCCACACTCAGCTTGTTGCTCGTCGGGCGATACCTCGATGTGCGACTCGGCACCAAGCCCTGGCTGATGCTCGTTGGGACGGCGCTCGGAGCCGTACTAGCCTGGAGACTCATCGTGCGTCAACTAAGTAAGGATTCAAAAACCATCGTATGACTATGACCTTTCCGACCCAAGTTGCTATGGAGAAGCTGCATGTCAGCCTGCCAACTGCACCAATTTTTCATATCGGTCCAATGCCGGTTACCAATGCGATGCTACTCGGTGGCTTCGGTGTAGTCGTGATGCTACTGACCTTCGGGTATGTCATTCGCAAGGTGAAACGCGGTGAATACAACCGTTTTGTTGGCCTAATACAGTGGATGTTCGAGGGCTTTTACAATACCTGCTACGATATTATCCCCGACCGCAAGGTAGCTCGGAGTATTGCGCCACTCGCCTTGTCGATTTTCTTCACAGTCCTGTTTACCTACTGGGTGAGTGTATTGCCCGGCGTCGGCGAAAGCGTAAAATGGGGCGATGCGCCCCTGTTTCGCGGACTTCCGACCGACCTAAACTTTACCTCCGCAATTGCCATTATCACAATGGTGGCTGCACAGTTTTATGCCATCAAGGTGCACGGCACCTTTGGTAATCTCAGTCGCTACCTCAAGAACCCATTCAAGGATCCACTCGGCGCATTCGAGGGTTTCTTAGAGATTATCGGCGAGTTTTCGCGACTGGTTGCCCTCAGTTTCCGACTTTTTGGTAATGCCTTTGCTGGTGAAGTGCTGCTTATGATTGTGGCGGTGACGAGCGGCTACCTAGCGGGCTTGAGCCTGCCATTTTTCTTCGCGTTCGAGCTGTTTATTGGCTTTATTCAGGCGTACGTATTCTACATGCTGACGCTTATTTTTGCTTCGCTGGCGGTGATGAGCCACGGCGACCACGATTCCGCTGATCATTCCACTTCTGTAGCTACCGTAGCCAAAGAATGAAATGATAAGATATAGTTAACAATTAAATAATTAATCGTTGTGAGTACGGGCTGCTAGCTTGAGTGCAGTCTAGGATAAAACGAGATAATTAAGCCAAGCCGTACGATGGTACGGTGAGGTGAAAATTTGAACGTTTTGCCTAGAATGCGCCAAACTAGAAGACCGCCAACGTAAAAGGAGAACTACACAATATGGACGCAATGGCATACGCACTACCAGCACTCGGTGCAGCGGTAGGTATCGGTTTGATCGGTAACGGAGCTTTGACTGCGCTTGGTCGTAACCCAGAGAAGCTTTCGGAGATCCGAACGCTTATGATTACGGCAATCGTGTTCGCAGACTCGCTGGCTATTATTGGTATCATCGTAGGTTTCTTGGCTAAGGGCTAAAATGACAATATCTGGCTTACAAAATCTAACGACATTTGCTGCGGAGGCATCGCACGGTGCAGCCGCCAAGACGGCAGAAAAGGCTTCGGCACTCGATACGCTTGGGATCGACGTGAAGCAGCTGCTCTTTCACCTAATTGCTTTTAGTATTTTGGTGTGGATTTTGAGCAAGTATGTCTTTCCGGTGCTGATTCGGGCCATCGATGAGCGACAGTCTGCTATCGAGGAGAGCTTGTCGGCCGCTAAGAATGCCGAAAAGAATGCAGCTGACGCAGAAGCGAAGATAGATATGCTCATGCGTGATGCGCGCAAAGAGGCTGGCGAGATTGTTGCCACCGCCAAAGACGAGGCTGTATCGCTTGCGTCTCAGCACGAACAGCGTGCCAAGAAACAGGCCGAGCGCATCGTCGAGGAAGCCCGTGAATCTATTGGCAAAGAAATCTTGGCCGCCAAGAAGGCATTACACAACGAGACAATCGAACTTGTTGCTCAGGCGACCGAAAAGGTTGTTGGTGCGGTCGTAACTGGTGGCGTGGACAAGAAAATCATCGCCGACTTGGTTTCGACTACCGGAGCTAGCGCTAAAGCCGAAGCAAAGGACGCGAACTAATTTATGCAAAATAAGCTATCAAGGCGCAAACTTGCCCTCTACGTCACCAACGCTGTGCGGAACGGACGAGTGCCGCAACAGGTGTTGAGTGAAGTAGCGGCCTATCTGGTCGACACTGGTCGAACGCGCGAGACCGAACTTTTGGCTCGGGCGATCGAGGATGAACTGGCCGATCAAGGCATCGTCGTTGCGATCGTCACCTCGGCGCGGCCACTAGACGAGACGCTCCGAACGGCTATCAAACAGCAGATCGATGCTACAACGGTTGAGCTGAAAGAAGTTGTCGATCCGGCCGTGCTCGGTGGTGTGCGTGTCGATATGCCTGGCCAGCGACTTGATGCAACATTGGCACGAAAATTAACCATGCTGCGGAGTGCAAAGCAGTAGAAAGGACCCTAGAGAAATATGGCAGACATAGCAGTAACAGAAATATCGAAAGGCCTGCGCGACGCAATTGCGCAGCTAGAGAATAATGACAAAGTTGAAACCACGGGTATTGTAACCCGCGTCGGTGACGGCGTAGCTTGGGTGCATGGTTTGCGTGCAGCTGGCTATGCCGAGGTGCTCGAGATCGAAACCAAAGCTGGAATCATCGAAGCCTTCGCGCTCAACCTTATGGAAGACGAAATTGGTGCTGTAATCTTGGGTGACGACAGCCAAGTTGCTGCTGGCGACAGCGTTAAGCTCAAGGGTGTTGTACTCGAGGTGCCGGTTGGGCCAGAGCTTTTGGGTCGCGTTGTGAACCCACTTGGCCAGCCACTCGATGGTGGTCCGGCTATCAAGGCCAAGCAATTTGGTGCCGTTGAACGAGCCGCCATTGGCGTTATGGGTCGAAAGAGTGTCCACGAGCCACTTATGACCGGTATTGTTTCTATCGATGCCATGTTCCCTATTGGTCGTGGTCAGCGAGAGCTGATCATTGGCGACCGTCAGACTGGTAAAACTGCCATTGCAGTCGACACCATGATTAACCAAGCTCGCCAAAATACTGGCGTGGTAAATGTGTACGTTGCAATTGGCCAGAAGCTCTCCAAGGTTGCTCGACTCGTTGAGCGACTCAAGCAAGAAGGTGTGATGGAGCAGACCATCGTGGTAGCAACCGGTCCAAGCGACCCAGCTTCGATGCTGTACCTCGCACCGTACGCTGGTACCGCCATGGGCGAATATTTCCGCGACAACAAACAGCACGCACTGATGATCTACGACGACCTCACTAAGCACGCCGTTGCCTACCGACAAATGTCACTGCTACTCCGACGCCCACCAGGGCGCGAGGCCTTCCCTGGTGATGTGTTCTACCTACACTCGCGACTGCTGGAGCGTTCGGCAAAATTGTCTGACGACCTCGGTGCAGGCTCACTGACTGCCCTGCCTATCATCGAAACGCAAGCTGGCGACATTTCGGCGTATATTCCGACTAACGTTATTTCCATTACGGACGGTCAGATATTCATGGAAACGGACTTGTTCTATCAGGGTATTCGTCCGGCCATCTCGGCTGGTCTTTCGGTATCGCGTGTTGGTGGTGCTGCCCAGACCAAGGCGGTCAAGAGCGTTTCTGGTAGTCTTAAGCTCGGCCTTAGCCAGTTCCGCGAGCTTGCCAGTTTTGCGCAGTTTGGCTCCGACCTCGACGAGGCGACCAAAAAGCAGATCGAGCGTGGTCAGCGATTGACCGAACTTCTCAAGCAGCCTCAGTACACCCCGCTCAGTATTTGGGAGCAAGTGGCAAGTATTTTTGCCGTTAACCAAGGGTTCTTCGACGCAGTTGCGCCTGCCAAGATCAAGGAAGCTCAAAGCGCCCTACTTACTCGTCTGCAAACCGATCACAAAAAAGAGATGGAAGCGCTGAACACTGGCGATGAAAAGGTCGAGCTCGACAGCCCAAGTGGCAAAATCATTGCTAAGGTAGCCAAAACAGCCGCTAAAGGATTCGAGGCGTAATGACGAGGCCACAGCATTTCCGCGAGCTCAGCTCCGATGCGCAGAGCGCTGCTGCTATCGAGTCTGCACGGCGCACGGTCGGTCGTCACTCGGAGTATGTAGCTGGCGTAATGGCTACCGAGCTGCTCGGAGCATGCGTGAGTAGGCCAGAAAAACTTGCGAGCGAAGCGTACGACTACACGGCATTTCACACCGAGGGAGACTTTGCGCACGTAGAAGGTAGAGTTCCAAAATGGGGAGAAGATCGTGGCTAGTACTCGTCAGCTCAAATCCCGTATTCGTTCCGTTAAGAACACCAAGCAAATTACCAAGGCAATGCAGATGGTTGCTGCGAGTAAAATGCGCAAAGCCCAAGAAGCTACTCGGGCAACGCACGACTACACAGTGGCGGCCAACGAGTTGCTCACAAATTTGGCCCGTCAGGGCGCGACCAATGGCCATCCGTTGTTTACGAAGCATGGCAAAATCAAATCTCGTCTGCTCATTGTCATTACATCCGATAAAGGTCTGGCTGGTGCTTACAACGCCAACGTGCTCAAAACGTACCTCGCGCAGCTCAAGCGCGACCGCGACCGTGGCGTTAAGAACCATACTATTACAGTAGGTCGCAAAGTCTCGCAGTTTGTATCGCGTCTTAAGGATGTCGAGAGTATGGGGTCGTACAACGACCTTCCAGATGAGCCAACCGGCGCAGAGCTATCAGCAATCATTGGTACTGCTTACGATATGTACATCAAAGATGAGGTAGATGCGGTAGATATGATCTTTACAGAATTTGTCAGTAGTATGACGCAGATTCCCAAGATTCAGCCAATTTTGCCTGCCGGTTTCGAGGAGACTGAAGTCAGCGATTTTGTGCGTGAAGCCACCTACGAGCCGGGTACCGAAGAAGTATTGAATGGCGTGGCATATCGTCTCATCGAGGCACAATTATTCCAGGCGCTTCTGGATGCGCGCGCCAGCGAGCACAGTATGCGCATGCTCGCCATGAAAAATGCCACCGACAACGCCACCGAACTGGCCGAAGATTTAACGCTCGAAATGAACAAAGCCCGTCAAGCGGCCATTACTCAAGAATTGGCCGAAATTTCCGGCGGCTCGGAGGCCATGAAATGAGTGGAGGAAAAGAATCAACTCAAGAAACTACGACCGCTATATACGACCAGGTGCACGCAACAGAAGTACAATATTCAAGTATTCCTGGTGCCAGTGAGGCGTATTCTAATGCGCTTGCTGCACAAAGAGTTGCAATCGAAGCTTTGCTGAAACTACCAAAAGAAGAAGAAAGAGAAATGTTCCGCGGTGTACTTCATCTTCTGGTGATGGAAGGCATTAACCAAACTATAATTAGTATGCATGAGCAGCAAGGAGGAATTAAATGAGTAAAAACGGAAAAGTAATTCAGGTAGTGGGTGTGGTTGTCGATGTCGAGTTCGACGGCGCGCTGCCAGCTATTTATGACGCGCTTGAGATTACGCGCGGCAAAGACGTACTAACGCTCGAAGTTGCACAGCACCTCGACGAGCGCACCGTACGTGCAGTGTCGATGCAGAGCACTGATGGGCTTAAGCGTGGCGAAGAAGTCGTGGCAACTGGCGCACCGATTAGCGTGCCGGTTGGCAATGACACCCAAGGGCGCATGTTCAATGTGGTTGGCGATCCAATCGACGGTGCGGCCAAGCCAAAGGGCAAAACCAGCCCGATTCACCGTGACCCGCCTGCCCTGAGCGAGCAAAGCAACAAGACCGAAATCCTCGAAACCGGCATTAAGGTTATCGACCTCATTGCACCGATGGCCAAGGGTGGTAAAGTTGGTCTTTTCGGTGGTGCGGGTGTTGGTAAAACCGTGCTTATTCAGGAGCTTATTAACAACATCGCTAAATTTCACAGTGGTAACTCGGTATTTGCTGGTGTTGGTGAGCGTACCCGTGAAGGTAACGACCTCTACCACGAAATGAAGGACGCTGGCGTACTCGACAAGACATCGATGGTGTTCGGCCAGATGAACGAACCTCCAGGTGCTCGTCTCCGCGTAGCGTTAAGTGGCTTGACCATGGCCGAAGCCTTCCGAGACGAAGGCAAAGACGTTTTGCTTTTCGTCGACAACATCTTCCGATTTACCCAGGCTGGCAGCGAGGTATCTGCCCTGCTCGGCCGTCTACCATCCGCAGTGGGCTATCAGCCAAACTTGCAGCAAGAAATGGGTGGCTTGCAAGAGCGCATTACCTCGACCAAAAAGGGCTCAATTACTTCGGTGCAAGCCGTCTATGTTCCTGCCGATGACCTTACCGACCCAGCGCCAGCAACAACCTTCGCCCACCTCGACTCGACCATCGTGCTCAACCGTGCATTGACCGAGATTGGTATTTACCCAGCCGTCGACCCACTCGACTCTAACTCGACCATCCTAGACCCAGAAGTTGTTGGTCAGGAACACTACGACGTCGCCCGAGAAGTACAACGTGTTTTGCAGCAGTACAAAGAGCTGCAAGACATCATCGCCATTTTGGGTATGGAAGAGCTTAGTGACGACCAGAAACAGACCGTTGCTCGTGCCCGTCGTTTACAGCGATTTATGGCGCAACCGTTTTATGTCGCCACCCAGTTTACCGGTAACGATGGTGCCTATATCAAGGTAGAAGACACGGTTAAGGACTGCCGCGATATCTTGAGTGGTAAGTACGACGATAAGCCAGAGAGTTGGTTCTATATGGCTGGTGGCCCTCTAAGCGAGAAAAAGGACTAACGCACTATGTATATGCCACATTGCGGCGTTGCCATTTGTAGTCCTCGCTCACCGTACGTTCCTGTACGGCTCGCTGCGGGCTTCAATGACGCCTTGCACTGCAACCATATACATAGCGCTACCGGAAAGGAAATTTTGCAATGAAACTGCAGCTCGTAACGCTTACCGGTACCAAAGTAGACAAAGAAGTTTACGAGGTTATTCTGCCAACTTCGGCAGGTGAGATCGCCGTGTTTCCGGGACATGAACCACTCGTTTCGATGGCCATTCCAGGTGTAATTTCCGTACGCAAAGACAAGACCGAGAAAAACGAAGATATGGATGTTTTTGCGATCTCTGGTGGTGTTATTGAGGTCAGTGGCGATTTGGTACGTGTCCTCGTAGATGAAGCCGATCATGGCGACGACATTATCGAAGCAGAAAGTCAGGCCGCTCTAGACCGCGCCCTTAAGATGCGCGATAGTGCCCAAGATGCCGTGGAGCTCGAAAAGGCTCACCAACTCGTCGACCGTCACGCTGTACGACTTAAGGTTGCCGGTCTTCGCCGCCGCCGCCGCAGCTAACCAGTTTACCGTAACGACAGTAGTTACGCCGCCGGAGGGATAGTCGGAGGCGGCAATGGTTGGTCGATACTAGGAGTAGCAAACAGCTCATCGAGTGACATGACTTCACCCTGTGCATCGAGAATGTAGATGGCTTCTAGGGCGAGTTGTGCGAGAGCTTGCTTGCTTTTGATATCTCTAGGTGAGATTTGTTCGGAGCGACTCATAATAAACCGAGCTAAATCTGGATGGCTTTTTTTGAGCTGGTCATACAGATCATCAATTGTATGTTTTTCGAATGAAAAAGCCACGATTTGTTCGTGGCTGACGGGTGTCAAATGCGTAAATCCAGACCGTGAGTTTTGTGGCGAAGACTTGTCACTCATTGCATACACCCCTTCTGCGGCTTAGTATAGCTAATTTTTATTGCACCGTAAATAAAATGAGAGTAGAATCGGTAGGTCGTTGCAATATACATATGCAAATACATAAGGTTACTAAGGAGAAGCATCTATAATTATGGCAGGAGAAACTATGCCGCAAACCCATACAACATTCGCAGATCTAGCGATCGGTAGCATTGGACCCGACAATCATTTTAAGCATGGTAATGTCGATCCAGCTGTAGCCGCGCAACTTGTCGAAGAACTAAATAGTGGCGAGTACTATATACCGGTTAGCGATAAAAATCGGCCAAATGCACCTGGAGGTACCTTCTCGCTTGTAGTGGCAGATGCGCTAACTACACAACGTTTTATGCACGATGGCGATACGGCATATGAACATGCCAAAAGCGTCTTTACGACCCTCATAGATACCATGAACGACGAAGCGCACCGCAAAATTATCCCAGGTGCATGCATTGATGGACGCAACGGCGACCGAACGAGTGACAGTATTGTTGGCGGACACGATGGCGAACACGGCGAAGACGACTGTGGCGCTCAGAAGCGACTGACGGAAATCTTGGGCTTTATTGCAAGCAGGGGTGCGGATATACGTAGCTTCCTTGAGTCGCAGGGCATAGCGGTTGATGACGAAACACACGATCTACTTCTTGGCCGGAGCCAAGAGCTGGCCACAAGCGGCTATGTTAGTGATGGCCTAGCAATTCGTAAAGCCTACACAGAAACTGCTGGCGAAGATAGTGTGGTCACACTCAAAGGCAACCACGGCGAACTCGAGGCAGAGCTCAACTTCGATCCGTCTGTTACACTCGACCGCGAGCAAATCGCTGCCAAGTACGGCCCCAACTGCAATGTGTTTAATGTCGATATAGGTGTCTTTGGACCAGCGGCAGAGGCAACTTCGATTTCAGAAAAAGAGGCCAAGCAAAAGGAAGTCGCACTGCATTACTACACAGTAGCGACATCGGCTGTGCTTGGCCATACTTCCCTACCGGTCACTCCGAGGAATATCTAAACACTTTACAAAATCGTGCAATCAGTTTAAGCTAAAGTCATCACTAACAGTGGAGGAAAAATATATGTTACGTAAAAATACATTCGCGATGGTCGCGGGTGAGTTTTTCGGTACTGGTGCGCTAGCCCTTGCGGTTCTCGCAATGTCAAACTCAAATATTAGCCAAATGCCTTATTTTGTGGCAATGGGTGCTGGCTTGGTGCTCGCAGCATTAGTAGTTATGCTCGCAAATGTCACAGGTGCGGTATTTAACCCAGCTCTTTCGCTCGGTCTATGGACAGTACGAAAGCTACAAAACTTCCAAACACTGGCATACATCGTTGCCCAGTTTGCTGGTGCAGCTGCAGCCTACATGCTGTTCTGTTGGATGGTAGGCATCCCTCTCGACAAGCTTGAGAACAAGGGCCTAACAACCATGAACTCAAAGATTATGGTTGGCGAACTTCTCGGTACGTTGGTATTCAGTATGGCTATCGCAAGCGCTTTGTACCAGAACCTTTCACTCGGCGTCAAGGCGTTCATCGTCGGTGCTGGTTTGAGCGTCGGTGCGCTTCTGGCTTCACTTGCTTCAGGTGGTCTTTTGAACCCTGCGGTCGCGCTATCTGTCCATCAGTTTGGACTTTGGACGTACGTGCTTGGCCCAGTTCTGGGGGCTGTACTTGGGTTTAACCTGTATAACTGGCTTTTTGTAGATAATGAAGTTGCCGCTTCTAGGCCCGCAACCACGACGCTTAAAACCGTTGCAGTTAAGCCTGCAGTGACAGCACGCAAAACAACAACCAAAAAAGCCGTAGCTACTAAAAAGAAAACTGTTAAAAAATAGTTTTCGTCGCGTCAACCCGACGACAAAAAGCACTTCGGATGAGAGGTGCTTTTTTGTTTACCCGTTCAAACGTATACTAGAAGTACGGTATGAAAGACTTTTTACAGGCGTACGATCGCCTCAACGAAAAACAAAAGCTTGCGGTCGATACGACTGAGGGTCCAGTCATGGTGGTGGCCGGCCCAGGAACTGGCAAGACGCAACTATTAGCGGTTCGGGTGGCTAATATACTGCGCAAAAACGAAACCCTGTTACCGACTAACATTCTATGTCTTACTTTTACGGAAGCCGGACAGGCTGCTATGCAGAAGCGACTGGTCGAGATAATGGGCGACGCCGGCGCACATGTTGCGGTCCATACCTTCCACAGCTTTGGCGCAGAGATTATTAATCGGTATCCGCAGTATTTTTATGGTGGCCTGCAATACCAGCCGGCAGACCCGTTAGCGACGCATGAGATACTGCTCGAGCTATTCGAAGAACTACCCCACGACAACGTATTGGCTAGTAAAAATAACGGTGAGTATGTATACCTCGGCTCGGTCAAAAAGCTGCTGGGGCAGATCAAAAAAGCTGCGTTATCTCCCGAAGAAATTAAGCACTATGCCCGCAATGGTTTGCGGTTCATCGACTACATAGAGCCGGCACTTGTCGAGGTGTTTGCTGTTGATCGGTTTGCTACCAAAGCAGACATCGATCGCAGCGACACGTTGCTTGACAGGGCGGCTTCGTACCGAGATGAAACCAAGATGAGTGCACCAAACTCGATTGCTCTCGCCGATGTTTTTCGCAGCACATTCGAGATCGCCAATGAACTGGCGCACGTCCAACAGAAAGCTAAGCCGCTCAACGAATGGAAAAAGGACTGGTACAAAAAGGATAAAGCTGGCACTCCGGTCTGCAAGCAGCGTGAGATTCACGAAAAACTACTGGCGTTTGCCGATATATACAAACAATATCGTCACAATTTAGATAAGAGGCGGCTATTCGACTTTGATGACATGATTAGCCGTGTCGTACATGCCGTCGAGACCGATCAGGAGCTCGCCTATGACATCCAAGAGCGATACCAGTATTTTTTGGTCGATGAGTTCCAAGACACCAATGCTGGCCAACTGCGTCTACTAACCGCCCTTGCCAATCACCCAGTGCACGAAGGTCGGCCAAATGTTATGGTAGTGGGCGATGACGACCAAGCGATCTTTGCTTTTCAGGGTGCAGAGCTATCCAATATACTCGCATTTGAAAGCGCGTATGTCGACGTTGCACGCATCGTACTCGAGGATAATTACCGGAGTAAGTCAGAGATCTTGGGCGCAAGCCGTGCTGTTATAACTCAGGGCGTTGATAGGCTTGAAAATCATCAGAATATCACTAAAACACTGTACGCACGAAATACAAAACTCCAAGATGTGCGGATTGAACGTCAGCAGTTTGGTACTCAGGCAGAGGAATTTTACTGGCTGGCCCAAGAGGTGTCTAGGTTGTTGGCCAATGGTCATAAACCGAGCGAAATCGCGATTATATGCAGGGAGCATAAACACCTCGAAGCACTACTTCCCTATATGTCTCGTGCTCAAGTGCCGGTGTGGTACGAGAGGCAGCAAAACGCGTTCGACGAGCCAGTAGTACGACAATTATTGGTGCTTGTGCGCACAGTACATGCCTTGGCGATAGGGTCTCATCAAGAGGCCGAAGCACTCCTACCCGAGTTACTCGCCGCACCGTACTGGAAGCTATCCGGGGAGCAATTGTGGCGGATTGGGTTGCAATCAGCCCGATCGGGCAAGCAAGGAGCTGAGCACAAGGGCTGGCTCGAAGTGTTGCTCGATAATCCTATTGGCTCAAAAGAACATACTGCAGCGATGGTACTGCTCGAGGCTGCTAAGCTGGCGCGCACCGAGCCACTAGAGGCAGTACTTGATGCGCTGATGGGAACTACTGAATTTTCGGCCCCCCAAGAAGAAAGCGAAGAGTCTGAAGGCGGAGAAGCGGTAGCACGGCTGGGTGGCACGCTGGCCTCTCCTTTTCGGCAATACTACTTTAGCTCAGAAAGGTTGGCCGATAACCCGCGCGCCTACAACGATGCGTTAACGGCGCTCGTTGCGCTTCGTAACAGGGTGCGCCAATTTAACACCGATGGCCCAGTCTCGCTCGAAGGGTTTTTGCACTTTGTCGATTTGTCTATCTCTGCCAACGTAGGCGTGACATCACGCCCCGTACTTGGCTCGCAGGCTCATTCGGTGCAGCTACTCACCGTTCATGGCAGCAAGGGCCTAGAGTACGAGACTGTCTTTTTGCTCTCGACCGTGGCAGACGTGTGGGATAAGATGCCGCGCGGCGATAAGCTGGCGCTACCCCCCAACATGCTGCATATTGCACACCCCGCGCAAGCCGACGACAATCTCCGCACACTCTTTGTGGCGATGACTAGAGCTAAGCGTCAGCTTGTAGTCTCCGAGTATATGCACCAGACAGTGGGCGGTAAAGCTGCCAAGGTTTTGGGGGCACTCGAACACCCCAATGCTCTACGTTTTTTGCCATCCAAGAATGAGCCTACCCCTGTAATATTTGCTATCCCAGACGAAACTGCTCTGTTAGAGGCAAACTGGAACGATGTATATACTTCGGTATCGGCCGTGACGCTACACGAACTTCTAGCCGATCAGCTTTTGAGCTATCGTCTGAGCGTGACTCATCTCAACAATTTTTTGGATGTCGAAAAGAATGGCCCAGAGTACTTTTTGCTCAATAATGTACTTCGTTTCCCGAGCAGCATGAGCCCAAGTGGTGCATTTGGTGATGCAGTACATAAAACCCTGCAGTGGATTCATGTAGCGATCATGCGCGGCGATAAATTGCCAGACACACAGGCGGCCAAGGCGCAGTTCGAGCGACTACTTAGCCACAAACAGCTCGGTAAGCATGATTTCAAAAACTACCTTCTACGCGGACAAAAAGCCATCGACGCATTCTACGAAACTTATGGTGGGCGGTTGCGCAAAACTCAAACACCAGAGCAGGACTTTTATGCACAAGGTGTGAGAGTTGGGGAGGCTCGACTGAGTGGTAAACTTGACCTTATCGAGAGCATTGACGGCAACGTGCTCGTCACAGATTATAAAACTGGTAGACCGCTGACCGATTGGTCGGACACCAAAAAAACCGCATACGAAAAAAGTAAGCTCCATCATTATCGGCAACAGCTTTACTTCTATAAAGTCTTGATTGACGGATCGCGCGAGTATGGATTACGCGGCCAAAGGGCGACGCGTGGTGAGTTGGTGTTTGTCGAACCAACCAAAGATGGCATCCAGACGCTGTCGCTTGACCTTACCGACGAGCAGGAAATTTTGCGCACAAAAACGTTGATCGAAAGGGTTTGGCAGCATATACAGAACCTAGATTTCCCAGACGTGTCTGATTACGAAAAAAGCATTGACGGCATACGAGAATTTGAGCAAGACTTACTTGACGGCAGAGTGTAGACTATTCCTTCTCGCCGCATACTGGGCAGAGGTCTTCGCGGTCAAACTCCCTACTCCACTGTTCTGCTGCATCGAGCGGGTCGTGGATGTCGAGGAAGCCACGAAGATCGGCTAAGCCACGGAGCCAGTAACCGGCTATGCCACTAAAATGTTTTTTGCCCCATAGCACCGATGCCCACCTTGGACCAACCGGCGTGATGTAGATAGGTTCTTTGGGCCTATAGGCTAATTTTGGTCGATCTTCGAGCTCACAAATAATGTTGTGCGCGACAAATTCGCCGTCGTGGATAGCGGTTTGGGCCATACCGCTATAGGTCGTTTCGGCATTGTCGGCAATGACGTAGATATTCTTTTCGCTCCGTAGGAATTCGTCAACCTCCACCTTACGCCTTGGGCTCATTACAAAGCCGTTTGTCTCAAAAAAAGGATTGTTTGCTACGCCAGCTGTCCAGATGACAGTGTGATTACGAAGGGGCTTGCCTGATACCGTAAGCTCTTCGGCAGTTAAGCCTTCGACCCGGCTATTGAGGTATAGTTTGACGCCTAGACGACGGAGCCGGCGGGCGATGACTCGCCCGACTCTTTTTGGAAGTCGCGGCATGAGGCTGGGCATGGCTTCGACAAGATCAATGTGTGGCACGCGGTTTTTGATGCCGTGCTTGCGTATAATCTCGTGCAAATAGCTGCTAAGGCTGCCGGCTAGCTCGATACCAGTAGGGCCGCCACCGACGATAATATAGTTGAGATCCGGCCGGTTCTCTGCGATAAGCTTGGCGTGTAGGTGACGCTTGAGTTGCTCAACGCCCTCAATGCTCTTAATGCCATATGAGTGCTCTTTGAGCCCGGGTATACCAAAGTAGTTGGTAATGACACCGAGTGAAAAAATGACATTATCGTAGGTAAATTCTTCGCCATTCTCACAAGTTACTATCTGGTCTTCACGATCGATACTAACTGCTTTGGCAAGGTAGAGCTTGATAGTCTTGCCTTGAAATATTTCGCCCAAATTGATGACCGAATGCTCACTCGAGCCGCCTGTCGCCGTGTGGTACATGGTTGGAAAGTAGAAAAAGTCGCTTCGTTCACTAATGAGCGTTAGCTCGATATCTTTACGGTCGCAGAGTGCTAGGGCTGCTTTGACGCCGCCAAACCCACCACCAACTATTAAGACTTTTCTTTTTGGCCCCACTCTTTTATTCATCTTATGCTTATTGTAGCAAACGCTACAGAGTTAGCAAACACAATCTAGTCGAGTCGAGAGGGTTGTGGTAAGCTTAAGCATATATGGGTGTGCAATCATATAAAGACGATCTGCGGAGACTTGGCTTCAAGGGCGAGCTAGACGATGATGCCGCAACGCGAGATCTGTACAGCCACGACGCTAGTATGTTCGAGCTTCGCCCCGAATTGGTCGCGCGACCGGTGGACAGCGATGACGTCTCGATCTTGGTAGCATACGTCGCGAAGGCCAAAAAGAAAGACAAAACCATTTCGCTAACGGGCCGATCGGCCGGTACCGACATGTCAGGTGGTGCTATCAACACCTCTATCATCATCGATTTTATGACCCACTTTAACCAGCTTGGCAAAATTACCGCCAGCACTATGCAGACACAGCCTGGGGTATTCTATCGCGATTTCGATAAGGTTAGTCGTGAGCACGGCTTACTGCTACCCCCCTACCCTGCTTCTCGAGATCTTGCGGCGGTTGGGGGCATGGTTAATAATAATGCTGGTGGCGAAAAGTCGATCGAATTCGGCAAGATCGAAAACTTTGTACGCGAACTCAAGGTCGTCTTTGCAGATGGAGTTGAGCGGACTGTCAAGCCGCTAAACCGTAAGCAGCTCGATCAAAAAATGGCCCAGAAGGACTTTGAAGGCGAAGTATACCGCAAGATGTTCAAACTATGCGACGAGCATTACGACCTCATCAAAGCTGCCAAGCCAAAAGTATCCAAGGATTCAACTGGCTATCACGTCTGGAATGTCTGGGATAGAGAGAAGGAAGTATTCGACCTCACGCAGGCTATCATTGGCTCGCAGGGCACGCTGGGTATGCTCACCGACATCACCTTTAGGATGGTGCCGGCACGTTCCGATGATGGAATTTTGGTTATCTTTATGAAAGACATTAATAATCTTGGCGACTTGATCAAAAAGGTCGTTGCCAGCAAGCCTTCACGCTTTGAGTCCTTCGATGACCAAACACTACTATTGGCAATTCGTTTCATGCCAAGCTTCTTAGGGCTGCTTGGACCGCGTAAGTTTCTGCATCTTATCATTAGTCTGATCCCCGATGTGCTGCAGCTACTTAGGGGTATGCCAAAGCTCGTACTCATGGTTTCGTACAAAGGAAATAATGAGCAAGAAGTGCGCGCAAAGATCCACGCTCTACACTCCCAACTCAAAGAATACAAAACTACCTATGAGATCAATGGCTTCGAAGAGGCGCCCACGGCTCAAGCCAGTGAGAAGTTTTGGCTAATGCGTCGCCAGAGCTTCAATCTGCTGCGCAGCAAGGTCAAAGACAAACACACGGCACCGTTTATCGATGACTTTGTTGTCGCGCCTGAGCACCTAAGCGATTTCTTACCTAAACTTCGCAAAATTATTCGCAAATACAAATTGTTTGCGACCATTGCCGGCCATATGGGTGATGGCAACTTCCATGTTATTCCACTTATGAAACTCGAAGATCCCAAAGACCGTGCCAAGATACTTCCAGCCATGCGCGAAGTAAATAATTTGGTACTCAAATACGGCGGCAGTCTAAGTGGTGAGCATAACGATGGCCTAGTACGGGGCCCCTGGCTTAAGGCAATGTATGGCGAGGATGTATTGAATATTATGAAAGAAGTGAAGTTCATCTTTGACCCAGAAAATATCTTTAACCCCAAGAAAAAGACCGACGCGACTTGGGATTACTCATTCAAAAATATCCGCGAACACTTTTAGTTGGTTTTCTACGGTTCACAGTGGCGCTATTCAGAACAGTATGTACCGAAAAATGAGAATAAAAGACGGTTTAATTGCCATTTTTTTTAGCCAAATTTGATACAGATCACTGCGCGGCAAGACGGCTCTTTCGTTTTCGTGCAACATAGGTGTACAATGAAGGCATAAGCTCGATCGTAGCTAGGGGGAATATGCCTAAACAGCAAAAACAAAACATGTCACGCGGTGCGGTTGCACTATTTTTTGTAGGTATCGTCTTTCTTGTAGCGTTTATTTTATGGTCGCTTGGCGACGGTCATCTGTTTCGACTCTTTGAAACTAGCGGTCAAGTCGCTACCAAGCAGCGCAATCTGATAGTCTTTACAATGCTTCTCAGTCTCGTTGTGTTACTGCCGACCTACACCATGCTTTATATGTTTGCATGGAAGTACCGTGAGGGTCACAAAAAACAGTACAAACCGGATTGGGACAGTAATTTCTCTCTCGAGTTTGTTTGGTGGCTCATTCCCATCGTCATCATTGGGGTTTTGGCCGTGGTGACGTACAAAACTTCGCATAGCCTTGATCCCTATAAGCCACTCGCATCTACTAACGAACCGATACAAGTACAGGTCGTGGCGCTTAACTGGAAGTGGCTATTTATTTATCCGCAGGAAGGTGTGGCGAGTGTGAACGAATTTGCCTTTCCCGTTGATCGCCCCGTCGAGCTAACGCTGACGAGCGATGGCCCTATGGCGTCATTTTGGGCGCCGGAGCTGGCTGGTCAGATTTATGTCATGGCGGGCATGTCGACTAAGCTGCATGTTGACGCGAACAAAATTGGTATCTACGAAGGTGTAAACTCCAACATCACCGGCAAGGGCTATTCGGACATGCGTTTTAAGGCTAAAGTAATGAGTAGTCAGTCGTACGAGGATTGGCTTACTCGGGCTGCTAACTCGGATAAAGTTCTTAGTGCGACGACACTGACTAATCTGCGCAAAGAGACTGTCGCAAACCCCGTGACCTATTTCGCGCTCCAGAAAAAGGATGTGTACAAGACCATCGAGGGTCAGTATATGGGACATGGGATGCCATCTAATGAACATGCGATACCCCATTCGACGCCGTCGATGCCAAACATGCAACATACTATGGAGGGGATGTAATGGATATACTATCTTGGTTTACGGGTAAACTAGATATCACGTACTTTTGGCATGGGTGGGTGCAGTTTGGCGGACAGATGGGAATTGTGCTCGGTCTTTTGAGTGTAATTGTCGGTCTAACGTACTTCAAAAAATGGCGATGGCTATGGGAGGAATGGCTAACGACTCAGGACGCAAAGCGCATCGGTGTCATGTATATCCTAGTGGCAGTCATTATGCTCGTTCGGGGGTTTGGCGACGCCGTCATGATGAAGCTCCAGCAGGCTCTGGCTAGTGGCAGCTCCGAGGGATTCTTGAGTGCAGATCACTTCCAGCAGGTCTTTACGGCACACGGTACTATCATGATTTTCTTCGTGGCAATGGGCTTGATGTTCGGCCTGATCAACCTAGTCCTACCGTTACTCATCGGCGCTCGAGATGTATCGTTCCCGCTCATGAATTCCGTTAGTTTCTATCTGTACTTAGCGGGCGTGGTACTGGCCAATACTTCGTTGTTATTTGGCGAGTTCGGTGCCGTAGGCTGGCTAGCGTACCCTCCGTTGAGCGGCATAGAATTTAGCCCTGGGCCGGGCGTGGATTACTGGCTGTGGAGTATTCAGATTGCCGGCGTGGGTAGTACGCTTTCGGCCATCAATTTTTTGGTTACGATCATTAAGGAACGCTGCCCAGGCATGACTTGGATGCGTTTGCCGGTTTTTGTGTGGAGTGTGTTTGTAACGGTTATTTTGATGCTAGCTATCTTCCCTATACTAACAGCGACGCTGTTTATGCTTTCGCTCGATCGAACGCTCGGTATGCATTTCTTCACAGCGGGGCTTGGCGGCAATGCCATGATGTATATTAATCTCATTTGGGCATGGGGACACCCAGAGGTGTACGTCTTGGTAATGCCAGCATTTGGCATGTATAGCGAAATTGTGGCAACATTCGCTCGCAAGAAACTGTTTGGTTACACCAGCATGGTTTGGGCTCTGATGCTCATCACGGTGCTGTCATTTTTGGTTTGGGGACACCACTTCTTTACGATGGGGGCCGGCGGTAATGTCAATACATTCTTCGGCATAATGACCATGGTGATTGCCATTCCCACAGGCGTCAAAGTGTTCAACTGGCTCTTCACGATGTATAAAGGTCGGATTTTGTTCGCCAGTCCTATGTGGTGGTTTATGGCCTTCGTGTCGACATTCCTTATCGGCGGCGCTACAGGAGTGATGCTGGCCGTACCCGCACTAGACTTCCAAGTGCATAACAGCTTGTTCTTGGTTGCTCACTTCCACAATACCATCATTGGCGGTGTGGTTTTTGGCTACCTCGCTGGACTTAGCTACTGGTTCCCCAAGATTTTCGGGTTCAAATTGCACGAACGGCTCGGTAAGTTGGCTGTTACCTGCTGGGTGATTGGCTTCTTTGTGACCTTTATGCCTATTTACTTGCTCGGCTTTATGGGAGCGGCTCGGCGGCTCGATCACTTTGACCCAAGCTACGGCTGGCAGTGGCTGTTTATTATGTCTGGTATCGGCACACTTATCATTGGGCTGGGTGTATTCTTCCAAGTATCGCAACTCGCTTACAGCATCTGGAAACACAAAACACTGCGAGATACGACAGGCGATCTATGGAATGGTCGTACCCTAGAATGGTCGGTACCTTCACCTGCTCCACACTATAACTTTGCGCGCACACCTACCGTCCATGCCCGTGACGCGTGGTGGGAGCAGAAGCAAAACGGTCGTGGCGTTACCTTTGGCCCGTACGAAGATTTTGCACTGCCAAAGAATACCGGAACGGGTGTGTGGATTGGCCTATGGGTTACCGCATTTGGCTTTGCCTTCATTTGGCACCTATGGTGGCTAGCCCTTATTGGCATTATGGGTGTTGTCTGGACACTTGCTGCAAGGTTGAACGAGGATGAAACCCAAGAGGTTATTACAGCCTCCGAGGCGAAGCTTCTCGACAAAAAATACGGCAGAAAGGCGGCGGCATGAAAGACGTTTCACGTCCAGCGCACGACATAAAGCACAGCAAGACATCACTCGGTTTCTGGGTGTACCTAATGACCGACTGCATTTTGTTCGCTAGCCTCTTTGTGACATTTATGGTACTCCGCAATAACACTGCCGGTGGCGTTGCTGGCAAGGATATCATCGACCTCAATTTTGTATTTGTCGAGACGACGGTACTGCTCATAAGCAGCGTTGCGAGCGGTATGGCGCTGCTCGAGGCTTACCGCGGCGGTAGAGGTTCTAAGCGGCGCGTCCTTGGCTGGCTAGTTGTGACGGGTTTGCTTGGCGCGATATTTCTGGGCATGGAAGTGTACGAGTTTTCGCACCTTTTGCACGAAGGCCACTCATGGAGAGTTAGCGGTTTCCTCTCGGCCTTCTTTGGTCTAGTGGGCACGCACGGTTTGCACATCACAGCCGGACTCGTTTGGCTTGGTGTACTCGCGCGCTACATATATTCTCGTGGACTGAGCCAGCGCTCACTTCAAAACATCACTATGTTTAGTTTGTTTTGGCACTTCCTAGACATTGTCTGGATTTGTATTTTTACCATCGTCTATCTTTTGGGGGTACTCTAGTATGAAAAACAATGCGGCACAAAAAGAGTACACAAAAGGTATTGGTACCTACTTGGTTGGCTTTGTCGCATCACTCGTGCTTACTTGTATAGCGTTTGGGTTGGTAACGTATACGGCCGATGGCTCGTTTGAGCTTGCCCGTGGCACGCTCATTGGCATTTTGGCGCTACTGGCGAGCATACAAGTCACGGTACAGGTGGTGTTTTTCCTGCATATGAGTACCGAGCGCAACGCACGCTGGACGCAACTTTCCGGCCTATTTGCGGTGATGGTTGTGTTGATCATTGTCATTGGTTCTATCTGGGTAATGGATAACCTCAACTACAATATGATGCCAAAAGACACAGTCGAGTACATGCAAAAGAAGGAAGCTATACAACATATAGAACACGAAAGTCGCTAATATGAACTGGAAAAAATACCTTACTGTCACGAAGCCAGGAATTGTTGTCGGCAATCTGATGGTTACTATCGGCGCGTACTTGTTCGCTTCCGACCTAGAGCCAGAGTTTTTGACTTTTTTGGGACTTACTATCGGCACAATTTGTGTCATTGCTGCTTCTTGCGTCCTCAATAACTACCTCGATCGCAGCATAGATGCTTCGATGGAGCGAACATCTAAGCGGCCTTCCGTCACTGGTGCGATTTCGCTACGAATTGCCTTGCCCTATGCCGGCGTACTGCTAGCTCTAGGTAGCTGGCTACTATGGAACTATACAAACGCGTACACCTGTTGGGTGGGTTTATTTGGTGCGTTTTGGTACGTGGTAGTGTATGGGATTGTAAAGCGCACGACACCTTACTCGACGCTCATCGGTACTATTTCTGGAGCCACTCCTCCTCTTGCAGGGTACCTAGCCGCAGCTGGTCGTTTTGACGTGGTGGCATGGTGCCTCTTTGCTCTACTTGTTTTTTGGCAAATGCCCCATTTTTACGCGATTGCAATTTTTAGAGCCAAAGAATACCGACAAGCTGGTCTACCGCTTCTGAATTTGCAAAAAGGACTTTCGCGAACCGTCTTTGAAATGAGAATATACGTGACACTATTTTGTATGGCGCTGGTGGTTTTTTTGTTCGAGTCGTATATAACCGGCATTAGTTTTTTCGCCATGTTTGCCGTGGCGCTCTTTTGGTTGAGGCAGCATAATGAGATAGCATCGACCGAGCCGAACGCATGGGCTCGCCGTGTGTTTCGAACCTCACTTTCGATACTACCCGTCTACTCATTGCTTCTAGCTATCGACCCTTGGGTTGGAAGCTGGCTGCATTGAGAAAGCTTCTCTCGGCTATCATAACCGCCTCGATTTTAGCTTTGTTTGGAGTATTCATAGTACGCAACTGGGACGTTATGCAGGAAGCCATTGCACAGGTTCAGTACGCGTCATTGCCGGTGGCCATAGGTGCAGTTTTGTTGGTTGGGGTTGGCGTTAGCTTGGCGGCGTTTGCGTACCAGCAATTGGCGCTGCGCCCGTTACCGTACCATGAATTGTTTATTATTGAAAATGCGGCTATACTCGGCAGTCGTCTTTTACCCGCTGGCGTAGGTGGCATGGGCGTTCATGGTGTATATTTGCACAGGCGTCATCATAGTGCCACTCAGGCGTCAGCGGTAGTGCTCGCCAATAACTCGTTGGGTTTTATAGTGCACGTGCTACTTTTGCTGGCATGTTGCTTACTGGTACCTAGCTCTATCCGTGAACTTCAGCTAGGAGAGCGTTTGCCACAGAGGTGGGTTTTTGCTGGGTTGGTGATATCATCCGTTTTAGTACTGGCCATACCGCCTCTGCGTCGTCGTGCCAAACGGTTGGTAGGCGAGTTGTTTGCAGCGTATAGACACTACACCCAAAACCCCAAAAAGGTTGCTCTAGCGGCACTGTCCCTTGCATTGGTGACCTGTACGAATGTGTTCATCTTGTGGCTGGCATGTCGCGAAGTTGCACCAGCAATAGTTACTGATTTTGCGGCAACGACTATGCTTGTAGTCTATTCGGCTGGCGTGTTCTTTGGCGCCCTGCTGCCAACGCCCGGAGGGCTCGTCGGTGTAGAAGCGGGTCTTGTGGCTGCGCTCGCGACGTATGGTGTCGATGTAAAAACCGCCATTACATGTACGCTTTTATTCCGATTGGCAACATACTGGTTTCCGTTACTGCCGGGTCTTGCTGGGTTGATACTTGCACGTCAGTACAAGCTGCTTTAGCCTCGTAATTATTGAAGAGGAAGCCGCACGGTGAATTTGCTTCCTTCTCCCAGCTTACTTGTGACACTGATCTCACCATGTAGTGTTTTCATGATGCGTCGAGCGAGCGAAAGCCCCAGCCCGTTACCGATGGTATGGTTTTTGGTGCGAGAAAGATCAGCACGATAAAACGTGTCAAAAATATGTGGCAAGTCGGCTTTTGCGATCCCTGGGCCGTCGTCTGCCACATCAAGGTAGGCGTACCTGCCCTTTGAACGACTGGTGAGGGTAATTTTTGCTCCTTTATGGCTATACTTCAGAGCATTATCGAGTAGTATAGTCAGGACGTCTGCCAGTAAGTTGGAATTGGTGAGTGCTGCTATATGACTAACATTATTTTGGATGGTGCTATTGCGACTCTGAGCCAATGACAGCATAGTATTGAGCGCTACGGTCGCAATTTCATCGAGTGCTGCAGGCGAACGAGTAACTTCTTCGGCTTGGGCAAGCAAAAGCAATCGGTCGGTTAGCGCCTGCAAACGAATGACCTCTTCGTGGTTGCTCTGGAGAGTCGCCCTCATGGCAGGTTTTGACGGGCTAGTGCCGCGAAGGAGGACTTCTATTTCCGCCTGCATAATACTCAGTGGTGTACGAAGCTCGTGCGCGGCATCACTGCTAAATCTTGTTTGAGCTTCCAGCGCTTCTTCGATAGGATGAACCGTGCGACGAGCGAGAAGATAGGCACATAGACTGCCGAGTCCTAGAGCAATTATGTCGAAGGCGATGAGGTTGGCTGCAAGACGCTTTTGGGCTAGGTTTGCCCTAGCTTCTCTCTCGCGTTCGAGGACATTTTCGATATCCTCTTCGAGAGAGTTACCAGCTCTGTCATAGCCGATATGTGGAGGTCTTCGGTTGAACTCCTGCGTACCAATACTGTACACAATGGCGCTAAAAAACAAACACAACACAAATATAATGAGCGTGTACCAAGCCGTAAGACGTGCCGTGGTCGAGGCAATCGTTTTTATGGTGTTACTCCAATTTTGTACCCAAAACCTCGAACGGTGTGGATTAGTTGCTTGGCAAACGGCCTGTCGATCTTGGTTCTTAAATACCCTATGTACGCCTCGACCGTGTTGGGCAGAATATCTGCATCAAAATCCCAGACATGGTTCATGATTGTTGTCTTGCTAAGCACGTGGTCTTGGTTACGCATCAAGTATTCTAATAATCGGTATTCTGTCTGTGAAAGCTGAATTGGCTTACCTGCTCTTTTTACGGTTAGCGATAGTGGGTCTAGAACTAAATCTCCCGTTTTTAGCACTGGCATGACAGTATCATGTGGTCGACGCGTCAACGCGTGCACACGAGCTAAGAGCTCATCGAAAGCAAACGGTTTTACGAGGTAGTCATCGGCTCCGGCGTTGAGTCCTTCGACACGATTCGTAATTGTTCCCTTGGCCGTAAGGAGCAAGATGGGTGTCTTGATGCCGCTACTGCGGAGCTCTCTACATATATCTACCCCGTCCATGTTACCGGGCAGCATACGATCGAGGATGATGACATCAAACTCATCGGCTTTGGCTGTTGCAAGGCCGCTCGGACCGTCATGACAAATTTCGAGTATCATACGCTCCTGAGTGAAGCCCGTTGCAATGGCACGAGCGATTTTACGTTCATCTTCGACAAGGAGTATCTTCATTAGGTATAGCTTACTTGGGCTTACTGAATTATACCTGAGAGTTGTAAAAATAGCGTACTCGCATATGCATAGCAAAAGCAGCACCTCCCAGATGCTGCTTTTAAAAACATGTACGCTGTGGTTTCTTGGGGTGGGGTTGGTTTTAGTTAGTCGATGTATCTCCTGTGCTTTCAGCCGTGCTAGGCGTACTAGGAGAAGTTTGGTTGGCTTTTCGGCTGTCACGATTGCCGCCGGGACCATCAGGACCTCTATGACCCCTGCCGCCCATCAAGAGGTAATGGTAGTCGGTCGAGATGCCGTTGTCGGTAAGCCACTTGTCGAGTTCGGTTCGTTTCGTCTGCATTTCTGAGTCGGTCGGACGAGTAGTCTTGCCTCGGTTTGCTTCCATTTCCTTCTGGATTTCGGCGCGCTTGGCGTTAATTTTGTCGGCTTGAGCCTGCGTTAGCTTGCTGTCTTTGACCAGTTGGGCAACTTCGGTCTTAGTCTGGGTTTCTCTCTCGGCTTGCATGGCTGTGTGCTGCTCATCAAAGACTGCTTGGACGTCAGCTTTCTTGAGGTTAAATTTCTTGACCAATGCGTCCACTAGGTTCGACATTGGGTCAGTTTTGGCATCACTTGATTGTGATGTTTTGGTTGTATTTTCTGCCGCGTTGGCGTTCGACTGCGTGACGCCGACGGCGGCTGCACTACCGAAAGCTAGCGAGCTAGCAGTTAGGGCGATTGCGAGATGTTTCTTCATCTACTTCCTTTCGTTACCTGATCTGAACATGTCAGGTCAGCCAGTAGTGTAGTGACCATACATGAGAAAATACTGAAAGTAAAAAATACTAATGAGCAAGTAGCTGCTCTTGTAGCGATTGTGCTTTGCGGACAACCGATTTGGAATGATGCTTAGTCTGAATAGCTAGTATGGTGCGTACTTCCTCTTGTGAAACATCGCCAAGCTGGGCGAAATAGACCAGTGTAGCCATAGCCTCTGCGGCAACAATCCAGTCAACATCTACCGTGCCAGCAACAGTAGTCAGCCAGTGCAAAGCTCTTTTTTTCTGTTCATCTTGCAAAGTCACTTGTCGGTATATCTGCGCCAGATGCCACTGTATCGATGGCTGACTTATGGAGTGTAGATCATGTTGCATAGTATCTATGTTTGGGGTAATCCAGTCAGGGTGTAAACGACAAATTTTTTCATACGCATCTGCCGCACGCATTCGGGCCCAAGCATCATCATGAAAAAAGCAATCATACAGCTCGGAAATACGTGCTGGTTCCGCCAGAACAGCGCCGACCACCTCATCCACCCTGCCTAGTGAGTTTCTCTTGCCTGCAAGTAATACATCCGTGAACAACTCCTTCATACTAACTAAGCTTAGCAAATAACCGTACCTCTAGCCTATCACCCTTGTTTTTGCTACAATGAATGCGCTGTTTATAGAAGGTAAAGCACCGGCCGTTTGAGCATCGAAGATGCGAGTTAGTCAAACTATGGTCCCAGCATCGGGGTGAGAATGGCCAGTGGCCGTTTGCAAGGGAGTCCACTCTTGAAAACTTGTTTTCATAGACGTGGCGACGGGCTCGCCGAAGGTGAGTCGAAATCCCTGCAAGAGATTCGAGCCCTCGTACGTTATAATTTACTAAGCCCAAATATTGGGACGTCGCCAAGTGGTAAGGCACCGGGTTTTGGTCCCGGCATTCGGGGGTTCGAATCCCTCCGTCC
This sequence comes from Candidatus Saccharimonadota bacterium, assembly GCA_018062785.1. Taxonomy (GTDB): domain Bacteria; phylum Patescibacteriota; class Saccharimonadia; order Saccharimonadales; family UBA4665; genus JAGXIT01. Next base: position 38,261 of record JAGORO010000009.1, read on the forward strand.
CAGCCA
>JAGORO010000021.1 GCA_018062785.1 Candidatus Saccharimonadota bacterium
AGCTTTTGCCAAATAGGCAAAACGGGGCAAGGCCGTCGGTTCCAACGAGCACCCGTAGCTCAGCTGGATAGAGCGTTGGCTTGCGGAGCCAAAGGTCGTAGGTTCGAATCCTGTCGGGTGTACCAAATAAAGGAGGTTGGCTTGTCCAACCTTTTTTATTTGGTCCCCTTTGGGGTGAGAACCGTACTTTTGCGCTAGCAAAAACAGGTTCGGCGGAGGTAGCGCAGCTAGAAAATCTATCCCTAGCAAGGTACACTAACCAAATGAGCAAGGTGAAGATTGTAACGTTTGTACCGCTTGCGGCAGCTGATACTGTACGCAGGGCAATGGGCAAGGCTGGGGCAGGAAAAATCGGCGAATACAGTTTTTGTAGTTATGCGGTGGTGGGGAAGGGTAGATTTACTCCTTCGGTAAACGCGAACCCCCATGTCGGCACTGCCGGTAGCCCAGAAATCGTCGAGGAAGAACGTATAGAGGTTGTCTGTGACCGCTCAACCGCAAAGCAAGTTATCGCTGCCATCCGAGGCACGCACCCCTACGAAGAAGTTGCGCTAGACATCTATCCACTCCTTGAGGAACAGGACTTGTAGAGCACATGAAAAACATACATAATCAGCGAAGATTACAGGGGTCGATATTAAAATTTATTCGGAAGAATGCAAGCCTTTTTACACTGTGTGTGGCTCTATTCTTTGTGTTCACTTGGACGACATTTCGCTTTATTTCAAATGGTATAAATTTTGATGTTGTGGGTCAGATTGGTCTTGCAGGGCAATGGCGACACGGGCTGCACGAGGGCGCAACCCTAGGGCCAACCAATTACGTGCTCAAAATGCCGTTGTATGCGCTCGTGCAGGCCATACCAGAAGTTTCGCCGCGGGCAAAACTCTACATCTTGGCGCTTATTTGTAATGTAGCAACGTTTTGCGCACTTTTTTGGGTAGGAGGCAAGATTCTTGATATAGCTCGAATAAAAAATCGGCTGCTGTGGTATTTGGGTTTTGTATGGCTGGCAGTCATCGCCGGCCGCGTATTTTGGATGGATTACGCCAACTCACGCAACCTTGAGCTGGCCGCAGGTTTGCTTACCGCGTGGCTACTACTGCGCGCGCTGCAAAAACCCAGTGTCGACCGTTTGGCCATTTTGGGTGCAGTAGCGAGTCTTACCTTTTTTGCCGATCCGCTACAGCTCTACACAACAGGGATGGGGATGGGAATATACCTCGCGATACTCATCATTAGCCGACTGTGGCACGGAAGATCCTTCGCCGCTCAGCTCTGGACATGCGTGAGCTTGGCTGTGGCAGCCCTGATAAGTAAGGTACTTTTTTGGCTATCAACGATACTGCTCAATATTAGTTACCTGCCGACGCCAGATAAAAACACATCGTTTGTACCCCTGTCGCAACTCCAAGGCTTTTTGCATGCCATAGCTCGATTGTTCGATATCGATGTACTTACAAAGCCAATCGGTGCCGTGAGCCTCCGCCATATTGTAGGCATGCTGCTCATATCTGGTGTGCTGTGGCTACTTGTTCAGCACCGAAAAACTCTCCAGAGCGCAGAGGCGCTCCTTTTGGTCTGCATAACTACAGTAACTATGCTCGTATATGTAGCGAGTGGACATGCGGGCCAAGCAGGCACGGAGCGATACATCGCAATGGTAGCCGTTTGCATACCATTACTCTTTGGATTCTTGGGCGATGCGGTACCAAAACGAAGACAACCCCTAGCCGTCACACTATGGTTCGGCGTCGTTGCGTTAGCAATGGCACTACAGCTTGGCGCAATCGCACAGGCATGGCCAACACGATTTACAAAGGATGCGCCTATCGAAGCATTGGCATCCTATGCCAAAACTACCGACACCGCCTATATTGTCTCTGGGAGGCAATACGCCAACCCAGCAGACTATCTCGCCGAACGACCCGGACACATACTACCGTTATTATGCACACCTGCTGGTAGTGTTGTCATTGATGATCTTTTTTACGACCGCGCCACTTGGAGACAGGTCGGCAGAACTGGGAAAGCACTAGTTCTTGCCATTCCTAGTGGTGGGATTAAAGCCGAAGCCTCTGTTTGCTCCCAAGATTCACTCATACAACAATTTGGACAACCCGCTCGCATCGAACCAATTCCGGATTTTGGTACCGGACTTATTTACACGGACACTGTGCAAACGCTACAGGCCAATGTCTTGCCTAGGGAGTAGCTTGGTTTTTGTACTGCCTCGATAGGTAGTCTTCGTAGCTGCCCGTACCTTCGATGCAGCCATCTGGACAAATATGCGAGTCGTGTACGGCATACGCGTAGAAAAAGGCCCTCTTGGCTTCTTCTTGTTGTCCGGATATGTTTGTCTGCATACCTCGAATGGGATAGCCGTCATACAAGAAAAATACTGGATTTGCTTTCGATTTGGTCGGGAAAGACTCTCGAGACTCTTTGTACTTTTCCATGGCAATCCTTGTTACTTTTCCGGTCGCCATGTGGTCGCTGTGGTCTCCCGCTCCTGAAAGTGCATGAGTGCGAACAGTATCGGGCGTATATACATGCACCAATGCGGCCAGCAGATTTTCTAGCGCCTTGGTACTTATGCGCGTCGCATCATCCATCGATCCAATTGGTACATTATTCTTACTCGATAACGCTAGGCTGGTTGGTCGGCCATCGTACCCAGCCCCTTGCACGTTTCCGTCATAGAGGCGCATAAATATGAGCTGTATTGGCACACCTCCCTCAAGTGCGGCTATTTGTATGGTTTTTCCGCTGGCATGTACCGGCTTTTCGGCCCATGCTTGATCGATCGGTAGCCCTGCCATTTGTGCGTACGCACTTTTTATGCCGACTTCTCGCTGAGATACATACTCCATGCCATCCCCGTTATCTCCGGCCGTTACATAGATGGTGGTACTGCATTTTTTTGCCTGAATATCCTCGGCGATGTCTGGATTCATAAACAAAATATCGTCATCTGGGTGGGCGACAATCTGCATGCTTGCACCGTGCGGACAACTACCAAAACCCACGCCTTGCCTCTCTAGGCTTGAGATCATTTTTTGCTGTCCAATGTGCCGAGCTAACACTGCCGCCGGCTTGGCTTTGCTTGCGCTGTGCCGCGGCTGGTGTCCGCTGGTCAAAAGAACGCCCGCAAGCAACACAAGCGAGACGATCACCACACCCAAAGATCTTTTGGATGTTGCCACAGAGTGCCCTGCGTAGCCTTCGACCTGCTCGAGACTTGTGCTATCGATTGTCTTCATTGGCTACACCACTGCTAGTCAAACGGGGTACTTCGTTCGAAAATATATGAGTTCTGTACAAATAAAAATTCCAGACGGTCGTAATTGCGAGCGCCATACTTCGTATGAGTATCGCCGGAAAGATATCCTGAAGCAGGGCCGTTGCCAGCACAGTAAAACCGAAGTTAAACAACACCAGCAAACCTGTCGCGAGTAGCTGCAAGCCAACTACTACGTGGCGGGTTCGCTTGTCGCCAAACGTAAAAAACTTCTGCAGCAAAAATGAGAGTAACGTGCCTGATACAAAGGCGATAGCCACGGCAAGTACGGGGCTTAGTCCGGCTTTTTGGCCGAGCCATATAACCAAGATTTCAAAGCCAAATACGATTAGCCCGACACTAATGTACCTACCGGCTTGCCGCGGAATTTTGATCACACGTCGCTCCCGTCCTCAAGGACGTACAGCGGCCGATTTTGGGTTTCGGTGTGAATGTGCGACAGATAGAGGCCAATGATCCCTTGGAATACTAGAATAAGACCGATCAGGAATAGTATCAGAACCAGTCCGTAGGCACTAGCATGCGCCTGCAGTCCGAGTGGATCATGCAATACAAAATTTGCGAGCATTCCACCGCCAATGATCAGTGATAGCACTATAATGATCGCGCCTGTATAAGCCGCGATGTACAGTGGTGAAGTACTGAGGGAGATCACACTATCCATTGCAAGTTTGCACAACTTTCCAAAGGAATACCCAGCCCTATCTGTTTTCCGAGACTTAGCATTAAAGGCGATGTATGTGCGCTCAAATCCAAGCCAATCGATAAGACCTCGGGTAATTCTATTGTGTTCTGTTAGCGTCGTAAATACGTCGATAACCTCTCTGTCGACAAGTCGAAAATCGGTTGCGAATGGCGTGAGTTTGGCGCTTGCTAGGCGGTTGATGGTTGCATAGAATAATTTTGAGCCATATCGCTTAACTAGGCCTTCGCCGCTATTCTGCCGACGCACACCGACCACAACTTTTGCACCTTTTTGCCAAGCTCGCACAAATGCTCCGATTTTCTCGACGGGGTGCTGACCATCTGCATCCAGCATGAGGGCGGCTTGGCCGCGGACGTGCTGCAAGCCGGCAGTTGTAGCTATCTCCTTACCAAAATTCCTCGATAGGTACAGTGCGCGTACCGATGATTGGGCCGTAAGCTGCTGGATGATCTGCTTACTACCGTCTGTACTACCATCGTTTATGTACAAAATCTCGTACGCGATAGGTAGTTTTTGGAGCGAATGCACCAAACTGGCATGGAAGTCCCGTAGGCCAGCGGCCTCATTGTAGACAGGAACAACCACAGACAATACCACCGCCTCTTTTTTCATTGCAAAATTATAACATAAACACTAGTAAATATCTAGTCTTCTTTACGGTCTTCTACCTTGCCTTGCTTGGCCAAAATCTCCATCACGCCGTCGACAAAAACTCGAAGAGGATCGTATAGGTGCGCGGTGCGTTGCGCGACACACACGATAGGACGGGCGCAGACTACAGGCTCACCATGGACACTAACTGGAACGAGCAGTCCAGACCTAAGGGACGGCCCAACGAGAGAATGGGGAAGAGCGGCCACGCCTCGACCTGCTAACGCAAGGCGCAGCATGACATTCGGGCTCGTTGAAAAAAACCGTGGGAGCATTATCGCTGACTGCTCGCGTAAGGACTCTTGAACGTATTCGCTCGTATGCGACATGACATCGTAGGAAATAAAGTCAGAACTTTGGGCAGTCGGGCTTGTTGCCATACTGTGCTGTGGCGAGCAAACCAGTGGTAGTAGCTCCCGACCTTTGGCAAGCGTCGCGATCTGGGTAGTGTCGTAGTCGCTAGCAACAACGAAAGCAATATCGATCTCCGTCTTCCGCAAGTCATCGAGTAGCCGACGAGAGTTGTCTACGACCATGACAACGTCCGCCGTCTCCTCGAGGCGCTCAAGTACCGTGCCTTCGTCTGCGGTTGCAGCAGCGAGGCTATCAATCATGCCAATGCGCACTACCGGACGTTCTTTGCTAAGCTCGACAAGCTGCGCCTCGAGATTGGAAACTGTCCGTTGCTGTTGGCAGGCGGCTTGGTAAGCTAACGACCCCGCTTTGGTTGGTCGAAGTTGGCCGGCTGTGCGATCGAGCAAGTCCTGACCAAGTTCGAGCTCGAGTTTTTTGATAGCCATCGAAAGCGCAGGCTGCGAAATATGTAGTGCGGCCGCAGCGTCAGTAAAACTCCCTCTCTCGATGACTTCCTTCAGCTTTTGTAATCTGTCTTCCATAAATATATCTTATGCAATCATAAAAAATATATAATTGTATTATACCGCAACTCACTCTACCATGGCAGTAACTAAGTAGGAGTTTGTATGAGTGATAGATCGATCAAGATTGCCATCGTTGGCGTTGGAAACTGTGCGTCGTCATTGGTGCAGGGCGTTGAGTATTACAAGGACGCAAAAGGCGACACTTTCGTACCTGGGGTCATGCATGTAAATTTCGGCGGCTACCACATAAAAGACCTCGAGGTAGTTGCAGCATTCGATGTTAATGAAAACAAAGTCGGCAAAGATGTTGCCGAAGCAATTTATGCTGAACCGAATAACACCGCCGTGTTTGCTCAGGTGCCCAAAATAGGCGTAAAAGTATCTCGAGGACCAGTACTTGATGGGGTCAACAAGTACACCGCCGAGGTAGTGCCGGTCGATGACGCGAGAAAGCCTGTCGATGTCGTGAAAGTACTGAAGGAATCGGGTGCGGAGATTGTCATAAACTACTTGCCGGTCGGCTCGCAAAGGGCAACCGAGTTCTATGCGCAAGCTGCCATCGACGCGGGGTGTGGTTTTGTAAACTGTATACCCGTTTTTATAGCCTCTGACAAAAAGTGGGCGCAGAAATTCGAGAAGGCTGGTCTGCCGGTCGTTGGAGACGACATCAAGGCACAGGTCGGTGCGACGATCGTACACCGCACTCTAACAAACTTGTTTCTAGATCGCGGCATGAAGATCGAGAGAACCTACCAGCTCAATACTGGCGGAAATACCGACTTTATGAACATGCTCGAGCGCGAGCGTTTGGCACACAAAAAACAGAGCAAAACAGAGGCCGTTACATCGCAGATCGAAGATCGCGGATACACTATAGATCCAGAAAACATTCATGTCGGCCCGAGCGATTATGTGCCGTGGCAAAAAGATAATAAAATCTGTTTCTTGCGTATTGAGAGCAGCCACTTTGGTGGCGTGCCGATGAACCTCGAACTACGCCTGAGTGTCGAAGACTCGCCAAACTCGGCAGGAGTAGCGATTGATTCAATTCGCTGCTGCAAACTTGCCCTCGACAACAAGCTGGCCGGACCAATCATCGAGCCTGCGGCATACTTCCAGAAACATCCACCCAAACAAATCGAAGATCGTACCGCAAGACAAATGGTCGAGAATTTTATCGAGACGTACCGAAAAGTCTAGGAGTACGCACCACCAACGCCATCAAAAAACCGCAGTGAAACTGCAGTCTTTTGTATGCGACTCGAGTTGTTTAGTTTTCGTACTGTCGTACAAATAGTTGGCGTCTGTTTACGACCGCGTAATGCACAGCAGCGCTACCGACAACCACAAAGCCAATAAGCAGTGCGTTGCTGCTGGGGCCGGTAGAAGCGAGTGTAGAGGCAGCGGCTTGTGACCCAGCTGCAGTAGATGACGTACTCGCATCGGCACTTTCACTATCGCCCGGCAGCGTTGTGGTTCCGCTGGCCGCATTACGCTGTGCGGCCAAACCAGAGCTTGTCGATGAAGCCGACGTACCAGTGCTTGACGAGGTACTTGAATTGGCCGTAGACGAAGAAGAGGAATTTGATGGTACCGACGAGGTAGAAGAAGATGGAGTACTAGAACTTGAGCTGTTAGACTTATTCGTCTTTGACTTGTTTTCATCTGCAGTTTTTTGGTCTTGTACGGACTGCTGGACGCTAGAGGCGGTTTCTTTTGCCTTATTGCTCAGCGATGCAGGTTTTCGCAAGAAAAGTAGCCACACTATAAGCCAAATAAGCCCAAGCAGTAGTAGCATGGAGACGATAAGCCATATAATGCGACCGAGTATCGAAGTATTGTTCTGTTCGTACATAAAATCCTCTCAGGAACTCCTTAACTACAAGCAGTATACCACAAATACACATACTTTGCAAGTGTCATGGCTCTAGAAACTGATCACTAAAGCCTAATTTTTTGCACAAGCGTATCAACAAGATCTGGCTTGTGCTGCTCGAAAGGCAGGTAGGCACTCAGTACGGCAACAACCTGCTCGCTTTTTTCTTGGATGAGGGGAATGGCGAGTGGAGGCATAAATCGCTTAAGAGGCATGAGCACCGCGCTTGCTTGCGGGCTCCGCACATCAACACTAAACGATTTGAACGTGTGCAGTTCGTATTTTTTTGTACCGATTTCTATCCGGTCGCCTTCTATTGTGTATGTTTGCGTACGTGGTTTTCGCCTAGCGTAGAGTAAAAGAATAATCAGCGCTACAAATACCGTTACAGAAGAGGCGATGTCTTTGGTTAGTAGTGCCACCACTGCAACGAGCAAAACACCGCCCACAATGGCCGTGGCATACCAGCCAAACGTCTTTGGTGTAATGAACTCTGCCGCCTCCCACCGCACCGGCTCTTGTGGAGTAGGGGTAGTAGAGGGCTCAAACATATCTGGGTCGATAGCATATGGGCTTACTGGAGCATTCAAGAGTAGTTCTGTATTCGACTCTCGCGAAGAGGACTTTTTGTGCGCCCTTTGTTTACTCATATGGTTTTATTGTACTACAAAACTGGGTGGGCTCGCGGTGGGTAGCTCAGGCAATGAGTAGTGTTGGCGAGAGGGCGGAGCGAGATATATCACTCCAGCTTCGCTTCCGCTCCTCTGCTCGTTCGTAATAGAAACTATTGCTTTGCAGTGCTTTCTCTTTCCTCGCTCACTTCCACCGAACCCTCTTTTGTTTCACAAAAGTACGGGCTCTCGGTCGCCTATTCGGCGGGCATTATTTATAAATCGGGATATCGCTCGGCTCCGCCTCACTCCTCCGTTTGCTTGCCAGAAAAATACTTCGTGCTTTTCTGGCTACGCTGCACTTCGCCGAACCCTATCACCTTTGGTGACTGAGGGTTCGAATCGCCTGATCGTTGCCGCCAAAGTAAAAACCAGTCCTTGGGGGACTGGTTTTTACTTTGGCGGAGAGAGAGGGATTCGAACCCTCGCAGGGACTCGCGCCCCTCTAACGATTTAGCAAACCGTCCCCTTCAGCCACTTGGGTACCTCTCCGTGTTTGCGACAGGGGTTATAGTAGCAGAAATACGTACTATTTGAAAGGGCGAGTGTAAAACTAGAGAAATAGCCCTACTTCTGGTAGAATACCTCCGTTACGGAGAGATGTCCGAGTGGTTTAAGGAACTGGTCTTGGTGAAAGTTGCGAATAGCAACCAAATCAGCGATTCAAGCGTAGCTTGAAGGAGCTGGTTTTCAAGACAAACATCTCAAGCGTAAGGTAATAGTTACTAGTTACTAATCTCGTGGAGAGATGTCCGAGTGGTTTAAGGAACTGGTCTTGAAAACCAGCGTGCCGGCAACGGTACCCAGGGTTCGAATCCCTGTCTCTCCGCCAGTAGCAAACTTTTTTGGAATTTGTCGCCTGTCTGGGCGGCTTTTTCTTTGATCTCACGCAGTGTCAGCCAGATGTTTTCTTGGGGGGAATGAGATTTTGCCGCCGTGAAACGGTGGCTTTTTTGTTTTCTGGTAAAATAGGAGTGCACACAAGTTAACAGGATCTTCCTATTTTTTATGGCTTTAATAGCCGTCTCGTACAATCTGGGAATTTCCTAGCTTGTGTGCAACGAGGCGGCTATTTAAGTTGTAGGGGGTAACGCTATGAAACAGAGAGAAAAATACTTCATCTATGCTCGTAAGAGTACGGATGTTGAGGACAAACAGGTTTTGTCCATTGAGGCACAGATAGCCGAACTTCAAAAATACGCTAAAGATAATGGCTTGTTTGTCGTCGATACCGTTATTGAGAAGAAATCTGCCAAAGTACCGGGTCGTCCGAAGTTCGGTGCAATGCTTGCTCGTATTGAAGCCGGAGAAGCCAGTGGAATTATCTCGTGGCACCCCGACCGGCTCGCCAGGAATAGTATCGACGGCGGGCAGGTCGTGTA
>JAGORO010000010.1 GCA_018062785.1 Candidatus Saccharimonadota bacterium
AGCCAAATAAAAAACCGACCAAAAGGGTCGGTTTTTTATTTGGCTCTCTGATGCCAAGTTCATGAACTTAAGCGTAGCTATTAGTGTATAAGCGCTCTAGCATCGGGGTAAATATTGCACAATAATAAAAAATATTCTATAATAAATACGAAATGAAAATAACGACACCGGAGGATAACGCAAGACGCGCACATGGGCCCCATTTGGATCGTTGTCGCAGAGAAATCTATAGCTCACAGGATCAGTATGGCGAAGTATTTATTCGGGAGGTCGCCGAATCATTACTGTTTGCGCGAAATTTCTCTGCAGACCTTAGCGACATGCCGGACACTAGGGAATATATAGAGTACCCTCCTTTGGGGCCAGAAAGTCTTGCGCCACTATCGTTGCGTCCGCTTGAACGTGTAGCTCAAGTGATAGGCGCCGTAGGCCTACCTGTAGCCGGTATTGCCGTCGCCGAAGTTACATCGAATGGAGGCTTCACCGAGGACTTATTAGGGATGAGTGTAGGCATAGGACTAGCATACTTGCAACGCTTCACTGCAGAGCGGCGAGATGTTCGTCGTGTCATTAAGCAGTTAAACTCACTCGATGAAACATTTGGAAATGAAGCAATACAATTGCCGAAAAGAGAGAACGCACTTATGCCGCAGGACGAAGTATTCTGGGACGAGAGTGTTACCAGTACGATTGATGGCATTGAGTCATCACGAACACGCTATCACGTTCTGAGTAAGCTAAAGGGCGTAGCAGACTGGAGTCTAATCAGCTATGCTCGTTACGGACAACCTGTGACCAACGTAGAACATACGATAAATCCAGCACTATTCGTCAGGAGCTGTATCGAGCGTTCTCTTGACGTTAATAAATTATGGGAGTATATTCTGCCCGAACTTCTGGATTTGCAGCAAAACATTTCCGATTATGACAGAATCACGCACGAATTGAGTGCACGCAAGAGGCTTCAAGAGCACGCGGGATTAGTGAGCTCAGAGCTTAGGGCCGATGTTCAGGCCCTTGAGGATAAAAGATGCGAATCACAGAATAAGCAACTGGCGTCATATATCAAAATTGCCGCTATACACACCCGAGTTAATGAGATAGAAGAATTTGCAGTAATGAAGAACGTTCTTGTCGATACGATCCAATCGAGTGAGAAAGCTGAAGCACAGGGTGAAGGTCTTTGGCTGATAAACACCGCCTTTGATGCGTTCTTACGGCACATGCCTGTTGACTCGGAGGAATCTACAAGACTAGGCAAGGAGCTGAGCGATTATCTTAAGGCAAGTATGGAATTCTTGACTCCAACCGCATCGAACCTTGGCTACGTGTACGAAGGTGTGAGAAGTAAGTTCCCTGCCCTGCAACTGCCTGAGGAGCCCCCAATCGCTGCCTAGTAAATTGATAAGGCAAATGAAGCCTTCCCTTCTTTATTCTCCCGCAACACTCGTGAATGTAGTACACTAAAGACAATATCTAACACAGGGGATGGTTATGACGGACGCGGATAAAACGACTGCTGGTTCTAGCGCAAAGAGTAACGTGGCGATAGTACTTGGAATATTCTCGATCTTAACATGCTTAATCCCTCCTGCCGGCATCGCTCTAGGCATCGTTGCACTTGTCTTGGGTGCCATCTCGCCCCATAAAAACAAGAAATCTATTGCCGCAATTACTCTGGGAGTTAGCGGGATCGTGCTAAGTGTAATGATGGTCTTTATTGTTTTTATGGCAGTGCCGAGCCTACAGCGAAATAGTAGAGACATGGCTCGAAAGGCTGATGTAGCTATGATTACCTCGCATATTCAAGACTATCGAAGTACTCATGCCGGTGCTTTGCCTTCTTCGGGGGAAATTCCGGTCGAGCATCTAAGCCGAGTCAGAACGATATCGGATGGGTCAGCGTTGGAGCTCGACAGTGCTAACTACCAAGCTGGAGTCGACTGTAGTGGCGCAGTCGGCAGCGGTAATTTCTCGGTGCGTATCAAACTAGAGAAAAAAGACAGCTACTGTCTTAATAACTAGGCTGAAACAAAGTATGCGCCACCCAAATCTTACCCGAAGACAAATAGCTACGATTACACTAGTAGTCTCGGTACTTGTTATTGGCATTTGTCTGTGGATTGGACTTCAGCGGCATAGTAACACGCCAGATACCACCAATGCTAGGACAGTAGCAAAGCCGGCGCCTGCAAAGTATGATACGGCCAAACAGCCTCAGACTGTAACATTTGCAGCCATGGGCGATATGTTGGCGCATGACAGTATTGTTTCTAGTGCCAAGGCTGATACGGGATATGACTTCGGTAAGTATTTTGCCAACATTCGCGGCCAGTACCAAGGTGTGGACGTGGTATTTTGCAACCCCGAAACGTTGGCCGTCGGGCCAGATTTTGGCATTAGTGGCTACCCAACTTTTAATGGGCCCCATGAATTTGCCGATAGCCTTGTGCGCGATGGTGGTTGCAATCTTATAAACCTCGCAACAAACCACATAAACGATAAAGGCCAAGCGGCGTTGGATGCCAATAGCAAGCTATGGGATGGCCGATCTGTGTTGGCTTATACGGGCGCGAATCGTTCTGCCGAGGAGCAGCAGCAGGTAAAATACTTCACCAAAAATGGGATGAAAATCGCATTTTTGGCCTTTGCCGATTACAGTAACAATACGTCGTTAACCCCCTACGGGCTAAACTCATACCACGATACGGCGCTGTTTTCTCGGCTGCTCACCGAAGCACGTTCCAAGGCCGACTTGGTAGTGCTGTCTATGCACTGGGGTACGGAAGATTCTACCACGGTAAACACCGACCAGCAGCAAGCAGCGCAACTGGCGGCTGATCTGGGTGTGGATGTGCTGATTGGAACCGGCCCGCATGTGCTTCAGAAGACAACGTGGGTATCGGGCAAAAACGGCCACAAGACATTGGTGTGGTATAGCATCGGCAACATGCTTTCTTCACAGCTACAAGTAAACGAGCTGACAGGCATCATCGCCAAATTCGAGGCACGAAAAGATCCTCAGACCTCTAAGGTAGCGCTTTCAAATCTTCAGGCACAAGCAACATTCATGAGCTATGCTTGGTCGAGTGCCGATCGCGCTGCTGGCCGACTCGACACACGCAATGATTTCAAACTGCAAACGCTTCAGAGCGCCGGCGATAATCCGGCTAAGATGTTTGGGCAGCAGTACTCATTCCAAGAAAGATTACAGTATATTCAGAGTACGCTTAGCACGGAGGCGGGCGTAAAAGTATTGCCGTAGTTACTGTTCGTAGGCTTTGTCGAAGTATGGCTGGGCTTCGTCGAGGGTTAGGTTGCTTTTGGTCAATGCCTTGGCTAGCGGAATACCTACATAGCGAAAATGCCAAGGCTCGTACTGGTACTGCGTGACGGCTGTTTTGTCATTTGGGTAGCGCAGAATAAAGCCGTAGTTTGCCGCATTTGCTGCCAGCCACTTTCCGGCGGGCGTCTCGCCGAAGCAGATGTCTAGGTAACATTGGGAGTTGGCGGTGCTTATATCTATAGCTAGGCCGGTCTGGTGCTCGCTTTGGCCGGGCAGCGCGCTATATGTGTTGGCTGCTGCAGCGCCATTGATACTGGCGTAGCTTGTAAAATAGGTTTGTTGTAGCTCGTACGACCTAAAGCCACTAGCGACCATAAGGTCGTAGCCAGCTGCTGATGCATCGACAAACATTTTTTCGACTGAGGGAGCGATGGTGCTACGAACCATCTGCTCTGCCTCGCTTTTATCGGTTCTTGTTTTGACGTTGGGTTTTATCAGGTCTGTGGGAATGTAGTTAGCTGGTTGGATTGGACGGATTTTGGACACAAGTACCCAAGGATGGGTGGCCTGTTTTTGATCGCCAGCAAGGAGTGGAATGTCCGAGGTGTGGGACAGAGAGAGCGCCTTTGGCGTTGCGGCTGTGGAGCGGGGCAACTCGGCGTGGCTACTAGGGGCGTTGACGCTAGGTACGTGCAGGTAGACAGCTAGACCGCCAACGAGCAATCCGACTACACAAGCTACTAAAATACCAACTACAATTCGCTTCGTCATATATACCATAGTAACAGCTTAGTATTCGTAAAAGAATCAATCCGAGCGTGAGACTCTCGCTGCTACATGTTCCTATACTTTTAATGGGGCTTATGCTTGCAACTAGTTACGAACTAAGGGTATATTACAGTATAGAATATAAGTGGCTCCATGTGAGTTGTTGGGACGTTCGGCATGAAAAAAACAGATCAAGATGCGGCTGACTACATACAGCCGATACATATTAATGGCATGAATGGCCGAATGCTCGTCGCGCCGGCATTAGGGGATGGTAAACGCGAAATACTCGTTATGTACGGCCACCACTCCAGCCTAGAAAGATGGTGGGGTCTGGTGCAGAACCTTCAGGATATGGGACGAGTAACAATGCCTGATTTTCCTGGCTTTGGCGGCATGGACAGCTTCTACAAAATAGGCGAAAAGGCTACAATCGACGACTTTGCCGACTACATGGCAGCCTTTGTAAAAATGCGCTACAAGCGTCGGCGGGTTAGCATTGTGGGTATTTCTTTTGGGTTTATTGTTGCTGTTAGGATGCTGCAAAAATACCCAGAGCTAGCTAAAAAAGTCGATATGTTCGTCAGCGCGGTCGGCTTTATGCACCATGATGAATTTCGGTTTTCGGCTAGTCGCATGCGAACGTACCGCTTGCTTTCCCGAGTGATTGCCCGACCCAGCGTATCATACATATTTCGCTACGTTGCACTCAATAAATACATGCTGCGAGCGGCATATGCCCGAACGCACAACGCCAAACATAAGTTTAAGCAAGCAGGCGGCGACAAAGCACTATTCGCTGCAATGATGGATCGTGAGATCGAACTATGGCAGTCCAACGATGTGCGAACACATTTTGTGACAACGGGAGAGATACTAACCATCAACAACCTCGACAGAACGATTGATCTTCCGGTATGGCATATCTTTACTCCGCACGACAATTACTTCGATAATGAAGTAGTCGAGCAGCATATGAAGATTGTCTTCAAAGAGTACATTCCGGCACCGATTACTTCGGCGGCACATGCACCGAGTGTGATCGCCACCAAGGAAGAAGCGGCCATTTTGATACCGCGTAAACTTAGAACTGCCCTCAGAAAGTCCTAAAATGGTATACTAGACGGTAAGGTCTAGTATGAAAATAGGTTTAATCTGTCCGTACAGCCTCACCAAAGGTGGTGGCGTGCAGGAAGTCGTAAAAGAATTGAGTCTCGAGATGACGAGGCTTGGTCATGAGGTTGCGATTATTACTCCCCAGCCCAAAGAGCCGTACGTCGATAAACGCTTTAGGGTTATTTTTCTGGGGTCTTTAGCGGATTTTAAATCCCCGACAGCCACTACCGTTCAGGTAAGCGCGAGCGTACTCACGGACGACATCGATGCCGTTCTGGAGCGTGAGCAGTTTGATGTTTTGCACTTTCATGAACCGTGGATACCGGTACTCAGTAGACAGATTCTTGCCCGAAGTAATACGGTCAATGTGGCTACCTTTCATGCCAAGCTACCAGAGACAATGGCGTCGCGGGCTATGGCAAAAATTGTTACCCCGTATACAAAGCCGCTTCTAAAATATATCGATACCATCACGGCAGTGTCTCCTGCGGCAGCCGAATATGTCGGTACACTCACCGACGACGAGATCGTTATTGTACCGAACGGCATAAACCTACGAGACTTTCGAGTAAAACATGAAGTCAAGCCAAAGGATAGCAAGAAGACTGTGCTGTATGTGGGACGTCTAGAAAAACGTAAGGGCGTTAAATACCTTTTGCTTGCACACAAAGAACTTTTACGCAAAATGCCCGATGTACAGTTGCTGCTAGCCGGCGATGGGGTAGATCGTCTTAAGCTCGAAAGAATGGTCGAGGAGCTAGAAATTAACAATGTAGAGTTCTTGGGCTTTGTATCGGACAAAGAGAAGAAACGACTTTTGGCCTCGGCTGACCTTTTTTGTTCCCCTGCTCTCTTCGGCGAAAGTTTTGGTATCGTCCTGCTCGAGTCTATGGCGAGCGGTCTTGTGACCGTTGCAGGCAATAATCCGGGCTATGAAAGCGTGATGAGTGGACTTGGACAACTTTCGCTTGTCAATCCTCGTGACACATCTGAGTTTGCAGATAGGCTACATCTGCTGCTGACCGACCAAGGCCTGCGGGCACTCTGGCAAAAATGGGCCAAAAAGCACGTTGCACAGTTTGACTACAACACGGTGGCGCGGCAGTACCTTAGCGTGTATGAATCGGCTTGTGCTAAGCCAACCAATGAAATACGTGCTAAACGACAAAATCGGCTATGAAATCACTAAGAATTGGCTTTGTTCTCGACGGCGGCCTCGACTCGCCAGATGGCGTGCAGCAAAATGTCTTAGCCTTCGGTGAGTGGCTGAGGTCAAAAGGTCACCAAGTGTATTTTTTGGTTGGCGGCGAACCGAAGCTCCGAGTCGAAGGCGCGTACGCAATGGCTCGAAATATCTCGGTCAAGTTTAATGGCAACAAGCTTACAATACCCTTACCGGCCAATAAGAAGCATATTGCGCGCACATTGGCCGAGTTACGGCTCAATATTCTACACGTTCAGACCCCCTATAGCCCACTCATGGCTGGCAGGATCATAAAGGCCGCGCACCATGAAACGGCGTGCGTCGGCACGTTTCACATTCTGGCCTATTCCAAGTTGGTGGTTTGGGCTAATGTTGGCTTGGCTTTGTTAAATTTGCCCACGCGGCGTTTTTTTCGGCTGCACCTAGCAGTTTCTGAGCCGGCAGCTTTGTTCGCAAAAAAGACATATGGCTACTCTTGCCAGATTATGCCAAACCCATTTGCCATGCGGCGCTTTGAATCGGAGCTGCTGGCTAGCGCTAGCCAGACTCGATCGGAAGTATCGATTGTGTTTTTGGGCAGACTTGTGCCGAGAAAGGGTGCGTTAGAATTGTTGCGGGCCATCACCTATTTGCGTGATGATTTAGGAGTTAGCTCTGGGTTTCGCGTACGAATTGGAGGTAAAGGCGAGCAGGCTGAGGCTCTTCAGCGCTACGTTAAAAAACACCGGCTCGAATCTGTAGTTACCTTTGTGGGCTTTATTCCCGAAGAAGACAAGGCACAATTTTTGGCCAGCGCTGACATTGCGGTTTTTCCTAGTACGTCTGGCGAGAGTTTCGGCATTAGCCTACTAGAAGCCATGGCGGCTTCACGCGGAGTTGTACTTGGTGGCGATAACCCTGGCTATAGATCTGTGATGGCGCCAAAATTTGAGACACAGTTGATCGACCCCAAAGATCCGAAGAAATTTGCACAGCACCTCTTTACCTGGATTAGGGATGCGCCAGCTCGGCATAACGCTGCAGTTTCCCAGGGTAGCTATGTGAAAAGATTCGATATTGAAACTCTGGGACCCGCCCTGCTCGAGTGCTACGCTCAAGCATTGCAAATGCGCAATAAACAGGCATAATTAAGCACATGGGAAAACTTATCAAAAAAGAAGATGCAGACTTTGAAGTCTCCGTTTCTACACATAGTATCGTTCGTTTTATCGCAATTGTCCTTGGGGCTGTTTTGTTGGTTCGCGCCGTACAGCAGGCTTCACATGTCCTGACTCTTATTGGCGTTGCATTCTTTTTAGCGCTGGCGTTGAATGCACCCGTGCGTTGGCTAACCAGAAAGCTACCGGGCAAGAAACAAAGCCGGCGTAACTTGGCGACTGCTCTGTCTATTGGCCTCATTGTGGCGCTGCTCATAGGATTTTTGCTGACAATCGTTCCGCCGCTTACAAAGCAGACAATCAACTTTATACAGGCCGTACCTTCTCTTGTTGACGATACGCGCAACGGTAGTGGCCCTATAGGGGAATTTGTTTCCCGCTACAACTTAGAGGATCAAGTCGACAAACTCTCTGGCCAGCTATCGAGCCGAGTTGGCAATATTGGTACGTCGGCACTGAGCACGGTTTCGAGAATAGGTAGTAGCCTCATTTCTTTACTAACAGTCTTGGTGCTAACAGTTATGATGCTTATTGAGGCGCCGGCTTGGCGTAAAGTACTTGAAGACATGGTACCTACCAAACAGCAAGTGCACTACCAAAAGCTTGGACGAGAGATGAACAAAGTTGTTCAGGGGTATGTTAATGGTCAGGTACTCTTGGCTGGCATGGCTGCCATATTCTTATTGCCTGTATTTATTGCAACCGGTGTAAGCTACCCAGTCGCGTTAATGGTCGTGGTATTTATTTGTGGCCTTATCCCAATGGTAGGCCATACCATAGGGGCGTTGATATGCACGCTGGTTGCACTGTTCCACTCCTTTACGGCGGCAATTATTGTCATGGGGGTATACATTCTGTACCAACAGGTCGAAAACTATGCCGTACAGCCCAAAATACAATCAAACTCCACCAATATGTCCCCGCTGCTTGTTTTTGTTGCCGTTTTGCTCGGCGGAAGTTTTGGCGGTCTCTTAGGAGCATTGGTTGCGATACCTGTCGCAGGTTGTATTAGAATCTTACTCCTCGATTACTTTGAACGACGTAATATTTTGAGCAGGTCGACCGTGAGCGACGCTAAAAAATCCGGTGGCACTATCTAGCCTAGGTCTGTACCTAGCTTCATCTTCAACTCAAGAAAACAGATGAGGCTATGCCCTATACCACAACGTACCGTTAGCGGTGTCATTCAAGAATATGCCTTGAGATTGAAGTTCGTCTCGAATAGTATCGGAGGTCGCCCAGTCTTTTGCGTTTCTGGCATCTTCCCTAGATTTAATACGCATCTTTTGCTCGTCGGAGATATCATTGACATCGAGTTGTATGCCGAGAAGGCTATATATACTAGCAAAAATCGCATCGCAGCAGGCTGGGCACACATTGCCCTTTTGTATTTGGTCGCATGCTTCGTCTATAACCTGTAGCGCGTCGTTGGTGGCCAAATCGTTAGAAAGCGATTGCAGAATTTTATCCTCAAACATATCTCCACGATAATCAGTTTGTTTGGCGGGAAGTTTATCTTCTTGCCAGCGAAGCGCGGCTGCTTCTTGCCAGTTTTTGCGTCGGTTTGCAGCCGCTTCCAAGTTATCCCAGGTGAAGTTTCCCTCTGTTCTATAGTGCTTCCCAAATGCAAATACCTTAAAATCGTCGAGGCTATAACCCTTCTCAATAATGTCCTCTAGCGTGTAAATAGTACCGAGGCTTTTGGCCATTTTTTGGCCATCCACCTTAACGTGATTATTGTGTACCCAGAGCTGACTAAACGGTTTTTCGGTAACCGATTCGGTCTGAGCAATCTCATTCGTGTGGTGGACGGGAATATGATCGATACCCCCTGTGTGTATATCGATCCGATCACCCAGAGTTTCGCGGGCGATGACAGAGCACTCGAGGTGCCAGCCCGGAAATCCAATGCCCCACGGGCTATCCCACTCCATGTCTCGCTTGGCGTTCGCTGGGCTAAATTTCCAGACCGCAAAATCGGTGATGTTTCGCTTGCCCTCTACCGACACGCGAGCGCCGGCCTCGAGCCCTGCAATGTCGAGCCGAGCGAGCTTGCCATAGTCGGAGAGCTTTGATGTGTCGAAGTACATACCATCACCAAGTATCTCGTAGAGGTAGCCTTTTTGGTCGAGAATTTCTGCAAATTGAATTTGCTGCTCTATCATGTCGGTCGCACGCGTTAAGCTAGTTGGCCTAATGAGTGCGAGTAGCTCGTATGCTTCGTGGTCAGCTATAGCGCTGTATTTATTGGCTATATCCCAAGCAGTGACGCCCTCGCTGCGCGCCCCTTTCTCCATCTTGTCTTCGCCGTTATCGTCGTCGCTGGTTAGATGACCAACATCGGTAATATTTTGTGTTCGCTCGACCTTGAACCCCTCTGCCTCGAGGGTGCGTACTAGGACGTCCCAGTATACATAGCCCAACCAGTTGCCGATGTGCGGCTGGCTATAGACAGTTAGACCGCAGGTGTAGATCTTGACAGCCCCTTCTTGAAGTGGCTTGAGCTCTTCGACAGAGCGGCTCATGGTGTTATATAGCCTCATGCAACGTCCTCATGAAGCAACAACTCATTTACCAATCGCAATAATTCGTTTTTGGCTTCCTCGTATGGCCTGTCGGTAGTCTTAAAGCCACTGGCGTAATCATGTCCGCCACCACCCATAGCCTCTGCCAATTTGCCGCAGATAGGGTAACCAAGGTTGGCTCGTAGCGCTCCGGTAACACGGCCATCATCATAGCTTTTAAGTACTATCGCTATAGCGATATTCTTGATTTGGAGCATGTCGAACTGAATAAGGGCTGCGGGGTTATACAGAGGACTGAAGGTGTTGATTTCGTCTTGGGGTACATGTACTAGGGCAACTTTTCCGGCAGTATGAAGCTCGGTTTTAGCGATAAGATCGCCCTTGTAGCGGTAGATACTTTCGGGCATTTTGCCGTATTCTCGGCGCAATTCCTCTAGCTTACTGCGATCTGCGCCCACTTCGGTCAATGTTGCCATCAAACGGTAGGTAGTGGTGGTGGTGAGGTTATTTGTGAGACCCTGAGTGTCTCCGAGAACGGCGGCCATAATGCATTCGGCAGCGTGGGCCGTGAGCGGCCAGTTTGATTCGGTTGCGAGCGAGTAAATCAGTTCACCCGTTGAAGAAATTGAGCCATCAACAAGCTGCAGATCGGTAAAGTCGAGCGGGTTTTCGACCGTGGCGTGATGATCTAGGACGACACAAGGCTTTGATTGTACTGTTGCCATACCACCAGAGGTGCATAGTTTATCAAAAAGCGTGTAAGTGCTCGCGTCGACAATAATCGACAAGTCAAAACCTTTCGGTAGTTCCTGTTCGATCCTATCCCACCCTTCGAGGTAGCGGAGGTATTCAGGCACCTGAACGCCACAGTACAGGGCAACGTGCTTACCCTGCTCTTCGAGGATTTCCTCGAGCGCAAGTGCAGAGCCAAGCGAGTCAGCGTCTGGATTATCAGCCTGAATAACTACTATATTTTTTGCATCTTGCACTGCTTGGGAGATCTCTTCCTTCATTACAGATATTGTACCCTGTTCAGTCTTTTGTCCGCAAACTGAGTCTCATAGTAACGTCTGACGATTCTCGAGCGCACGACCCAAGGTAATCTGGTCAGCATATTCGATATCCACACCGATCGGCAGGCCTCTGGCTAGGCGCGTTATTGAGATGTCGAGGCCAGCAAGTTGCTGTTGGATATATAGCGCAGTCGACTCACCCTCCATGCTTGCGTTGGTTGCTAGGATGATCTCGGTCACGCTGTCGGCTTCGATACGTTGTACTAGCTCTTTGATGTGGAGCTGCTCGGGCCCGACGTTATCTATGGGCGACACTAAACCACCCAAAACATGGTAGGTACCCTTGAACAAAGCTGTTTTTTCTAGGGCCAAAATATCGAAAGGCTCGGCAACGACAGCGACGATAGTTTTATCTCGCTTAGGATGAGTATATAGTGGCGAAACTTCATCACTCGCATCAATGAGTGCAAATGTTTTCGGACAAACCTTGATACCAGCATGAAGATGCTCGAGCGCGCTAGAGAGTTGCTGTGCTTTGGCTGGGTCGTGCTTGACCAGAAAATAGGCATACCTCTCGGCAGTGCGCGACCCTACTCCAGGCAAATTTCCTAGTGCATCAATCAGTTTTTCGAGTGAGCTTGGAAGCAAGTTCATGGACCGCTACAGGCCGAGACTGCCGAGTGCACCCATCATCGGCTGCGTTTTTTCTGCTGCCACTTTTTGACTTTCGGCGATAGCATCCTTGACCGCATCTTCGATCCATTGCTCGAGCTCACGAATGTCATCAAGGTCGACATACTCTGGGTCAATGTGTATACGCTTTATTTTTTGTTCGCCACTAATTTCGACGCGGACAGCTCCATCGCCCTTCTCTACGGCGATAACCATTTTCTGTAGTTCCTTCTGGATTTTCTTAACCTGCAAAAGCATTTTGGCTTGATCAAATCGACTCATCGTTACTCCTCTTCTCCATATTTTCTAGGAACTAGTATAGCAGAAAGTGCTTAGTTTTTGTTTGGTGCCGGTTGTGGCTCGACAAAAACCGCGTGAGTGTCGTCGTTGTGCGCCCACGCCACAAAGTACGAACGTACGTGGAACAGGCACGAGATGCTAACGAGTAGCACAATCATACATACGGCAAATTTCTTGGCTATTGGGTTTTTGGGGAATATACGCAACCACTCGTTCAGCAAATAGTATATTCCTGCAGCAACGAAATAGTAGATCAGCGGTGCGGCCATAATAAGTTGCACGCTACCCCCAAGCGAAGCCAGTAGTAACGAGAGTACGAGTAGGCCAGAAACATAGTATGTCGAGGCGAGTCGCGGTTTTTTCCAGAGATGATAGGCACCAAAAATGGCAAATACAACATCTATGGCAGACAAAAGCGGCCCGCCAATAAGCGATAGCTCTGGATGCGAACTGCTTTCGTACACGAGGGCTCGAAGGTTGCTGTACAGCTCCCTAGCATACTCCTGAGGAGCCGGTAGGGTTGTTCCAAAGCCCAGTAATTCTTTGAGAATATCTAGATTTTGTATACACGCCCATACGAGTGGTGCGAGCAGAGCTACTGCGAGCAGGCCCGAGATCGCAAGGTGTTTGTTCTGCATAGACCGAGTAACGATTAGGAGGTGTTTTCTGTAGACGATGATTGCAATGATTGCTAGCCACAAAACGCCAGGCACGTACAGGCACGCCACGCAGACGAAGATCATAATATAGGTGATTACGTTGCGTGGAATCCTAGGGCTGTACCAGAGTAGTGGCAAGAGGAACGGAATGAGAATGCACGTTTGCAGGATATACGGAGCGCCAAACCGTGATGCATAGAGGAATAGACTTGAAAGTGCAAAAATAGCTGTACCTAGAACTGCCTGCCGTTTGCTATAGCGTTGCTTAAGAAGTAAGAAAAATAAACAAATTGTCGCCATCCCGAACACTCCAGACGCGATACGTGGAATGAGCGCACTTTCGCTAACCCACTTATAGGGCAGCCATACTAGAAGCTTGTACGGAGCATCCACTGGATTTTGCCAGATGGCAGTAAGGCTGCTACTTGCATGTAGCGTCTCGATCTCGGCGGATGCATACTCGGGTACAACGCTAGAAATTCGGAATAAAAATAATCCGTAGAATACTACAAGGGCTGCCAGCAGCCACCCAATCTTGCTGCGGTGAAGTGTATAGAGCGCGCCGAGGGTATGTTTTTTCATTGCTACGTAGCAGTATACAACATATGCGACCCCTAGGTCACCGATGAGAGCATTATTTAGCCGTCGAAGGGATCGGTAGAGTGGCGACTATCGATTGAGCGTATGCGCTGTTTCTCGCGATCAAAGTAGAGTTCGACGGCACCGGTTGGACCATTTCGGTGTTTCTTGATAAGTACATCCATGATGTTCTTTCGTTCACTTTCGGGATTGTAGTAATCCTCTCTATATAAAAACGCTACAACATCTGCATCCTGCTCGATTGACCCCGACTCTCTGAGGTCAGCAAGTTGTGGAATTTGTGGGTTTCGATTTTCGACCGATCGACTTAACTGGCTAAGGGCAACGAGTGGCACATTTAATTCTCGCGCCACTCCCTTTAGGCCTCGGGATATCTCCGATATCTCCTGTACCCTATTACTGTCACCACCAAATCGGCTTCCGCCACTCATAAGCTGCAGGTAGTCAACGATAATGAGGCCGAGCTTCTGGGTGTGTGCCTCGCGACGAGCCTTGGTGCGCAAGTCGCTGACAGTGATGCTAGGTGTGTCGTCGATGAGGATTTTAGCCTCGCTAAGAGTGCCCATCGCCTCGGCAAGACTTTCGAAGTCTCTGTCGGTTAACTTGCCAGTACGTAGCGCCCACGCGTCTACCCCAGACTCCATGGCGAGTAATCGGTCGACCAATTGCTCCTTGCCCATCTCGAGGCTGAAGATCAGTACTGACTCGCTAGCCTGTGTGGCGATTTTGTGTGCAAGATTAAGGACAAAGGCCGTCTTCCCCATGGAAGGTCGCGCTGCCAAGATGAATAGATCGCTCCGCTGCAAGCCCGCAAGCATGTTGTCGAGGTCTCGGTAGCCGGTAGGAATGCCGCGAAGACTGCCACTATCTTTGTGCAGCTGATCGAGCCGCTCAAAACTTTCGGACAGGATTGTCTCGATCGGCACGACACTTTGCTTTACATGCTGGTTACTTACCTCGAATAGTCGTGTCTCTGCTTCCTCGATCAGCTCTTGTATAGCCTTAGACTCATCCTTGCCTAGCTCGGCCATTTCTTGGCTAACACCAATCAGACGACGTCGCAATGATTTTTGAGCAACAATTTCGGCATACTGCTCGACATGCGCTGCCGTTGGGACGTAATTTGTAAGCTCAGCAAGGTACGCAGGGCCTCCAACCATATCTAAAAAACCGGTGCCTTGGAGCTGGTCTGCGAGGGTTAGAACATCAATAGCGGAGCGTTTTTCGTACAGAGCCTTCAATGCTTCATAGATTCGGGCGTGCCGAGCGTCATAAAAGTCGTCCACCCTAACTTTGTCGGCAACCTTGACGACCGCGTCGGTATCGATTAATATCGCGCCCAATAGTGAGGCTTCGGCATCAAGATTTTGTGGATCGGCGGAATCTTGCATGGATACAGTGTACTCTTCTACGGTTAGTTTGCTTTATCATAGCAGTTCGGTGCTGCCAAAAATATTGTTAATGGTTGAAATATCTTTCTGCATTGGTTTGTCGGGGTCGCTTTCCTGTAGCTCGAGAGCGATGAGAATCGGTTTGCCAGAAACCTGCTGAACGGTCGACTGTAATACCTCGGCATTTTTTGCTGTATTAAGCTGCTTGAAGTGGAATTTAAACCGCAGAAGTAGCCGGAGTGTGTCACCGTCCAGAGACGGCTTCGCCATACGAGCAACGCCATAGAGGGTATTTTGTGTGCGCTTTATTTTGTTTAGCGTTGCCTCCCAAATCTCGCTCGCTTCGAGACTGGTTGGCGCAGGCGACACCGCAGGTTTTTCTGCCTGCACAGTACTTGCAGATGTGGCTTCGGCTTTGATGGCTACTATCGGTGGTGTGTCGGGAGGCCTCTGTTCTACTGGGGTGGCTTGGGACGCATTCGTCTTGCTTTTGGCCATTTTGGCGGGTTGCGTTCGTGGTGTCGGGGCGTTTCTCGTCTCTTGTTTGCTTGCTTCGGGCGCCTTAAACGCATGCGACAGCAGGACTACCTCCAGCAATTGCTTGGGCTGCTGGGCGCTGGGTATATTTAGTAAATCTCTGAGAAGTTCGAGTGAAGTGTACGACGAAAAGACGTTCATATTGGGAAATACGATCGCTTCGCGAATTTTGGAGGCAAGCTGAAGCGAGATAATTGGCGCATCGTAGCCTGCCTCGTATAACGTCGAGAGAGCCTCAAGTAGTTCTACATGGTTATGGTTGTCGATTGCTGAAGCGATGGTGTCAATGGCATCCGCAGGAGCTCTGCCGAGAAGGTTTTCGACATGAGCTTTCGTTACTCTTTCGCCACTTGCTGCGGCCTGATCGAGCAGGCTGATGCTATCACGAAAACTCCCTTCGCCATGCTCCGCGATAAGTTTAAGGGCGTCGTTTTCGACAGAGATGTTTTCTTCGTTAGCAATGGTCTGGAGATGCCCGACAACTTGCTCGAGCGGTATCGGACGAAAACTATACCGCTGCGTACGACTGATAATCGTCTCTGGCAGCTTATGCATTTCGGTCGTAGCTAAAATGAAAATAACGTGTGCTGGCGGTTCCTCTAGTGTCTTAAGAAGTGCGTTAAAGGCCTCTTTTGTGAGCATATGCACTTCGTCGATGATAAATACTTTGTATTTGGCGCTAGCGGGCGCAGCGTGAATGTGGTCACGCAAATCTCGAATCTCATCGATCCGCCTATTGCTGGCAGCATCAATCTCGATAATATCTAGGTGGGTATCTTCGCTATACGGCAGCTTATTGATCTCGTGCGCAAGAATGCGGGCAATAGAAGTTTTGCCGACACCTTTCGGACCTGTCAGTAAATAGGCATGGCTAAGCTTATCACTTTCGATGGCTCGTTTGAGCGTCGTCGTGATATGCTCTTGCCCGATGATCTCGTCCATGCTCTTAGAACGATATTTACGATATAGTGCCTTCCCCATTGCTCTATTAGTATAGTCGGTTGAGCATCGAATAACGAGTGTAGTAATTACATTGCATGCAGCCTTTTGGCGCGGCAAAGCTGACACTTTGATTTGTACTCGACGGTAGCTTCGCGGCTATTCACTGCGATGCACCAGAAGTATAACCTCGCTATAAAGTTAGTAGATATCTACAGGGCGGCTTCGAGGGCGGCCCACTCGGCGGCACTATCGTCTTCTGGGAGGTTTACGCTGACTTGGTCGCCAGGTTTTGCCTTGAAGTAGGTAACGCTGGCGAGCAGCACACGGAATTCTTTTGTTCCAACAGTCACGAAGTAGTGGCCATTCTCGAGCTTAAGTAGGCCAACAACTTGTTTTCGCGGTATTGGGCCAATTTGCTTGTAAAGGAAGGCGCCGTCGTCGGCAATGGTGAGCTTGAGGATGTCGCCCTGTACGAGCTTGGACTTACTGGCGTAGTTGGCAGGCACTGGATAGGTTTTGCCGTCGCTACCGACCATATTTTGGCCGTCGAAGACACCTTCGATCACTTTGCCGAGCGGCTCGTCTGAGGGTTTTACCTGCACAGTAGCATCATCGCCTACGAGGCTAATCAAAAGCTCGTTGGCGGCAGCAAGATTGGTCTCTGCTTCCTGAATAAGTGTGCGCAGTCTTTTGATTTGTTTCTCTGGTACCTCGGCCATTTCTATGTCCTAACTCTGTTTCTCTCTCACTTTTATGTCGTGTATCCAATACACCTTACCATAAAGGTAACACACGCACTCTAGCAAGTCAAAATAATTTTTCTGTAGACTGATTACAGGGGTTGAGCGTCTTTGAACTGGTCGGCAATTTGTGCTGGTGTAATCTCTTTCCACGAGTTATCTGCACAAGATTTTGTGGAACCTTGATTGTTAGTGTAGTCCTTCTGTGCAAAAACGTGCATCACATGGCCTTTGCCATCTATATAATCGAGCTGATACTCTTCCCAAGGATTGAATGGAGTTGCGCTCGCGCCGCTAATCCGCACGGGCTGCTCGCAGGTCATCGTCTGCATACCCTTATCTTTGATTTTGGTCGATCGAATGCTGTACCTATCGGCTGAGGCACCTGACGGTTCGAAAGTCACAGGGGCCTCTTGGTAGCTTAAGCTCTCGGTGATGTCATTCTTGGGTAGGCTAATGTTAAGGCCATAGAATTCTAGACGCCCCGTTGTCGAGTTATATCTTGGCGCAAGCCACGGGTCATCCTCTGCCTGTTTTTCGGGCATGGCTATGTCACTTGCCTCTGACTCAATGTCATTGTGCTGAGCATTGTAGGCCTTGTCCAGCAAAAAGAAATTAGCACAAAGCGACAAGAATAACGCTCCACAAAGCAATGCTACTAATGATCGTGGAGTACTTTTTGAATGAGGTTTTTTAGCTTGGTTTTTTGCTGCTGGAGGTTTTGTCTTCATACCCGTAACTATACACCATTTACGTTATGGCACACTGGACTCGCTACCTGTCGCCCACTACTCGTGCCACGGCAGTATGCACAAGAATAAATATTGACAAAATTAAACAAAAGAAGTATAATAGAACTATTATGTCAACCATGGAGTGTCTCGAGACAAACGAATGTAGGAAGAACTGCAATGTACTACGGATGTTAGATGTGGCTCAGCGGTCTAGCATGCCCACCGCAGAGCTGACCGCGGACGGTAATGACTGTGCATATGCCGACACCTTGCAGTTAGGCACCTTTGAGCCAACTCTTTTTTCCAACTCGGACTTAGCGACGAACGTTGCGGCGTCGCTAGAGAGAGTATTGCGTACCGGTAACGAAGTCCGGGGCGCTATTGGACAAGTTGGAAATGAGTTACATGTTGCGTTATCGGAGCGTTCCAAGATAGATATGGCTCTTGGTACATTGTGGCAGCAGTATGTGGAAGCGTCGAGATCGGACCGCAAACTGACAGATGTGGAGGTGAACTACTTCTCTACCGAGCTTGCCAAACAGGCTCAATCGTCGGCGGACGTCATTGCCAACCTGGGGGTTGGGCAAGAAACCATAACGTTTGCTCAGGCAATTCTGGACGCAAGGTCCTTGGAGTCAATGGGCTTGGTGCTCGATAGCGGCATGAGTAGGACGGTAACGGAGCTTTTTGCGAACGCAAACTCTGGGCAGTCAACGCTGCTCGTCGGCGACAAAGGTATCGCCAAAACCTTGGCTGCCAAATACGTCTCGGCCGCTTTCGCTCCAAATGGCAGGCCCCGCTTTATTAGTGGTGATGGTAGTCTTATGAAGGACGAATTTATTGGCAAGGTGGAGCTGAGTGTCGAGGACGGGGCAACCAAAACTGTTTTTCGCGAAGGTGTTCTTGTGGAGTGCATGGAGCAAGGCATCCCACTCGTTTTGGATGAGGTGAATCTGATTGACCCAGCAATTGCTATGCGTCTGCAAGACATTTTGCTCCGTAAACCGGGTGATGTTATAACACTTCAAGAAGATGGTGGTCGGCCCATCACAATCAAGCGAGGGTTTACGGTGTTTGCAACGGCAAATGAAGCCAGCGAGCGCTACCAAGCTCGGGCCATACTTGATCCCGCATTCCGAGATAGGTTCGACACCCTTCCCATTGAGTATCCAGACGGTGGGACCGATATACTAGATAGCACCGTAACGCCAGAGGCGCTGACGCGGCTGGCATACGCAACAATCATTTCGCCTGACGGCATAGCTAACCCTCGGGTGAGTGCAGACGATGCGCTGTGACTTGCTCGGCTCGCGCATGCCTCCCAGCAGTTGTATGCCAAGCCCCCAAAAGACATTAACGGCAACTTACCTGGACGAGCGACTGCAAATTTTGTCGATACAGAGACACCGGTCCTTAAGGACTGCATAACTCCTCGAAAGATGGTCGAACTGCTCAAGCGTGTTTGTGACGGTAGTAATCCTTACGATGTCGGCGCAGGTTTGCGAGGAGTCGCGTATGAAGCTATCGGTGGTATGCAACACCGCTCGGATAGAGAGACCATGCATGCGATTATTCTGCTTCTGTCGAACGATCCTGCAAGTGTTCAGACGGCTGCGGTGATGGATAAAATGAGGATCAAGCGATGAGCTTTAATCCATTCGATGCAGAACATTCCGTACAAACAAGCCCCGAGATTCCCGCTGGTTTTATTGCTCAGAGTGTAAATGACGGGACTGCGAGTGTAGTTGGCGAAACAAGCCCAGCGAAATCTGCTAGTGGCGCATCGCTCGCACGGCAGATTGCGGACATATACGTCGATATGTGCATCGGTGACCAGCAAAAGACAGTAGCCCCATTTCCGCGCTGTGATACTATTGACCGTTTGCTTGAGGCTGCAGAGCTAATCGAGAAGTCTCCTCTAGGATTTGGACACGCTAACAGCAATGTAAACAAGCACAGGCTAGTCGCCAATCAAGAATGGTCGGATTTTTTTGCTATGACTGTTGCCCGTTGGCGCGAAAAACAAGGCCTGGGTAGTAGTCAGGCTACCAAAATTTCTCTTGATCTCCCAGAATCAAAGTTATCACTGCCACTTTTCCCAAAAGTTTTGGGGCTAGACATAGCAATTACCGGTGATGTTACCGGTGAGCTTGCACGAGGCGCTTTGTACTCTAGGTTTATAGTAGATGGCAGCGTGCAAAAGAGCGCCGTGATTGGCCAAAGTGCAACGAACTGCGGCTTTATTATTAAGGGTGATTTCATGGCAGACAACAGCGGTTTAGTCCCCAGAAGCTTCAGTGATGCAACAGAAATTGATGTTCATATAATGGGTACCGCCCCGACAGGTGCCATCGGACCTGTTGAAAGCTCAAAAATTCATTGCGATAACCCTACGATTAATTCCTACCGCGAAGTGGTTGGGATGACCTGTTGGTCTACGGGGTCTGGCAACGTGATTAGTGGGCTGCAAACAAAGTACCGATGACGTGGTTTTCATCTCCGGAACAGCAAGCACCATTTGGGCAGCAATCCTTAACGGAAATTGCAACTCGAGTAGCCCGAATATTTGGCCACAATGGTCTGCGCGTTGAGGTGCATGATGGCCAAGGTTGGGCCACGCTTCGTGACGCAAACGGCATTACCCTACTCGCTGATCCTTCAATGCTAGTTCCGAAATCTATGATAGACGTCGATGGTGAGTGCGTCGATCAGGCCAGTATTCCCTCCCAATATCCCATGTATGGCATCTGCCACGAGCTGGGGCATATCGAGGATTATTTGGATCCGGTAAGCAGCTACGACACTCTTAAGAAGAGGTCGTCTTCGGAGCATTTCTTCTGGAATATCCTTGACGATGGCGTTATAAATAATCGTCTACGACGTGTTCCGGTGCTCAACACACTTACCGACGAGATATACGAGAACACCTTGTTCCCAAAGTCCGATCTTCGCCAAAAGCCAAAACATGTCCAGCTCATGTACGGATACTTGCTCCGCCAAGTTACCCCCCAAAGGTCTATTGTGCTGTCCGATGATGTTGGCGAATTGCTCAAAGGTTTGGAGCGGTTCGAGGATACGAATGGGGATGTCATCAATGTTTACGCCGAGCTGATAAAGCGCGAAACGACCCTAGTGGAGCGTAGGCGGCTTGCCGAAGCGTCCATTCTGCCTCTATATAATCAACTCAAGGAAGAGGACCGCCAGCAGAAGCAGGACTCGGATAAAAATTCGGGTAGCGACACGTCCGATGGAGATGCTACCGACCAGAATGAAAGCGATAATGATACTGGTAGCAGTAGTGGCAACAGCGTAGAAGATGGGTGGGAAAATGACTACGCCGCTTACGAGCAATCAGCTGGTTGCTCTCATGGCGACCACGAGGATACAACGCCAGATTCATATGATTCTAACGCCGAAGATGAGGGTTCCAGCGAGGCTAGTCAAGCTGGCGAACAGATGCGTGACGCCATGCGTGAGGCAGCCAAGCAAATTAGCGAGCAGCGCCAAAACGAGAATGATTCGGATAATCCTAACAACACGCAAAGTCCTTCAAAGGACGCTGTTGCGGAAGCAGCTGGCAGTATCCAAGGCGAGCTTGGTATCAGTTTTGACAAAGCCTACCTCTATGCCGAATCTATCCAGCGATTGCGGGGCGCAATCCATGAGGTAGCCGAGGCGCTCCAACAATTGACAGTGCCGGCTGTTGAATATTCCAGCCCTAGATATAGGCGTAGGCCATCTGCATGGGGCAGTACGCTGTCTCCACGAGACTTGTTCAAGGTTGTGATTGCTCAGCAAACAGAAGATCAGCAGCCTGTAGTATGGAAACCGACCGAAATTAAGACTCGACGAGAAGGCTACAGCTTTAATGGTCTCGACATTCATCTGCTTGTTGATGTAAGCGGCTCGATGCACGGAGCAAAAGCTGAGGCTGCAGCGGACTGCTACGTACTTCTTGCAGAGGGTATTGATTTGGCTCGAAAGCTTGCCGCCGACCGCAATCCGTTGGCGCCCAAACCCGATGTGCGCCAGCAGACAATTGCCTTTGGTTCTGCGGCCGAAGTCTTGTCTCCTATTGCCCATACCGCGGTAGCGCAAGATAAGGGGGCGGCATTTAGCACGCTGCTCGATGCAAATAGCGGAGCTACGTACGTGGCCGATGCGATTCAAAGTGCAGCCCAAGTCGGCGCGAAGTATCCAGAAAGAACGCAGCTTGTGTATATTATCTCCGACGGTAGCTTTTCGGACAGTTCGGATGCTACAAATGCGCTCCGAGCTTTGGGCCCGAATGCCTTTGCGGCGCAATTTGTCATTCAATCGCTGGGAACTCGGCCGATTACTCCTTCCTCGGCACACGTGCAGGACGTGCTAGAGTTGCCTTCTCAGTTAAAGCAACACCTAGAACAAGTAGTCGCAAGCTTAGTTTAGTGCAGTCACAATACGAAAAGAAGCCCTTTGGTGGGCTTCTTTTTCAGTACAATGACTAGAACTACTAGGCGAGTTCGACAGTTGCGCCAGCCTCTTCGAGGGCTTTCTTGGCAGCTTCTGCGTCGTCTTTGCTTGCCTTTTCGAGAACAACCTTTGGTGCCTCGTCGACGAGAGCTTTTGCTTCGCCAAGACCAAGACCTGTCAATTCCTTAACAGCCTTGATGACTGCTACTTTCTGTGCACCAGCGTCCTTAAGAGTAACATCGTATTCACTCTTTTCGTCGCCACCAGCTGCCCCAGCGTCGCCACCAGCAGCAGGACCAGCAACAGCAACAGCTGCAGCAGGCTCAATGCCGTATTCGTCCTTAAGGACAGTCTTGAGTTCGTTGACCTCAAGAACGGTTAGTTTAGTTAGTTCTTCTGCTAATTTTTTTACATCAGCCATAATGTTCTCCTTATATAGAATAGGTTATAGGTTTTAGTTGATAGGTTCTAGGTTGTTTAGACTGTGAGCCTAGGTCTACCTTACGCGGTTGCTTTGGCTTCGACGCCATCGAGGAGAGCGTGGAGGTTGCCAGAAAGACCGTTGGTAATGTCGTGAACTGGAGAAAGCAGCGTTTCGACCACCTGACCAATGAGCACATCTTTGCTCGGTAGGTCGGCGAGAGTTTTTACTTCTTCGGCGTTCATGAATGTACCGTCTGCGCTATATGCACCGACGAACTGCAGAGTCGGGTTGGTCTTGGCAAATGCTTTGAGCGTTTGCGCAGGCGCAACTTCGTCCTGATCGTTGAAGGCGTAGAGCAACATACCGTTTAGTCCGGCGGTATCTGCATCCTTCAGCTTGTCGTGACCGGCAAGAGCCTTGATGAACAAGCGGTTTTTGACCACCTGAACCTTTGTGCCCTGCTCTTTGGCGTCACGACGTAGTTGTTGCAAGGCTTTCACCGTAGTGCCTTGGTAGGCAGCAACAACCGTTAACTTAGAAGCGTCGAGAAGATCAGAGATCTTGCCTACGACGTCATCTTTTTGAGTTTTTGATAAAGCCATGTATTCCCCTTTTACGAATTGTAGGATGTGCTTCTTTTACGTGCGCAATCGACCTGTGCGCGTCGTACGTTACAAAGAAAAGAGCTTTTGGATTATATAAAATTACCAAAAGCTCTTATTGAAACAAAACAATAGTGATGTCTTGTTGCCTCGGCGACAAATTAAGGGTTTTGGCGATGTTCACCACTACTCCAGTCGCTGTCTTTGGTAACCTAGGCTAGATTATACCAAAATTACCATACATATTCAAGTAATTACGGGGCCGATATAGCACTACTAGGCACTAAATATTGCGAACTTTCCAAGTTGCTCTGTCGGGCCTGGTAGCGGAGTCTGATAGAACTCATTTGCTTCGCCGTGTGCCCTTGCGTCGTCAAGTGCTCGCGCAAACTCTTCTTGTGGGACGCCCCAGTTATGTCCATCTGTTTGAGGTTGCATGTTTGGTTGTGTCATCGTGTTTCCTTTGTCTATTGCTGCTTACAGTACTGTTTTATGGTATTCGCTTACTGCCCTCGTGACTGTGATTGATATCACGATGGGGGCAGATTACATTCGGGCCTCTTGCCAGGCCTGCTCTGCGGTAGCCGCTCGCTGCATAGCAAACCGCATATCGGTTGGGCATACAACCGCCACGGTGTTGGCTGTCGAAACGCTGCCAACAACGTTCACTACCTGTTTGGTAGCCGAGTCAAACACCTCATACATTGGTTGATTGTGATTTGTTTCCATTTTCATTTACTGCTTTCGTAAGTGGTTAATTATCTAAAAAAGGCTTCATTTGGTTGAAGCCTTTTGTTCTTGGACTGTGCTATTCGGATTATTTTCTTCGATCCGATGCTTCAACCATACTGAAGCACAGCCCGCGGAGGCCTAGGAGAATAATCACGACTTGCTTCAAGTTTGATTGCATGGGTTTCATGCTACGCCTCGAACAGGCTTGTGTCAAGCGCCAGAGCTGCTCGGGTGAGGCTACGTTGGGTTACCCAAGCTGTGAGAGCTTAAATTGGGTGTATTTTTCGGCGGCCAAACGGGTTAGGCTTGGGTCTTCGTCTTGGTTTACAAAGCGCATTGCTCCGGCGACGTTGGGGTGCACTTCGGCAATTTTTTCGTGCATCTCAAGCACAAGCTTGCGGTAGCCAGGGTGGCCCTGCGGACTGGTACGCAGCTCGTTAAAGTGGAATGCTTCCCTAGCATTCATGGTTACTTTCCACCTCATTTTGTGGCCGAGCAATGTAGCATATTGAGCTTCGAGCGTGTAGCCAGCTGCAACTAACTTGCTATGTAGTTGCAGGCTGATGTCGAAACAAGCATCGAATGCATCAGACAGGCCGGCTTCTTCGACGAGTGATGGGGTTTCGTAGCCGAGCCGTGGCGTTAGCTGCTGCCAAGTGAGGTCACTAACCATGCGGTGACGCTGCAAATCACGAAAAATGCCATAATCGCAAACAAGATCCCAAGTGTATGAGATGTTTTCGAGCGCACGACCGGGTTTTTGGCGTCGGTTGAGGCGCTCACCCATGTAGGTAGTAAAGACATGCAGTTTTTGCTTGTACGACCATTCTTGCACGGCATTTTTGATATCTACAAGTGATGCGTCGTTGTGCTCGTATAGCATATAGGGTACGACATCGAGTTCATTGCGCGGAGTATAGTCAACGAGCGAAACAGCCTGCTGTACCGAAGTATGTTGGGCTGGCAGTAATTCTTCGGCCAAATCCCGCACGGCGTGATGTGTGTTGGCGCGGTAGGCTACCATTGCGCCGCCACGCTCAGGCTTATCTGCTCGCTCGAGTATGACTGGAATAACTTTGCGAGATTCCTCGAGGATTTTCTGGCCAACTTCGCGGGCTTCGGCTAGGTCGTCTGCGAGGAGGTGCATAATTAGGCTTTCCAGTGCTTGGCCAGACGCGTAAATACCTACCGTCGACTTGGTGGCAACTGGCAGCAGCGGACGAATCGCATCACAGGCCTGTGCTTTGGTAGCACTACGCCAAGCCGCATCCTGTTCCTTTTTTGGCGCGTTCGACGTGGAGCGAATGTACTCGGTCATTTTCTCTACGAGCGCAGAGTAGATGTCGAAAATGGCATCCATCGAGCGTTCGTATTCCTTCTGTACGCTGTCACTCAGGGTTGTCGGTGTGTGGTAGCGGTATTTGCCGTGTTCGTCTTTTTGGTCGAAGTAAATGTAGCGAGTCGACTGCTCAAGATAGGCGGCAAGGCGCCCCCATTCCAGTTTTTTTGTAAGGAGGTTGCTGGCGTTTTCGACGACAATATGCTGTCCGACCAATTGCTGCACAGAATCATCGCCATAGGCAGTGATGACTCTTTGGAGCAGCTTACCGTCTTTGTCATCTTTGCCGATAAATTCATCGAGTAGCGTTACACGCATGTCGTCGCCACGACGGCTCAGTCGTGCCATTGCGGCTGCAATGGTAATGGGGGTAACCTTTTCGGTAAAGGCGTATACATCGCTCGTGGTTGAGGTGACTATAGGCTCTAGCTGCGACTCGCCTGCCACTGTTACGGAAGTCGAGCCATTCTTATTTTTGTGCAGCCAAGACTCAGTTGTGGTTGCTGCTGATGGAGCATGAGCGGCTTGTTCTTGGGTTGGGTTAGCTGCTGACAGCCGTGATTCCATTTCTGCAGGGTTCTGAGCGGTCCGATGAGCTAGTACTTCAGCGATAGACTGTGGCCGACCACTATCAGCTGGTGCGGTTCGGCCAGCAATGCACTTCTGAACAAAAGTATATATCTCAGCAAACACTTCATCGATGCCGCCCGTTGCGTAAATAAGGGGTAGCCCTCGCTGTTTGGCCTCCCAAAGATAGCCGGCACGTACGCGCTCTAAAAACTCTGCGTCCAAGTTGTCGAACCTATCGGCGCTGTAGCGATTTTTGGTTCGCTCCCTGACTACCTCCACCGGCGCATCAAGCACCATAAGCAGATCGGGCTGCATATCGCCGACAGCAAATTCAATAATTTCGTTGATTTTCTGATAGTCTTGCACGTCACCACGGCCGTAGTACTGAATGGCTAGTGTCGTCAAATAACTTCGGTCAACAAGGCAGGTTACGCCATTCTCCACAGCTTGACGGATTACCTCTAGCGACTGACTGCGAGCTGCATTGTACAGGAGTACCTCCGTTCTAGTACTCATCGGGTAGCGTGGGTCTTGCGTAAGGTGACGAATCGTGCGGGCTGTCAGGTCATTTTGGCTTTCTGGCTCGCGCATTACCTTAACGGGTATACCCTCAGAAGCTAGCTTTTCACCGAGCATCTGCACCATAGTAGTCTTGCCGACGCCCTCGAGCCCCTCGATGACGATGTACTTACCCTTATTCATAACTTAGTCCCTCAACCTTTACGGGCAGTTCTCGCTTGTCTCGATAAGCCTGTGGCAGCATTAGGCTAGGTGACCAAGTCTTAATAAGGGTGTCCAGATCGGTACCCTGTTGATACTTGCCACTAAACCCGCCATCGCGGCCCTCACCATAGTTGCCTTCTACCTCGCCAGTTTCGTGGAAAACGATTTGAGCAATTCGTTCGCCGACCGGCAGGACAACGGTTTCATTCTCGTTTAAGTTGTAGATTTCGAGGGTCAGGCGGTTGATGTAGCCTGGGTCAATCCATCCTGCATCGAAGCAGACCGCAACCCCATTACGGCCCCAGCTGCTCCGGCTTTTTACCTCACAAGCCCCAGGGGGTTTAATGCCAAAAAATTCGTGGGTATGGGCCAAGATCCGCTCGCCCGGCTTGAGCGCTATGACTGGGTGTTCAAGCGGGATGCCTGCCAGTGGTTTAAAGCCATTGAGGGCGGCCCACTCGCCGTGCGGCATGGCCTTGAATGGCCCATCGAAATACCTTTCTACGTCTTCGCGGTCAAAGGGGTTATAGATGGTGCGCTCATTGGCGCGCTCGGCTCGGTAGTAGTAGTAGCCGAGTGTGACATCGAGACTAGCGTGACTAACGTGTTTGTCATCGAATGGATGACATACGATATGATCGTCTGCAACTGCTTGTCGAATTTGCGTATTACTGTATACACCCATAACAAAAAAGAATCCCTCCACGCCTAGGTTGATAAACAGAAGCACCCGACCCGCTTTGTTGCTTCTATTTTACGAATTTTCTTCTGGAATGAAAAGCTAGTTGCACAATTTTACAATGAAGATGCAAGCTAATTCATTGACATATAGCAAGCGGAAGCATACAACTATAGGCACCACGTGAGATGGTTGTATTAACCTAAGGCACTTAGTAGCAAGGAGGGCCTATGTCAAAAAGAAAGTACAACATATTACTCAAAGGAGCGTTACCACTACTGGTATTTGCGTTCCTTTTTGTATGGTATGCTCCGCAAGCGCATGCTGCACTTCCGGGTGACGATGGTGTTATTGTGACAACCGAAGACACTAACCCTTCCACCAATTCTGGAGCTGATGGATCGGCGGTTATTGCGGTCAATCCTGACACAGGCAGCACTACCACAGTTGCGACCAATACGGAAGGTGGGCTTATCTCGACAGCAACGGTTGGCCCTGCAATGGGTATCGACCCTACAACACAAACAAATAACGTGGCCTACGCCGAGGTTGTCTCCGGCGAAAATGAAACGGTTGTCGTAAATCAGGTGACCATTGATGTCAACGGTAATCCCGTGACCGCACCTAAGCCAGTTGCCACCATCGGCAGCGACCCCGATTATGCTGAGGTCGAAGACATGTCCTACGCCCCTGACAACAAGAATGTTCTCGTTACAACGTACTTCGGTGATGCGGGCGGCAATCAGGTCGATATGGTAGATATGACCAGCGGCAATGTAGCTTCTGTAATCCCACCAGAGATCGGCGATTACTACGTTAATGCGGTCTTTGGCGCAAACGGTAAGATTTATTTTTCGGACTGGCGCAATAATGGCTCTGATATCTATGTTATGAATGTCGGCGATGATTACATGTCTGCCCAAAACTTGACCAACTCGGCAAATGCCGATGAGGTACTGCTTGATATATCGCCAGATGTAAGCAAGGCACTTGTTTTTAACTGGAACGATACTGAAGAGTATACTGTCGGTTACTACTACCTCGATCTAGCGACTGGCGTACTGACCGTATTGAACGGCAGTGGGACTGATCTTCCAACCGCATTTAGCGCTAGTGGAACGTACCTCGTGGGTAGCAGCGAAAATACTGCTGTCACGCCGACCCTAGCTGCATTTAATGCTGCCGATACTACCCAAGTTCGAAATATTCGTTCACTCAAAACTGCGTTTGTATCATGGCTTGGGGAAAACGATGTATTCTCGATGGCCGAGGTGGCTCCAAAATTGAAGCCAGTCGCTGTGACAACGCCTCAGGTTCTTGGTGTTACAGCATCTCGCGCTCCTCTTGGCGCAATGCTTGAAGACACCGGTGCTGACGTTGCATTCGCAGGTATTTTTGCAGTAACGCTTTTGGCAGCTGCACTGAGTGTTGGCGTACAGAAAGAAAAAGAACAAAACTAACCAACACTTTTTTTCAAAAAAATAGGTACCGCAAAGCCGGTACCTATTTTTGTCTAGCTTAGGGCTATTGTTTGTATATACCCTCGCCAGCAATTGCGAGTTTTGCCACAAGGTGTTGAACCGTAGCGTTTTCGGTAAACCCGACGACAAGTTCTGCAAAATGAGGCCCGATATCAACACTTGACGGTAGAGCCTCATCGGCATTTTCTGTAAACACGAAGCCGTCGTACCTACGGTCTCCGATGGTGCGCTCGAGGCCGAGTGAGCCACCAACAAAACTGTGCACGGTAAAGCCTTGGTGGTGGTGCAGTCCCCCCTCTTGAGCTAGCACCATTGCCCAGCCACTGAGGCAGTCGAGGCTTTGGCGTTGCAAGCTCACGCTTTCACGCCATAGGTTATGGTACGGAACAAGAAGCTTCTGTTCCGTGATAGGAGCAGCAATAGCTTCAAACTTACGTGCAAACTCTGCCCGCAGGCTATGGCTATTCTGCGTATCTGCCCAGTCGTTTATCGAAAGTAAGACAGATTTCCCGGGGTTCTCGTGTGTAAGTACCTCTACCGAATGGTTTGTTTCGCTCAGAGGATGACTAAATTCTATTGAACGCATCGCATGCTACCTAGAGGCTAGGCGTAACCGTAATGCTCGGACCCATCGTAGTAGTGACATGAACGGCCTTGATGTATATGCCCTTAACGCTGGCTGGTTTGTTGCTTTTGAGACTAGCGATGATAGCATCGGCATTCTTTTGCAATTTGACTGCCCCAAAGCTAACCTTGCCGATACCGAGGTGGATGATGCCAGTGCTATCGACGCGGTATTCTACGCGACCTGCCTTAGCTTCTGCCACGGCTTTATTGACGTCTGCTGTAACGGTGCCGCTCTTTGGGTTTGGCATGAGGCCGCGTGGGCCTAGCAAACGAGCGTACTTACCAAGCTTTGCCATATTGGTAGGAGTGCTAACCAGCACGTCGAATGAAATTGTGCCCTTTTCTAGCTCCTTTGTAATTGCGTCTACGCCAGCGATATCTGCGCCAGTAACTTTGTCGTCGGTGAATGCTGCCACTCGGACGGTTTTGCCTGTACCTTCTGGAAGTACAATGCTGTTACGTATGTTCTGGTCTGCCTGTCGTGGGTCAACGCCGAGGTTGACGTGGAGCTCGACAGTTGCATCAAATTTGACGCTGCTGGTCTTGGTGGCCAACTCGAGTGCTTCGTTTAGTTCGTAGGCTTTGCCCTTTTCGACAAGTTCAGCGCTCTTGCGGTAGCCCTTACTACGTCGCTCAAGACGGCTACGCGTAGGAGTGACGGGCTGCTTTGGCTTTTCTGCCTCTTCGGCCGCTTCTTCATCACGGTGCTGTTGGTGGTCGATTTTCTCGGCCTTAGCCTCTGCCTCTTCGAGGCCTTTCTTACTGCGCTTACCAGATTTAGCAACCTTGGTTTCGTCTTTGGCTTCATCCTTGGATGGAGTTTCTGTCTCTGTAGACTCATTCGCATTTGTGATTGCGTCGGTAATCTCGGCGACAGTGTTTTTAGCTGTCATCTCGAGGTCGAGCGTCTTTGCTTCTTCGAGAAGCTCTGCTTTAGTTTTTGCCATAAATATATTCTCCTTTCGTGGTGCAAACGGTCAGTTTTGGCCTCCCACAAGTTAATTAAAAATCGTAAAAGTCGCCAAGAGTATTTACGAATAAGCTTCCAAGGGTGCCGCTGACATGGTTTATGGGCTTTGGTTCGATAGTTCCCTTGCTTGGTTCGGTGTTCAACGGTTGTGACACAACTTCTTGGGCTCGTTCTAGCACGTCTGTTGGATCAAGGCCATAGGTCTCGCATGCAGCTCTGGCTGCAACCTCGTTCGAAAACATCTCGACAATACTTAGAGCTTCCTGAAATTCTTCTGGGCTGGACATGACTAGCCTTCGATCTCTACGCCCATACTGCGAGCAGTGCCGGCGACCATTTTTTTCACAGCGTCGACATCGTCAGTATTCATGTCGTGCGCTTTTTCGGTGGCGATTTGCGTGAGCTGTGTATCGGTAAGCTTTTTGGCTACCTTTTCGCTGTTTGGTCGGCCGGAACCCTTCTGAATTCCGAGTGCTGCACGAATGCGGTCGTCGGTTGGCTCGGCCACCACACGGAAGTCCATTGTGCGATCGTCGTAAATAACAATGTGCGCAGTGACAGTCTTGCCCTGCATGTCCTTGGTGGCGTCGTTAAATGGCTGGATAAAATCCATCATATTTACGCCGTACTGACCCAGCGTGCTGCCGACTGGAGGCGCTGCACTGGCTTGTCCGCCTTTTAATTTCATCTTTAGATTGGCTTTTACTACTTTCGCCATAGCGAATAATTCCTTCCTATTACGAGTTCATTTCAAGACAAACCTCACGGTTTTTCTCGACGCGCAGGGCAAAAATGTCATTTTCGCTCTGGCTGCTCTTTTCCCTTCATGAAGCTGTGGGATCAAGCTAGAGACTCTCCTACCTTTTAAGTAGTGCGTAACGGTGTAATTATAGCATATTCTCCAAAATTAGAAAATATTTTTTGTTCTGGGCTACTGGCCGTCAAGCTCATTATTAGGAACATCTGCAAATGGCAATGTGAACACTTGGTCCGTAAGACAGAGACTCGTCAGTGCAATGCAAACCCGCTGTCTGCGCACCTGGGCAACCCAATCCTCGTGACCACCGAAGTCGGTTACGGGCACGAGGAGTACTGGCAGCTTATCTAACGGCATACCTGAATTATCGCACTCAATAAGCTGTGGGTACTTGCCGCCATCGGGTATGTCCACAATAAATTGCGTGCCCTTCATGGCTACACGCGCTTGACTTGGAGACTGTCGAGTTCGACTGGTGTTTCGCGGCCAAACATGTTGACGAGGACTTTGAGTTTGCCCTTTTGTGGGTCGATTTCGCTAATTGAGCCATCGAAGCCCTTAAATGGCCCATCAGTGATATTTACGACCTCGCCAATGGTGTAATCGATCTTGTGCTTTGGCTGCTCGAGTCCCATACGCTTTTGAATTTTCTCGATCTCTTCTTCGTCGACTGGGGTTGGCTCGGTGCCGGTGCCGACAAAGCCAGTTACACTCGGGGTATTGCGGACGATGTACCATGCGTCTTCCGTTAGCTTCATTTGCACGAGCACATAACCTTGGAAGATGCGCTTTTCGACAATCTTGCGCTTACCGTTCTTGATCTCGATTTGCTTTTCTTTCGGTACGAGCGCGGTAAAAATCTTGTCTTTCATGTCAAGTGAGTCTGCGCGCTGTCGGATGCTTTCAGCCACCTTCTCTTCGTAGCCACTGTAGGTATGAATGGCGTACCATTGCTTGGTAGTATCGTATCGTTTTTTGCTGCTCATGTTAGGTAATTACTCCAATCCTGCCGCGATGGCTACTTTAAAATAACGTTTTCAAATATTTTATTGAGGCCAAAGTCGAGGATGGCGACGAATGTTCCAAATGCTACCGAAAATACCAAGACTGCCACTACTAGCCTAGCGCTTTCACGAAACGTAGGCCAAGATACTTGCCTAAGCTCTCTCCAGCTTCGAACGATGTACCGTATGCCGATAACCTTGGCAACAAACTTAACTACGCGCATGTTCGCAATCTTCCGAATGAGGTGTCCGATCTGCTTGAATGGTGGCTTATGGCTAAGCCATGCTAGACATTGCCAGATGAAGCGGAATGGCCAAAAAAAGCCACGCCAAAACGCCTTAGAAATTGATTCTTCACTCTTTGACTCTGCTTGCAGCACTCGTTTTTTTGTAGCCACCTTGTTGTCTACCTTTCCTTTCCCACAAATTGTGAGCCAATTAAAAAACCTACAGTAACTGTAGGTCGATTACGTCAAGTTTAGCACCGATGGTACGTGAGAGTCAACGGTGACTTGAAGAAGCCTCGCGGCGATGTCCTATGCCTCGCCACGTCTAAGCCAGTGGGTTTGGACCGTGCCATGGCTCTCGATAGCGGTATCATGGTACAGTTAATGGCATGACGACTTGGTTTCTAGTCTGGCTTGCTCTCTCGGCCGTCGAGGGGGTTTCTTTGCTGTCGATCAATCGGTTTATATGCGACTACAAGCTCGTTAGAGGACTCTTGTGGCCGGTAGTGTTCTTGGCGTCGGTAGCAAGCATTGTCCCACTATTGATTGAAAATTGGCAACTATTCGGGATACTAGGCTTTCTTCAGGCCTATAGGCTAGTAAATATTGCACGCATTATGCGCTGGCGATTACAGAGGCGTAGGTTACAAAACGCTAGCTTCAGTGCCTTTATTTGGGTTTTTCTTATGCAGTGTGCTGCCACCATCGTTATTCACCTACTGCTTCGACACATCTCCATGACATCTTTCATGATTGGACTGCTTGTCGCGAGTAGCGCCGTACTTCTCGTTATTCTTAAGACTACCTTTCAGACTTGGAGCTATACTCGACCGAAGGAACTCGATGAATACCTGTCGAGCAGCCAATTACCTTCGCTCAGTGTTCTCATACCGGCTCGTAACGAAACAGACATGCTCCATGCGTGCTTAGAGTCGCTCGTCTCGAGTGATTACCCGAAACTAGAAATAATCGTTCTAGATGATTGTAGCGTTACCAAGCGTACGCCCGAGATTATCAAGAGCTTTGCTCATGACGGTGTTCGTTTTGTCGCGGGCAAGGAGCCGGATAGTCGTTGGCTGCCAAAAAACTGGGCCTACGAAAAACTGCGAACCGAAGCCAGCGGTAAGCTACTGCTGTACTGTGGTGTAGACACGAGGTTTACACCAGTAAGCCTGCGAAGTATGGTATCGACATTTGTCGAGAAAGATCGAAAAA
Source organism: Candidatus Saccharimonadota bacterium (assembly GCA_018062785.1). Taxonomy (GTDB): domain Bacteria; phylum Patescibacteriota; class Saccharimonadia; order Saccharimonadales; family UBA4665; genus JAGXIT01. Next base: position 33,447 of record JAGORO010000010.1, read on the forward strand.
TGATGAGTCTTATGCCGCAGAGGATTATCGAGGACACTGCCCGATTTTCTATATTGCAGCCAATGCGCTATTTTTGGGAGCTTTGTCTTCCTAGGCGGCTATTTAAGCGACCGCCTGTCCTAAGTACGTGCTGGATGGTCTCACGTGATTTCCTGCACGATTTGGGCGGTTTCAAGGCGGTTTCGAGTTCTGTTACGCCCGAAGCATATTTTGCTCGACAGGCAGTGACTTCCGACTCGTACTACTTCTTAAGAAGCAATCGCTTTCTACCTCTTTTTAGCGCAAAGCCACACGAAGCACAGTACCAGACAACACTACGCGTTCGTTATCCGCAGTTACATCGGCGAATCGAACTCGTAGCTTTAACTGCACTGTTCGAGTTAGCGGTATTCCTTGCGCCCTTTTGGTTTATTATTCACAGCATTATAACTGCAGAATTTTTTGTGCTACTTTTTGCGGCTCTGGCCTCGGCCTTAGTAACCGGTATTTACCTTATTGTTAGCGTTAAAACCGGTCTCTGTAAGCCTATATATGGCATTGCGTCCGCGCCGGTGGCATTTGTTCTCGATGTCATAGTGCTCCACGTATCTTGTTTGCTGTACGAATTCGGTACGGTTACTTGGAAGGGTAGAAATGTTTGCTTGCCTGTCATGCAGGTGATTTCTCGATTGCCATCGCTAGACGATGTGCGCGACGACCTGCCCGTGACACAAGGCGTTCAGCGCTAGGCTAATCGTTCTCTGGTTCGACATTAGGTATTTTAATAGTAAACGTCGAGCCAGTATTAAGTTCGCTGTCGATAGCTATTTCGGCGTGTAGCATGCGGGCCAATTTCATGGTGACATATAGGCCAAGTCCAGTACCACTATTTTGGCGAGTTCTAAAGTCTTCTGAGCGAAAGAACTTATCGAAGACACGCTCGGCATCTGCCTTGCTGATCCCGATGCCGGTGTCTCTAACCGTAAAGACTACGCCACCGCTATCCCATGGCTTGGCAGCCACAACAACACCGCCTTTTTCTGTGTACTTGATGGCGTTGGTTATAAAGTTCTGCAACACCTCTCGAACATACAGGCTGCTTGACTGCAAGGTTTCTAAGTGTGGGCTTAGCTCGCAGTGCAGCGTGAGGCCTTTGGCTACTGCGTCGGGAGTGTACGTTTTGATCAGGGTTTCGGTTAGATCGTGAGGGTTGATATCCTCGACCTCGAGTTTCAGTACGCCGCGCTCAGCACGACTTAGCGTCGCAAGGTCGTTTATCATGCCGGCCAAAAACACCACTTGGTCATGTGCAACTTTTAGAGCGTCATCGAGCAAGGTATCGCGAGTTGCCGATCTGTCGGCGACGAGCTGTGCATTGCTGATGTTGCCTTCGGCGATGGCAATTGGCGTTCTGAGTTCGTGGCTGACGACACTAATAAACTCGTCACGCTCCTCTTCGAGGGACTTTTCGCGGGTGATGTCTCGGAGTAAGAGAGTGAATCCTTTTTGTCCTTGCACGCCATAGCCAAGGCGTACCGGCGCAATGGAAAGGTAGAGGTTTACTTTGCTACCGTCATCGTAGTGCAGCAGGTAGTCCCTAGTACTCTGTGATGTAGTAGTCCCCTTGATAAGGGCCGTTATGTTGACCGGTTGGCCGTTATTGTCAAATATTTTTACTATCTTGGACAGATGCTGACCATCCGGAGTAATATTGGCGTCAAGAATATTCAGGGCAGCGCCGTTGTACAGGACGATATGTACTTTTTCGTCGACAGCAATTACGCCATCCGCCATGCTGTTGATGAGACTCGTAAGTCGTTCGTGTTCGAGAGCTATACTTTCGGCAGGATTTTGGGTTGTTTGTGCTGTGTTGGCCATGTCAAAACCAGTATGACACAATCAGTCTAGGCGGCAAACCCCTTACGCCTATAGCGATGTTTTGTACTGCTTGAGTTTGCTACGTGCCTTCTTGGCGCTCGGGTATAGTCGCTCCATACAGCGCCAGAATTCTGGTCCATGATTCATATGTACGGTATGCGTAAGCTCATGATACAAGACATAGTCAATCAGCTCGAAAGGCAACTGCATCAGGTAGAGGTTGAGAACGATATTTTTGTGCGAGTCGCAGCTTCCCCATCGGCTTTTGAGTTTCTTGATCTGGATACTCCCATACTGTAGGTTATGAAACTCGGCAAGTTCCTTGAGCCTAGGGGGAAGGACAATTTCGGCCTCTTTGCGCAAGGCACGTTCGGCTGCCTTTTGAGCGCGAGCCTGAACGGTCGCATCTTCGGGCTTCTCGCCCCGCAGCAAAGGAACCACTATCTTAGTCCCCTTAACCCTTGTGCTAGCAGAATCTGTACTGGCCCTAGAAAACTCTAGCGTATGCAGTCTACCTATACGTTGCCCTTCGTGGAGCGCTACTGCATCATTTTTCGCTAGTTCATCGAGCACCCACGGCATATGATCTGTTAAGAACCGTACACCCGCGCTGTATGGGACGAGGTACGGCATAGAGACGCGCACCGTGTCATTTCGGATCGATAGCCGAATAGACCGACTTTGTCGCGTTTTGGCGAGTACGACCTCGCCGAGACCCTCAATTGTTACTTTTTTTGTCGCCACAGCAGGCCTTACTGAATTCGGACGTTGCGACGTGACATATCGACACGACCAGTGCCGGTGTTGGGAACAAGGTTAATGAGGCCCGGTTTGCTGAGATGATCCTGCGTGTCGCTGGTGACGAGCCGGCGTTCTTTGAGTGATCGAATGACAGCATTTTTCTGAGTATTAAAAACGTGCTTGCCACTCAAGACGATTACCTTTTCTATGATCTCGGGATTTTGCATGCCACCAAGCAACTGTTTAAAACTAGGAATGTCCATTACTTGGGCGTATTTGTCGTCTGCTTTACGCTTGTCTCGGTTGGAGGCGCGCAGATACGCAGAGTCAGGATCGATCTGCAGCCAAAGCAGCAGCGATTCTGCGCCCGATCGTACGGCCAAGTTGCGAAGTGCTCGACGTTGAGCAATGCGCATTGCGTTGGTGTCAAAAATCACGCTTACTCCGGCCTTCAGGAACTCCTCTGTCATGTAGAGCATGATGCTGGCAACAATATGGTTTTCGTCCTTGCTGTAGGTCGGATTTTGAAAAAGTTCGTTGCGTATGCGATCGCTCTGTACGTGAGCAAGCTTGACGTGCTCGGTGAGTTGTCGCGCGAAAAATGTCTTTCCGGAGCCCGGCATGCCGTAGAGCATAACTAAAAGCGGTTTTGTCGGAGTTAGTTTTCCCATATCTGCGTACTATTGTATACCAAAAGCGGCGGACGAAAAAGCCTGCTGGTATTTGAGGCACGCTACAGGTGTTTCCGAGAGCAGTCTCCTTCGGTGCGAGGCTCTTTCGCTCCCAAAGGGACATGAGCAAGCTCCCGTTTTCTTTGTCCGCTACACGACTCCCCACTTCTCAATCCTGCTTCGCAGTCTTGACGTGGGAAACCAAGCCTTCAGTCATAGGCCATATAAAAACCCAGCCAAAAGCCGGGTTTTTATATGGTGC
>JAGORO010000011.1 GCA_018062785.1 Candidatus Saccharimonadota bacterium
CGCCAAGAAAAACACCTCAGCGAAAGCTGGGGTGTTTTTCTTGGTCTGCCTGCCGGTTTGGGCCGGTGATCAGCGAACAACGTGAGCCAGATCGTCGGTTCGGTGCAGCGAATGTAGCCAGAAAGAAGTTCTTCTTTCTGGCAAATGAGCGGAAGAGCGAAGCGATATCCGGTCGAGTAACACCTCAGCGAAAGCTGGGGTGTTTTTCTTGGTCTGCCTGCCGGTTTGGGCCGGTGATCAGCGAACAACGTGAGCCAGATCGGTCAATAGTACAAAACAATAAAATATGATAAAATCAATACTCTATATGCATAGTTTAGAAACACAATTGCCAAAAGAAATGTACTTTGACCCAGAAGGGCATATAACGCCCGAAGAAGTGTACAGCCTGCAGAACCCTATTGTCACAGATTGGGTAGCCAAGCTATGGGGCGCCCAGAGAATCGAGGATTACCGAGCAAAGGCGGCTCGAGAGGGAGTGGCCATACACTCAACTGTGGTGCGGGACGAGGACGCCGAGGTTATTGCGGCGGGAGATGTACTAATTAATTCGAGCAATACAGAAGGGCATGTGGCAAATCTTGTGGTGCGGGCAGAGCATCGGGGGCGGTGAATTGGGCAGGCTATCTTAGTTGATCGAGTGAACTTTGCAGACACAAAAAACCTTGCCTTAACAACGGTGCTATCACCCCAAAACAATCTACGGACTTTGTACCATAAGCTTGGTTTTAGCCCTCGAATGCCCAGCGCCCGATTACTATATAGACCAAACCACTCCTCGGATAAATAAAATAATTGCTGTTTTGTACCGGCTATCGTATACTTCAAATTACTAACAGAGGTAATAAGGAGAAAGAAAATGGCAAAACACGTAAGAGGTTTTACGGACTTTGTTCGTGAGCAGGGTGTTGTCGGCCTAGCAGTTGGTCTTGCAATCGGAACTGCAGCCGGCGCAGCCGTAAAATCAATAGTTGAGGAGTTCATCAATCCAATCATTGGCTATATTGTTGGTGGTGTCTCTCTTGATAAGCAAATGTGGCACACTGGGCTTTTCCGTGGTAAGGCAGAGCTTGTATTTGGCTGGGGTGCTATCATCGGTGCAATCATCACGTTGCTTGCGACAGCGTTTGTGGTTTACCAAATTGTTCACATTGCTAAGCTTGATCGTCTGGACAAGAAAAAAGAAGACAAGAAATAACTTCTTAGCACATAAAATAACGGGGCATTGATGCTCCGTTATTTTTTTGACTCCCCACGAAAGCCAAGTAGCGGCTTTCTCCAGCCCTTTCGAGGTGATAGCCGAGCTTTAGGGAGTAGTGAATATCCGAATTTAGTTCGGATACGAAACAGAGGGTGAAAAGTGCCTGTAGCACTTTGCAAGAAAACCTTCCGATGAAATCTATGATTTCAATCGTGAAGTTTTGGGCCTGCAGAATGTAGGGAGACCCTCTTTTATAATGACCAACAAAAAAACTTTCCAGATGGAAAGTCCTTTTGTTGGTGGCTTTCTACGCGAAAGCTCGAACCTATTTTAGCAGATAATGACCGAGGTTGCCGCCAAGCCCCGCCGCCTAACGGGGCAATCCCGCGCTGCGCCCCGCCAGAAAAACTAGCCTTTATATTTTTTGAATTTTCCCGCCAAATTTCTTCTTTTGAATTAGGAAAAGGCTGTTTTTTCTGGCGGGGCGCCTGCCATGTAGAGCAGAGGTAAGATAGCTCTAAGGCGACAGGGTTGTAGTCCTGGACTGATATGCTATGCTATGATCACAATAAAGCTTATCCTAAAAAACAGAAAAGGATCAGACCAGATGTCAGAAGGAATGCCACAAGATAACTTCGAGCAAAGTAAGCCAGAGGAACCGCATATTGGTAAGGCTGCTCTACTGGATAGCCAGCAAAAAGTAGATGAGAATGGTTATTTGTCCGATGGGACACAACCATCCTATGTAGAGGACGTGGGGTTAGCCCATGAAGCGGCAAACGCTTCCAATGAAGATCGTAGCGAGGCTGCATTGCATCGTGAGCAGGCTGGAACATATGACGCAACTACTCATCATCGCATATATCGGGATCATCATATGGATGTTGCTGAAGCATTAGATACACGTGCCGAGCTAAAAGAGAACGATGTACTAAATCAAACAGCTGAGGCTGACGATCATGAAACACACGAAACAATTGAAAATCCTGAACGCGAACGCATTGAAAAGCTTGTCGAGTTACGAGCCGAGGCGGCAAAACTCAGTACAGCCCTCTCGGGAAAAAGTATTGAAAGCATTCAAAAAAGTATACAAGATGTTGTGCCAACGAATGCATATGCGGAGACAATTTACTCTAGTAGAAACGGCGGATATATCCACCCTCATCTGGATGACCAAGCCGAATATGACGCAACATTTTATGAAAAGGCTAAGGATTTAACGTACGCCCAGAAGTTCGGAGTGGTTAGCCATGGTCGCTTTGACGCAGAGTGGGATGGAGTTGAAATCACAAGGGGGTGGCCAGACAAATACAATCGTTGGTACAGTAGCCTGGGCAATACCGTTGAGATAGATGCATCAAATCTTTTAGATCAATCGACCGATGAAGAAGGAAAAGTTACGTTTACGGTCAGCGGGGCAGCAGAACAATTGGACGGTGATGGCCAGTTAACTCGTTTTGCTGAAAGATTTAGCCACCATAAGAATACCTTTTACGCACGAATTGAGTCTCGCCCAGCTATCGTGATCGGTCAGGACAAAGATGGAAACGTCGTTGCAAAAGCATACTTTATCGTACAGGTTGGAGACAGGTCTTCTAAAAACCTTGAATCTGTCGATTTGTCTGCGATTGATGGCGTATTGCAGCTAGCAAATGAGAGAATTAAGCCATATTCTGACGATATAGAAGAAAGTAAGCGCCTTGCTGGCTCAGTAGACATTGATGCTATTAGAGAGAGCATGTACGAACAAGCAGAGGCTCGCAATAGGCAGTTTATCCAAGAATTTAAGGCATCTGCACCAGAGTTTGATGATGTTACAGATGCTGATCTCAGTGAGTTGTTGCAACTTCGCGCGACTAATCGTAGCTCGGATTATCCAGAAGGCTTATCTGAAAAGCAGAAACTCATTTTCGACGCATTAACAGCGCGTGGCAGTTTGACGTTTGCCACTGATAGCAGTGGTAGTATCGTAGATCACCGATCGGTCCGTGATTTACAAGACCGATTTGACGGTGTATTCGAGTTCTGGAATCTTACTGCTACAGATAAAGCTACCAAGACAATATATAAAGGTTCGCCATGGTCTCCATGGGGGCACAAGACGGAAGATAAAACTGATGTTGACATGTCACCACAAGACATTACATCCCTACGCAAAAGAGTTCTCGAGGCAAAGCTTAATCAATCAGCTGCATAGCATATCAGTCCAGGACTACAACCCTGTCGCCTTAGAGCTATCTTACCTCTGCTCTACATGGCGGGGCGCAGCGCGGGATTGCCCCGTTAGGCGGCGGGGCTTGGCGGCAACCTCGGTCATTATCTGCTAAAATAGGTTCGAGCTTTCGCGTAGAAAGCCACCAAATCAGAACAGAACTGGAAATTGTCGCCCTGTCGGGCGGCTTTTTCTTTGGTCACGCGCAGCGCAGACCAAAGGTTTTCTTGGGGGGAATTGGGAAATTGACGCGGCAAAAGCCGCGTTTCTTTTTGTAGTCGGCATAGCCGACACGCTACCGCGTATGCTACAATCGTAAGTGGAATACAAAATCATTATGGCGGATTTTTCTATTTGACCACTCAAATAGCCGTTTCGCACAAATTTAGGTTCGCCTGATTTTGTATTCCAGCGAAGCGGCTTTTTGAGTGTCAAAAGGGGGTGTTATGAATTACTTTATCTACGTTCGTAAATCGACAGATGTCGAGGACAGACAGGTATTATCTGTCGAGGCACAGGTAGTCGAGCTAAAAGAATACGCTACTAAATACAAGTTAGATATTGTCGATATTTTCATCGAAAAACGCACCGCTAAAAAGCCCGGTCGCCCAATCCTCAATAAAATGCTCGCGCGCATTTCATCGGGCGAAGCTAGCGGCATTTTGTCATGGCTACCAGATAGATTATCTCGTAATTCCATAGATAGCGGACAAATTATCTATATGCTTGATGAGAATATATTGCTTGACCTAAAATTTCCGCATTTTTGGTTTGAAAACACGCCTCAGGGCAAATATATGCTGGCTAATGAGTTTAATTCGTCCAAGCAGTACGTAGACAATCTGTCAGTCAATACCAAGCGCGGTTTGCGCCAAAAGGTTCGGCGCGGCGAAATGCCAGGCGTTGCCCCTATTGGCTACTACAACGATATGCGCACCAAGACAGCCAGAGTAGACAAGAAAACCGCGCCTGTTGTTGTGCAAGCCTTCGAGTTATACGCGCGTGGCGACCAACGGCTCGACCAGATTACAGATTTTCTGTATCAGAGCGGCATAAAAACAAAAGCGTGCAAAGTACGTGGTAAAACAATGACTGGCAAAAAGCCGTATTCGAGAAATCGCATAACACATATATTGAGCAACCCGTTTTACTACGGACATTTCCGTTATCTTGGCGAAGTTCACGAGGGCAAACACAAAGCGATTATCTCGAAACAGCTGTTTGACGAAGTGCAGGAAGTAATGAAACGGCGAGGCAAGCCACAAAGAAAAGCCAATGATCCAAAACCGCTGTGCGGTCTTGTCTATTGTTCGTGCGGTATGATGTTTACGGCTGAAACACACACTAAACGCCAGAAAAACGGTAATGTGCGTACCTACACTTACTATCGTTGCACTCGCAAAAGCAAAACAGTCGTCTGTCGTGAGCCACATATTCGCGCAGAGGAGCTGGACAGACAACTCTCAAGATTGTTGCGTGGCTTTTCTTTGCCCACTGCGTGGGCGGACAAGATGCGTGAACTACTGCGCAAAGACGAAGCCAGAGAGAAAGCTGAATATTCCACGAATACTGAAGTCTTGCGAACCGACATCACGCATTTGTCTGATAAACTGGCGCTTTTGCTTGAGAGTTACCTAGATGGCGACGTTGAGCGCGAACTTTACCAAGACAAACGCGCGGAAATACTTGGACAGAAGAAACGGCTTGAGGAGAAAATCGAGCAAGCAACAGTCGGCGTGTCGACTTGGGTCGAACCGATGAAACAATGGATAGAAACTGCCGTTTCTATCCATAAAATTGCAAAGTCGGACGATTTACAAGCCAAAAAGTCCTTATGCCTTGAAATCTTCGGGTCGAACCTGCAAATGCGACAAAAAGAAGTCGTCATAAATGACGAGCAATTTCCCAATTCCCCCCAAGAAAACCTTTGGTCTGCGCTGCGCGTGACCAAAGAAAAAGCCGCCCGACAGGGCGACAATTTCCAGTTCTGTTCTGATTTGGTGCGGGTGGGGGGAGTCGAACCCCCGTCTCATCCTTGGGAAGGATACATAATAGCCGTTATACGACACCCGCGTCGGAATGGACGACCCTACCTCGTTTTGCCGCATGCGGCAAAAGCTTCGGTCTGGGTCTATATTCCTCCTTCTCAAAATTCCATTCAGTCGACTTCGCTCCTTGGATTGGAATTTTGGGTGCGGCCTTTGGCCGCAGAAAGTAAGATCGGTACGAATGACGAATTTACTTCGGTATTCGTACTATAGATATAGGAAAAAGAGCAGCGAAGCGTTGAGAAAAAACCTTTGGTTTTGTCTCAACTTTGTGGAGCCACCTAGCAGGATCGAACTGCTGACCTGCGCGTTACGAATGCGCCGCTCTACCAACTGAGCTAAGGTGGCAATATGTCTCTGACGGTACTGATTATAGCAGAACGAAAACAAAATGTTTTCTCCATGCCCGATCTGATACAATGAAGGGAACGTATGAGTAAAAATAAGTTATATTTTCGCGACCGGACAGCGTTGTTGCTCTTGAGCATTAGTTTATTCTTGACCATCGCAAATAGCGCTCTGATTATCTTGCGGATGACTGCAGTACGGGGTAGTTCCAACTACATTGTTTCGTACCGTGCAAATTTGGGACACGATCACTATACTCAAGGTTCGGTTTGGGACATTATGGGTTTTGTTCTGGCAGGACTTATGATCTTCGGGTTCAGTGCTATTTTGAGTTATCGTGTCTACGGTATACGCCAAGCGCTATCCAAAGTTGTGCTTGCGCTTTCAGCTTTTTTGCTCGTGCTACTCATTATTGTCAGTAATGCGCTACTGGTGCTTCGTTAATGACGGATATAGAAATTCCGTACGAAAAAGATCGTAAAGGTCACTACCGTTTTTTCGAGATTTTGCCTGGATTGTTGAGCTGGACGATTTTGGCGGTGCCATTTATTTTGAGCTACTTCGATGTCCGCTTAGCGGCATTTTTTGTACTTGTATACCTGCTGATCAACTTCGCACGTGCTATGGCGGGGGCTATGCGCGCACTACACGGCTACCATGCTATGCGCAGCCACCAAGTATTACCGTGGACAAATATGATTGCAGAGCTAGCAGCAGGCGAAGTACACTCCAATGCCAAACGCCCGAACTGGCACAAAAAAGTCGTCGCAAGGCTCACTGAGCGGCCGCTTTTTGTACAGCCCGACGACGTACTGCACGCGGTAATCGTCGCTACCTACAAAGAAGTTCGTGAAGTACTCGAACCGACCATACAATCTATTATTGATACCGAGTACAACATGAAGCAGGTTATTTTTGTACTCGCTTACGAGGAGCGAGCCGGCGAAGCTACCGAGAAACTTGCGCATCAACTCGTGCGAGAGTACGGGGCTAGCTTTAAACATGCAATGGCGGTTGGGCATCCGGCTGGAATCCCTGGCGAGGTTGTAGGCAAGGGTGGAAATGTAACGTACGCTGGGCGTGAACTAGAAAAATATGTGCTCGGTGCTGGCATAGACCCCAAGCGCGTTCTCGTTACGACACTCGATGCAGATAATCGGCCCGACAAACAATACTTTAATGCCCTTAGCTACACCTATATGGTTGCGCCGAAGCCGCTCAACGCTTCGTATCAGCCAGTGTCGCTCTATACTAATAATATCTGGGATGCACCGGCGCCGATGCGTGTCTTGGCGACGGGTAATTCGTTCTTTAATCTTGTTATTTCGCTTCGCTCGCACGCGCTGCGCAACTTTTCGTCTCATGCCCAGCCACTGGCATCACTGATGAAGACAGATTATTGGAGCGTTCGTACCATTGTCGAGGATGGACATCAATTTTGGCGTTCTTACTTTACCTACGACGGGGACTACCGTGTTTACCCGTTGCACGTGCCCATTTATCAGGATGCTGTGCTTTCGGACAGTTACATCAAAACACTCAAGGCACAGTTTGTGCAGCTTCGACGCTGGACGTATGGGGCCTCGGACATTGCGTACGTGGTAGACAAGGGGTTCTTTAAGCGGAATAAGGTGCCGCGCTTTGATCTAATTGCTAAGACGTGGCGATTGCTAGAAGGGCACATTAACTGGGCTGTCGGCTCGCTACTGATCTTGTTTGGCGGTTTCATTCCGTCGCTGTTTCATCCCAAGGACATTGCGGCCAACGAGTTGCCAATTGTCGTAAGCCGTGTTCAGACCGTTGCGGTTATAGCATTACTGATTACGATCTTTCTATCTCTTAAGACGCTGCCACCCAAGCCACTCCGCTATAAGCGGCACCGATCTGTGTTTATGGTGCTGCAGTGGGTCTATTTGCCGATTACAACAGTGGTGTACAACTCTTTCGCGGCATACTACTCACAGACGCGGCTCATGCTCGGAAAGTATATGTCCAAGTTCGATGTTACCGAGAAGGCCGTGGTGGTCGAAGACGCCTCTGGCGGTGCAAAAAGAAAAGTGTAACTTTTATCCTCATCGGTCATTAGTATCTCTGTGGATTCGTTTTCATTTTGGTTGGTGGCCTCTAATTTTCGATTATAGATTCATTTCACTTTTAATCTCATTTCTAATCAGTCCTTTCAGGGCCGCTTCGACCTTCATTTTGTTCCGGCAAAAAGAAGGCAAAAACCTCGGCCAAGAACCCAGCGACTGGTCAGCTGATTGTCGTTTGTTACAACTCTCGGGAGGGCTCCTTGCTGGTCAGTACCACTGGTACTTACCAGCTGCGTCAAACATCTCCCTCGACCCCCTAAAGGGGAAGTTGTAAAACCGAAGCAACACCTGAGCCATGTTGCTGGCTTATGGCCGCAAGGAAGCTATATGCGGCGATGTCGCATATATTCGAGCGAGCTTTGCTCGCGGAGGGGAGTGGTATCATAACAGTATGAGTAAGTTGATTGTGCTGAGGGGGCCGTCGGCATCTGGGAAGAGCACTGTGGCCAGCATGCTGTTTAAGGCAGCAAAAAACCGCGTCGTGCTCATACAGCAAGATTATTATCGTTTTATCTTCAATCCATCAGGCGCAGGGAGTCGGCTCAACTCTGAGACTATCCACAAGATGATTGAAAGTGATGTGGCCATAGCACTTGAGGATGGCTACGATGTGATTATGGAGGGTATTTTGAGTGTTAAGTCCTACGCAGATGTGCTTGAGCGCATCTTTGCGAAGCATCCCGAAGATAATCATTTGTATTATTTTGATGTTAGTCTGCTCGAAACATTGCAGCGCCATAAGACCAAGCCCAAAACAGACGAGTATGGAGAGGATGAGATACTAAAGTGGTATCCGACGTCGTTTCCGTCAGGCCATCCTTTTGAGAAAATAGTCGCCGAAGAGCTTTCTGCCGTTCAGGCAGTAGAATTTATCTCTACGACGAGCGGTTTCGGGCTTTCGGGATAGCGATAGCACACCCTTCCTAGATGTGATGGTAGGCGGCGTAGGTGATGGCGGCGGCTTTGTCGAAGTTTTGTAGGGTGATCGTGCTGGTCTCGATAATAGTTTGGCGGGTTAATAGGGCGCTGGAGGTGTTCTGGACGAGTTTTTGGGTAATTGTGCTCGTCAGGGCGGTGGCAGCCGTTATGGCGTCGCTACGGTGGCCGAGGGCTTTATGGAGGCTCAGAAGGAGCTTTTCGCGGCTAAATGCCTCTAATTGACCTCTCTCGTCAGCTACTCGGATGCTCATCTCCATGTCTACTTCTTCTCTAGTGGTGAAGATAGTAGTGCACGAACGACATTGTCGCCTGCGCCAAGTGCTCGCATGTTTTTTACTGCCGCGAGAATTCGTAACAGCTGTTTTTGAACCGCAATATATACAAACCATGTCAACATATTGACATAACGCTGGTAAAAATGCTAGTGGATAACATAAGAAAGTATCGTGGATAACGGCCTCACACGTTCTATGAGCTATCCACCGAGAACAACAAAATAGTGAAAACCCCTCATGTACTAGGTACATGAGGGGCATCGTTTTACAGTGGCCACCGTTAATTGAGTTGCAGCAATAGCTTTTACAATCTTGGACTTTGAGACGATGTACACTTTTGCATGAGGAGCGGAGTAAATCGTACATGGAGTACGAAGCACGAGCACCACAAGGGAAAGGTGTGCAGCGACCAAAGAGGTCAGCGGAGTTCCAGCTCTGCTGGAAGCAGGCTGACCGGCCAAAGGTTGTAAAGGTTATTTGCTAACTCGAGCCCGACGCACGCGCTGTACACGCTTTGCGCTGGGTAGTTCTTCGTAAAACAACTGGAAGCTCTTAAGCGAGCTTGGTCGTTTGTTACTCAAGAAAACACCTCGTTTAACTAAGGAAGTATAGCAAAATAAAACATATTAGTCAATACTATACTCAAAAGCACAAGCAGTATCATACCTATAAAACGCAGTAATTCCGCAGCAATTCTCTCTATCATGGCAGGGAAAGCATCTGATATAATTACCCCATGTCAGACTTAAAAATTATGCATCTTAAAACAGGTGGCACTATAAATGGCTGTGTGCCGGAGTATAAGGAAGTTGAAGATATTGCCAAGCTTTTCCACGATACAGTTGATTTTGATAAATATCTTACCAAAAGCTTCAATATACCCTGCGAATATCAAGAATTTGAGGTTTGTAACAAGGATAGTCGTGATATAAACGAACACGATAGACAGGTGATTGCCGAGGTTATTCAAAGAGAGTATGCAGGAGGGATGAGGCGTTTCTTGGTTAGCCACGGTACATATACAATGCCCGAAACCGCTTGATACCTTAAAGATCGCTTACCCCAAAGCCTGCAAGAAGAGTGCCTCGTAATCCTAACGGGGTCAATGTATCCGTGGAACTTATTTGGCTCGGACGCACCGATGAATTTAGGTGCTTCAGTCTCACAACTTATCGAAAGCTATGTGAAAGGTGTGTGGATTTGTATGCACGGTCGTATGCTAGACCCACTACATACAAAAAAGAATGTCGAAGAAAGGGTGATATCTGACTAAATCGAAGAAACAGACCCGGATGACTCCTGTATAGGATATCGCTCCACTTTGTTCCGCTCCTTCGTTCGCTCGCCAGAAAGAACAAGTTTCTTTCTGACCTTCACTTACTCCACCGAACCTCTTTTGCTGGCGCAAAAGTACGGTTCTCGTCCTAACCTTCACCATAGAAAAACCACCATTCACACGGTGGTTTTTCTATGGTGGGCGATATAGGATTCGAACCTATCACCTCCACAACGTCAATGTGGCGCTCTAGCCAAATGAGCTAATCGCCCTCTTTACGGACTATCGATGAGTATAGCAACAACCAACAACTCATTCAAGGGAGTGCGACTGGTGGATCTATGCCATAAAAGGTATTTATGTCTGACATGCATATCCCACGAATGATATAAAATAGTTATAAAAGGGCATTCCACTTTATCCACAGGTTCGGGATAAACAAAAGCAAAAAGTACTAGCCAAATGGTACTAGTTGGTCTATACTAGCTCGTGAGGTGAGGTTTTGCCGAGAGCGTTTTAAGCGATTAAGCGCGAAGTGTGGAAACTTCATTAGGGAAAGAAGTCGGACGTCATGCGAGAACGCCCGACTTTTTATTTTGGCCTTCTTTTCCTTTACGCCATTCCTCTTTGCGCTCCCCAGCTTCGAAATGGTGTGAGGTCTAACCTTTCACCACCTAAAGTCACCGATGTTATGGTGAAAGGTTAGACCTCACACCATTCACTGGCTGTTGGAGGCATGCGTTATTTTTTGGAGAGGGTATGTTCTGGGTGGGGGTGTGTTTTGGAAGGGGGTGTGGTTGGTATATACTGTTGCATAGGCAATGAGGCGGATTCACCAACCGCGGAGCTTCATCGACATGGCGATAACAGATGTAAAAAGGCACCATCGCAAGAGGAAACGCCCCAGGTGGAACCTCCGATATATCTGCGAGAATATCGGACCCGAGGCACGCCAGAAATGACCTATTAGAGTCAAATCGGCGTGTTTTTTATTTGCAAAGTTATGTAAACAGAAGCACTAAGGAGGCGTACATGAACGAAAATGAACTATATGCAATGCGACACAGCTTGGCGCACATTACGGCTCAAGCCGTGCAGCATTTGTGGCCAGAGGCCAAGTTTGGCGTTGGGCCAGTGGTGGAGCATGGGTTTTACTACGACATTGATCTTGGCGAGGCAAAGATAACCGACAAAGATTTTAAGCGTATCGAGAAGGAAATGCGTGGCATTATCAACAAGGATTATGCCTTTGAGCGGAGCGAGAAATCGGTAGACGAAGCATTGAACTGGGCGAGGGAAACAGGTCAGCCATATAAAGAGGAGCTTCTGAATGACCTTAAGCGAGCCGGTACGACCATTGCCAAAGATTTGGATGCCGATACTCTCGGCGTTGCTGCAGAGGGCGAGGCGGCTATCGAAAGCGTATCGTTTTACACCGATGGTGATTTTACCGACCTCTGTCGAGGTCCGCACGTAGAATCTACCGGTAAGGTTGGCGCATTTAAGCTTATGCGTGTGGCAGGTGCCTACTGGCGCGGCAAAGAGTCGAACCCACAGATGCAGCGTCTGTACGGCGTGGCCTTTGCGACCAAAGAAGAGCTAGAGCAACACCTTTTGATACTCGAGGAGGCCAAGAAGCGCGACCATCGCAAGCTCGGCCAAGAACTCGATTTATTCGTGTTTTCTGACCTTGTGGGCGCAGGGCTACCCTTGTTTACACCCCGCGGTACCGTACTCAAGAACGAGCTCGACCGATTCGTGCAAGATTTACGAGACGAGGTTGGCTTTGAGCAGGTAAGTATCCCCCACATCACCAAGAAGGATTTGTACGAAAAAAGTGGCCACTGGAGTAAGTTCAAGGATGAGCTGTTCCGCATTACGACCCGTGAAGGCCATGAGTTCGCGATGAAGCCTATGAACTGCCCGCACCATACGCAGCTCTACGCATCTCGCGCGCGTAGCTACCGCGACTTACCGATAAAGTACCGCGATAGCACCATGGTCTACCGAGACGAACAGAGTGGCGAGCTGGGTGGGCTGAGCCGTGTCCGAGGCATTACTCAGGACGATGCGCATGTATTTTGTCGCACTTCGCAGGTAAAAGCGGTGGCGATAGAGCTGTGGAGCGTCATCGAGCGGTTTTATACTGGTGCCGGGTTCGATGATTTGCGAGTTCGTTTGTCGACGCATGACTCAGAGAATATGGACGGTTATGCTGGTGGTCTGGAACGCTGGAGTAGCAGCGTTGAGCAGCTCGAAGATATTATTCACAGCAAGGTCGGCAAGGAGTACTTTGTAGGTGTCGGTGAGGCGGCGTTTTATGGCCCGAAGATCGACTTTATGGCTAAGGATGCGATTGGTCGAGAGCTCCAAGTAGCAACCATTCAGCTTGATTTTAACCAGCCCGAAGGCTTTGATCTGACCTGCACCAACGAAGCGGGTGAGGATGAGCGGATTGTTATGATGCACTGTGCGGTCATGGGGTCGCACGAGCGATTCCTGAGTGCCTACATCGAGCACACTGCCGGGCGTTTCCCGGTGTGGTGTGCGCCAGATCAGGTTCGTATACTAAGCGTAAACCAAGAGCCAAGCACGCTAGAATACGTCGAAAACCTGCGGCAGCAGGGCAAGAAGCTCGGGTTACGCATCACGGCCGATAACAGCAATGACTCGGTGGGCAAAAAAATCCGTAAAGCAGAGGTTATGAAGGTGCCCTATACGCTGGTTGTCGGCGAAAAAGAGATTGCCGAGAACACGCTTACACCACGTATTAGGGGCGATTTAGGCTCGAATACGAATAACCAAAGCTATCCAGCCGAGACGTTTTTGCAAACGGTGCAGATTGAGGCTAAAGAGCGTGCGCCGAAGTCGAAGTTTGGCGAGTAACCCATGACGAAGCCAATAATCGCCATTGATTGCGACGATGTTTTGGCAGCGAGTGCCGAAGCATTCTTAGCATTTAGTAATGAGCGTTGGGGCACTCGTTTGGTCATCGAAGATATAGATGAGGACTGGTCGAACATGTGGCAAATTGATGAGCAAGAAACAGCAGCCAGGGCTCGTGAGTTTCACGCATCGGGAATCATTAATAACTACCGTCATTACGATGAGGCTTTGCCTGTCTTGGAGCGGCTAAGCAGAGACTATCAGCTTGTTGTCGCAACATCCCGCAATAGCAGTATCAATATGGAGACGATTGCTTGGATCCAGAAGCACTATGCTGGGATTTTTACCGAAATATATTTTTCTGGTATCTATGATGATTTTGATAAACTCGATTCTGCGCATCTGGCGACAAAGGCAGGCTTGCTGCAGAAGATTGGTGCCAGCTACTTAATTGACGACCAGATAAAACACTGTAACAGCGCGGTAGAGAAGGGGTTGCAAGCGATCTTGTTTGGCAATTACCCATGGAGTAATACCCACGCTATGCATAGTGGTGTTACACATTGTGCAGATTGGGCGGCTGTAGGGGAGTTTTTTGATGGTATCGTCTCGTAACGCTGGGTTTGCTCATGAGGTAGAGTTGCTTGTAGCGCAAATTCCTATGGGGCGCGTGATGACATACGGGCAGTTGGCTGCATTATGCGGGAGCCCATTGGCAGCACGAATTGTTGGGGGGATTGCACATTTTGGGGATCCAGAATTACCTTGGCAGCGAGTAGTCAACAAAAAGGGCGGCCTAGCTGCTGGCTATCCTGGCGGCCGTCAGGCTCATGCCGAACACTTACGCACTGAGGGTGTAGTTGTTTCGGATGATTTTTATGTCGATATAGAGAAACTTATTTGGTGGCCCGAACAGGGTGTAGGGTATGGGGCATAGGGTTTGGAAGAGCGCAACTACACCCTACGCCCCATACCCTACACCCTACTAGTGATAGTGGGTGAGACAGCGAGCGGTAAGTCTGCGCTGGCTATGGAGTGCGCCCGGCGATACAATGGCGAACTGATCTGCGCAGATTCGTTGACGGTATACAAAGGGTTTGATATCGGTACTGCCAAGCCATCGCAGGCCGAACGGGTAGATATACCACACCACCTCCTCGACGTTACCACTGCAGATAAAGGGTTTGCGGCACCAGAGTTCAAACGACAAGCCGAGGTAGCTATTGAAGCTATTTGCGAGCGCGGCAAGCTGCCAATTGTCGTCGGAGGTAGTGGGCTATATATCGACAGCCTGCTATATAATTATGCGTTTCTCGAGAAATCTGACCCAGATTTGCGCTCAAAACTAAATGCAATGAACTTGCCAGAGGTAATCGCGCTTGCCCAGGAGAAAAACCTTGATCTTGACGGCATTGATATACGCAACAAGCGTCGCGTGATTCGCCATATCGAGAATGATGGTAAGGTTCCAGCTAGATCTCCACTGCGGCAAGATACAATTGTGGTTGGCTTGTCGGTGTCGCGAGGGACGCTCGAGGCACGTATTGAACAACGAGTCGATGCAATGCTTGCGGCTGGGCTAGAAAAAGAGGCTAAAATGCTTGCCAACGACTACGGCTGGGAAAATGAACCGATGAAGTCCATTGGCTACCGAGAGTGGAAAGACTATTTTGATGGCGCAGATAAGATCGAGAAAACGCGCGAACGCATCGTTGCGGGCACTAAGCGTTTGGCCAAGAAGCAGCGAACATGGTTTGGCCGCAACCCCGACATCCGGTGGGTTCAGGGTGTAGAGGAAGTTTACGGTTTGGTCGATAGCTTGCGGATACCAAAAAGTAGCAGCAGCCAGAAGACTAGCAAAAAGCACAAACCGTAGCGCAGGCTATGGAGGACACCTATCTGGTGGGCCACGCCCGTAATGACGAGTACCAACCAGATACTATGAAGCGTCGCCACGTTGCCGATGATTGAAAACAACGTCGCCTTGTAGCGAGTATTGCCGTATATCTGCGCCAGATAGTGTTGGTACATAATGCGCTGAAACCGCCAGAGGGCCATGTTTTGCGCCCAGAGAAAAATAACCAGAAGCTTATTCTGCAAGAAGCCGAAGGCAATGAAGGTCAGCGCCATCGAGGCTACGTCGACGGTGACATACTGGCTAAAGGTCAGTCTTTTTAGGTGGTGTACAACGAGCCCCAGCGCCGCACCCGCGAGGCTAGCAGCGGCAAAGATCACTCCAAGCTGTTCTGGCTTAATGTCGAGTGCTACAAAACCAAGGTTAAATAGGTCGCCCATGCTGGTTGTTGCGCTGTACATAAACCCCGCACAAATAAAAAACAGGATTGCTCTGCGGTTTATGAGATGGCGGATTGCAACGATGAATTTCTTTTCTTCCTCTTTGGCGGAATGCTTGACTGGGGGCTCGGTCAGTAACGATGCGAATAAAAACAGGATTATGTACGCGAGGATACCGACCACAAAAGGTAGGCGAGGATCAACAGGGTAGAGGAGTGGCACTACGGCCATGACGCCAGCATTAATGACGAGACTGAATGATTGGGCGCGTGAGGCAACCTTCGGGAAGTCGTCTTCACGGCCAAGTACCGACAAGCTGTCGTGTACGAGGGCGGCCATCGACCCGCTCAAGAACGCATAGCCTACAGCTACGACGAACGATGCGGTGGCAATGCCGATAAAATTAGGCAACAGGATGTATAGAAGTGTTCCTAGCCCTGCCAAGAAAGAGCCGATCCGGGCACTAGCACGGCGGCCGTATGTATCGGCCCAGAAGCCAGTCGTAGTCTCAAATAGAATTGTGGCAATCGACGAGATGACAATAGTGTAGCCAATCTGCGCTACGCTTAGGTGCGCTACTTGGCTGGCATAAATCGCGACAAGCGGCAAGAACACGCGCTTTGTAAAAACCTGATAGGGACCATATAGTTTGATGTTTCGAGTCATTTTTTGTTCGAGCATACAGATAAGTATAACAGGATAGTTCAATAGAACATTAACAGATGTAGATATGATGCTATCAGTACAACACTTTTGAACAAATAGATTTTGGACGCCCTATTCAGATGTATAATATTTATGGTAGACTACGTGCAGTGTTGAATAAATGTCGGAAGGGAGTAACTAGCGGTGATCGATCAATTATTCGGGTCTAAAACTCGCGTGAAATTATTGAAGCTATTCTACGAAAACCCAAATAGGTCTTTTTATGTACGCGAGATTACTCGTAAAATTGATGAGCAGATCAATTCGGTGCGAAGAGAGCTTGCCAATCTGCTTTCGATTGGCATCATCAGCAACGACACAACCAATAACAAAGTATTTTACGAGGTTAACCAGAAGTTTGAACACTATGCTGCGCTGGAATCTGTTTTTGGCAAGGGCACAGCCAAGAAGCGGCGGCCCAAAAAAGTGGCCACCCCGAAAGAGAGTGGGACAACTCCAGATGAAGTTGTTGTCGAAGAAGTGGCCGAAGTGCCAGTGCTCGATGAAGCCATGCAGGCCCTCGGTCGCGTTGAGGCAGCCTGTCTAACGGGGCAGTTTACGCGCGATGAACAGAGCGGTGTAGATGTATTAGTTGTTGGGGATGTAAATGAGAATGCAGTCAATAAATATGTGAGTGATCTTGAGCAAAAAGAGGGCAAAGACTTGCGGTATGCAGTTTTGTCGGTCGAAAGCTTTAAGTATCGGCGCCAGATTAATGATAAGTTTGTCCTGAGTGTACTGAGCTCCAAGAAGCAGATTTTGGCTGATACCGTAGGTCTGTTCGCATAAAACATCACAAAAAGAGGCCATAGTACGGTATACTTACTACTAACGGTTGGTGGTAGAGCCAAGTAACTAATCTGGAGGGTAATGTAGTGGATATTCAATTTTATGGCGCAAACTGTATCGTCATTAGCACAAAGCAAGTTCGTTTGGTCATCGACGATGATCTGGCAGCCCGCGGAGGCAAATCTGTCACCCGTCCGGATGATGTATGTCTGTTTACGGCTCCTCAGCCCGAGGGTTTTACTTCGGATGGCCGAATGACCATCGCCATGCCAGGTGAGTATGAGGTGAGTGGAGTTTCGATCCATGGCTTACAATCTCGTTCGCATATGGATGAAGAGACCGAGCGGAGTGCCACCATGTACAAAATCGTGCTTGGCGATGCGAAGGTGCTTGTTACTGGCCATGTATTTCCGAGGTTTAGCGACACCAAGCTAGAGGATATTGGTATGATTGACGTTATGGTACTGCCTGTCGGTGGTAATGGTTTTACGATCGATCCCGTTGGTGCGCTCCAAATTATCAAGCAGGTAGAGCCCAAGCTTGTAGTGCCTACGTACTACGAAGACAAGGACTTGAAGTTTGAGGTGCCCGCGACGAACTTGCAGGATGCGCTCAAGACAATGAGTATGGAACCGCAAGAAACCACCAAGAAGCTCACTGTCAAATCTGGTGAAATGACCGACACTACACAACTCGTTGTGCTTGAAAGAAGCTAGCTTGCGTCAGTTCTTCTGAATTAAAAACATATACATTTATTGACTTTTTTGCACACATATGATATTATTGAAACAGCAATAAGCTAAATCAAGGAAATAAATATGGCAACTAAAACACAATCAACTCGAGGCCCAGCTGCAAAGAACTTTCGGACAATGCAGAACCTAGAGAAGTTTTCTAAATTTTATGACGCTGAGGTTACAGCCGAAAAAATTGATGCTTGGGTAGAAACATTGAGCGCGCTTATGGTCAGCAAAACGGCGATACTGATCACTGGTGAAGCAGCTCGTAATAAAGGGGTTACCTTGCTCGATGAAGAAGGGCAGGCTTTGGAGCCGATACCGCTTGATGTCTTGAACAGTACGCTGGGTCTTGGTGCAGAGCAACCAGACCTGAATGGGCCGACAGCAGAAGTAGCGCGACATTTGGCGGCTGCACTCGACAAGACAGTAGAGATCGTTGAACCCAATCAGTAGATAGCCATTTTCTAGGCGTGAAGGTACGAGGCGTTAGCCGAGCGAGTAGCTTTACGGAAGGAAAAGCTACTCTTCCCTTCGATGACAAGAAGCCCCTTTAACCCTACAACTGTTGCGACATGCTTGGGTCGCACGAGGCGCAAGCCGAGCGGCCGACAGGCCGAGGGAGGAATAAAAATCCGAATTTAGTTCGGATTTGAAATGGAGGGGCTTCGCCCCTCCTAAGCTATAATCCCTTTTTTCTTGAGGGTGCGGATAGCTTGGGTGCTGACCTTGAGCTTTACTTTTTTGCCGTCTACGACAATTGTTTTGGTCTGAAGATTTGGCTTCCAGACTTTCTTGGTGTGGCGCTGGGAAAAACTGACGTTATTGCCAAATTGTTTGCCCTTGCCGGTAAGTTCGCATACTTGCATGATTATTTCTCCTAGATTCAGCACCTAATTGTACAGATTTTATCCCTGTTAGTCAAGGTATGTTCGAAAGTTCTTTGCTGCTATAATAGCCTCGATGCTAGAGACACTAGGGCCACTCGGGATTGTATACCTCATTGCCTTTATTTTGATCGGTTTGACTGTGCACGAGTTCATGCATGCTTACACGGGTCATCTACTCGGCGACTCGACGGCAAAAGATCAGGGGCGGATTTCGCTCAATCCGCTCGACCATATAGACCCCATTATGACGATTGGGCTACCGATTTTGACGGTGTTGCTTTTTCAGGCACCCATTTTGGCTGCAAAGCCTGTACCATTTGACCCAGCGCGGGTGCGGTTTGGAGATATGGGTGCGGCGCTCGTCGCGGCTGCAGGGCCACTGTCGAATCTAGTTTTGGCAATACTAGGTGTCGGGCTAGGGGGGATCATTGGCATGAGCCAAGTTCTCTTTATGTTTGTAGCGTTGAATGTATCGCTATTTATATTTAACCTCATCCCCATACCGCCTCTTGATGGATCACGTGTACTGTATGCGTTTATGCCAGAATCGGTTCGAGACCTCATGGACCAAATAGAGCCTGTCGGACTTTTCATCATCTTCGGCTTGGTGCTCATGGGCGGCTTCGGCGGCTGGCTGTCCGGCCTCAACCGAGCGGTGCTAAGTCTCCTGGGTATTGGCTAAGATAAACTCCGCCCTATGAATGGGCCGAAGGCCCACGTGAGCGCAGCGAGTCGGGGGAGGAAGTAGATATCGAATTTATTTCGAGATCGTAGCGTGGAGGGGCTTGCCCCTCCATAAATTAACAGCGGCTTCGGCGGCTGGCTGTCCGGCCTCAACCGAGCGGTGCTAAGTCTCCTGGGTATTGGCTAAGATAAACTCCGCCCTATGAATGGGCCGAAGGCCCACGTGAGCGCAGCGAGGTGCCAAAAGCAGTAAAACGAGGTATACTATAAGGGTTGGGGAAGGTTAGATTTCTAGCAGCTAACTATTGATTATCTGAATACTAATCAATAGGGATTCCAATACCTGCATTGACCGTGGTTGATGCGTGCGGAGACCCACCTTGGACTCGTTCAGGGCTAATCACGTTAGCACCCCAACACTTTTATTTTCGGGATGTGGCGCAGTCTGGTAGCGCGTACGGCTGGGGGCCGTGAGGTCGCAGGTTCAAGTCCTGTCATCCCGACCATTTAGTAATTTTTCAGTTTTTAGCAGGGTCGCATATGATTCCCGTATCTGTGAATCGATCACTTTTTCCTCATCTACAGTGAAGTTCAAGAATTGGCTGATGCTCAGGTTATTGCCCTCGATGCCCGTAATTTCATGCTTGATGCGGGTGATTGTATTTTCTAGGTCTTCTTTCTGGGCTTCCAACTTAAGGATGCGGCTATTGTTGGTTTTTAAAATCGGGCTGCCTTCCTTGTAGTGGATGATCTTGAGGCTAATGGTATCGTTCTCGCGGACAACGGCTTTGAGCGCGCTCTGGGCGCTATGTAGTTTGATTTGGAGGGCGTTCCGCTTGCGTTCATTTACATCAGTCAGGTCGCCTGCGTGCCGCTCATAGTCGGCCTCGGTAAAGTTCAGCCCGTCTTTCAAAAAGTCATAAATGTAATTGAAAACCATTTTGGCACGGATTTTTGGAGCGTGGACAGCCTTTAGTGTCGCAGTGGTAGTAAAGACATTTCTTATCCCCTGAGCCTGGTGCCGCGTACATGATGTTGTTGCAAAATGAGCAAAGCACCATCTGTTTAAGAGGGAAGAACGGCCTAGCCTCGTTGGCTTTTATGGCCTTCCGACGCAAGCCGGAGAGCGCCTGCACGGACTGTCAGTCTTCCTCGCTGACAGTCGGAATAAAGCTATAGCTAGGCACCTCACGCATACCAGTTCAAAGTTCTTGCCGCCTAGCCTGTAAAACCGTCCTCGTTACGGATGTAACCAGCCTTGGGCGTGCCGGATGATTTGCCCTCGGCGAAGCCGCGCCGAACGCCACGAGTAGCCTTTTGCGATAGGTCACCGAGATAATGTTTTGAAAGTACGAAAGCCATGCCCAGTAGCATCTTGCCGTTGGCAATCGCCATAAAACCGTCCTTCTTGACCGTCCGTATCCGACTAATGGTGTCTATAGCATCTCCGCGACATTGTGGATTGTAGATAGGTTCGGCGGTAGTATCTGAGGTATAAGGGCTTGCCTGCCCGCCTTTACGGGTTGCGGCATGGTGTTGCTCGCGGGTGGCCGAGTTATGGGTAAAGCAATACTTGCTAGTGCTCATGGCATTAGCCCTGCAGTTACTTCCGTTCGCTGTTTTACTGTGGCAAATCATAATCACATTACAACTTAAGTAACATGGGGTGGGACAAAGCACGACAGTGTATTAGGTTTTTGCTATGCCATATCTATGTTTCCGTTTTTTCAAACACTTGAACCAGACCCTATAATCATTTTTTATGAAGGCAATATTGAAAGTATTTATGGTTTCTTGGTTCTAAAGATACTGACCTAAAAAATACGCTTAATAAAGCAGGTCGCAAATACCGTAGATCAAGCGACCGTACTGACTATGAGAAAGTTGTTGAGCAACTGCTTGAAAGAGGTACAACACGAAGTCCTATACAGTACGAGGTTCTAGCACAGCTAATTCGCTTGAAGTCAGTTCCAGTGAGGAGTGCAGAATTACTTGACTTTCCTCCACTAGAAATTAGCAAAACTGTTGACCCAACTTTTCAGCAGGCTTTTTCTCTGATAGGTGAATGGCGCAGTTTTTTGACAGGAAAGACCCCAGAAACAATGCGCGTGGACTGCTTTATTGGTTCAGGATTTGTCAGGAACGGAGAGTTGCCCAAGTTATTAAACGTTATAGAGTCTTTATCCAAAACAGACATCAGACAAGATCTTATCGATAATCATTACGTTGAGCAAAGACAAATTGATAATGTTCTCAATAAACTCTTGCCAATGCTTAAGGCATCTAAAGAAAATGGTAAAGACGTTTTTATTGTAAGTGGAGGCTATGTGCCTCGGCGATTAACGCTGAAAGACTGGGCTAAAGATATTTAGTTCGTCATTAAGTTCAAGTAATATCTTTCTGGGCCTGTTTACGGATATTTTTAGGCATAATTATACATGATATACTACCGTTATGACCGAAAGAGCAGGAATGAACGAACGTGCTGCGCTGCCATCAGGATATAGTGAAGTCGTACATACCGATCCAAGCATCATTACACCCCAGCAGCTACCATGGCTAAGTGAACAGGTAGAGCTTAGTACGGTCAGGTGCGTCCTAGAGGATGGGACGTCTTTTTTGTTCGCAAGCGCGGTAGGCACGCATCCAGTCTTGACGAAAGCTGCAGACGCTATGACCGAACAGCAGACCACAAATTGTAATAATATGCTCTACTCGCGAATGGCAGGGTTTGTTATGGGAGGATTCTCGAGTAGTTTAGTGGACAAAGTGGCTAAATCACAAACAAGCATTACAGAGTCAACCTTTGCCCTTAGGAACAATGGCGGCCAAAGGGTGTACTTTTGCGTAATAAGCCCTGATTCTTCTGAAGAAAGGCTAATCGTGAGAATAGCTGCAGCTGACAAAAATAATGTTGCGAAAATTTACAATGTAATTAGCAGTGGGTCCGGTCGGGCGATACGGCAAAAAGCAAAGAGAGGGTCAAACTGATGTCATACAGGCCAGAGGTAGTATTTCCATTGGGCGATGCGGAAGTCATTGAAATCTCGAGTAGTAGTGATACGATACGCGCGGTAACACTACTTGTGCCGGACGCGGTCCAACGATTATTTTTGCTTCGAGTTGAAACGCAAACATACCATGATGCAAATGTACTCAGAGAAAGTGCTGAGTCGTTTGGTGACGCATTAGATAGTGCCGAGCCGGTCTTCTTGGTCCCGCATCCTATAGGCAATGAGCTCATTCGAGAAGTTCTGGGGAGTGCCGTCATTAGCAAATATCTAGTAGAGCAGAACGTATAGGTCAACATGTGGCAAGAAACAAAACACGGACTTTATAAGAAATTTACCTTCACAGATTTTGCGCATGCATGGGATTTTATGGTGCTCGTGAAGGCTGTAGTCGATGCTCGAAACCACCATCCAAGATGGCAGAACGAATGGAACGTTGTAGAAATTTGGCTTATCACGCATGAAGGCGAGCATAAAATAACCGAAAAAGACCATGAGCTGGCTGATGCAATCGATGCACTCGACACTATCGATGCAAACACCTCTATTGCCAAAGGAGATGCAAAAAACACAACAAAAATAACAGAGATAAAGATGTATGCAGATGGTGGATCGCGCGGTAACCCCGGCCCGTCTGCAAGTGGGTTCGTTATTCTTGATATGGACGATACTGTCCTGTTTTCTGAAGGGGTATATTTAGGAATTACAACAAACAACCAAGCGGAATACCAAGCTTTGCGACTTGGGCTGGAGGCAGCGGAAAAAGTGTTCAAGGCTCGAAAGGTGCACGTCTTCATGGATAGTTTGCTGGTGGTAAACCAAATGAAACGAATCTTTAAAGTAAAGAATCGGGACCTATGGCCGATACACGACGCCATAAATAGCCTAGTTCCTAAATTCGAGAGCGTAGAGTTTACGCACGTGCCACGCGAACTTAATAAGCTAGCTGATGCCGAGGTCAATAAGGCTTTGGATGCCGAACTTGGCATAACGAACTAAAAACCAACACACTAGGTCTAAAGGTGCACAACTTTATGTGCCGAGGTAGCAAAGTAGTAACTGTGGTATAGTTTGAGGGTTAGATAGTTGGCTAATCGCTAGTACATTAACTGGAGGAAAGTCCGGGCAGCACAGGAAGAGACAGCCGCTAACGGCGGCCGAGGGCGACCTTAGGGAAAGTGCCACAGAGACAAAACGTCCATCATTTATGGTGGTCATGGTGAAAAGAGTGCGGTAAGAGCGCACAGTCGCTTACGGTGACGTAGGCGAGCGGTAAACCCTGTCTGCTGCAAGGAATGGGCCTTGTTTTGATCTTTGATCGAATCGGTTTTCCGCCGGCCCGAATATAACCCGCTTGAACCTGTTGGTAACAGCAGGCCTAGATAGATGATTAGCTCCGTATTTTACGGAACAAAACCCGGCTTATAGACTATCTGACGTATATAAAAACACCCCCGATACATCGAGGGTGTTTTTCGCTAATAGAGAAGTGTTATTTCTCTAACTTCGCCGCTTTGACGATTGCTTCAAAAGCTTTTGGCTCGTTGACAGCTAGCTCAGCCAAAACCTTACGGTCTAGGTCGATGCCAGCGGCCTTGAGACCAGCGATCAGACGGCTGTAGGTCGTGCCATTGAGACGCGCTGCAGCATTGATGCGTGTGTTCCACAGGGCACGGAAGGTACGCTTGCGGTTGCGTCGGTCGACGTACGCATTGTGCAAGCTCCGTGTAATGGCTTGCTTGCCACGCTTGATACTTACGCGATTAGGGTGGCTAAAGCCTTTTGTGGCCTTGCGGATTTTGTTGTGCTTGGCACGGGTAGTAACTCCTCGTTTGACTCGCATACTACACCCCCAGATTCTTTCGAATTATTTTACTATTGGTGGTGTTCATTGTCTCCAAACCAGCCAGCTTGCGCTTTCGAGCGCCGCTCTTCTTCTGCAAGAAGTGGCTAGCGTGTGAGTGACGGGTGCGAACACGACCGTTCTTGGATACTCGTACGCGGTCTTTGGTCCCGCTGTGAGACTTGAGTTTTGGCATTTGGTTACTCCTTATGTCTATACTCGTTTAGGTAATAAAATTATTTATCAGTAGCGTCTGGAGCTTCGACTGCAGGTTTTGCAGTTTTGCTTGGGACGCCGCGGATAACAAATGAAAGTTGTTTGCCGGTGAGCTGCGGTTTTTGGTCGACGACGATAGCGTCTCCAAAATCGTTAATAACTCGGTCGGCAAGGGCAAAACCAATATCTTTGTGGGCCATTTCTCTTCCTCTGAAGAAAAGAGTAATCTTGACCTTGTGTCCTGACTCTAAAAAGCCGGTAACTTTTTTCATCTTGACTGCGAGGTCATGGTCGCCAATTTTAAGCCCGAAACGCATCTGTTTCATCTCGGCTGATTTCGCACTCTTACGGTTTTTCTGCTGCTGTTTCGTCTTCTGGTAGTTGTATTTACCCCAGTCGATGATCTTACAGACGGGCGGCTTAGCGTTGGGAGATATTTCTACTAAGTCTAGGCCACGTTCTTGCGCCATAAAATATGCCTCTTTTGAGCTCATGACTCCTAATTGGCTGCCATCTTCATCGATGACACGTACTTCTGGTACTCGAATTTGACCGTTCAAGCGAGTGTGATTAGCTATCGTGTGCGTTCCTATTTAGTTTTGTCCTACGAATTGCATGAGGGCACGCCTAGGCACCGCTACAAACACATCGTTGAGCCTCATTCTAACAGATTAGACTATAGGGGTCAAATGAACGACTACGCACTGAGAGAATGCGGACGGTATTGGAGGGCTTCGGCGACGTGCTGAGTTTTGATCTCATCAGAGGTCCCAAGATCGGCGATGGTACGGGCGACTTTAACGGTTCGCATGTAAGCACGAGGGCTGAGACCAAGCTTTTCGGCGCCAGCATCGAGCAGCTGCTTGGCCGCTGCAGATAAGTTTGCCTTGGTTTTTACCTGACGGTTGGTCATGTCGGCGTTTAGGATATCTGGACTACCAAATCGCGTGGCTTGGAGGGCTCGCGCTTTTGCGACTCGTTTTGCGAGGTCGATCGAGGATTCAGTGTTATGAGAGTCCGCCTGCAGTAGCTTGCTAGTGTCGATCTCGTGTACATCGGCATACAGATCGATTCTATCGAGGATTGGCCCCGAAAATTTACGTCGGTAACCGTTGATTTGATGCGGGGTACAAGAACACTCCTTTTTGGTCTGGTAGTAGCCACAGGGGCAGGGGTTAGCGGTAGCTACGAAGATAAAATGGGCAGGGTACTCGGCACTTTCCTTGGCCCGAGACACGCAAACGGTGCGGGTTTCTAGGGGTTGACGAAGTGATTCAATGGTTCGGCGGTCGAACTCGGGAAACTCATCGAAGAGCAACACGCCACGATGGGCTAGGCTCATTTCGCCTGGTTTTATCGTCGTGCCACCACCTGTGATAGCCACATGACTGGCGCTGTGGTGCGGGGAGCGGAATGGCCGATCGGTAATGATGTGATTGAAGTTGTTCGTCGCGAGGCTGTGAATCTGGGTAGCTTCGAGCACTTCCTTGGGTGACATTGGCGGTAAGAGGGCTGGCAGGCAGCTGGCCAGCATACTCTTGCCTGTTCCGGGTGGCCCTCCGAGCATGACATTGTGTCCACCTGCAGCGCATATCTCTATGGCGCGTTTGCCCACCTGTTGGCCGATAATATCTGTCACATCGTTTAACGGGTGCGTAGGAGTATTTTGTAGTAGTGCAGTAACAGAGGTGTGGTTGGTTGATTTCTCTGGGACCGCAGCAGCTCCAGCGAGTAGCATTTGGAGCTCGCGGAGGTACGAAAGGGGTATAACGGTAATGTCTGGTACAAGCAGCGCTTGGTCGAGGTTATCGTTGGATACAAAAAACTTGGTTAGGCCAAGTTTTTTGCCGGCGAGTATCTTACCGATTATACCTCGGACTGGTCGCACGGTCCCATCTAGGCCGAGCTCGCCAATAAAAGCGGTATGATCTGGCAGTGCAATAGAGGTGTTTGTGGCGCAAATAATTGCAACGGCGATGGCAAGGTCGAAGCTTGTGCCAGTTTTGGGTATATCTGCTGGTGCGAGGTTGATGGTGATGCGTTTTCTTGGCAAAGGTGTTTCGGAGGCTGCAAATGCACTCCGGATACGTTCCTTGGCTTCATCAACCGACTTATTTGCATAGCCAACGATGACAACACTGGGCAAGTTATTGCTGAGCCGACACTCTACTTCGACTTTCAGGCCATCAGAGCCCGATTCAATCGTCGTATAAATGGGTGCACGCCTCTTCATAATCAGAGAGTATACCTATAGCAAGCGGAACACAAGCAATAGCATAATAGACTTTGCGAATTAAACACAAAGTAACGAAAAATAGGAGCCCAACTTCTTGTGGCTTTGTATCTAGCGGAGCATGTAGGAGAGATTGGCCGCGCTTACATAGGAGGTTGTGTGACTACTCAATCTGGCTTGATTGAATCGTACGTAACGCCAATTAAAAACGACGGCCTGCGAGGTACCGTCGTTTTACTTTGCTTTTTTGTTTTTGAGCACTATTTTTGTTCAGTGCTGATCATTACTATAAGCACAACGGTTAACAGTGTCAAGCAGATTTTTGTAACATTTTTTTAGAACAAAAAAGGGCGCGCAAAACAGCGTCAAAAAAGCAACGAATACCACGTTTCACAATTGACAAAACAGGGGTAATCATGTAGTATTTAACTCAGTAAGGCAAAAACAAACACAATATTTATTTCCTTACAAATCTACGCTCAATATGCCCTCAAGGCATAGCGAGCGGTCAGTCACAGTCGACAGACGGTAAGCGCTTCAATAGTCTATATATAATAAGCGGATTTACCGTCTTCGACATCTTTTGTAATCACTTGCCCTGCGATATGCGAGGGAGTAATGCGCTTTATGTTTTTATGCATAAGGCGTATTTTATATACATGATGATAAAGCCAAAAAAAGGCAGGATACTTTTACTTGCAGCTACATTATGGCTGGTGTTGGTGGCTTTTTTGCTCGGTACCAACCCCTCGAGACTACCCGTTAGTTTCGTGGTAACCCCATACGCCTTGTTTGCCGCCGCCGCTTGGGTAACATGGGATGCATTTTGTGCGCAGATATTCGCCGATCGTACTAGAGGACGTTCGGTGCGACGGTTTGGGCATGTAATGGCCTTAGCCGCTACTGTCTGCCTTGCGTTACAATCTATCGGACAACTCTCGTACAGAGACGTGGCGGTAGTTGTCCTTGTGTGCTCTCTAGGGTTCTTCTATATGCACCGAATGGCTGGCTCTGTAAGAAATACTACCGAATAAAGCATCTGCGGTATATACTAAGACCATATGGAAAGTGGAACCGTACCGAACCCCCAAACCCAAGCGTATGATGCGCAGCAGGCTCAACCTCAGGTTGCAAATACTACATTTTCGCAGGCTCAGCCAGAAGCTATGGGTGCGCCCTCTAGGCAGCCACAGCCCTCGGGAGATACGAGCCTCGATCGAGGTATCGCAGCCGCAAAGTCCATAATTCTCCAAACGCAAAATAGCCCCTTTGCGCAAGCCCGAGACATCGCAGCGCTGAAGGCGGTGTACCTAGAAGAAAAGTACGGAATAACGCCTCAAGCGTAAGAAGAGAGACTGGGTGATGCTGAGAAATATACAAAAACCAAGTGTTGCGCGAGAGAAGGTGAAGTTTGAGCGCGGGCTTGATTTGGTGCCCCTTCTCATCCATTTGCCCCCTGTGAGTGAAGATATTGAAGGTGGTGGCCGCGATGCCCGCGATGTTACAGACGAAAATATATCAAAAGCATTGACGATCTATAACATCATCTCGAGTACGGTTCAGAAGGGTTTTGCGTACTTACGTCATGGCCAGAAGCATTTCGGCTTTGAGATCGTCGGCACCCAAGGATATGTGCATTTGTATGCGTTGGCGCCAGCAGAGTACATTGATGTTATTGAACAGGCGATTACTACGGCATACCCATCGACGCGCCTCGAGAGAAGGCCTGAGTACAATATTTTTAGTGAACAGGGTGGTATACAGGGTATTGCAGGCGGTAGGTTTTCGCTCAAAGAGAACTATGCCTATCCTATCGCCACGTACCAAGACCTAAAAAAGGATACCTTCCAAGGTATTTTGAATGCTCTGTCCACGATTGAGAATCAAGACGGAGCTGCTATACAGATCCTCTTCCGTCCTCTCGATGACGGCTGGCGCAAATCTGCAAGCGATTTTGCAAAGAGCAAAAGAAAGGGCACGGACAAGGCTCTAAAGGTTGGTCAATTCGCTAAGGACTTTATTGGTGCATTCAATAAGGTCCCCGAGAATAAAGGGGACGATAAGGGTAGGGACCTATCTGCTGCCGAACAGGCTGTACTGGAGTCTATCGAAGCAAAGACGCAGTATGCGGGCTTTGAGGTGGCAATCAGGACGATCGCGTCCTCTGCCAGCGCCAACGAAGCAAAGAGCATTATTAATAATATCGTCTCTAGCTTTAGTCTCTTTAATGCGCCCGGAAAAAATGGGTTTGCGTTTACGCATGCGACAGATGCAAACGATCTCGTGACTAACTTCTTGCTTCGGGTTTTCCCGCACGAAAAAAAGAAAAGCATCCTTAATGTAGTCGAACTTGCGACGCTGTTTCACTTTCCCGACCAGAGTAGCACTCCTACTTCTCAGCTGGGACGGCAGGACTCAAAGCAGGTTGATGCACCGCGTAACATGCCTGAGAACGGTCTTATGCTGGGGTACAACCTCTTTCGGGGTATCAAAAAGCCGATTCGCCTAGGCCTCAAGGACCGACAGCGCCACATGTATGCGGTCGGACAGACCGGTACTGGTAAGTCAACCTTCCTCGAAAATCTGGCCCTCCAAGACATGTTGAATGGCGATGGGTTTGCCTTTGTGGATCCACACGGAGACACCGCAGAGAAGCTGCTTTCGATGGTACCTAAAGAACGCGTCGAAGATATCATCTACTTTTGTCCGTCCGACATGGATTACCCAATGGGCATGAATTTGTTCGAATACCATACCGATGACCAGAAGGATTTCTTGATACAAGAAGTACTCAATATGCTATACAAGTTGTATGATCCACAACACCAAGGCATCATGGGCCCGCGTTATGAAGACATGTTCCGAAATGCAGCACTTGTCATCATGGCTGACCCTAACGGGGGTACATTTGTCGATATTCCAAAACTTTTTCGAGATCCGCAATTCTTAAAGCAGAAATTACAACATGTAAAAGACCAAACGGTACTCGATTTTTGGACAAAACAATTCCCCGCATCGCAACGATCAAACGAAGCCGGCGAGGTGACAGCATGGTTTGTAAGTAAGTTCGGTGCATTCCTTTCAAACGAGATGATGCGTAATATTATTGGCCAATCCAAGAGTGCGTTTAACTTGCGCGATATTATGGACAACAAAAAGATCCTACTTGTAAACCTTAGTAAGGGTCGGACGGGTGATCTAAACAGCAAACTGCTTGGCATGATGTTTGTTATGAAATTTCAAGCTGCAGCAATGAGCCGAGCAAATGTACCCGAAGATGATCGAGTAGACTTTGCACTGTACGTCGATGAGTTCCAGAACTTCTCGACGGATAGTTTTGCCACCATTCTCAGCGAGGCCAGAAAATACCACCTAAACCTGATTGTGGCCAACCAGTTTACGACACAGCTTAGCGAAGAGATCCGCGACGCGGTGTTCGGCAATATCGGTACAATCGTGGCTTTTAGGGTGGGTCAGAACGATGTAGACTCATTGTCGCGCTACTTCCAGCCTCAATTTGATGCCGACGATCTATTGCGAGTTCCAAACTATAACGCGATAGTTAGGACGATGGTAAATGGCGTTCCTACGCAGCCATTTAGTATGGCCGCACTGCCACCTCTTGGCAATCCAAACGCTAAGCTTGCGACTGCGCTCAAGCAGCTGACTGCTGCCAAGTACGGTCGACCGAAAGCTATGGTAGAAAAAGAGATTTTTGCCCGTCTTGAAACCAAGACTCCCCAAGGGGGAGGGATGAGTGGGCAGCAGCCTTCTGCGGGCTCATTTGGCGGCGGCCAAGCAATGCCTGCGCCTTCGCAACCTAAACAGGGATCATTTTTGGATGAGTGGGTAGCTAAACAGCAGAGACCAGCCGCGACCACAAGTACCGCTTTCCCACAGACTACACCTCAGGGGTATGCCCCTTCAGCGCCTAGTGGCCAGCCAGTAGCCCAGCCGGCTTACTCCGTCGATCCTGCAAGCTCTCGACAGCAGGCGCCTAGCCCGCAAGCAAACGACGATGCCCTTCAGGCCCCAGATGGCAGTCTTAAAATCCAGAGATAGTCGGTCATCCTAGAGCCGTTGCTTAAGGTGTATCGAAGCTAGGGCACACAGTAAATAAAGCCATTAAATATTGTTATCACGTCAAAATAACGGTATACTATAGAGAGCTATATAAAAGGTCGCAGAATAAATTGTGGGGCGGCCAGATCACAGAGGGGAACGCAGGGTGACCGACAAAAAGCAATATTCGGCTGATCAGATTCAGGTGCTTGAAGGGCTAGAGCCTGTACGAAAGCGCCCAGGTATGTACATTGGTAGTACCGGCATCGACGGCTTGCACCACTTGGTGTGGGAAATCGTCGATAACGGTATCGACGAGGCGCTAGCGGGCTATGCGACAGAGGTGCAAGTGCACATGCTCGCCGATGGCGGCATCCGCATCACGGACGACGGTCGTGGTATTCCTACGGACATTCACCCCAAGACTGGCAAAAGTACTGTAGAGACTGTTTTGACGGTCCTGCACGCTGGTGGTAAGTTTGGCGGCGGTGGCTATAAGGTCTCTGGCGGTCTGCACGGTGTGGGTGTGAGTGTTGTAAACGCACTATCTACGAACCTCAAGGTGCGAATCTACGGTGGTGGCAAGGTTCATGAGCAAGACTACGAAAAGGGAGTACCTCAGGGCGACCTGAAGATTGTTGATAAATGCGACAAGAATAAGCACGGCACCGAGATAACCTTTTATGCCGATGACAGCATATTTACCGAAGGCACTGCCTTTAACTATGATACTATTCTCGATCGTTTGCGCCACGCGGCATATCTCACCAAAGGTGTGCGAACGACGCTCGTAAACGAAGCGAACGGCAAAAAGTACAGCTTTTATTTTGAGGGCGGTATTAAATCGTACGTTATGAACCTTAACACTGGCAAAGAGCCGGTAGACGACGATGTATTTTATGTCGATAAGACTGTCGACGATAGCCAGATCGAGGTAGCGCTCCAGTATACGGAAGGTTTTAGCGAGACAATCAAACAGTTTGCCAACAATGTGTTCAACCCAGATGGCGGTACGCACCTGACGGGTTTCCGTGCGGCACTAACTCGTGTTATCAATGATTACGCTCGCAAATCCGGCCTTCTCAAGGAAAAGGAAGAGAACCTGAGCGGCGAAGACTGCCGCGAAGGCTTGACTGCCGTCATCCTCGTCAAGCTACCTGATCCACAATTTGAGGGCCAAACCAAGAATAAGCTGGGTAACCCAGAAGTCCGCGGCCAAGTCGAACAGGTTATGAATGAATACCTTGCCTACTACCTCGAGGAGCATCCTAGTGTAGCTAAGAAAATTGTAGGCAAAGCGCTGTTGGCTGCCCGTGCCCGTAAGGCTGCCCGTGCAGCTCGAGATAACATCATCCGCAAGGGTGTATTGGACGGTGCGAGTATGCCTGGTAAGCTCGCAGACTGCAGCAGTAAGGACCCAGCAAGCTCCGAGATATACCTCGTAGAGGGCGATTCGGCAGGTGGTTCGGCAAAGACCGGACGCGATAGCAAATATCAGGCAATTATGCCCCTTCGAGGCAAGGTACTTAACGTCGAACGGGCTCGCCTCGATAAAATGCTGGCCAACAACGAAATCCTCAACCTCATTAAGGCACTAGGCGTTGGTATTGGTGACTCGTTCAGCCTCGATGGCCTGCGCTATCACCGCGTGATTATCATGACCGATGCTGATGTCGATGGTAGTCACATCAGTACATTGCTACTTACATTCTTTTTCCGTTACATGCGCGAAGTTGTCGATGCCGGTCATATCTATCTAGCGAAGCCACCACTATTTGAGCTCGTAAAGCCTGGACGCAAGAGCAGCGTATTTATATATGATGAGGAAGAGCTCGAGAAAGTTCTCGATAAAACGATCGCTAGGCGTAAAAAAGATGAGCTCAAAGTTAGTGACACTGACGAGCGGTTTAAGCAAGCTGGCTTTATCGAACAAAAACGCTACAAAGGTTTGGGTGAAATGGACGCAGAGCAGCTCTATGAAACCACGATGAATCCGGAAAAACGAGTACTCGTTCAGGTAAAGGTTGAGGATGCCGAAAAGGCCGACGCAATCTTTAATAAACTAATGGGAACAGAGGTGGAATTGCGCAAAAACTTCATCACAGCCAACGCAAAATTTGTAAAGGACTTGGATATTTAATATGGAAGACCAAAACCTAGACAACACGCCAATTATCGATGCCGAGGATGAAGAACGGCAGGAGCAGCGGACAGGTGCCGTTGAGGTGATCGAATCCGATCACTCTCGTCTCGTCGAGCGACGCACTGTCGAAAACGTCATGGAAGACAGCTACTTGCGATATTCCATGAGTGTCATTATCGATCGTGCGCTGCCAGATGTCCGAGACGGCCTCAAGCCGGTCCATCGACGTATTTTGTATAGTATGAATGAGGACGGGCTGCGCAGCAGTTCTCGTCACCGTAAGAGTGCCAACGTGGTCGGTGCGGTGATGGGTAAATACCACCCTCACGGCGATAGTTCCATTTATGATTCTATGGTGCGTTTGGCCCAGCCGTGGGCAACCCGCTACTTACTCGTAAATGGCCAGGGTAACTTCGGTAGTATGGACGGTGACCCGCCAGCCGCTATGCGTTATACCGAGGCAAAGATGCACCGGTTGGCAGACGAGTTGCTTGCAGATATCAATATGGATACGGTGGATTTCCGTGATACATATGACGGCGAAAACCAAGAACCGACTGTTTTGCCGGCCAAAATGCCAAACCTTCTGCTGAACGGCCAACTGGGTATCGCTGTTGGTATGGCGACGAACATTCCACCGCATAACTTGAGTGAAATCGTCGATGCTACCGTACACCTGATCGATCACCCAGACGCTACG
Organism: Candidatus Saccharimonadota bacterium; assembly: GCA_018062785.1. GTDB lineage: Bacteria > Patescibacteriota > Saccharimonadia > Saccharimonadales > UBA4665 > JAGXIT01. Next base: position 33,587 of record JAGORO010000011.1, read on the forward strand.
CTTGATGATTTGCTTACTCACGTCAAGGGCCCAGACTTTCCGACGGGTGGTGTAGTGTATGGTGCAGCCTCAATCCGCCAAGCCTATGCGACTGGTCGCGGTGGGGTGGTCGTACGTGGGGTGGCCGAGATTATCGAAGGCAAAAAGGGTCGACACCAGATCGTTATCACCGAAATCCCTTACGCGCTGAACAAAGAGAGTTTGGTTGTTAAGATTGCCGACCTTGTTAAGGAAAAGAAGATCACTGGTGTGAGCGATCTGCGCGATGAATCTGCTCGGGGCAACGTGCGCATTGTTATCGACCTCAAGAAGGATGCTTACCCCAAGAAGCTCCTCAACCAGCTGTATAAACTCACGCCGCTTCAGACGAGCTTCCACTATAACATGATGGCGCTCATCGACGGTATTCAACCTCGTGTATTGGGCTTACAGGACATCCTGAGCGAGCACATCAAGCACCGTCAGTTGGTTGTGCGTCGTCGCACCGAGTTTGAGCTACGCAAGGCCAAAGACCGAGCGCACATTTTGGAGGGTCTCAAGATTGCGCTCGATCACATCGACGAAGTCATTGCGACCATTCGCTCGAGCGAGACTACCGACGAAGCCCAAGCAAATCTGATCAAGAAGTTTAAGCTTTCCGAGATTCAGGCCAAGGCTATTCTGGCCATGCAACTTCGTACGCTGGCTGGACTTGAGCGCAAGAAGATCGAGGATGAACTGGCCGAGCTTATGAAACTCATCGCCGAACTCGAGAGTATTTTGGCCGACGAAAAGAAGATCTTGGCTATTATCAAGACAGAATTTGCCGAGCTCAAGAAGCAATACGGCGATGATCGTCGCACCCAAGTAATTGCACAAGAACTTAACCGTTTGAGCGATGAAGATCTTGTTCCGGACGAGCAAGTTGTTGTGACACTTACATCAGCTAACTACATCAAGCGCAGTCCGATCGCTGAATACAAGAGACAGGGCAGGGGCGGTAAGGGTCGACGTGGTATGGCTACTCGAGAAGAAGATGTCATCGAACACGTTGTAAATGCATCTACGCACGACTTCTTACTATTCTTTACTAACAGGGGTAGAGTCTTCCGGCTTAAGACGTATGAAGTCCCAGCGGCCAGCCTAAACGCCAAGGGCGTGGCTATTGTAAACCTCTTACAGCTACAGCCAGAAGAAACGGTCAGCTCGGTCATAAACATTAGTAAGACCGATAGTGCGGCTAATCTCCTGATGTGCACTATCCGAGGTGTCGTGAAGAAAACACCATTCGAGCAATACAAGAATGTTCGGAGCAGTGGTCTGATCGCGATAAATCTTGATGATGGCGATGAACTTAAATGGACCCGCATGACGAGCGGAGACAACGAGGTGATTATTTCGACCAGTCAAGGACAGGCAATTCGCTTCCATGAGAAGGATGCGCGTCCAATGGGCCGTGTGAGTCGAGGTGTTCGTGGTATACGTTTGCGAGCCGATGACCATGTTATAGGTATGGACATCGTGGATGAACACAGTAGCATTTTTGTAATTAGCAAATACGGCTATGGTAAAAGGACCAAGGTTGCACAGTTTACTCCGCATACAAGAGGTGGGGTAGGCATACGGTCTGCGGTTGTAAATACCAAGACAGGGAACTTGGTAGGAGTAAACACACTCAGCGACAACGATGGACAAGAGGTAATAATAATTTCCAAAAATGGCCAGACAATTCGTCTAGGGCTTAAGGACATCCCAGCACTTGGCCGTGCGACGCAAGGGGTGCGTATCATGCGCCTCAATGATAAGGACGAAGTAGTGTCACTCGCACTCGTAGAGAAGTCACTAGACCCCGAAGACGACGAGGAAGATAATGACCCAAAGTGAGCCTACTAGTATAGATTTGTCTAGGGTTGTACGCATACAGGCTGCATTTGACAGCGAGAACGATAACTTCGAAGGGGCAAATACTCCTGATGGCAAAAGGCATCACACAGCCCTGCATTTAGGAAAGCTTCTTGGTAAGGTAATGACTGTTGAAGAGCGTGCGGCACACGGTGATTTGGACACAACAGTCATTAAGAAAGAAGTCATTGGTGATCTGATTGTCTTTGCTGCCCAGCTCTCGCGTATTGAGGGCGTGGATCTTACGGAGGCTTATCGTGAGCGACTTGGCGGTGTAGCGATGCGGAACGGAACCGATGGTTCAGCTACGCGAGCACTATCAGTTGAGTAGTGAGGCAATAATTACAACGAGGTTGGGCAAATAGAGGCTTGACACCGATGTTTTATGCGAGTATAGTGGACGACTAGTGCTTGTGGGTTCTGTTTTGACCTGTTTCCACCAATTATCCAGGTCTGACTTTTTGGCCTCAAGCTACGATCGTTAAAAATTTGGATAGTGCAACTAGCATTTGCTACCCGCAAGTGCTAGAAATCAACGTCAGTTCACGTATGCTGCATTTGCAGCAGTGAATTGTTTTAGATAATTTCGATATACAACAATGACATTTTTGATGTCATTGTAAGAAAGTAAGTCAGCTTATGCTGATGCCTAAGACAAATTCTTTTTGAAGAGTTTGATCCTGGCTCAGGATGAACCTCGCCCCGTAGGGGCAGCAGATAACAAAGCGGCCTAGCCGCCAGCGTTTGAAGCTTTGGTCTATCTTGGTCAAGAACAACCTTCATCTTTTTGAAGAGTTTGATCCTGGCTCAGGATGAACGCTGGCGGCGTGCCTAATACATGCAAGTCGAGCGGTAACATGGACTTCGGTCTGATGACGAGCGGCGGACGGCTGAGTAACGCGTAGGAACGTACCCCAAACTGAGGGATAACTGCTCGAAAGAGTAGCTAATACCGCATGTGCTCTAAGGAGTAAAGCTTCGGCGGTTTGGGAACGGCCTGCGTACGATTAGATTGTTGGTGAGGTAATGGCTCACCAAGTCGATGATCGTTAGCTGGTCTGAGAGGATGATCAGCCAGACTGGGACTGAGAACGGCCCAGACTCCTACGGGAGGCAGCAGTAGGGAATTT
>JAGORO010000012.1 GCA_018062785.1 Candidatus Saccharimonadota bacterium
TTAGCATAATCAGTGAATCATTTGCAAGAGGAGGCTCAGCAAATAAGGGGTAGATATTTGTGGAGCTGAAGCTACAATAGCGTTATATAGTCAACTTTGGTATAAGATATAGGCATGTCCAAAAAAACCCCAGATCAACAAGACATCACAATTCTTATACCTGCTTATAATGAAGAAGCAGTGCTAGATTCGCTGTATAGTCGACTAAGCCTACTTTCTGATAAATTGCCAAAGTATAACTTGGAGTTCCTTTTTGTGAATGATGGCAGCAAAGACCAAACCCTATCTATACTTAAGAGCCTCGCGGCAACCGATAAAAGAGTATCCATAATAAGTTTATCGAGAAACTATGGCAAAGAAATCGGTATGGCTGCAGGGTTTGATTTTGCAAAAACAGCAGCAACAATTATTATCGATGCAGACCTGCAAGATCCACCAGAACTTATACCCGAGATGATCTCGTACTGGGAGCAGGGCTATGACGATGTGTACGCCAAAAGACGTAGCCGTGCCGGAGAAAGCTGGGTAAAGAAAAAGACCTCACAATGGTTTTATGCTATTTTACAAAAATCTACCAGAATCACTATTCAGAGAGATACGGGAGATTTCCGGCTCCTAGACAGAAGGGTTATTTTGGCGTTATGTGAGTGCAAAGAGAGCCAGCGATACACCAAGGGATTATTTAGCTGGGTTGGTTTTAAGAAGAAAGAAATCCTTTACGATAGAGATCCACGTGCCGCAGGAACGACAAAATGGAACTACTCGCGCCTATTCGATTTAGCGATAGAAGGAATAACATCCTTCACAACTCTTCCGCTAAGAATTGCATCGATATTTGGGATTCTAGTTTCTTTTTGCGCATTCATTTATATTGCAGTCATAATCATCAAGACCACCCTTATGGATAATCCCGTTGCTGGGTATCCATCGTTGATGTCAGTTGTTTTGTTTATAGGGGGAATACAACTACTCTGTATAGGCATAATTGGTGAGTACATAGGACGTATATTTAATGAGACTAAAAACAGGCCGCTTTACTTTGTAGACGAAGTTCATCGCAATGCTAAAAATAAATAAACAAAAGGTTCGTTTTCTATTGGTTGGGGCTATGAATACTGCAATCGATTTCGGAATATTTACCTGTCTGGTCATTTTTGGAGGAGGAGTTCTGCTGGCGAATTTCATATCTACTAGTTGTGCACTCTCGTTCAGTTTTTTGGCCAATAAAAACTATACTTTTCAAAAAAATGGGCGTACTCAACTCAAGCAATTTGCACTTTTTTTGCTAGTTACTCTTGTGGGCTTATGGATTCTTCAGCCGATTGTTATCAAAGTCGCTAACCTGCTATTAGTTGATTTGGTTCACGGCTCAACATACAGAGCCCTGGCAGGTAAAGTTATCGCTACGTTTATAACGCTAGTCTGGAACTATGTAGGATATAGCCGACTAGTATTTAGCGCAGACAAATTTAGTTCTCACGCCAAATAATTACCATAACCAGATTTTTTAAGATGCTCCCCTTGCGCAAGGAGTTGCTCTGCGGAAATGAAACCTTGCTCATGGGCTGCTTTTTCGGGGCTGCCGATGATTTGGCCGGTTCGTTTTTGCAAAACTCGGACATAGTCTGTGGCGTCGGATAGGCTATCAATAGTGCCAGTATCGAGCCAAACATCACCATCATCGAGGGTGGTTACTTTGAGCTTGCCACGTCGCAGGTATTCTTCGTTTACATAAGTTATTTCTAGCTCACCGCGTTCGCTGGGCTGGATGTTCTTGGCAATCTCCACCACGTCGTTATCGTAGAAGTACAGACCAACTACGGCATAATTCGATTTTGGCTGAGTAGGCTTCTCTTCGATAGAAATGGCGTGCATAGCTTGGTCGAATTCGACAACTCCGTAGCGTTCGGGATCGGATACTTGATAGGCAAATACCACGCCACCATCTGGATTTGTGCACGATTGCAGCGACTCATCGAGCTCTTTGCCATGAAAGATGTTATCGCCCAGAACAAGGGCCACCTTGTCATCTCCAATAAATTCCTCGCCGATGATAAAAGCCTGGGCAAGACCATCTGGGGATGGTTGAATGGCGTAAGAAAGGGAAATACCCCACTGCGATCCATCGCCAAGCAGTCGTTGGAACTGCGACTGGTCTTCGGGGGTGGTAATGATGAGGATCTCTCGAATACCTGCTTGCATGAGTGTGGTGAGCGGGTAGTACACCATCGGCTTGTCGTAAATGGGCATGAGCTGCTTACTAATTGCCTTAGTAATTGGCCACAAACGGGTACCAGAGCCACCCGCTAAAATAATACCTTTCACTGTGCGTTCTCCTTTTCGATGTATTCTTTTAGGTCGTCCTCCCAATCTCTGCTCTCAAAGCCAGTAGCTTGTAGCTTCTCCAAGCTCATTTCGCTCTGTAATGGCCTCGGGGCAATACCTTCCTTGCCCGCAAAATACTCAGCAGTTGTTGCGTCGCTGACCGCCAGATCACTGCGACCTGCCAAGGCAAAAATCTTTCGTGTAATCGCCGCCCAGCCAGCAACTTCGCCAGCATTTGTGACATTGTAGGTGCCAAACGCTGCATCGGAAGTAAGTAGGTGATCAATAGCTCGTACTAGCTCACTCGTGAAGGTTAGGCGACCAACCTGATCTGATACAACCGTCGGTGAGATGTCTTTTTCAACAAGACCCAACATGGTACGCACGAAATTCTTGCCCTCACCGATAACCCAAGTAGTTCGAAGTAAGTAAAACTTTGGTGCAAGCGAAACAGCAAGATCACCAGCCGCCTTCGATGCTCCGTACACAGATAGCGGCGAAAATGCTTCATCTTCAGTGTGTACCTTCTCGGTGCCATCGAAGACATAATCGCTCGAAATATGGACTAGCACAGCATTGTGCTGAGCTGCTACGGCAACCAAATTTGCCACACCATCGGCATTAATTGCCCAGGCTGCTCGGCGGCCTTCAGGCGTTTCGGCCCCATCGACATTGGTATAGGCTGCGGCATTGATAATAACGTCGATATCCGACCAATCAAACTTTTCTACAGAAGAACGTTCGGTAATGTCGAGTTCGCCAACGTCGGCAAAGAGTGCCTGAGGGTATTTTTCTCGCAGTGCAGTCCCGAGTTGGCCGTTAGCGCCAACGATAAAGATTTTGGAGATGTCCATTAATTGACCTCCATGGGTGTTACGTCTTTGACTAGGGGATGCGATGCATCTTTATCGGAAATAACCGATTCTGCCCGAGAAATAGGCCACTCAATGCTCAGCTCTGGATCAAACAGATTAACGAAGGTGTACTTGGCCTCCGGCGACCAGTGTGCATTTACCAGATAGGTATACGTCACGTTATCCTCGAGCGTTTGATAACCATTTGCGACGCCACGAGGGACAAATACTGCAATACCAGGATTAATTTCTATACTGAATGTTTTGCCAAATGAATCACCGGCTCGCAGGTCTACCCATGCACCAAAAACACTGCCATTGGCGACAGAAGTAAACTTCTCCCACGGCTCGGCATGGAGGCCGCGTGTGGCACCACGCTTGTCATTAAAGCTAAAATTATTTTGCACTACATCGAAGGCTGGCAGGCCAAGGGCTTCCATTTTTTCTTTTTGGTAATTCTCCTTAAACCAACCTCGGCTATCGCCGTGCAAGGGAAGTTTTACGACGAAAAGCCCTAGAATGGGCGTCTCTGTCACGCTAAGTTCATTATATTCGTCCGGATTAAACCCCATACTATTGTCCCTGCTCCCTGTATGCCGCTTCGACGGCATCTTTTTGTGGCTGCCACCAGTCACGGTTGGCGGCATACCAGTCAATAGTCTGCTGCAGGCCATCGCGCATACCGGTTTGTGTATCGGTATAGCGCGGTTCCCAACCAAGCTCACGGCGCAACTTCGATGAATCCATTGCGTAGCGCATGTCGTGGCCAGGGCGGTCATTGACGTGGTCGTACCAGTCTTTGCCTTTACCCATCAGCTCGCAGATGAGCTCGATGACCATTTTGTTATTAACGTGGTCATTATCGGCGCCAATTATCCAAGTTTCGCCGACGGGGCTCTTGTTGATAATGAGGTGCACGGCGGCGTTATGGTCATCGACGTGGATCCAGTCGCGAACTTGCTCGCCAGTGCCGTAGAGCTTTGGCTTAATGTCGCTGAGGATGTTGGTAATCTGGCGCGGGATGAACTTTTCGATGTGCTGGTATGGTCCGTAGTTGTTCGAGCAGTTCGAGATGGTAGCCTTAAGCCCAAAGCTGCGCACCCAAGCGCGCACAAGATGATCACTGCCGGCCTTAGTAGAAGAGTAGGGGCTAGAAGGCTCGTAAGAGGTGGCCTCGGTAAAACGATTTGGGTCGTTGAGCTCGAGGTCGCCAAATACTTCGTCTGTCGAGATGTGGTGAAGCCGTTTGTTGTGTTTTCGGACTGCCTCTAGGATGGTGTAGGTACCGATGATGTTTGTCTCCACAAAGGGCCACGGATTACGCAAAGAATTGTCGTTGTGGCTTTCGGCGGCAAAATGAACGACGATATCTGTTTCGCCGACCAAGCGGTCTACGAGCTCGGCATCGCAAATATCTCCCTTGACGAAGGTGATCGAGCCGGCCACTGGTTCGAGGTTCTTTTCGTTGCCTGCGTAGGTTAGCTTGTCGAGAACAGTTATTTCGTATTCGGGCCTATTTTTGACGGTATAGTGCACAAAGTTCGACCCAATAAACCCAGCACCACCTGTAACTAACATCTTCATGTATCCTCTAGTATAGAGCTCCGTACCCTGTACGTCCATTGTGTAATCTATAGCAACCTATTGCTACTTAGGCTTAATCTCTAGGCTTTATAGCCATCCGGATTCTGGGACTGCCAGCGCCACGCATCTTTACAGGCCTGCTCAAATGTCATTTCGGCTTGCCAGCCAAGCTCAGCCTGGGCTTTTTCGACGGCAGCGTAGCAACTCGCAATATCGCCCGGTCTCCGAGGCCCAACCTTGTAAGGAATGGCATATCCACACGCTTTCGAAAATGTTTCGATTGCTTCAAGCACTGAGGTGCCGGTCCCGGTTCCTAGATTGTAAATATTCACGCCCTCGTGCGCTCGCTCGAGCGCCGCTAGGTGCCCCTTGGCAAGATCGACAACATGAATATAGTCACGCACGCCTGTGCCGTCGGGTGTGTCGTAGTCATTTCCGTGTATGGTAACCGAATCACGCCTACCTACCGCAACCTGGCTAACGTACGGAAGCAAATTGTTTGGCGGGCCGTTTGGGTCCTCGCCGATGCGCCCACTCGGATGCGCACCAACCGGGTTGAAGTATCGTAGAATTGTTATGCAAAACTCCGGATTTGCTGCAGTCGCATCGCGCAAAATCTCCTCGATCATATACTTTGTTTTGCCATATGGGTTGGTGAGCCCTACGCCCACTCGACCTTTTTCCGTCAGTGGTAGTGCTTCGGGCGTACCATATACGGTGGCAGAAGAGCTAAAAACGAGGTTTTTCACCCCATTCGCCAACATGACCTCTGTAAGATTTATGCTAGAGAGCAAATTGGTTCGATAGTAGAGAAGGGGCTTTTCGACGGATTCGCCAACGGCTTTTAGCCCAGCAAAATGAATCACGGAATCGAAACTGTTGTTTGCAAAAAGCGCCTCAAGGCGAGCTTTGTCGCACACATCAAATTTGTGAAAGTCTACGGACTTTTTGGTAATTGCTTCGACCCGCTTGATCGCTTCGAGGCTGCTATTGCACAAATTGTCTACGATCGTCACCCCATGACCAGATTCGAGCAGCTCGAGCACTGTATGCGAACCAATATATCCAGCCCCACCAGTCACCAAAACATGCATAGGCTTCACGTCGGCTAGCTTTCGATGGCTTTTTTTATCTTGGTGACGAGTGTATCCAGTTTTTCTGGAGTATCAGACTCGGCGTTTAGGCGCAACAAAGGTTCGGTATTACTCGCGCGCATATTGAACCAAGTTTTCTCGTCAATTTCTACACTTAGGCCGTCGAGGGTGTCTTGCTTTTCTTCCGAAAACACTTCTTTTAGTTTATGTAGGCAAGTATTGGTATCCTGGACCTCAAAGTTCGTTTCGGGAATTGTCGAGTAGCGATGGTATTCATCAACCAGCTCAGAGAGCTTTTTACCCGATCGTTGCAGTGCGGCGATAACGGCCAGTGCTGCAATCAGCCCTGAATCGGCAAAGTAATTTTCTACGAAAAATAGGTGTCCAGTGGTCTCTCCCCCGAATGGTGCATTACGTTCGCGCATTGTCGCTCCGATGTTGACTCGCCCTGCCTTGGTGCGAACCGGCACACCTCCCCATTCCTTTATGAGCTCACGCGTGGCAACACTGGTACGTACCTCGTGCACTATCTCTGCACTGGGAAAGCGCTCTAGGTAATCACGAGCCACAATACTAATGAGGTCGCTACCACTGACGGGTCGTCCTAGATCATCGACGAACCCCGCTCTGTCGCCATCACCATCGAAGGCAATGCCAAAATCGAGTTTATTCTCTGTCACTTTTTTAGCCAGATCTACCAAGTTTTCTGGTTTTTGTGGGTTGGCTTCATGGTTTGGGAATGTGCCGTCGAGCTCAAAATACATCTCCTCGACCTCGAAGGGCAGGTATGGCTCTATTTCGGGAAAAATCTTTCCTGCCATGCCATTACCACAGTCAACTGCAATTCGGGCAGGCTTAAACTCGAAGTCAATGACTTCTAGGCAGTGTTGGATCCAGTCTTCGGTGATATCTTTTTGTTCCACGGTACCTTTTTGTGCCGGTTCCGGGCCAAAAGACTTTGCAAGGACTTTGTCGCGAATAACATCCAGGCCAGAGTCTAGTCCGACCGGAATTACTTGGTCGCGATAAAATTTGACACCATTATAGGCACCTGGGTTGTGGCTGGCTGTAACGACGGCCGCCCCAGCCAAATTAAACTTACCGACGGCAAAATAGCTCATGTCGCTGGTAATCTGGCCCAGATCCCAAACCTTTCGCCCCTGAGATACGAGACCCTCGATCAGTGAAGTGGCAAGTGCCGAAGAGTCTGGTCGCATATCGTGCCCCACAGCCACGATACCGTCGCTTGGTAGCCAATCTGCAAAGACTCGGCCGATAGAGTTAAGAAGTTCGGGCGTGAGCTGACTGCCCACCTTCCCCCTAATGTCATATGCCTTGAATATTTCGCTAATATCTTCCATATACCTCCTTTGAGTTACTACCATTGTAGCAAAGGGTGAGGCGTGTCACGACGATATCGTAATGGCCCTATTGAACGTTCGGTATTAGGGTGTCATTTTCAGACGCCGCCAATTGTTTTCTAAATACCTTAGACGAGCTATACTATCTATACGTAGGGATGTGTTAGTCGATGGAGTCAATTTGAAACAAAGCGTAAAAAATCACAACTATGCAGTAATTGTTGCCGGTGGTAAGGGCACGCGGCTTTGGCCGCTGAGTCGCAAAGAGATGCCAAAACAAATGCAAAAATTTGTATCTGATAAATCTCTGATCGAAGAAACAATAGAAAGAATATCTAATGTAGTTCCAATGGAAAATATATGCATTGCCACTACGGAGCAGTATGCAACAGCGCTTCGTGGCATGCTTGATACGATTCCAGACGAAAACTTCATTATCGAGCCGCATTCTAGAGGTACCACAGCCGCCTTTGCGCTATTTTCCGAAGTGTTATACAGGCGAGACCCAAAAGCAGTAATAATTAGCATTGCGTCGGATCATGTCGTGTCAAATCTCGAGAGTTTTCACCTCGCAATCAAAAATGCTTTTGATTTTACGAACCGAACTCCAAACAGTATTACGCTCCTTGGGGTATTGCCGACCTTTGGGGATCCGGGACTTGGTTATATTAAGCTCGATAAAAGGATATCGACAGATCCGGTAGTATACACAGCAGAGAAGTTTGTCGAAAAACCAAGTCGCAGTGTTGCCGAAAAGTACGTTGAAAGCGGTGAATACCTATGGAACGCTGCATACTACTGCTTTAAGGCAAAAACACTTATCGATGCCTACGGCGAGGCCGATAGCCTGGTCGTAAGTGGGATACATAGATATCTCGAAACGGGCAATCCGGAAGACTTTAACAAGGTGCCACTTAAGGCGCAAGAAATAGAATTTATCAATGCAAATAAGTTTCCAATTTACGCAATGCCTGGTAGTTTTGAGTGGAGCGATATTGGCAACTGGGGTGCGCTTCACGACATAATTAAAAAGGCCGAAAAAAACAATAACCAGACAAAAGATGCAACCAACCATATCGACATAGAAAGTTTGGATTGCTTGGTCATTGCACAAAACGAGCAAAGAGTAGTGGCAACAGTTGGTTTACGAGGCATTGTCGTTGTCGACACAGATGACGCGCTATTGATACTTAACAAAGAAAATACCGAGGACCTAAAGAAGGTCATCGATGTTATGAACAAGAGAGGACTAGATAATTACTTATGAGTAAAGAATATTTCACGCCGGAATCAATCGAAATGCTGCAGGCTAGTAAAAACAAGGTTGTACACATCATCTTGATTGGTACCAAGCCAGATATTATTAAACAGGCTCCGATTTATACCGAACTCAAGAGTCGAAACGAACTCGTCTTACTGTGTCATACCGGGCAGCACTACGATTTCCGATACAGCGGCGGTATGGAAGAGGAATTTGGGCTAACCGTCAACATACATCTCGGCATCGAAGGTAATCTGCATAACAGAATTGCACAAATGATTGAGCGCTTCGGCGGTGTATTAGAGTACCTACAAGAAATGGGGAAAACCCCAATTCCTTATATTCATGGTGACACGAGTACCGCAATGGCCATTGGCCTAAGCTCCTATATGCATACTGTAGCCTGTGTCCACGTCGAAGCCGGCATAAGAACCCTTACACCAAAGGCCGAAGTGTTCAAAAAACACCACCAAGCCTTTAAGGCTGGGGAGTTTGACTGGGATGCGTACTACGCTGATATGCAAAACGAGGATAATTTTGAGCGCGGGAGTATGGAGCCTTTTCCAGAACAATTTAATACCAGAGTTTCCGAGGCCGCAACTGGCTATCACGCGGCTCCAGTCGAGATGGTGCAGCAGTTTATACTCGAAGAAGGATTCGATGGCAGAAATGTAGAAGTCGTGGGCAATACAGTATCGGATGCGACCATGCGTGCTATCGAAGACGCCGAAAAATCGACAATACTAGAAAAATACCCGCAGCTCGGAACAGGGAAGTTTATCCGCTTTTGCATCCACCGTCGAGAAAACACCAATGACGAAAATCGTTTTAGAACACTTATGCAAGCCGTCGACATCCTAGTGCGCAGTGGCCACAGCGTACTATTTATTTCGCTTTTTGGGACAGAAGAGGCAATCGATAAGTATAATCTTCGTCCTCTCATCCAGGCACTAGTCGATGAGTATCCCGAAACATTTATATATTCCGATGTGTGGCCATATTATCGCGATGTCATAGCCGCAATGCAAAAATGTTCAGCCGTTGCCACTGATTCGGGTAGTATGCAAGAAGAGATGAATATTCTCGGTATTCCTTGCGTTACGCTTCGTTTTGGCTCGGACAGAGGTGAGTCTATTCTTGCGGGTAGCAATGTTTTAGCACCCCCAATAGACAGTGAATTTATTGTGGAGATCATCAAAGGAGCGTGTAACAACTCTAATATGAAGTCTGTCGGTAATATATATGGAACAGAAGTCTCAAAAAAGATAGTCGACGGGGTTCTTCGACGTGTAGACGAAGAACAAGGACTGTTTCATACAGAAGAGACAAGATTAGGGCTATAGAGTAGCGTAATTCTTGACGCTAGGCGGCGGCCTGGAGTCGGGCGCTTGTGGTGCGGCTGAGGGTCGGGCGTTCTTGGCTGGAGGTATTTATTTGCATGTACCGCTCAATCATCCCAGTCGCAAGCTCGCTATCCGAATGCAAACTACTACGCTCACCGCTGTGTACACCGGCCGATGCAATAGCTAGGACTGATTCGGCGAGTTGCCTGACGCTGTCTTCATCAAGGCTTGGATGTCGTTCGGCAGTAACTTTTTGTGCGTAGTTCGGGTTAAGACGCTGTAGCGTACGTTGGCGTAGGTCGTCGAAGGGCTCAGTCAGAGCTACTTGGATGCCGCCATTTTCGTAGTCTACGACAATCGGTTTGTCTGGCTCGCCAATTAACGCAAATGCGCAGGTTAGCTCGGCGAGCTTCTCGCAAGCTGGCGAAAGTAGCGTACTAGTAGTTGGTGTAAGCTCGCTCGTGTCATAAAAAACTGCCAATGGGGCGTCGGGCGTGGCGGCGAGTTCGTGGACAAGTATTGTTTGGTGAGTCATCGGTAATCCTTATATTTTGCAGTGATTCGTGTATGATACGCCTCACAAAACCAACTTACAATACAAAAAAGTGTCAAAAAAATGTTGCCAATTTCTTAAGAACCGAACCGCTTAGCAAGTACACTCGCCAAAGTAGAGCGCATATTTTTTCGGAAGTTTTCGGCCGAAAACTTTTGCGCAAACGCTCGTACCGCCGCAGAGCTGTAACTGCTGTCATCGAAACGAGACAAGACGATTGCAAGAGACTTTGCAGTTTGTTCGTCGAAGAATTCCCCAGTGGTGCCTGGCTTAATATAATCAAGCGCCCCACCCGCCTTATACGCAACAACTGGCGTGCCAGCTGCCATTGCCTCGACAGGTGTAATGCCGAAATCGTCGAGTCCGGGAAATAGTAGGGCATCGTGCGAAGCAAATTCACGCTCGAGCTCATCGTCGGGTACGCGTCCCAAGAATGTCACGCTACTGCCTGCAAGTTTGCGGAGGCGTTGGTTGTCGGGGCCATCGCCGATCACGGTCAGGGGCAAGCTAAGCCTGGTACAGGCCACAACAGCGAGGTCAAAGCGTTTGTAGGGTGTCTGTCTGCCCGAAATAACAAAGCCTCGGCGTTTTAGGTTGCGGTTGGCCGGCTTCTTAAAGCGTTCCATCGAGACGGGCGGAAAAACAACCGCACTGTCTCGCCCATAGTACTTTCTGATCTCTTGCTGAATATGCGTCGAGTTAGCGATCAAGAAGTCTGGACGTTGGGCTGCTCGCAGGTCCCAGCGTCTAAGTGGCCTCACCAACAGCCACAAGCCGACTCGCCCCAAAGGATTTAATAGCCCAAGGCCCGGCCGTTTCATATACTCTTCGTAGCGACTCCAATAGTAGTGGGTCGGAGCATGTATGTAGCTAACGTGGAAGGTGCCTTTAGGCACTCGTACGCCCTTTGCCTCGGCACCTGAACTCGAAATGACAAGGTCGTAGCCTCGCAAGTCCAGATGTGTAAACCACCAGATTCGTAAGATGGGGATGAACTTGCGTATAAAGCCGAGTGGCTGCAGCCAGCCCGTCACCACCTTGTCGTCGAGCCGTACCCGCCATTCAGGGGTGCAGTATGAGGTATAAATAGGAGCCTCGGGGAACATCTTGTGTAGCTGTTCGACGACGAGTTCGGCGCCGCCACCAATCAGCCAGTCGTGAACGATGGCAACTTTCGGCTGCTTGGACGTTGGACGTTGGACGTTGGACGTTGGACTTTTCATCTTGTGCGCCTCGCACAGACAACGAGAATTTTCGGCATTGGTCCGAGATCGGTAAACAAAGAAGTAGGTCGTTTACATGCAACCCAAGCATCATGAATTTTTTTGCTATTGTCCATCATCTATCGTCTACCATCCAACGTCTATCTCGCTCCGATTCTACCAAGTAGCATACGAACAGTTTTGAGCAGGATAATGATGTCCATACCAAAGCTCCAGTTTTGGACGTAGTACACATCGAGCTTGCGCCGTTCTTCGTATGGTATGTCACGTCGCCCAGAAACGACAGCTAGGCCCGTAAGGCCGGATTTGACGCTAAGAATTGTGTGTTTTTTTTGGTGCTTGTCGATTTCTTGTGGAATGAGTGCTCGTGGCCCGACGAGACTAAGGTCGCCACGAACAACGTTGAAAAGCTGCGGCAGTTCGTCGAGACTGGTCGTCCGTAAAAACTTGCCAATAGGCGTCACGCGGGGGTCTTTATCTAGAAAATCTCCATTGTCTCGGTAGGTCTTTGCGAGCCCTGGCTTGCCCAAGAGCACAAAGGCTTCCTCGGGGGTAGTGCCATCGTATTTGGCGTACTGGGTGCGGAATTTGTAGAGTTTAAATTTAGTATCGAACCGAGTGAGCCGCGTTTGTGAGAAGAACACAGAACCGCTTCGACTCGCCCATACGACCAGAGCCACGAGTAGCATGACTGGACTAGCCAAAATAAGCGCAAAAACACCTACCGCAATGTCAAAAAGGCGCTTTACCACCCGCCCCCATCCAAAAAGAGCCGTCTGGTGGACGTTAATGACTGGAATTGAGTTGCGGAAAAGATCGACGTCAATATTTCCAACGTAGAGCTCGCTATTGCCTGGCACGAACTGATATGCCACGTGTCGCTCTTGGGCAAAGTCCAAAATCTCGCTGTTTCTTTCCTCGTCGGCATAAATCTCGGTCTGTATGATACCGTGAATATCGCGCGGTTGGGACGCTACAAAAGCTGCAAAGTTACGATACGTCGGTATATTTTCTGGGGTGGCCTTTCGGTAGCCAACCACACCCAGTATTGTATAGCCAGAAGATCTTGCCGACAGCGAATCGAGCAGCTCGGTAGTGATGGGTGAGTTACCTACTACCACAAGGTGCGAAAGGCCAACGCCAACGCGAAAAAGGCTACTCCGAATGGTTCGGATGAGTGTTCGAGACGTAACTAGCAGTAAAAAGGCGATGACAAAACCATATATCGGCACAAGCTTGGCTGGGAAGATAGCATCCATACTCATGTAATCCCAGAAGACCACAAAGAGTAGACCGGTGAAAGAGCCAATAAATAATCGGCCAATCTCGGCAAATCGCCTTTCGTGGATAGCGGTGCGATATAGGCCGAGTAGGGCGAAGATGCAGATCCAAAACGGCAAAAGGCCGAGCAATACAACAAGGTACGTGGATACCTTCATAGGAAATGCGACACTTATAGGGCTGGCGGCACGAATTACAAAGGCCGCCAAAAAACCGGCAAGTAACGCTGCGAGATCGGCAACGACCAAAAAGAATTTATAGAATAACGAAGTGTTGTTCTTCATTTATAATAGGTAGTATACCTTATGAAGAGAGATAAGAGACAACCAGCAAAAGCTAGGAACATCCGCGAGTCTATATCTGTGCGCATTGCTAACTACCTCGTCGCCATAGTCTTGGCGCTTGTTCCGTTCCATGCGTTCCTGACGGTGTGGGCTTCGTCCATGCTGCACGGTGGTTACGACCTACTGCGATTGTGGACACTGGCAGTACTTATCGTACTCACGGCGATTGTGGGCTGGTGGATGGTGCAAGATAGGGCGCTGTTGCGCTGGCTGGGCGATAATTTTTTGATACGCCTAGCATTGTTGTATAGTTTGCTGACGTTGATTTTGGGCGTCGTCGCGGTGCTGTTCGGCACGGTAAGCCCGAAGGCTTTCGCAATCGGCGAGTTCCTGAACATCCGGTTTATTTTGTTTTTTGTTTTGGTCGTAGTTGTAGCGCATAAGTCCGATTGGCTGCTCGAGCGGTGGCGCTTGCTGCTACTTGTTCCCGGTCTTGCAGTAGTGCTGTTTGCGATCTTGCAGTACTTTGCGTTGCCCATCACGTTTTTGGGCCATTTTGGGTACGGTCCAGATACGATTCCGGCCTATAGCACCATCAACAATAATAAGGAGTACATTCGCGTCGCATCTACCTTGCGTGGCCCGAACCCACTCGGTGCGTATCTTGTCATCCTCATTTCTGCACTCGCTGTTTCGCTCAGAGGATACTATTTGAGTGACGTATTTCGCCGAGCCGTATACTTATGCCTTGCCTTTGCGGCGCTCCTCTTTTCTTTTTCGCGAAGTGCGTGGCTGGGGGTTGTATTGGCGCTGGTTGTGTACGGCTTTGTTATTGCCACATCGAAGCGACTGCGCATCATTTTGGCAATTGTACTCTTGGGTTTTGGTGTTGTGTCGGTTGGTGCATACGCACTTGCTCAACACAACCGGACCGTGCAAAACGCCATTTTCCATACCGATGATGATTCGACCATTGCCAAAAGTTCCAACGACCAGCGGATCGATGCGCAGGCGGACTCAATCAACCTTGCTGCAGACAATGCGTTTGGTATTGGTGTAGGGTCGGCAGGCCCTGCCAGCGTCTATAATCAGCCACACCATGCGGTCATTACCGAAAACTACTTCTTGCAGCTTGCGCTCGAGGTCGGATGGTCTGGGCTGCTGGTGTTCTTGTTCCTGCTTGCTGGGCTGGCAGGGTATCTCTGGAGTGTACGCGATAAGTTGCTCGCCGTAGCACTACTCATGAGTCTCGCGGGTATCACGCTCATAAATCTGCTTTCACACGCTTGGACAGACGAGACACTCGCCTTTACGTGGTGGGGGTTGGCTGGTGTCGCCGTCGGCACCAGCGCGAGTGTTCGCAAGAAAAGAAAGTAGCACCATGCCGAACCTAAGCCTCAACCGCGCCAAAATCATACAGTTTTTTTGGTTTAACATTGGCGGTTTGCTATTTTTTGTTGCAGGCTACGGAGTATTTGCGCTGTTATATGGCGTGCTGCACTGGCATTGGCTGCTCGCTAAAGCATTTGCCGATCTGACGGGGTGGTCTTTGAATTACCTAATCCAACACTATGTTGCGTTCGATGGCCGCAAGCATGGTCATGCGCATACACTGAAACGGTACCTTCCTTTTAGTGGCATGAACTTGTTTATAGATTATGCGATAGTCGGTGGGCTTACAGTGTTGGGCGTGACGCCTTTTCTGGGGCTATGGATCTCGAGTTTGTTTTTTACGGTTTGGAAGTGGGTCGGGTACAAATATTGGGTATTCAAACCCAGATAGTGGCATAATGGTGGTATGAACGAAAGCCAAACAAGCGCTCCCCAAGCTAAGACCACCTCTGGTAAATCGGCCATCCCAAGCGAAACCGTCCGTCCCACCAAGAAGCAAAAGGAGCTGCTAGAGTTTATCGAAAAGTTTATTGCCCAGCACGGCTATAGCCCGAGCTACCGAGAGATTATGAATGGCCTAGACTACCGAGCGGTGGCAACGGTGGCGCAGCATATCCAAAGCTTGATTAGGCGCGGACATTTGCGCAAGCGCGACCATTCGGCGCGTTCTCTTGAGGTCGTTGCCCCGACGGGTGCGCCCGATTCGCTCGTGCCAACTAATCAAGTGAAGGCTGCTGATGAAAAATGGCTCGTCGAGCGAGTTACTCAGCTTTTTGCCGATGTGGAGTCACAGGCAACAGTCACGCAGGAGCAGCTCGGCGATATTCAGATAGTACTCGCCGCGATGCGTATTATTGGTCTAGAATCGGCGACGCAGAGTTTTGCTACAAGGCTGACGGAGCTAAAAAAAACACAAGTGGTATGATAGAGGTATGTATCAGGTAGATCGGCGTGCTCACCGGCATAAAAGGCTCACCAGAATCGTACTCGCTGTGCTCGTCATCTTAGTGATTGGACTCGTCTTATACCTCTTGTTTCACATCCAAATAACGCCCAAGCAAGAGATTCGCAATACACCACCAGTCAGCACCGCCTACAAGGCAAGCGAAGTCAAGAAAGTGCTCGTCGATAAGCCAGAATTAAAGCTTGAGCTGCTGGCCGGCTGGAAAGAAATCTCATACGAAAAGAGTCCAACAGCACCAAAATATGGGTTTCGCAATCCCGAAACGGCCCGACAACTCGAGATATATATAGACAACCCGCCGGTAAATATGGCGATAAACAAGGCTATCGTGGTTAGTGCATCGGGAGATAGCCTGAGCTACGACGGCGTGTCGGATAACTGCACAACGTATACTGGGCCACTCAAAGCTGGGCAAACGGGGAATTTGCCGGCAAAATGGCAGGAGACAGACTTTATCTGTGATATGGGCAATTTCCAGCGCGCAGTGGTGGGGACTGTCTCGAAGGATGGTATAAATTATGTAAATGTGAATGGTCCAACCATTGGCCAGCGCAAAGTGTTTTTGACCTATACCGACAACAATAACAACCCAGATTACAGCGTCTTCTACGCGATTTTACGGTCGCTCCACTTTAAATAAATCTCGCATGCTTTCGAGTGGCTCGAGTGGTAAATAATACTATATGTAGCGTATGGCCAAGCGTGCTAGACTCTAACTAGTCCAAATAAATTAACAAAATAAATCGGAATCCTGTGAAATTCAGGAGCTGTGCCGCAACTGTAATGTGTGTGAGGTCTAACCTCTGCACCAAGCCAGACACGATTTTGTAAGACTTCCGAGCAGAAGCATCAAAACATGACACTATGTTGACATGTTTTGGCGTATAACCCTCGGAAAACGAGGGTATTTTTATGTTTACCGCCGAGCGAGTAGCCGAGCAGCTACCAAAAACTGACCAATTTGACCGCTATTTGCGCGACTACAACGATACGACCACTTGGTTTGCCGAGGTGCTTGATGGGTCGATGCGTACGCCTTTCGAGTACAACTTTGATGGCCAGGAGCTGTACGCTGATGATGGTGCGGCGCTCCGGCCGATTTTCGAAGATGCTCTGCAACATGCGGAGCAAATAATCACTAACGAGCCTGTGCTTTCATTCGAGAAGCGTCGCCGACAGCACGAACTAGATGAATACGAGGATATGATTGCTATGGCCAAGGGCAGTCAGCCGAACACCATGGTGGTCGTATCTGATTTTCCTGAAGAACTACAGCATGCACGCGCGGATGTAGGCGGCTACAATACGACACGCAAACAAACTATGTTGCGCGTTATTTATTGGCAAGATGGTCGCATGCACATGCTGTCACAGAGCTTGGACGACTCGAATCGCCATGCTTTGGAGGCACTATATTCGCATATGGGGGCAAATGCGGAGCAGGGTGAATTACTCGGGCAGAGAATCCACGCAAATTTGGACACGGAGGATCAAAAATACCTTATTGATCGGCTGACGGGGGTGTACGATCGTGATCTCGAGCAACAGTTCGGGGGGGTGTGGCACGCTGGGCGCAAAGAAGCAAAGCTCGATACCTTTGCCTTCGCAAAGTCACAACACGATTTGGTCGACAGGTATATTGCGGCAAAACAAACCGGCACACTCTCGAACTATGAAGAAGTAAATATTTTAGCCACTCTCGATGCGCGGTATGCACGCGCAAAGCAGCCCGAGATTGTCACTGGCAAAGAACAGCTTGTCTGCAGTGCCTTTCGCCCACCAATACCACTTGCCGTAGAATTACGCGCTATGGGCGATGCTGCACGAGCAACCGGTAAGACATTTAGCGGTTGTGGTGGAACAGTGAGAGCAGGAGAGTCTAGTGCAGAAAGTCAGATGAACGAACTCGGCTATGGAAATGATGCGGGCGAGAGCAACGATGACGGCGGTGACGGCCTAGGGCCGCTAACATTCAGATGCACCGAAGGACATACCAACACACGAAAAAAAGGCCAACTTTTAAAAGAGTGCCATGTGAAGGGCTGCAAGAAGGGTAGTGTAGGCTGCGGGTAGTATACTACTAAGACTATGAGTGACGATTTTGAGCCCTATACCGAGATGGTTAAGGAGAGGGCCCCAGGGCTATTTTGTGAAGTTTGTGGGTTTTACCCGATTGAACCAGTGCATGGTCACTTTGCCTGCCCGTCATGCAAAAACATTACCAAATGCTGCGAAGGCCTCCCGCAGGATGTCTAGCGGAAAAGAACAGCATCACAATGGTGTGAGGTTAGACCTCACACCAAAAAATGCCATCCAAAGGGGTAAATTCCATGTAAATGCTCGTGGTGTGAGGTCTAACCTTTCACCAAAGAGGGTAGGGGTGTTTGCGGGGAGTTTTGATCCAGTACACGCGGGGCATATTACGTTTACATTACAGGCCATCGAAGTTAGCCAACTTGACCGCGTATACTTCATGCCCGAGCGTGAGCCGCGCGGCAAAAAGACTGAGTACTATGGGCATAGAGTGGCAATGCTTTCACGGGCCTTGAGGCCATACGGGAGAATGTTTGTGTTGGAGACCGTAGAAAAACAGTTTGTAGTGCGACGTACGCTTGCGCACCTTCGGCAGCAGTTCCCCAATGCTAGGTTTGTATTTTTGCTTGGCTCTGATACGGCGAAAGGGCTTACTGCTTGGCCTCACGTAAAGAGACTACTTGGGGAGGGTGAGCTTTGCATTGCTCTGCGCAAAAAGGACACGAAGCAGGAAATGCATCAGGCACTAGATCTTCTGCCGATACCCCCAGCCGGTTTAGTCTTACTCGAGGGAGTAGAAAAGCACGTCTCATCGTCGTCGATACGCATGGCCTTAGCGAGCGGTACAGGGGCTATCGGGTTGCTCAAAAGTGTCTACTATTATGCGCGCCGCGAATGGCTATATCTGCATAACTAGCCAAATCAATCTATAAATTGCGTACAAAATTACTACGCTATCGCACTTGAAAAAACAGAGGTAATTGCCGTATAATCGTAAGTACTTTAGCGGTGTGATGCGAGCACCTTAGAGACAAAAACAATCAAAATACATAATTGCCACTATGCCCATTTGGGTCGATGGAGCTATTGGTGGCAGGAGAACTAATAATGTCAATTTCAGTTAGATCGGTTCACGAGAGGTCTTCCTTGGTACGCGTACGAGTATCGCGACCAGGATGGCAGCAGTACATACACTATTAATAGAGACAAACATACACGGCCCCACCTGTGACGGGGTCCCTCCGGCTTGTTTTTCTCATCACTCACGATCGTTCGCTGCTCTTTTCAATCAGCTGTAAAAATATTCCCGAACTAAATTCGGGAATATTTTAGATTTCATAACTGCGCGCGAAGCACGTAAGCCTAATCAATGGTGCGGTTCCACCGCACACATCTTTCTTCCTGCCCATAAACCAACATCATGGCTCAGATGTTGGTTTGTCTTACAACTCGCCTGTTAGGGTCGGCAAAACTCTGTTTGAGAAAAAGAACGGTATATGTAACTATTCCTTTTCCGAGTCGCTTTGTCGGTTGTGACAAGCAACAATCAGCTGACCAGTCGCTGGTTTTTCGGCCGAGGTTTTATCCACCTTTGGCGATACAAAAAAGTCCGGCGAGCCCTCCCTTATTTATTTCTTAAGCGCTTCGTCGAGAAGTTTGCCGATAGCTTCAGCCGAGGGCTGGCTATCCGCACCGGTCATCTTGCCGTTATCAATTTGTTTGCCGTTTATGAAAAATGTAGGCGTCGAAACCTGAATTTTGAGCTTTTCGAACGCGGTACGATCGGCTGCGATGGCGTCATTGACCGCGACACTCTTAAAGTCGGTTTTGTACTTCGCTTCATTTAGGCCAATCTGGCGAGCATAAACAGCTAGTCTTTCGGTCGGATCTTTGTCTGCGGTCCATGCTGTCCAGTTCGATTGTGCATACAACAGGTCGTGCATTTCCCAGAATTTACCCTGTTTGCTAGCAGCTTCGGCCGCGCGTGCAGCAGCCATGGCATTTGGGTGGATTTGAGTAATTGGCAGGTTACGGAACTGAAACTTTACGCGGTCGCCATAGGTTTTTCTGGCTTCGGCAATGGCCGGCTCGAAGCTTGCACAAGCAGGGCACTGAAAGTCACCGTACTCTAAGAAGGTTACTTTGCTATCCAGCTTGCCAGTGACGTTCTCGGTCGGCTTGACGCTGGTCTGTTGCGCATCTTTTTTCTGATTGCTCACAAAAACAAAACCACCAAAACCAACTAGAATCAAAACCAAGAATGTTAAAAATCGTTTATCCACGTGACGTTACTCCTCCTCTACGTTCTCTCCCAATATAGCACAGATTGCCGTACAATAATGAGTGATGACACTATTTATTCTTGGGTTGCTATGTCTTTTGCTTGCAGTCGTATTCGCAGCGATGTTTCGGGTGTATAACGTACAGTCAGCAAACGAACTAAAGCGACAGGCACGAAAAGGCGAAGCAATCGCAGGCCTGCTATACAAAGCCGGTGCTTACGGCGAGAAAACCACTTTTGCCTTGATGGCACTATGCGTACTATGTGCTTACATCGGTGTGCTATTATTTGAAGCGGCACTAGGTACTCTACTGACTAGTGTGACTATCCTAGTGCTGCTGGTTGCTGCCGCAAAACTGATAACTGGAAAAGGTGGTGTAAGCAAGGCTGCCATCTGGCTCACTAGCAAAGTATCGCCAGTACTTGCGTGGACTATCGAGAGAGTTCATCCGGCTTTCGACTGGGTGTATAGGTTACTTCGCAAGCTTTTTCCTGTCTACATGCACAGCGGTATGTACGAGAAACAAGACTTGGTACGGCTGCTCGAAAAGCAACGACAACAGCCCGATAATCGGATTGCAAAAGGCGAGATAGACCTTATTACGCACGCACTCAGTTTTGGTGACAAAACGGTAGCCGATGCCCTCGTACCTAAAAGGGTGGTAATTAGTGCCAGCGAGACCGAAGATATTGGGCCACTGCTCATGGATCGTTTGCACAGAAGTGGGCATAGCCGGTTCCCTATTTACGAAGGTAAAAGAGATAACATCACGGGTGTTCTCTATCTGCGCGAACTCATCGAGCATAAAAGTGGCGGAGCGGTACGTGATGTCATGCGCCGTAAGGTGACGTACGTGCACGAGGATTTTACGCTGTACCAAACGCTCCAAGCGTTCATCAAAACCAAGCAGCATCTTTTCGTGGTAGTCAATGAGTTCGAGGAATACGTCGGCATCATTACCATCGAGGATGTACTAGAGAGAGTCATTGGTAAGCTGATCGTCGATGAGTTTGACCGGTACGACGACCTTCGGGCAGTTGCTGCTGCCGCAGCCAAGAAGGAGCACGCCAAAATAGCAAAAAACCATGCTGAAGCTCACGTTGAACCAACAGAGGTGGTATAATATCCGACATGTACACAGTTGGTCGAGTAAATAACATAAATCCGCGGGTTGGCTGCTAGGCGACGACGCGCCTATATTGCACGCTATCAACCCTAAAGTGCCAAGTCGACCAAACAATCTAACGAGGAATATCACTATGAGAACACTTGCGAGTGAAACTATTGAGAAAACTGGGCAGGAAGTAACTGCCATGGGGTGGGTGCAATCGCGCCGTGACCACGGCGGGCTTATCTTCGTCGACCTGCGTGATCACACCGGGCTCTTACAGCTCGTTTTTCATCCAGACAGCGCCGACACCTTTGCGTTGGCGGAAAGCTTGCGTGACGAATTTGTGATCGCGGCGACTGGTGAGGTCATGGAGCGTGCCGAAGGCCTCAAAAATCCGAACATCGCGAGCGGTGGCGTGGAGCTGAAGGTCCAAAACCTACGAATTCTTAACAAGGCCGAAACTTTGCCAATCCAGCCATTTGCCGAGAACCAGTCGGGTGAGGAGCTTCGACTCAAGTATCGCTACCTCGATCTACGGCGACCGAAGATGCAACGTATGTTGCGCAAACGTGCCGAGTGTATAGACTACATGCGTTTGTACATGCAAAAAAACAGTTTCGTAGAAGTAACAACTCCAGTTTTAGCCAGCAGTAGCCCAGAGGGTGCGCGTGATTTCCTGATACCATCACGTTTGCATGCCGGTAAGTTCTATGCCCTGCCACAAGCACCGCAGCAGTTCAAGCAGCTGCTAATGGTCGGAGGCGTGCCGCGTTATTTCCAAGTCGCTGGTTGTTTCCGAGACGAAGATCCGCGAGCAGATCGCTGCTACGGCGAGTTCTACCAACTAGACATGGAGATGTCGTTTGTCGAAGACGGTGAAGAAGTGCGGGGTCTGATGGAACCACTTATCAAGAATCTCGTCACGGACTTTGCCGGCAAAACACTGCTTAGCGAAGACGTACCGCGCATTCCGTATGCCGAGGCAATGGAACGCTATGGTTCTGACAGACCAGACTTGCGGTTTGGCATGGAGCTTGTCGAGCTATCTGACGTGTTTAAAGATTCTGAATTTGGCGTTTTTAAAAACGCTGTCGCCGGCGGTGGAGCCGTTAAAGCAGTTTGCGTTAAGGGTGGCGCGAGTTTATCGCGTTCACAAATTGATACGTTTACCGAAATTGCCAAAAGCGAAGGCGCGGGCGGCTTGGCCTATCTGACACACAAAGAGGGTGAAGTGGTGTCGCCAATCGCCAAATTTATGAATGAGAATGAGCTTACAGAGATAAAAGCACGATCCCAGGCGGAAGATGGGGATGCAGTGTTCTTCGGTGCTGATGCACGGGGAATCGTCAACAGGGTGCTTGGACGTCTGCGAAATGCATTTGCAGATCACTTTGAGCTCAAGGACCCCAACGTTATTTCACTGGCTTGGGTTATTGATTTTCCGTTTTATGAACGAGATGAAAAGACCGGCAAACTCGATTTTGGCCACAACCCATTCAGTATGCCAAAGGGCGGCCTTAAGACGCTTGAAGAGACAGAAGATAAGCTGCAAATTGTCGCGGATCAGTACGATATGGTTATGAATGGCTACGAGATTTGTAGCGGCGGTGTGCGTAACCATAACCCCGAAGTGCTTTACAAAGTGTTTGGGTTGCTTGATTTTACTCCCGAATACGTCGAGGAGAAGTTCGGCGCTATGCTCAACGCGTTTAAATACGGAGCACCGCCTCACGCTGGCTGCGCCTACGGCATCGACCGAATGTTCATGGAGCTGATAGGCGAAAAGAATATTCGCGAGGTGGTGGCGTTCCCTAAGAACGGTTCTGGCCAAGATGTCATGATGAACTCGCCGAGTACGGTTGATGACATGCAGTTAAAAGAGTTGTCGATACTGTCGTCACAAACACATGAATAGTACAACTTTGGCTGCGTTAGGTATTGCCGCAGCCCTACTGAATATTCTCGGAACCATCCCCTATATCCGTGACATATTACGGGGTAAGACAAAGCCCGAGCGTATGACATGGTGGATTTGGGCTATGCTCATGGGAGTGATTCTTGCGGCGCAGATTTCTGAGGGTGCCTCTTGGGCGATTATCTGGACTGCCACAACGGTCGTACTGATGGTCGCTATCGGAGTGCTATCCATCCGGTATGGCTATGGTCGTATGGAGCGCCGAGATTACATTGCGCTATTGCTTGCTGTTACTGGGGTGATTTTGTGGAAAATCACCGAGAACGCTCTTGTTGCGGTTATGTTGGTGGTTGCTGTGGACGCCGTTGCGGCGTGGCTAACTGCCGTCAAGACATGGCGAGCGCCCCAGACCGAAACGCTGGTTTCGTGGGTAGCATCAACCGCAGCTGCAGCGCTCAATATCCTTTCTGCGCATACGTTCAATCTGGTTATAATTGCCTACGCAGTATATGCGTTCGTGGCAAATGCAGTAATTACGAGCATACTCGTTAGTCGACGCTAAGCGGAGCGGCCTTGAGGCTCACTACTAGGTAAAGTCGTTTATTTCGGGATATAACACCGTGCAAAAGTTCCGTACCTGCAGTAGATCATCTCCGAATTGTGCAAGCTCATGAATTGGAACGCTAGCTAACTTCTTGGCAAGATCGGGATTTATGAGGGTTTCTGGATCTTGTGCGATGCTCTCGCAAGTCGCTAAGAGGCCTTGATTAGAGCCGGCCGTTACCACCACAAAACCTTGGGAAGAAAAATCGCCATTTGTGACAACAGACGCAAATACCGCCAAGTCATTTTTTTGTATGCCGTGTGCCCAAAAAGGCGCTGGCGTGGGAGATTCGATACGGTTTATGGCAACGGGCTCTGGTATGCCGTCACGCAGACCCACACACCTGTCGGCGACATCGATAGCATACACACGGTCTAATTCGAACGTAAACATACCCAACAATGTACGTTCGCCAAATACAAAACGCAAGCACGAGCATTTCTAGTGTAGGTTTTTAGCCAAGAATGCTGACAGAACGAGCGATAATGAGCGCGAGCGTCGTGACGCTAATGAGAACTTGTATTCCCATGAGGAGCTTTGCCTGTCGTGTAAGTGGCCGGGTATCAGCAGGCGCAAAGTTTACGGCATTCGTAACTGAAATGTAGAGGTAGTCTATGAAGATTGGTCGCCAGTTTGGGAATTCTCTTGGCAATTCATACTGAGTAAATTGGAAGTCCTTATCGTTCTTTGACCATTTTTTGCCCGAGAGTCCTGGGCTATCGATCTCCCAATACCACAACGCAAAAACAATAACGTTGGTAGCGAATATCGCGACGGCAGAGCCGAGAAGAGCATAGCCAGTGATAGCGGTTGCGTTATTGATGAGCATGCGAATGACAACGACCATCGAAGTGATGTTTTCTATAGAGATGAGCCCCAGCAGTAGAAACGACAACGTACGATAGATTGATCGTACGAACAAAACAGGGTTAAGAGCACTAATGCCGAGCAGTACTGCCAATGCTAGCTCGCTTACCATAATAAGTGGATGAGGGCCGTATGCCATACTGCCGTTGTTGTGCCATGTGACAGCTTGCAGCCCAATTGCGACGAATAGTGCTAGCTGCGCGCTCAAAAGCTCTTTGCCAGAGATGTGAGGGATGTTTCTCATACAGACAGTATAAGCGTAAGCGGTATGTAAAAAAAGACTGGACTATACGATGACTTTGGCGATCTCGGGTACGAGCTTCTCATTGAAGACACTCGGAATAATCTCTTGGGGTGAAGGATTTTCGACTAGAGTAGCTATCACTTCTGCAGCGGCAATTTTATGTTCGTCGGTGATCTTCTTGACTCCATTGTCGAGAGCACCACGGAAAATCCCTGGGAAGGCGATAGCGTTATTTACTTGATTTGGAAAATCGCTCCGGCCAGTGGCGAGTACGGCTACGCCGGCTGTTTCTGCGACATCTGGCATGATTTCTGGCGTGGGGTTAGAAAGAGCAAAGACTACCGGCTTGGTAGCCATCTTGGTGACCATAGCCGCTGTGAGTAGCCCAGGCTTACTAACGCCGATGAAAACATCAGCACCAGCAATTGCATCGTCTAAACAACCTGAAATTGAAGTATTGAGGTAGGGGAGGAGCGCTTGCTTCTCGGGGTTGAGGTCGTCACGAGTTTGGCTCAGAATACCTTTGCTATCGACGGCAAGTAGTGAGCCAACGCCGTAGCGATGAAGTAACTTCAGTATGGCCGTGCCGGCTGCACCAGCGCCGATGGTTACAACCTTGCAGTTCGATAGATCTTTGCCAACGACTTTCATCGCATTGATAAGTCCGGCGAGGGTAACAACGGCAGTGCCGTGCTGGTCGTCGTGAAAGACGGGAATCTCAAGTTCGTTTTTTAGGCGCTCTTCGATCTCAAAACACTGCGGTGCGGCGATGTCTTCTAGGTTAATCGCGCCAAAACTAGGCGCAATTGCTCGCACTGCGGCAACTATCTCATCTGGCTCGTGAACATCCAAGATAATCGGCACGCTGTCGATGCCGGCAAAGTGTTTGAAAAGGAGTGCCTTCCCCTCCATAACAGGCATTGATGCCTTCGGGCCTATGTTACCCAAGCCCAGTACAGCGGAGCCATCCGATATGACGGCTACTAGGTTGTTTGTCCACGTGTAAGTGGACAGTAGGCTTGGATCATCGGCAATTGCTCGGCTAACTGCTGCCACGCCTGGGGTGTAGTAGGCGCTCAGTTTTTGCTTGTCGAGATTTTCTGTATCACGAAGAGCGGTAGTAACTTTACCTTTGTATTTTTTGTGTAGCTCGAGAGCCAAGTCATTGTAGTTCATGTGAGCTAGTATGACAGATTCATCGATGCCCTAAAAGTGCTTGTCACTGTGGTTGAGCGCGATATCACCTAGCGGTTGAGCAGAGTGGAGCAAGAAAATATCTCGCATACTGATTGACGCTTCACCAAATGGAAGTTCTTGATTTGTCTTTCCAATCAACACGGTCTTAGAGCTTCCTTCTTCAATAACACCCTTAATGACACTACGGCTAAAGCCGAAATCTTTTGACATCACACTAACCTTTCTTTTTGTTGCCAGCATCTATAGTACTCCCGACATAACGGACGGTCAACTCCACATACAGGGGCGTTCAAGATTGACAAACCACAAGGGGATTGGTTAAATAAATGCATCTACAGTAAAACGAGGGTAAAGAAACATATGGCCCAAAAAAATAAGGCAAAAACAGCTTCAGCAGTAAAGTCCAAAATCCAAGTCGGAAGCGGTACGCTACAAAAATCCAAGTCAAAACGAGGATTTAGTATAAACCAACTAAATCAAAGGTTCGTCCTTATTGTATTCGCGGCGCTGTTTGGCTTGGTCGGTGTATACATGCTGCTCCGGAGTCGTGCCGGTGTCATACCGGATGGTAGTATTTTTGCAGGTAGCTTCATCGTAGATGCTGGCGGGGTAGAAACTACACCTCAGCGCTATCCTTCCAATATCGAGAATTCTCCAACGGGCTTGCGTGATGCTGCTCCGACTATGTCTCTTGACGGACGGAAAATTGCCTACTACGACAGCGAACGCGGCAAAATTCGAATCATAGAGACTAAGTCGGTTCAGCAGGTTAGTGAGTTTATCCCTTCTGTGAATCGAGGCATTCAAAGGGTGGCCTACATGCAGTGGAGCCAGAATAACAATCAGCTCGTGGTGCAGTACGAGACTGCAGGAGGTGTTATGAAAGGTTTTGTGATTACACAAGGTGAAGCAGACGTCAAAAACTTGCCCGACGCATGGAATATTGCCGTTGCTGGATGGACACCCGACAACAGGAGTATTGTGTACATAAAAGATTACAAACAGCTTTGTACTTTCACGGTAGATAACAGTTCCAACGTCTGTAGTGCAATCCAGAATTACACTGATTACACCGCAAATGGCGGCACCGTACGGGCTCGTATTGCTCCAAACGGCTCAACTATTGCAGCTATATACAAAAAAACCACCGCAAACGGTACAGAGACGAGACTATATACTATGACGCTTGATGGAAAGACCATGAATGAAGTTCGGCTCATGGAAAATCAGCGAGATATTACCGCAATTGCTTGGTCGCCAATGAGTGACAAGATTGCGTATGCGGCCCAAGATACTACAACTGGTGAGGGGTCAGGATTGATGATTCTTGATTTGGCTTCCAAGCAAGAGACAACTTTGGTCCCTGGTGGAGGAGCAACAACTATTCCTCAGCTCGACTGGGTAATTAGGGAGGTTGATCAAGAAGAGGCTTCATCGCCACTCCAGCCAACAGCGCCCAAAGTTACTGTTGGGGTTAAGCCGGTCGCATTGAGTAGCATTGTTGCAGGTGCCAAAACAGTATCTCCGATAATAACGGTCGACAGTGGCATCGTCTACATGCCAAAGCTAACAAACGCGACAGATCCAGCGAAGCTTCGTTTTGTAAACCGAGATGGTTCTGGCGAGCGCGACTACGTTGTACTACCCGATCCTCAAGCGGTTTGGAGCTTCGACGGCGCGTCCCAAGATGGCAAATTGCTTGCCTTCCACAAGGTTCTTGCCCTAAGCGCTACACAAGTTATCCAAGAAAACTGGATATCAGATAGCAACGGCGGTAAGCTAAGGATGGTTTCTCGACAGGTTATTGGGTCGAATGAAGAGGGGTATAGCCTTAGCTGGAAGGCGGACTCAACAGGGTTCATATACATGGTGCCAGCGTTTACCGGAAAATCTGCTCAACTTTGCTCGCAAGACGCAGTCGGTACTGCCAAACAATGCGTGGATGTTAATGAAGACCTAATCAACAAAGCAGACAAGCTTTACTATGGTATTGCAAAAGACGGTACAAGTTTTGTAGTAGTGGCGCAAGATACAAAAAGTAACCAAGCGCGGTTATTCAAAGTGGATGTCTCAACTGGTGCCGCCACTCTACTCAAGCACTTACCAAACACAAAGATTAGTGCGCTAAGCTGGTCTCCCGACGGCGTTCAGTTCGGTGTAGTTATGAATGGACAGGCTGGCACAGGGGTGTTTACATTTAGTCCGGATGCAGCAACGATGACGCAAGTAAGCGGAACGGCAGAGCCATTCGTGTGGCTTGGTAATTAGAGCAGTGACCGGTACTCCTGAGCTACCAGACAACCAGGCTACTGCGCCGCCCGAGCCAGTCGTGGCACCTGATGCTGAGTTGGCAACATCTGGAGAAGATTCTATAGTCGACGAGGTGCAAGAGGCCCCAATAGGCGCTGACAATGGAGAGATTAAAACCGTCGAGGCAAAATCTATCTCTAGAAAATTGCGAAAGTTCATGAGTGATTGGTGGCGCAATCCAAAAAAACGCTACGCGACCATAGTAAGCGCCATAGTAGTGGTTGTGGGTCTAAGCGCCGTACCGATGACGCGAGCTATGTTCATGAATGTCGCTGGGGTTCGATCAAGCGTGCTACTAACGGTCGTAGATAAAAGTACGGGATTGCCACTCGAAAATGCTACTGTGGCACTCGATGGTCAGGAAGTTCGGACCACCAGCACTGGGGCTATACACCTGAAGAAGCTTCATATTGGTACCCAAGAACTTAGCGTCAAAAAGCTAGGGTTTGCAGAGTATACTAAAAAGTTCTACCTAGGGATGCGCGTAACAGACTTCGGAGAGATACCGCTACGACCTACAGGGGCTCAACTCACCTATACCGTGACCGACTTTCTATCTGGTAAGCCAATCGAGGGTGTAACGTTTGCCAATGGTGATGCAGTCACTAAAAGTAATGACGCCGGAAAGGCGGTCTTGACTCTCGAAACCCTTCAAAAGGATAGTGTTCGGGTGCGAGTTACTGCACTGGGCTACCGGACTGAAACGATCGACCAAAATACTGCCAATAATGGCGCGACTTCGCTCAGGCTTGTTCCTGCCGCAAAAGCCGTCTTTATCTCCAAGAAGTCCGGCAAGTTTGATGTATACAGCGTAGATGTTGACGGTAAGAACGAACGCGTCCTGCTGGCAGGAACAGGCCTAGAGAACCAGTCGATGACCGTCTCCACGTCGCTCGACAATACATACGCCTCCGTAGTGTCGTCTCGCGAAGAAAAAAGAAATCGCGAGGGGTATCTGCTAAATACGCTAACGCTAGTTGGTATCAAAGATGGAGAGGCTCAGACTGTTCAGCAAGCGGAGCAGATCTCTGTTATTGGTTGGCAGAATAAGACAATCGTGTTTCAAGAGACTTCTACTGGCGCAAGCGCGGCAAATCCAAACCGGCAAAAAATATTCAGCTACAATACAGAAACCAACGAAAAGAAACAGCTTGCAAGCGCAAATTACTTCAACGAGGTACTCCTCATCAACGGGCAAGTGTACTATACCGTCTCGGCGACGGATGCCGCCGCTCGTGATACGTTCGTTAAGATTGGCGTAGATGGCTCTAATCGAAAAGCGTACTATGCCCAAGATATCTGGGCGCTTATTCGCGAGGATTACAAAAACTTTAAGATCCAGACACCAAGCAGATGGCAGTCATTTTCTTTAGACACCGTTAAGATTGCGGACAGTACGCCACCAAACGATATGACTTCTCGGCGGTATACTGACGGGCCTAAGGACGAACGAAGTGCTTGGATTGATGTGCGCGATTCGTTCGGGGTTCTTATGCTATACAACCTTAAAACTGGTCAGTCACGAGAGGTATCAAGTATCCGGTATGTCCAGCAAATCGTTGGTTGGCTAGACGAAAAGACAATTATCGTTCGTGCGGTCAGTATGAATGAGGTGGCAGACTATGCTGTTAGTACTCAGGGCGGTAAGCCAAGCAAGATAGCCGATGTAAGCAATACCCCACTTCGCTAATCGCGTACAATAAACCTGCATGCAAATTACCGACGACCAAAAAACTACATTCTTAGATGAACTTTGGTACCACTACGCTCGGCTGGCGCGCAATACGTTGCCGTGGAGGCAATTCCCAGACGGCCAGTTTGACGCCTACGCGATCATGGTTAGCGAAATTATGTTGCAGCAAACCCAAGCAACAAGGGTCATTACAAAATACCAAGAATTTTTGCGTGTTTTTCCTGATGTACATTCACTCGCAGGCGCAAGCTTAGGGTCGGTGCTTCGGGTGTGGCAGGGTCTCGGCTACAATCGTCGAGCAAAGTATATTTGGCAGGCTGCCCAGCAAATTAGTAGAGCTGGTGAGTTCCCAACTTCTCGTGACGGGCTTCGAAACCTACCCGGTATTGGGAGCAATACGGCCGGAGCTATCATGGCCTACACATGGAATCGGCCAGAAATTTTTGTCGAAACCAATGTCCGGACGGTGCTATTTCACCATTTCTTTCCAGATCGGGAGCAAGTATCGGACGGTGAATTAAGTACGGTACTTGCGCAGCTGATTGACCATGAGAGCCCGCGGCAATTCTATTGGGCGATGATGGATTATGGTTCTTTGCTCAAGACTCGTGTACGGAACAATAGTCAGAGTAGGCACTACACAAAACAAGGTAAGTTCGAAGGGTCAAAACGACAGATTCGTGGCAAGGTTCTAAGTCAGCTTACGGCGGGTTCTCTTGGGCTTACAGATCTCGAAACATTGATCACTGATGCTCGACTCGTGCAAGTTCTCGATGATCTGGTATCCGAAGGGCTGGTCCAAATGAGTGGCAACACATACTCCTTGTAGCAAGTCACCGACAGCGGTACAATTGCTGTATGCAAGCAGAGGAAGTACAAAGTAACGCAAATCAAGCTCAGCCAATTTCGGATGTCACTGCACCACCAAAGCAGCCAGCTCCAGACGCCTCCCCAGTAGAGACTGCAAATACCGAAGAGCAGCCCGAACCTGTTGTTGCTCATGAAGAAGGCACTTCACCCGAGCAACCAGCTATGCCTCGAAAAGAGAGCAACACCCCATTTATTGTCATTTTTTTCGCCACCCTATTCTTTATAGGTTTATGTGTGTTGTCGGTGGTGGCGTACCAAAGTTCGCGATGAATATAGCCGACGAAAGCACCTTCGCGGCCATGGTAGCGCAAGGCAAGATTGGCATTTTTCCGACCGATACCGTCTATGGCTTGGTGTGCAGTGCTCGTGACGAGGTGGCATGTGCACGTCTGTACGCTGCAAAGCGTCGTGATACTAAGCCAGGTACTGTCTTGGCGAGTAGCATTGACCAGTTGGTTGCACTAGGTATCAAGCGTCCATACCTTAAGGCTAGCGAGGACTTTTGGAATCATGCGATTAGCGTAGTCATACCCTGTGGAACTGCGTTAGCGTATTTGCACCTTGGTCGTGGTAGTCTTGCGGCCAGAATACCGCGATCTCAAGAACTGCGCGAAGCACTGGAAGCGTCAGGGCCGCTCTTGACAACGAGTGCAAATCTTCCCGGTGAACCAACGGCAAAGACAATAGAGGAGGCACATGCAGTCTTCGGTGGGTCAGTGGATTTCTACATCGATGGCGGGTACATGGGTGAGCATAAACCGTCTACGGTAATCCGGATCGTTGACGATGCGATAGAGGTACTGCGCGAAGGCGCGGTAGAATTAGATGATGCAGGAAGAATACTACGAGAGGAGTAGACAATGCAACTAGATGAGTATCAGAAAAAAGCGATAACAACTGAAATGATGAGGAGGGAGGGGCCGCTTGATGCCAATAATCCAGCAATGGTCGCCAAAATACTGGGGTTAGTTGGTGAGGCAGGCGAGACGGCCGAAAAGTATAAAAAAATCGTACGAGACAAGGCGGGTAAGTTTAGCGACGAAGATGTTGTAGAGATTGCAAAAGAGCTCGGTGATGTATTGTGGTATGTTGCATCTCTCGCAGACTATCTAGGGGTCTCTCTCGAGAGTATTGCTCAAACTAACCTAGATAAGCTACAGAGCAGACAGCAGCGTGGCGTCCAAGCAGGAAGCGGCGACAACCGATGACTGTGTACGATACGGCCCGTCCATACGCGGCAGCCTACGTACTGTTGGAGCGCGATGGCAAGGTAGCGTGCGTTAAGCGTGTCAATACGGGCTGGATGGATGGCTACTATGGTTTGCCTTCGGGTAAAGTCGAGAAGGGCGAAGGTTTTTTGGCGGCAGCCGTTCGTGAGGTAAAGGAGGAAGTGGGCGTCAATGTCGCACCGCAAGATCTTGAATTCGTAAGCGCATTTTGGCGTTGCGAAGCCGATGATTCCGAGATGGAGTGGGTCGATATACTCTTTCGAGCCAACACATGGGAAGGTGAGCCGTACAACGCCGAGCCACACGTACATAGTGAAATAGCTTGGCTCGACCTTTCAAACTTGCCTGACACTGTCATTCCCTCACTCAAGAAGATGCTCGAATCGGCTCAAGAACATCTTGGGTACGGCGAGATTCGGTAAGAATTAACAGAGGTAGCTATCACCCTCCAGACGTGGTATAACTAAAGTTATGGCAGAATACAGCCCTTTTGGGCCAGAATCGACCGACGATGAAGATGACGAACTAGAAAGTAGCTCGAAATCAAAGAAGAAAAAAAGTGCCTCTGGTTTAGGGGCATCGTTGTTGGGACGAGAAGTTGAAAAAGACGCGAGCCCCAAAAAACCTGTCCCAAGATCATTCAGCGAAGCGCTCAATGCGCTAATCGGGGACAAGAAGGCCGATAAAGAAGCTCTCGCCAAGGAGTCGCCCTTGGGCGATGCGCAGCCAGAGTTGCCAGCAACGGAAGCGACTGACGAAGATGCCGAAACGGCAAGTGTGGAAACGCAGCATTCAGAAACAGAGATTGATGTGGACGTACAATCCGAGCGCGAGTTACGGCCCGACGAAGTGTATGCTGGCGAAACGATACTCCATATCGACCACGCCGAAATGCCAAGAAATTCAGAGACGACAGATCCTCATCCAAGCGAAATAATCGAAAATGACGATGAGTCTACCGAAGAGGAGTCGCCCATCCCAGACCAAAATTCAAGCCAAGAAGATGAAC
Organism: Candidatus Saccharimonadota bacterium; assembly: GCA_018062785.1. GTDB lineage: Bacteria > Patescibacteriota > Saccharimonadia > Saccharimonadales > UBA4665 > JAGXIT01. Next base: position 32,885 of record JAGORO010000012.1, read on the forward strand.
CTACAGCAGAAGCCGAACCGGAGGCTACAGAAGAAACCGAGGAAGAACCCGCTACGCCGGTGAGTAGTGCGGGCTCGCAGAGTTCATCAACGCCGAGCGGCCAAACCCAACCAGCAGGAGGCGGTAGTGGAGCAGGGTCGTCGATGCCACCGGTGCCATCACCTAGGCCAATTCCCGTGCCGGTACAACCGGTACCACTGCCATCTGGTGGAGGTAGTGGAAGCATGCCCCCGCCTCAAGGAGCAGGTGCTGCAGCTAATGCTCAGCCGGCCCCAAACCAATTCAACACAGTTACAACTGTCCCAGATTTCGAGAGTGAAAACAGGGCTCGTCGTCGCGGGTTTCGACGAGGCTTCATTGGTGGTCTCATTGTTGGCGGAGGAATTGAACATATTCGTCATAAACGGCGTGAGCGGCGTATGGCGCGTGAGCAAGAGCGACAGCTATCGGCGAAAGACAGGGCGGTATTACTCGAAAAGAAAGCACGTCTCATAGAGGAAGAGCAGCGACAAAACCAAGAGTATTGGCAGGAAAAAAAGCGCAGCAGAGAGCTTCAGGAGCTCCAAAAAGAATCAGTCAAGCTAGTGCAAAAAAACGAAACACAGCCGAAAGCCGATTTGGAGTCTCCGCCAGACAGCCTACGAATGGATGCTGCTACGCCTAATGAGACACAAAAACTCCGAGACGCAACCGAGCAGAAGCCAAAAGAGCCACACATCATTGCGCCGGTATTTGTCCACCGTGAAGCTCGTCATGAACAAAACGTTCAAGCACCGAGAGCACGGGTAGAGGAGAGCCCAGAAGAGGTCGTATCGGAGAGTGAACAGAGCCACCTCGAGCAAAGTACGTGGCATACTATTGAGGTCGATAGCCAAGGGGGTACCGTCGAGAATGGCCGAGTCGAATATGGTGCTGCCTTCGAGGACGAGCGAGCGAAGGAAAGGCAGCCTAGAGATGCTCCACGGTCGGTGCCGTCATCTGCCGGCGAGGTTGCGCTTGTCGCTAGTGCATTGCATGATTCAGCCCGAGCTGAGCATATCAAAAGGGTCCAAAAGTCGGTAGAGTTATCGGGTGGTGAGCTAGCCGATCTTGATCTATCAAATAGTTCTAGCCCTACCCAGATAGTCAAAAAAATCGCTGGTCCCCCCACGACAGCTTTCGGGACGTTTGTCTGGAGTGTATTCTTGATTGTGCTCATTGCCGTTGCGGTATTTTTATTTGTCTAGAAGTGCCTGCGTAACCATTCGTCTAAACTATCGCCACCACCTGCGCTCAAACAGACTACAGTATCTCCATCTTCGATATGTCGCTTGATGGATTCCTTGAGAATTGTGTCGAGTTGGCTTGCGGTCGTCTTTTCTTGGGCTTCAGTAGAGAGCCTGTCGCGTAACTTTTCGGGAGTCAGTAGATCGAGGCTTTCGTCCTCGCGAGCTAAGTAACTCGGAACAATATACAGGTGCTTTACGGTATCGAACAGGTGTATAAGTTCATCAGAGATAAAGTGCTGACGAGTGTTATGCAGTCCTTCATAGACAACCACGAGGTTTTCGCCCGCAATCTCATGGCCTAGCTGTAGGGCTCCGCGAATTTTTGGCGGAGTATGAGCATAGTCGGTATACAAGCCGTCTGCTATGCGCTCAAATCGTCTTGAAACCCCAGGAAACTTTTCGAGTAGTTTCAGAAGTTCGCTGACGGGTCTTTTTGCGATATGATGCATGGCGCTTGCGACTTGCCATGCGTTGCGTCGGTTAACTTCGCCGGCAAGTGCGATCGAACCGATATGGTCGGATTGTTCTTGGAGGATTGTCACCTTGGAGTTAGGTACAGTAGATAGCTGTAAGGCATCACTGCTCCATAGATAGCTATGCGAAGACTGCTGTACGAATGCTTCAAACGCCTCAACGTACTCTTTGCGAGTCGGGAAGATATCTGGGTGGTCCCAGTCAATGCCAGTGATTAGGCTGACGTGCGGGTAAAAATGCAAAAAGTTCCGGTCATATTCGTCACATTCATATACAAAATAATTTGCATCGTGGGGGTGGTGAGCCATTTCGGCAAAGCTAGTTTTGGCCGCTAGGGTATACGAGATTGGTAGCCCAATTTGTTGGCACAGCCAAACGGCCATGGCGGTCGTTGTTGTTTTGCCGTGGGTGCCAGCGATAGCGATAAGCTTGAGATTTTTTTGGGAGATAATCTCATTTAAGAGTTCGTCTCGTTTGCTCATGCGTATGGCATGTTCTCTGCAAAACACAAATTCGGGCATGTTTGGGTTTTCGATAGCAACAGCACTAGAGTACACATACCAGTCAATTGGCGTTTCATCGTGCACCGTAGCAAGCTGCTGCGCACTCTGCCCAATATGAATGTTG
>JAGORO010000013.1 GCA_018062785.1 Candidatus Saccharimonadota bacterium
AGGTACGTGAGCTGGGTTCAGAACGTCGTGAGACAGTTCGGTTTATATCCGCTGTGGACGCAAGGAAATTTGAGAGGATCTACCCCTAGTACGAGAGGACCGGGGCGGACGCACCGCTGGTGTATCAATTGTCATACCAATGGCATTGTTGAGTAGCTATCGTGCGGAATAGATAAGCGCTGAAAGCATATTAAGCGCGAAACTAGCCTCAAGATTAGATTTCCCTATGGAGCCCCCAGAAAGACGATCTGGTTGATAGGCGCAAGATGGAAGTGCGGTAACGCATGTAGTCGAAGCGTACTAATAGGGCCATTGACTTTTTACGTTCCAGGAAATGTGCATCGCTTTATCAAAAGCTGGCAAAGCCAGCCTTTGACGAAAGCTTTTGGCACAGAATCAATTTTTCGCGTGCGGTACGCGGAAGCAGTAGTTTCCTACAGCTTCCTTGCGTTTCCTCCGCGAGAAAATCAATTCTGTACTCAAATGCACACTTCCTGGCTAAAAGTACGTTGACTAGTTATTGGTGTGAAAACACACTAATAGTAACGTTTGTAATACGTTGCTTTGACCTTTTCTAACTTATCCGTCTACTTTTGTAATGGACATCGACACCGACTGCGACAGCCCCTCGGACTTGAGGGAAAAGAGCAGCCGGAGTCGGCGGATTTATTCCGCGACCCCGCGCGACGAGAAAAACCGTAGGTTTGTCTCTGTTATGTCGGTGCCCATAGCGAGAGGGAAATACCTGTTCCCATACCGAACACAGCAGTCAAGCCTCTCAGCGGTTACAATACTTGGGCCTTCTAGCCCTGGGAAAATAGCACGGTGCCGTTTTAATAAAAAAGACTCCTTACAGGAGTCTTTTTTATTAGACACCGTGCTATTTTCCCAGAAAGTGAACTAGTAAAATAGCTACAGCAGCACTTTTGCTACTGCAAAAGTGCTTGCGGGTACCGTTCTATAAAAAAGACTTCCGAAAGGAGGTCTTTTTTAATGAGAAAACCGGGATAGGTTTTCTCATCGCGCAGGGCCTCGCACCAGCAAGGCTGGCCACTCGGCTCTGGCTGCTCTTTCCTGGGAAGTTATATATAAAATACCGAAGTAAATTCGGAATTTTATATGATTTTAGATCTAATATTTGTGTAAAGAAGCGATATCGTTACCATCGAATGTAAAGGTGATTATGCAGTCGTGGTCGTAGGCTTCGCTAATGTTGTGTTGGCCGAAGTCAGTGTCGTGAACATGGGAGTAGAGGGCGGCCATTACACCAGAGTGAGCTACGAGGAGAATGGTAGCATCCTCGTAAGTACCACTAATCTCCGTAATAGTCTGAATTGTGCGCTGCTGCATGTGTTGTAGCGTTTCACCTTCTGGTGGGGCGTAGGCGGTGTCTCTGTCTAGGCTGGGATATAGCTCGTAGGCTTCTTTGGTAAGCAGGTTAGCAGCTAGACCGTAATTTACCTCACGTAGGCCGGCCGTTTTGTGGATGGGTTGCTGTATGTTGAGCTCTTGGGCTAACTGATAGGCAGTAATAAAGGCGCGCCCTAAGTCACTAGAATAAACAGCGTCAAATTCAACACCGTTAAGTTTTTTAGTTACAGCTTTGGTGGGCTCTAGCCCGTCTGGCGTTAGTGGTGTATCTAGCCACCCAGATAATCTGCCAGCAAGATTGTTAAGAGTTTTGCCATGTCGGACCAGATAAAATCGGTTCATAAGAACAAGTTTAGCACGAAAAGTACAAACCTATTGATATAAACGGTGTAAATACAACGACTATTTAATGATAAATAAGTGGTTTATAAGGGGTTTAGTATGACTTGGTTACGCTATTTTTGCGCGAGCACTAGCGACTTAGGTATAAAAATAGTATTCGGAAGTTGATGTAAAATGAACAATTATATATAGATAAACAGGGGTGATATATAGTACTTTTGGTGTTGAGCGTGTAACAACATGTATTGACTACCTCAGTAAAACACTTGTATCATGAGCATGTATAACTCTACTTATATGTAGAAGAAATACAAAAATAATAAAAACAAACACTATAAAGGAGTTTTACCAAATGCGTAAAACAGCTTTTGTGCTCGCACTAGTGTTCGCAGCCGCCGCAGTACTTGTACCGGTATCCGGCTATGCTGCCACTAATCCGAGCTTTACACAGGTTATTAACGCCGGCACGCAGTCTATTGACATCGTGGACGGTACGGGCACTGCAGTGGCTAGTCCTTCGGTTGCTTTTGGCGCCGTAAATTTTGACTTTGCATGTCAGACAGCTACTGGTACCTTGGCTCCATCCACTGGTACTGTCAATAAAATCGCAGTCAAAAACCCTAAAAAATCTGGCATCAAGGTTGACTTGAATGCTGTAACCCCTGCTACTGACAAGTGGACAAGCGGTACAGACAACTACTCGTATCGCGATGCTACGAGCTCCGGTTGTGCTACTGGTCAGCTTACCGTTGGTACTGGTACATTTACCAAAACTGCCGGTAGTGGTACTCCAACACAGACTACTCCTGGTGGCTCATTTAGCTCTACTAGCTCTGTGACACTTCTTAACAACACTGGTACGACTGCCTACAATGCAGAACTAACAGACTACTCTTTGAGCCAGAAGATCCCTGCCGAACAGGCAAGTGGCTCTTACACGCTCCCAATGAACATTACGTTCATTGCACAATAGTCCTCTGACTATTTGCATGCAACCTGCACTCGGTACAGAGTGCAGGTTTTTTATATGGAAAAGGTAAGCAAAAGCGTGTACAGTAATATCTGAGATGAAGAGATATATATCTGGTGTGGGGTTTGGGCTAGTTCTAGCCATTGTAGGTCTATTTGCGTATGGCGCGGGTGTGTACGCGCAGTCGCTTTCGATTGGTGCCAATCCTGCCAATCCAAAAGCCGATAATCTCCGTAGCCAAAATATATTTATCCTTAAGCTAAAACCAGGCGAAACAGCCAAAGATGGCATCCAAGTTTCGAACCCAACAAAGATGCAAAGAACGGTTAACCTAGGAGTAGTCGATGCGGGGTCCTCGGTAGACGGATCATTTTCTTGTCTGCAGAATTCAGAGAAGAAGAAAGGTGTTGGTAATTGGATAGCGTTAGACAAGAAACAAGTAACCCTAGAGCCCGGCACACAAGAAGTAGTTGGTTTCACCGTAACTACACCTTCAAACGCCGGCCCAGGCGAGCATGGCGGCTGTATAACCTTCCAAGATACTAAGTCGTACGCAAAAACGTCGGGTTCGGGTATCCAGCTTGGTTTTAGGGGCGCCATTCGCGTAGCCGTAACAGTGCCCGGCAAGATTCGCAAAGAACTGACAATAGTTCGTATCGATACAAAACGCAACGAAGATGGCTCGTACATGGTTTCGCCAGTTGCGAAAAACAGTGGAAATGTATCGCTGGATGTCAATGCTCGAGTACAACTAAAAAGTATCTTTGGGCAAAAAAGTCGCATACTAGACGATGCGAAGTATCCGATTATGCCAGATAGTACCACTGGCTGGCCGTACCGGTTCGAGCGACCTTTTTGGGGTGGATTCTATAAGGCGTACACGTCGCTGAGCTATAACGCAGATCCAAATGCTGGCATCGGTGAGCGTATGGGTGACACTAAAAAAACTTCGAAGGTATCTTCCAACTTTTTTATGATTCCTGCACCTCAAGCCATTGCGGTGTATGTTGCGGCAATTTTACTACCGGTGCTACTGCTGGTTATATGGCTGCGTAACAAACGAAAAAAGGCAACGCTAGGAAAAAAATGGGAAACATATTTGGTCGAAGCAGGCGACTCCCTGACGGCGATTGCGGCGGAGCGAGGCATTAAATGGAAGCGTTTGGCAAAAATGAACCGTATCAAACCCCCATATGGCCTCATGATCGGCCAAGAGTTGTTGGTTCCGCGTGTGCATTCAGGTCGATCTCGAATAAATAATGCAGCACAGCCTGCTACTTCACAGTTGCAACCATCATCTCTGGGTCGTGCGGAGCAGGGTCGGATAAGCCGGCAATATATGCAGCAAAATACCCAGATAGATACGGCTCTGCCTGTCGATCCGCGAGATATTCCTTGGCCATCTCAAGAAGAGGAGTATCGTGCATGGCAAGCAACGCGTTCGGTTAATCATAGCTCGTCAGCTGACAGTAGGGCATCAAACAGATTCCAGAACCCCTATCATGGCGATGAAGATCCAGCCGAACTGGCAGAGAGCTGGAACGGACCGTCCCAAGAGATGGCCGAGCAACATGGTGCCGTCGAAAGCCCAGCAGATGTGCCGGCCATGCACTGGATGTGGGATGACCTTGCGGATGAGCCAAAAAAATCAACCCAAAAGAAGACTACTTCAAAGGCTGCTGAGCGGGCAAAACCGCGCCGAAATACTAAACCGATAGCCAAAAAAACAGTAACCCCCAAAAGAAAGGCTAGAAAGTAGCAGCCAAGAGAACCCCCCATGAATAGTACCTGGTTGCACATACGTACCAAGCAAAAGAAGGGGCTAGCAGTTGTTATTATTTGGTCTGCATTGGTTTTCGTGCTGAGCTTGGGGGTTTTTGTCCCCGAGACTCAGGCGGTTGCAGTACTTATTCAGTCAAAAACAGCTTCTGTAAATGGGAAAACGTTGTCGGCTACCTTTAGTTCAACACCGGTTGCCGGTAGGCTACTCATAGCAGTCTGCGGTGCTTATAATAGTTCTTCTGCGTCGACTACTCCGGCTGGCTTTACGGTGGCAAGGGCCGAGGCGGGGAACCCTGCCCAAAGCATCTTTTATAAAGTTTCAACAGGGGATGAAGCCAGTGTTACCTGTACGGCGCAGTCAACCACGCAAATGGGTATACATATCTACGAATATGCTGGTACACTTGCGACCGCACCATTTGATAAAGTCAATCCTACATCATCGTCTGGAACTACTGGTCCCGCAAATTCTGGGTCGCTAGCTACTGCCTATGTGCCAGAACTGCTGTTTGCAGCCGTTACCGCTCGTGGCAACAGTACATTCACGGCGTGGTCAAGTGGCTTTACGGAACAAAATGATTTTAAGAGCGGCACTACTGTATACTTTGGCGCAGCCCATAATACAGTAACTACCAGTGGTACGTATTCTACGGCAGCGACACTGGGTGCCAATGGCTGGTGGCGGTGGCGCGGCCAGCATGCGGCGTTTAAGCTTATGCCGATACAGCTGGTGGCCGATATTGTTGATGGTACGGGTGCTAGTGTTAGCTCGCCATCAGTAACTTTTGCGAATCAGACATTTGGCTTCACGTGCCAGACAGCAGTGGGTACGCTTGGAACTACCACGCAAAAGTTACGGATAAGTAATACTACCGCCGCTCCGGGATGGGCTCTTTCGATTGCCCCAACGGCCGGCGTAACGGCTACTTGGGCGGATGCCAGTACAAATAAGTATGACTTCAATGATCCAACAACCGCTGGTTGCGGAGATGGTGCGGATGCCGATACGCTCGGGGGCCAGATGACCATAAACCCCAGTGCCGGAACAGTAACCGCAGTAACGAATGGGTGTAATAATACGGGAGTAACACTTGGAACATCTACTGCCTTTAGCCAGGGAGTAAAAGATTCGATTACTCTAGTGAACGGAGGTAGTACGGCAGGTATCAACTGCACGTGGGACGTAACCGGTATTACGATCTCGCAAACAATACCAGCGGAACAGTACTACGCAAGCTATAGCCTCGGGCTTACTCTTACGTTGGTCGCCCAGTAGGGCGGAGATGGCGCCACCGGCCGAACTACCTACAGCTCATTGGGTCGGTTAGCAGACGATCAATAAAATAATTAACAATACTATTGACACAAGCACAATATAGTGCTAATATTTAGATATCGATACACGAGAGAGGGTTCGTCCGTTTGGGTGACCCTCTTTTTTGCTATCGTCAAACTAACTAATTTTTGTGAAATGTATGCGTGTGAGTGTAGATTTTGCAGAGGAGACACAAGATGGCAGGTACTAAAGCAGGTGGCAGCAAAGCTGCTGCAACAAACAAGCAAAAGTATGGCAGCGATTTTTACGCAAAGATCGGTGCTAAGGGCGGTAAGCTCGGTAAAACTGGTGGCTTTGCTGCTGGTGAGGCTGGCCGTGAACGCGCACGTGTCTATGGTGCCATTGGCGGTCGCATTAGCCGTCGCACCAAAAAGGCGTAGAAAAATAGGTAGTGCTACCAAAAACAGTCTCCTCGGAGACTGTTTTTGGTATACACATTCTGGGTACGGGCTTTTGGTACAATGACAAAAAGCTCTTGTGTTTCTACCGCTCATTTCGAGCGCGCAAGGTACAGAGGAGGCAGCATCGGTGGGGTAGTTGCTTTGTGGAGTAAAAAGAGGTAAAATTACTCTCGGATCGCATAAATAAAAATACAACAAAAAATATAACAAAAATGTCTCCAGACAACGAGCAGTTACCACCAGCTACTTCTTTGTCGCCTGAGGGCTATCCTCAAGGTGATTCTCTTGACGCACCAATTTTGTCTATGAATGTTCTGGAAACAGGGTTGATGGGGGTGGACATAGATCCAGATCAGCCATCGCCAAACTCTCACTATCGCCTCAGAGACAGATTTTCTTGGCGGGCGCTAACTCATAACCAGCAGCACAAGAAGCTAACCACAAGCCTACTTATTATCATCATACTTTTGCTGGTTGGGCTGTTATTTTTGGTATGGCGATACGGAGGTCATACAAAAGAAGTTACATACGTCACTCCCCAAGAGCAGACGAGCGATTTTATACGGGGAATGGCACCGTCAAAAAAGGTGTACCAGATCAATGGTCAACTTCGAGTTGATAACAAATCAACCCTAGGCGCGCTACAGGTCAAGGGACCTAGTACGTTTGGGAGTGATGTATCGATCGGGGGCGCGCTCGTGGTCGGGGGCAGGGTAGTAGCTACCAATATGCAGGGTTCTGTCACTGGATCGCTTCAGGGTACATTTGTCGGTACTGGTAACGGCACGTTTGGGGGCGGTTTTAATGGCACTGCTTCCGGTACTTTTAGCGGAGACGGCAGTGGGCTAACGGGTATTACTGCGCAGAATTGCCCTAACTGTGTGAGGCTTCAGAATAGTGTAGACTCTCCTCAGACAGGCTCGATTAGCATTGACGGTACGTATGCTGGAGGGGCTGCTCAGCTAAGCGGCGGGCTAACGGCGGCCTCAGGTGCTTTTTCTGGGTCTATCGCAGCTCAGCGGTTGAGTATACGATCTATGATGGGCGGCATAAGTGTCCAGGACGGTGCTGGTACGAGTATTTTTGGTGTCGACTCGGCCGCACGAACTGTCCGGGTGCAAACACTCCTGCCGCAAGTTGCGGCCTCGACAATATATACTGCAGCTAATCCTGGAGTTACTGTCGATAGGCGTCAAACACAAGCCTTTTCGTTGCCAAGTGGTTATGTGCCCGGTATATCAAGTGTGATGGTAAAGGGTAAGGACGGACTAGCTCGGTATGTCGTTGTGGGAGTATCCACTTCTACGAGCAGCTCGGCTTTGTTTATGGTACGGTGTACCGATGATGTCTGTGGCGGTACGGTGATTACACAGATTGAGGACGCCATGCCGTATGATCCATACTCCACGTACACTGGCGTCGATGCAGCGGTAGGGTCTGATGGCTACCTACGGATCGTTTACAGTGATGACCTTGGAGGTGGTAGTATGTACTTAGTGCGTTGTCTCGACCAAGACTGCGCTAGCACTACCAGCACGCAACTTCAATCTAACCCTAGTTTCGCGGAGGGCTTAGTTTTGTTCGCAGACAACACCGCAGGGGTACTGTATGCCCGTCTGGCTAATCCCGGTACGTATCCGTCGGAATATTCCAGCACATACCTAAAGTGTGGCGACCTAGACTGTACTACGCAGCAATCAACCGATATGCCGGGTGTTACTCAAGCTGCCATAGTGATGCCGGGTGACCTAGTACTCAGCCCAAACGGTTTGCCGGTTATGACATATGTAGAGTATGACAGTAACTCGTCCCAGAGTAACGCGTACCTAGTACTGTGTACTACCGCTACATGCAGTACGAACACAAGAACTCTTATACCGCACAGTACACCTAGTGTTGTGTCTAAAGCGACATTAGCTATCGGGCCCGATGGGCACGCGAGGGTTCTCACCCAAGGATACGATACCACTGCCTATGATTCGTACACTGTGATTACCCTGTGCCATGACAATACCTGTAGCCAACCGACGACTCGAGAGCTACCTGAATTATCGCTCGCTATTATTCCAGCGACAATGCAAGTCATGGCCGATGGTACTGCATGGATTATGGGTTACAACGACCAAGGGCAGATGGTATTGGCCGTATGTAATGATGCAAGTTGCTCTTCGACTCGGGTCGAAACAGCCGATGCTCAGGGTGCACTGCCGTCCTCGTACCTAGCGAACGATGGCCGTATGGAGGTTGGCTACGTAAGCTGGGATGACAGCAGCATCGTCCACATGAAGATGCCAGCTACGGGTCCTCTGCTGGAATACGAAGTTGGTAAGGTAGACGCAAGTGCCGTGCCAGGGCCTTCTATCTCCATTGGCAGTACGTTGGAGCGCTTTGGGCAGATTTTCTTGCAGGACGCAAATATCGAGACCGCTGATGGGCTCGGTGGGTTGAGCGTAAACCGCCTCTACGGTGGCCTTCCCAGCGACATCGTGCCATCTCTGGCGACATTTAGCACCAATGGACAGATACGAACAGCCATTGGGGGTAACGGCAACATCACTATATATAACGATGGCAATGTCGATCCGCTCAAGATCATCGACACCAATGGACAGATACGAACAGCCATTGGGGGTAACGGCAACATCACTATATATAACGATGGCAATGTCGATCCGCTCAAGATCATCAGTAGTGCTGGTTTGCAGGTACTAAGCGTCGATAGCTCTGGGGTACTCAATCTCAATGCGGGGGTAAGCAGCCTGCAGCCGACTGGTAACGGCACAGATGTGAGCATTTTGCAGGGGTACGACGGTAGCGGCAATGTATCGGTCCGTATCAAAGCCGATGGCGGGATTGTCTCTGGCCGTACAGACTGTACTGGCTGCCAACCCGAAACCCTAAGCTCAACAGTAGACATTCAACTCGATAACGCATACTACAGAGGTGTGCAATACGAAAACTACCTCTACGTATCAACTAATACCCAGGTGAACTCCCAGTCACATACAGGGGCTATGGTAGTCTATGACGTGAGTAACCCAGCTGTACCAAAACGTATTGGGGCGTTCGGCGCTGGTAAGGGTGCTTGGGGCGAACTCAAGATAGTTGGCAGGTATGGCTACGTACCATCACTCGACCCAGGAAACGAGGTATTGCTTTTTGATATGACGAATCCTGCCGCACCAAAACTTCTAAAGACTATCCCAACATCACACAGCGATGAGTTTGATATTGAGGTGGTGGACACGCGAATGTACGTACTGAGTCGAATGGGGATCGATACGTTTGATATAACCGATCCGGCAAATCCTTTGCTCATACACTATCTCGCATTACCGAACGAATGGGGCAATGTATCGATAGCCTTTGTCAACGGTGTGCTTGCGGTGCGCAATACTGATTATTCTACACTTCAGATAATCTCACTCGCTAATCCTGACGTGCCTGCTCTTGTGACAATAGTGCCGACAGGGTCCGGTTCTAGATCGTACGCTGACATGGTGAAGGCTGGGAACTACCTGTATATTCCGCAAGGTCTTGGGCGGGCATTCACTATTGCTGATATGAATGAGCCTACACAACCCATTCTTGCTAGTGTACAGGCATCTTCTGGGTCTAGTAAGACACTGTATCTAGATGGTTCTACGCTTTATGCTCTTGGATACGGTATGCTAGATAGGTACGATATCTCGGCTCCGGATAGTCCAGTTCTGATCGATACAATGACGACACCAAATTACGAGCAAATCTATGCTGTTGGCAGCGCAGTTTATGCAGTAAATGATATAAGCAAGACGCTGAGTGTGTACACAGCCGACTCGGTCTCGTCACTCCAGAATGTACAGGCCCGCGACGTCGGCGTCAGTGGATCGGTAAACGTTGGCGGTAGTCTACAGGTGGCGAACGGTGTTGGTGTCCAAAACAGTAATTTGACTGTCATGGGGCTGGAGACACCTCGCATTACAGGTCACTGGAGTGGACAGGGAGGGGGTAGCTTACTTGGGGATGGTAGTGTTACCTACTACTACCGTGTCGCGTACCTTGATCAGTACGGGAGGGAAGGACCAGCCTCGCCGGAATACGCCGTGCCGAGCGGCACAATGAGTCCGATATCGTCATTATTCTATTTTGGGCAGGTTACTCCAGGCGGAGCAGGTGCATTAACTGGTACCTACCAGTACGTCTATAATGTCGAGACCGCCCTTGGGGCAAGTACGCCCAGTGGGCCCTCGTCGCCCGTAACTGTTGCTGGTCAAGAAGTGGTATTCAATGGGCTCTACCTGTATCCAAACGACCAGATTACAAAGGTAAACCTGTACCGATGCCAGCTGCCGGCTTGTAGTAGTTACCAGCTGGTTGGCTCACGAACTGGTCCGTTCGATTCGACCATACTCTCTATGACCGACGATAACCCAACACCAAGCGCTGTTACTCCGCCTACAGTCAATACTGCTCGCACTAACACTAATATGGTATTCATTCGCACCAATACCCAGACGAGAGCTACCAAGGTCAAACTGTACCGCTCGACAACAAAGGGCTCTGGCTATAGCTACCAAATACTAGATCCCTCCGGTGATTTGTTGTATGATCAGGGTGATTTAGGTACGGTCGGTTCGCCGCTAATGACAGATACGACAGGCCGAGTGGGGATCGGTACGCTTAACCCCGAAGCACGGCTACACGTCGAAGGTACAGCACTGTTCCGTAGTCAAGAGGACGAGGTAAATGCGCTGTCGATCCAGAATGTTGCCAAGCAGGCGGTCTTTACGGCCGATACCCAGAACATGCGTATCGGTATTGGCACAAGCACTCCGCAATCAAGCCTGCAGATCAGTAGCTCGAATAACAGCCCCCTGCTCCTTGTTTCCGATACAACCGCTCCAGCCCAAGATGTCCTAATGATTGCAGATGGCGGTGCGACAACCTTCCGTAATCAGACTAACTCATCGTCGGCATTTAGTATTCAGAATGCGGCTGGGGCGAGCTTGTTCTCTGTTAGTACGGCAAATGCGCAGGTCCAGATTGCGGGCGGGGTTGACCTGAAGTTTGCAGGGTCGGGCAATGTTCGCAATGCGCTCACCAAGGACTATGCTTGTAGTGCGGCCGAGCTTGTCAATGACATTGTGGCAGTAAGTGGTGCGGGTACGGTTGGTAGAACGGTGACAGCAAACAGCAATCGTGTGGCTGGTGTGGTGGTTGCTAAACCGAATGCCACCACCTGTACAGTGGCATTTTCTGGTGCGGTGCAGGTTTGGTTCTCGACCAACGCCTCGCCCAGCACCATAGGCGACCCTGTCATAACTTCTGCAATTGGCGGTGCAGCCCAGTCGACAACAAATCCGGCGGCGGGTAGCATGGTGGGCGTGTCGACGTCTTCAAAGGACGGTGTAAATCTGGTATGGGTGCTTCTAAGAGGTAATTAGGTCGCTCGGCTGTTTTTCTGATTTTTGCGTCTATAGGTTCTGCAAAGACGTGATTTTGTGACATGCCATTTGGCGCTGCAATTATGGCAAGTGTACGTATGGGTGTCGGTTTGGAGGCTGCGCTCGAAACAGGTAGGGCAGGTGGCGCGAGCGTGTAGCCAGTCGCGGTAGCTGTCGAGGCAGTCCTCGATGTAGTCTGGATCGATTGTTATTTTGAATCGCCCAGCAAGGACTCTAGCATGATGCCAAGCGGCAACCTCCATCTGGAGTAGTTCGATGTCGCTCGTAAAGCTTTCGTGCTGAAGTAGCGCATGGGCTGTTTCGTGCAGAAGTGTCCAGCACTCTTGCATGTCTCCGCTCTGGCCAAAATGGTAGCGAACCATAGCATTCTTTGGATCCCAAGCGAAGCGTACCCCTGATAAAAACGTTATCCTAGGATACTCTGACCTTAGCTGCTCCAACAGATCGCTAGGCGTTTGCGAGCTCTTTGGCATAGTAGTAGCAACCGTGGATGACATTGACGTCCTTTACTTGGGTTGGTAAGTAGGCTTTGGGCTTGCGGATGACTGGGTGGAGGTTTGGCTCCACTATTTCGCGCACAAAATGGGCGAATTTATCCGCTTCTTGGCCCGCGCCACCGCCAAAGACGATGGCATCTGGTTGGAAGGTGGCAATGAGCGGCCCGATGCCAGCGGCGATTCTCTGACTAATTTCCTGCCAAAGTGCAGGGTCGGATATGTCGGATGCGCGTTGATCGTAGCGTGCGACCACTGCTCGGCCGGAAGCGAATTCCTCCCAAGGCTGGTAGGTGCCCTCGTAAAAAAGGGGCATTTTGCCGAACTCCGTGTCATCGAGCTTGTGGTCGAGTGCGCCATCTACATAGAGCCCACCACCGATGCCAGTGCTGATTGATACGTAGAGCACACGTGAGTACTGGTCTTTGAGGGCGACGCCCTCGGCGAGCGTGGCGAGTCGGGCGTCATTCAGTAAGTGCATGGCTATACCGGTACGATCATGGATATCTGATCGCAGAGGGAAATTAGTCCAAGGTCGATTGCCCAATGCGAGCACTACGCCTGTTTCTTGGTCGACGAGACCTGGCACAGACATAACGCCTGTTTGAAACTTCTCTGGCAAGGCGTGTATTTCTTCGGTGAGACGCTGTACAAAATCTGGGTAATGTTCTGGCGTTTCAAAACGAACTTGTGTAAGTATGTTTTTGTCGTCATCGAGCACACACACCAGTGTTTTGGTGCCGCCTAAGTCTACGCATAGGTAATTCATGTAGTGATCCCTCTTTTCTATAGACTATTGTAGCAGAATCACCCACAGAACAGACACCTTTACTTATAGGGGTGGAACAGATATAATAGCTAACAAGTCTGAACGGAGTTACAGCCCACGGGCTGCCGCAGTACACAATAAGGAGGCATATTTACTCATGCCAAAATCAACTACTAATCTAACAATGGACGAGCTTTTAGCTGCTCATGACATCAAACAGCTTGCTGCTGGAGATGTCGTCGAGGGGGCGATTAGCTCTGTTCGTAAGCACCAAGTTTGGGTGGACCTCGGTCCGTCTGGCGTTGGTATCGTCATGCGCCGCGAAGTTGGCCACGGTCAAAGCCTAGAGGTAGGCAGCTCGGTAACTGTGAGTGTTATCGATCCAGAGATGGACGAAGGCTACGCGCTGCTTAGTATGCGTCGCGCTGCCAAAGACCGCGGTTGGGACGAGCTACAACGTGTGTTTGAGGCAGGCGAAATTCTAGAGGTCACAGCCTACGACGCAAACCGAGGTGGTTTGCTCGTTGAGCTCGAAGGTATCCGTGGTTTCTTGCCGGTTTCTCAGCTCGCTGCAGGACACTACCCACGCGTATCTGGCGCTGATAAGGACGAGATTCTACAAAAGCTGGCAGCTCTCACCAAGCAACCAATTCGCGTACGAATTTTGGACGTCAGCCGCAAGGACAACAAACTTATCTTCTCCGAGAAAGAGGCCGTCAAGGATGACATGCAGGCTCGCTTCTCCGAGCTCAAGGTTGGCGACGAAGTCGAAGGTGTTGTAACTGGAGTAATTGACTTCGGGGCATTCGTAAACGTTGACGGCATTGAGGGTCTGATCCATATTTCCGAGATTTCTTGGGAACGCGTCGAGAATCCACGCGATTACGTTAAGGTTGGCGAGACTGTCAAGGCGAAGATTATTGCTATCGACAAAGACCGTCTGAGCCTGAGTCTTAAGCAGATGAGTGAAGACCCATGGCTCCAAGAGGTCAAGAGCTTCAAGAGTGGCGACAAGGTAGAAGGCAAGGTAACACGAATCACACCGTTTGGTGCATTTGTGCAGCTTAGCCCGAGTGTCGAAGCCCTCGTGCATGTCAGCGAAATGGGCGATGACGATAGCGTAGACCCAGAAAAAATCTTCCAGCTCAACGAGAAAAAGACGTTCAAGGTGCTCGACATCGACACCGAGGCACGTAAGATATCTCTGAGCCTCAAGGGAGCAAAGTAACAACTAGGTTCTAGGTGATAGGTTCTAGGTGCGCAGAAGCACCTAGGGCCTAAAACCTGAAACCTATAACCTTCCGTGAAAGGACGATTATGGCAGCGACAATAGAGATTCCAGACAACTGTACAGTAGGCGTATTGGCGGAACTTCTTCGTGTGCCTGTGACGCGTCTCATTACGGTATTAATGAAAAACGGTATCATGGCTACCATTAATGAGCGCATCGACTTCGAGACGGCGCAGATTATCGTTGGCGAAATGGACCTAGGTGTTGAGCTTACAAAGCAGGCTAGCGTAGTCGCCGAGCCAGTCAAGCGTGAGAAAACTACCGCAAGCGAAGCCGCCACAAACCGCCCACCGGTGATTGCGGTTATGGGCCATGTCGATCATGGCAAAACCAGTCTACTCGATGCCATACGCGGTGCTGATGTAGCCAAAGGTGAGGCCGGTGGTATCACGCAGCACATTTCTGCTTACCAGATTACGCATAACAACCGAGTTATTACGCTGCTCGATACACCGGGACATGAGGCATTTGCTGCGCTGCGTGAGCACGGTGCGCATCTGACTGACATCGTGATTATTGTCGTGGCTGCTGATGACGGCGTAAAGCCTCAGACGATTGAGGCAATCCGCTTTGCGCGCAAGGCTGGCGTGCGGATTATCGTTGCCATCAACAAAATGGACAAAGAAGGCGCCAACGAAAATCAGGTTAAGCAGCAGCTCGCGGAGCAAAACTTGCTCATCGAGGAATGGGGCGGAGATATCGTTGCGTTGCCGGTTAGCGCTAAGACCAAAAAGGGTATTCCGGAATTGCTCGATATGCTACTGCTTGTTTCTGATGTCGAGGAGCTGAAAGCCGATGCAACGGTACCTGCACGAGGTTTGATCATCGAAGCGCGCGTCGAGCAGGGCCGAGGCCCGATAGCTCATGCGCTTATCGATGAAGGCACCTTGCGCGTCGGTGATTATATCGTGGCTGGCGGTTCGTATGGTAAGGTTCGCACGCTTGAGTCTACTAATGGGCAAGCAATCAAAGAAGCTGGCCCTTCGACTCCGGTAGCTATTAGTGGCTTTAAGACCTTGCCCGAATTTGGGGATACTTTCCATCTTGTTACCAATGAGAAGCAGGCTCGTCAGGGTTCGGAGAGTATCGCCGCCGATCGTGCCCGTAGCGGTGGACACACCGACATCTCTGGTACAGAAATGCTTCGATTGATCAGTCGCAAGGATGCTCTCGAGGAATTGCCTATTCTAATCAAGGCAGACGTACAGGGCTCACTTACATCTGTAGCGGATAGTTTGAAGGCGATCGATACAGAAGAAGTAGCGGTTCGGATCGTTGGCTCTAGTGTGGGGCCTGTAAACGAGAATGACATTCATCTTGCGCATAGTGCAGGTGCGATTATTTATGGATTTAACTCGAGTGTTGCCAATAACATCAAGCGCATCGCTAACCGCGACCAAGTCCCAATTCGTCTGTACAATGTGATCTACGAGCTTATAGATGATGCTAAAGACGAGTTGAGTAAATTGCTCGCCCCAGAAGTGATTGAAACCGAACTAGGAAAGCTGGAGATAAAGGGTGTATTCAAGACGACCAAGACCGACATCATTTGTGGCGGTGAGGTGCTGTCAGGCAAGCTGACGACACCGGCACTCGTGAGAGTTCATCGCGGCAAAGAACAGATTGGTGAGGCCAAGCTAAAAGGTCTCAAACGCGGTCCGAATGATGCGACGGATCTAGTGCAGGGAGAGATGGGTGGTATCGACCTCGAAACGACTTCGCGAATAGAGCTGCAACTTGGCGATACATTGGAGTTCTATAAAGTCGAGACCAAAGACCGTACACTCTAAGGTAAAGCGGCCATCTGTTAACAGGGGTGAAAAAACTGGTTCGGTGCAAGAGCGGCTCGGCCTGTACGGGTACTACGCGCTATGCCTATATGTAAAGCCTATAACGTTTCATCTTTTAAGTTGTATTTTTTATAGCAGAGAAATGGGATCAATATCGTACGACCAACCTGAAGGCAAAAGCTTAATAACAGAGATCAGATTAGTACGTGATGAGCTTTTTACAATAACATTCCAAGTGAACTTACCGTTACTCTTTGCGTAAAAAGCAGGGGCGGGCCCCTCGACTGCTATGCCCTTTTGCTCACGTAGCACCGTAGCTAATGATGCAGCCGTGCGCTCCGAGCCGGCATTTGTGGCGCGGCTACAAGAAAGTTTTAGCATGAATTGGAAGGGAGGAAAATGGTACGCCCTGCGCTCTGTAAGCTCGTGCCTGTAGAATGCTTGCCAGTCTTGATTCGCTCCGTTGAGTACAATTTGGTTCTCGGGGCGATAGGTTTGAACAAACAGCCTTCCTGGGTGTGCTGAGTCATGGCCACGGCCGATTCTGCCCGCAACTTGATTGAGCAAAAAATTTGTTCGTTCTGCTGCTGTGTAATCTGGTAGCGCGAGACCAGAATCGGCATTTAATATACCGACAAGGGACAGCTTCGGTAGGTCTAATCCTTTGGCAATCATCTGTGTTCCGATGAGGATCTGTACGTCTCCACGCTGCAAAATATCGATAGTTTTCTCCAGCTGGTTGTCTTTCTGGGTATCTGTGTCGAATCGTTGCAGTGCGACATTTGGGAAGTACTTTTGGGCTTCATCGACGAGTGCTTTGGTGCCATAGGAACGTAGCAGTATGTCGGTATTTTGGCAGTCAGGACACGACAAAGACATCGATTTATTGCGCCCACATTGATGACACACTGTTGTATGTTTGTCTGCATGATAGGTTAGTGGAAGATCACAATATGCGCAAAGCGCCTGCCAGCCGCAGTTGCTGCAGAGTATGCTGTTTGCTGTGCCGCGCCGGTTTAGGAATAAAAGACATTGCCTAGATTGAGCGATGGTTTGTCGCATTGCTTCAATGAGAGGCGTGCTCAACAATGGGCTGCCGGATCGATTTGATTCTTGGCGCATGTCGATAATAGAGACTTGCTTTTTTGAGAGACGGGGTAGCGCAGTTTCGGCTAGGGAAATGATGGGAGCTGCTTTTTGCTTCGCGATGAAATATTCTTCGATGGTTGGTGTTGCTGTTCCGCTAACGAGCATTGCGCCATGCAAGCTGGCGAGCTTGGCAGCTACTCGTTCGGTTCGGTAATGGGGTGCGGAGTCGCTTTTGTAGGACGGGTCGTGGGACTCATCGATAATGATTAACCCCACATTTTGGATAGGTGCGAACAGAGTCGACCGAGGTCCTAGAATGATTTGCGGGCCATGCGTTGCCAAGATTTCGTACCAAAGCGTTCGCCGCTGTGTTGGCCTGAGGCGAGAGTGGATTACTCGCACCGGAACATCGGAAAGTCCACTGAAGGCTGCCGCTAGCTGTCCGGTCAGCCCGATCTCGGGAGTCAAAAGGATTACCGCTCGACCCTTTTGTATTGCCGCTAGCGAAAGCTCTTGGTATATCCTTGTCTTGCCACTGCCCGTTATGCCGTGCAAAAGATTGTAGCCGACTGGACGCATTTGGGAGATGGCTTTCTGCTGTGGGAGCGTTAGCGGGGGTAGACTGAGCAGCGAAGCGGCTGTGTTGGTCGTTGTTTTTGGATCGGTTGTTTTGGGTAAGACGGTGGTTGGCGGCAAGAATTGCCGTACGATCGTCCCGAACGGAGCTGGATAGTAGCTTGCGAGCCAGTCTAGCAGCTCGAGCATCTCTTGCGGGATAGGCGGAAAGTCTGCAATTGCTGCGACGGGCTTAACTGTAAAGACTGGTTTCTGGACTTCTCGGAAAACGATGCCGAGCGTGCGCGCGCGCCTCATTGTGGTCTGTACGATAGTGCCAAGCTTAAGCTTCGACGTACTTGCATAAGTGAGCGGCTCGGAGCCATGATACTTCATATCCCCAATCAATATCTCGTAGTAGCGCATACTGAGTAGTATAAGCCACTCGAAGTCAGGCTGCTCGAGAAAAAATGGTGTTGAATTCGCAATGAGTAGTTGCTATATTAGATATAGCACGTTGTGGGAACAACAATAAAAGGGTAAACGGTATGTAAAGTATGTTAGATGTATTTATCACCTCAAGAGTTCGACGCAAGATCATCGTTATCTATGCAAAATATCCTGACTTTAAGACGCATGTTCGAGGTCTTGCCAAACTTATCAAGGAAGATGCCGGTAATATTCAGCGTGAACTCAAGCGACTCGAAAAGGCCGGTTTTTTGCAGAGCGAAAAACAAGGCAATACCAAGATTTACCACACTAACAAGCAGTTTATTATCTTTAAAGAACTCCAAAGTATCGTCCTAAAGAGCCAGCGCGCCCAGCAGCAAAAACGTCAACAGGTCTAAGGTAATGAGTAACAGCGCTTCGTTTTCTTCACCGGAGCCCTAGTATAGAGCATCCTACTTATACCGGTTTTGACATAGAGGAGGAGGTAGAAAAGAACGTGCCGTTTGGCAGTAAGCCAAATCGTGACCTTGCGCGTTGGGCATGGCTGGCAGCGCGCGCTCGGGCAGATTTTGCACTCGTTATTACAGAGCCCAACTTGCAACTAACTGCTGATCAGGCCGCTACCATATACGATGCATTCGACGAGCTTGTTGATGATTTTGATGACTACGTGACCACAGGCTTGATAGGTGAATGCGCCGCAGAGCGGGAACCGGGCTATATCCCTCCGTTGCTCGAAGAAATATCTGATAAAACAGAGGCGCTAATTGACGAACTAAACGGAGATGATACATCGGATGTTTTGTCTTACGGTATGCTACAGGGCTCCGAAGTTCTACGGGAACTTACGCAAAGAAGAACGACAATTAAAAAACCCATCCAAACAAGATAGGTAGCCATTAGAGATGTGTATTTTGAGCTTGTTTGGTCGCCCCTGTTACTGTATACTGTCTAGCGTATGATTGAGGTTACACGAAAAGACGGCAAAGAGTCTGTCGAAAATTTGGTTCGTCGGTTTAACCGACGTGTGCAGCAGTCGGGATTGGTTTTGGCCGTTAAATCAGGCCAATATTTTGAGAAGCCACTCAGTAAGCGCGATCGTCGCAAAAAAGCGATCATCCGCACTGAGCGTAAGGCTATTAAGCTCAAAAAAATCAAACTCGGCCAGAAGTAGCAGGTTTTTGGACGTGGCATTCCAAGATGAATAGAAAGTAGTGTATAAGAGCACGCGATCTATGCACGGTTTTGCCGCTGTTATTACTTGATTTTCTTCTAGTTATCACACAACGCTCCAATAGGAGCAGACTAAGAGGGCGCATTATATATGTTGAAGCAAAAACTCAATGATGATATCAAAACAGCCATGCTAGCAAAAGATGCAGCACGGCTTGAGTGCTTGCGCGGCCTAAAAAGTGTGATCTTGTATGCCGAGGTAGCGGCCGGCAAGCGTGACGAAGGCCTATCAGACGACGAGGTTGTGGCTTTGTTTGCCAAAGAAGCTAAAAAACGCCAAGAAAGCGCAGACCTATACACGCAAGGTGGCTCAGAAGAGCGCGCTACCAAAGAACTCGCCGAGAAGGCAATCATCGAAGAGTACCTGCCCGAACAGATGAGCGAGGCTGATTTGGTTGTTATTGTAGATGAGGTTATTGCCGTAACAGGGGCGACAGGTGTGCAAGCGATGGGGCAGGTTATTGGCGCGGTAAAAAGTCGCGCGGGCGCTACTGCAGACGGAGCCATGATTGCAAAAATCGTAAAGGAGAAACTGAGTTGATTCTACTAATGGGACCTGCCGGTGCGGGCAAGAGTATGCAGGGTCGAAAACTATCCGACGAGTACGGCTACGCCTATATTTCTACGGGCGAAGTTTTTCGTCTCCTGATCACAGGTCGTCGTCGGGAAGAGATGCTCGAGGGCAAGCTCTTGAGTGATGCAGAGACGATCCATGTCCTAGACAAGGTTTTAGACATTGTCGACACCAAAGCACCTTTTATATTGGATGGGTTTCCTCGCACAGGCAACCAGGTCACTTGGCTACTGGGTGAAATTGCGGCTGGTAGATTCAAAAAACCAACCGTCGTACACCTTGATATAAATGAGGATGAAATTCGTGCTCGACTCAATAAACGAGGGCGCATAGACGATACAGAAGAAGCGATCACACGACGTTTTCAGGTGTACCAAGAAAAAACCCAGCCAATCCTAGAGCAAATGAAAGCAGCTGGTATAACTGTCTTGCACATTGATGCTATCGGCAAGCCGGCAGAGATTCATACCAACATCAAAAAAGCACTCGGCATCTAGGGGCGGCCACAAGATGCACCCAAAATCCCCCGAAGAGATTCAGGCGATGCGAGAAGGGGGGCGTATGTTAGGCCAAGTCCTACAACACCTCAAGCAAAGCGTAGTTGCCGGCATGACCCCCAAGGACGCATCACGACTCGCTAGCGTAGAGCTAAAGCGATTGGGTGGCAAACCAGCCTTTAGGGGGTTTGAGGGCTTCCCGGACATCATCTGTATCTCTAACAATAATGAAGTACAGCACAGTATACCGAGCGATGTGCCGTTTCAGGATGGCGATATTGTTAACTTCGACTTTGGTGTGCTTCACAAGAGTATGGTGACGGATGCAGGTATTACGATCTGTATTGGCGGCAATCCCGACAAAGCTGGCGCGCGACTTCTCGAAGGTACCGAGCGAGCGCTGTACGCTGGGCTAGATCAGGTGAAAGATGGCGCACGCGTTGGTGATATTTCGGCGGCTATCGAAAAGGTTCTCGTTTCGTATAATTTGGGTATCGTTCGCGAGCTAGTAGGCCACGGCGTAGGATACGAACTACACGAATCTCCAGAGATACCCAATTACGGGCGGAGTGGTACAGGACCTAAGCTTAAGGCTGGCATGACCATTGCGATCGAACCAATCACGACCCTCGGTGATCACCGTATTTTCCAAGCTCATGATGGCTGGACCCTACTAACAACCGACGGCAGTCGGTCTGCTCAGTTCGAACACACAGTACTGGTGACCGAGACCGGTTGCGAAATCCTCACCGAAGCGTAGGTGTTGAGAACGACAGCGGTTGCACTAGCCTAAGCAATAACGGTATACTATCCCTAATATGCGCGAACACGCGGAAAAGCACTATGTCGGTCTAGACATCGGTACCTCACACGTCCGGTGTGTTGTGGGTGTGCATGGCACAGATGAGACAGGTGGCATATCTGTGGTCGGTCACGGTGTTGCGGTAAATCAAGGTATGCGCAAAGGCGTCATTATGCATGTCGATGAAGTAGCGACGGCAATTGCCGATGCAGTGTCTGAGGCGGAGCGTATCTCTGGTGTGCGCATCAATCGGGCGACGATTAATATCAATGGCTCGCACGTTACCAGTATGAACTCGAAGGGTGTTGTTGCCATTGGTGGAGCCAACCGCGAAATTACCTTCGAGGACCGTGAGCGCGTTGAAGAGGCAGCCGCCATAGTTAAACTGCCTAGCAACAGAGAGATTATTCAGATTTTTGCCAAAAACTATAGGCTTGATGGCCAAGATAACATCAAAGATCCGGTGGGCATGACCGGAGTTAGGCTCGAGGTTGACTGCCATATCGTTACGGCAGCTACACCAAATATACGCAACCTAGACCTTGTGCTCGAGCGAGCGCAGGTTATTCCTTCGAATCGTACGGTCTCGGCGTTGGCTGCAGCCGAGGCGACTCTCGATCGAAAGCAAAAAGAAGCTGGCACGGTCCTTGTAGATATTGGTGCTGGCACTACCAATCTAGTCGTGATCGAAGATGGTGAAATCCAGCATGTAGCAGTTATACCGATGGGGGGCAATAACATTACGAACGATCTGGCGATCGGGCTCAAGACCGACCTAGACGTGGCCGAGCAGGTTAAGCTTAAGCATGCGCGCATTGGAGATCAGACCGACAAGACGTTCCGTATTATTGTCGATGGCACTGGCTATACTTTTGAGCAGCAAGAAACGAACATGATCGTTGAGGCTCGTGTCGCGGAAATTTTAGAGTATGTCGACAAGGAACTGCAGAGAATTCATCGGTCACGCAAACTGCCGGGGGGTATCGTGCTGGTTGGCGGTACGTCGATATTGCCTGGGTTGACAGAACTTGCAAAGCAAAAATTACAACTCCCAGCTCGAATTGGTAAGATCAAGGGCCTCGGAGGCCTAGTCGATACCGTAGACGACCCTGCCTTTGCGACCGCAACAGGACTTATGATGCTCGATGTTATGTTGGCACCATTTAGCCCCGAACAACAAAACAGTCCATCGCTTATTAACAGAGGTGGTTTGGATTCAATATCGGGATTATTTAAAAAGTTCAAATTCTAAACAGACAAGTCTTTTACTCGGGCATTTCGCACGGATTGGTGGCATCGAGGAGCGCTATGCTCACATAACTGTATCGTCAAGAACAATAGGTAAAAAATGTGCGCGCAGGTCGTTGAATAGTGGTACCGCGGCAGTGTATACTACAAATATATAGGTAAAGAGAGGGAAATTTCTATCATGGCACAGGCAGTAGACCCAAGCATTGAAACGTTTGCTCGTATAAAGGTAATTGGTATTGGCGGAGCGGGCGGTGCAGCGGTTAACCGCATGGTAGAAGCTGGAGTCGACGGTGTAGAGTTTATCGCTATAAACACCGACGCTCAGGCACTCCACAACTCAAAGGCAGGTACCAAAATTCATATCGGTAAAGACACGACTCGCGGGCTTGGTGCTGGTGCCGACCCTGAGGTGGGCGAGCGAGCGGCTATGGAGTCCGAGGAAGACATCAAGAAAGCCCTCGAAGGAACAGACATGGTATTCGTGACTATTGGTGCCGGCGGCGGTACTGGTAGTGGAGCTGGTCATGTCGTGGCAAACATTGCTCGAGACATGGGAACACTTGTCGTCGGATTTGCTACCAAACCCTTTGCGTTCGAAGGCGAAAAACGTCGTCGTAATGCCGAAGTTGCGGTCGAAAAACTCCGCGGAAGTGTCGACACGCTAATTATTATTCCGAATGATCGTCTTCTACAGACAATCGATCGCCAAACGCCTCTTCTCGACGCATTCAAGGTCGCGGATGATGTCTTGCGCCAAGGGGTACAGGGCATCTCAGACCTCATTACTGTGCATGGGCTTATCAACCTTGACTTTGCAGACGTGAAGGCCGTGATGAGTAATGCCGGCTCTGCGCTTATGGGAATTGGCCGCGCTAGCGGCGAAAACCGTGCCGTCCAAGCAGCTCAACAGGCGATCGACTCTCCATTGCTCGAAGTTTCTATCGATGGCGCACGGGGTATACTCTTTAACGTCATCGGCGGCAATGATCTTTCCATGCACGAGATCAATACTGCGGCAGAGGCGATTACAGCTGCCGCTGACCCTGATGCAAACATCATATTCGGTGCAACCATTAGTCCAGAACTTGAGGGCGAGATAATTATTACGGTGGTTGCAACTGGGTTTGATGCTGCGTACTTTGGTAACCGTAATTCGAAGCGATCATCGGCCGTCTTACATTCCAGCCCCTCAGACGAGATACCGCTTGCTCGACCTGTCGATGGCATTGCCAAGGCTACCGATGCCGATATTAACTCTGTCAATATGGAAGTTTCCGAAGATCATGCCGAGCAAGTCGAACAAATTACCGACTTCTCAAATGACGATGGCCCAACAACAGATATCTGGAAAGACGCCGAAGGGGTCAAGACGCACCATAACGAAAGAGCTGGTGCGATCATCTATAGTGACGATGATGACGCGCCCAAGCTCCATTCGCCGATTATTTCCCCAGACGAGGACGAACTAGAGAAGCCATCATTCCTGCGCCGACTGACTCGACGCAAAAATAAGGACGATAAAGACGACTCAGACTCCTAAAAACACCCATCACTTGTCTTGCAGAAAAAACGAGATAAAACTATCTCGTTTTTTAGTCTAGGGCGGCTTACTCGTGTTGTAAAAACATAGAACCGACAATGGATAGAGTGAATACAAAATTTAACAGATAAGATTGGCGGTGTACGTACTAAATAATACATCGCCGTCATGCTTTACCTACACTACCTGTAGGGGTATAGTACTTAGTAAGCACGCTATATGTGGCAGGGGAATAGCAAAATCTATATTCTTGGCTAGTGTCGTACTTTATAAAACAATACGTAAATGACGATCTACAGAAGGGTTACTCGAAGGAGTTGCCGTAGACAGAAGAGAGGAGGCCTATGACATGTGGTCAATGCGACGTGGATGACACTAAGGTTATCGAGAGTCGAGATGTTTCAGAGGGACAGGCCGTTCGTCGTCGTCGAGAATGTACGGGATGTGGCTATCGGTTTACCACGTATGAACGTGTAGAACGCCCACAGCTGATCGTTGTTAAGAATGATGGCACCCGACAGCTGTTTAGTAGACAAAAGCTCCTAGCAGGCCTGTATAGGGCATGTGAGAAGACTCAAGTTACTAGCATGCAGCTCGACAAACTCGTGAGCGGAATAGAGCAAGATCTATATGCTTGCTCCGAAGAGGAGGTCCGCTCGGGTAAGGTTGGCGAAATGGTCATGGACAGGCTCGCCACGCTAGACGAAGTAGCGTATGTCCGATTTGCAAGTGTATATCGAAGGTTTAAGGATATCGCAAGCTTCGAAAAGGAACTGGCGGAAATACGAGAGCGAAAGAATAGCGGAGTAGTCTCGGCATAGAATAACCTAGTCAAATGATGGAAAACCAAATAAATACATTCACAAAAAGAACGTAAAGCAAGAATAGTCAGAAAAAAAGGGAGGATGGAAATGGCACAATCAACAACAGAGGTAAAGAGGCTTTTTACCAAGGCAAGGCACAAAGCGTATCAACAGATAGAGTGGGAGAAGCGTGATTCATCGCTCAAGAATCCGTTTACGGGCGAAGTAGTGTTCGAGCAAAAAGAGGTAGAAATTCCGACTTCTTGGTCGATGAACGCCCTAAACATTGTGGCGCAGAAGTACTTTACCGGCACGCCGGGCGAAAAAGATCGCGAAACATCGCTCAAGGATCTGATTGACCGTGTTGTTGATACGGTAGTTCGTCAGGGTCAGCAAGAAGGATACTTTGCAAACGACACTGATGCCGAGTCGTTCCGCGAAGAACTCAAATACGTTCTGGCCACGCAGCGAGCGGCGTTCAACAGCCCAGTATGGTTCAATATTGGCGCTAAAGAGCGCGCACAACAGGCAAGCGCTTGTTTTATCTTGGGTGTCGAAGACGAAATGACCTCTATCCTCCAGTGGTACACCGATGAAGGCATGATCTTTAAGGGCGGTTCGGGTAGTGGCGTCAACGTCAGTAGCATCCGCTCGAGCGTTGAATCACTTGGCAAGAGTGCTGGGACAGCCTCTGGTCCGCTGAGCTTTATGCGTGGTGCCGATGCCAGCGCTGGGGCTATCAAGAGTGGTGGCAAGACACGACGTGCGGCCAAGATGGTTATCCTCAACGCCGATCATCCAGACATCGAAGAGTTTATCTGGTGTAAATCTATCGAAGAAGACAAGGCACGTGTTCTCCAAGGAGCTGGCTTCGACATGAGTCTAGACGGCAAAGACATCTTTAGTGTGCAGTACCAGAACGCCAACAACTCTGTCCGTGTCACCGACGAATTTATGCAAGCAGTCGTTGACGACAAAGACTGGGACCTCAAGGCCGTTACGACTGGCAAAACCGTTCGTACTGTTCGGGCACGAGATATCTTCCGTCAGTTTGCCGAAGCAGCATGGCGCTGTGCTGACCCTGGTATGCAATTCGATACGGTCATCAACAAGTGGCACACGACGCCAAATGCCGGCCGAATTAACGGCTCGAACCCTTGTAGCGAGTACATGCACCTCGATAACTCAGCTTGTAACTTGGCGAGTATCAACTTACTCAAGTATCTTAACGATGACTTCAGCTTTGACATTGAGGCTTTTAAGCACACGGTAGAGTTGATCTTTACTGCCCAAGAAATCTTGGTTGGCTACAGCTCATACCCAACAGAGCGAATTACCAAAAACGCTAAGGCGTACCGCGAGCTCGGTATTGGCTACGCTAACCTCGGTGCGCTGCTCATGGCACAGGGCCTTCCGTACGACAGCGAAGAGGGTCGAGCGCAAGCAGCAGCAATTACTGCGCTCCTGACTGGCCACAGCTATGCGACGAGTGCGCGTATGGCGCAAAAAGTTGGCCCATTTGCTGGCTTTAACAAAGACCGCGACAACATGATCAAAGTGCTTCGAATGCATCGAGAAGCCGTCCGTCATATCGATGCTGGCTTGGTGTCCGAGGACCTGCTTAGCGCTGCCGCAAACTCTTGGGACGAAGCAGTTGAGCTCGGCGAGCTGTACGGTGTACGCAACAGTCAAGCGAGTGTATTGGCGCCAACTGGCACCATCGGTCTCATGATGGACTGTGATACAACTGGTATCGAGCCAGATCTCGGCCTCGTGAAGGTCAAGAAGCTGGTCGGTGGCGGTACGATGAATATCGTGAACCAGACGGTGCCGCGCGCCCTTAAGGCACTCGGCTACAGTGACTCCCAGACCAAAGACATCGTCGCCTACATTGACACCGAAAAGACCATCTTAGGCGCACCACATCTCAGTAAAGAGCACGAGCCAGTGTTTGCTTGCTCGATGGGCGACAATTCCATCCACTACCTTGGCCACGTCAAAATGATGGCCGCTGTTCAGCCATTCTTATCTGGTGCTATTAGTAAGACGGTCAACATGCCAGAAAGCGCTAGTGTCGAAGAAGTCGAGCAGCTCCACATCGATTCTTGGAAAATGGGCCTGAAAGCGGTGGCAATTTACCGAGACAACTGTAAGGTTGCACAGCCACTGAGCATGGCCAAGAAAGATGGCGATGAGAAGAAAGAAGAGACTCCGGTCGCTGCCAACCAATCTGTTGTAAGTGACGATGGCAAGATTGTACTGAAAGGCGCTGTGCGGCGTAAATTGCCACGTAAGCGCACCAGTCACACCTACCACTTTGAGATTGCTGACCTCGATGGCTTCTTTACGGTCGGTGAGTATGCCGATGGTACCCCAGGCGAAATCTTCATCATCTGCAGCCGACAGGGATCGACGCTGGCAGGTCTTCTCGACTCGTTTGCTATCAGCATGAGTCACGGCTTGCAGTATGGTGTGCCACTCAAGAGTTACGTCAAGACGCTACGAGGCACCAGCTTTGCACCATTTGGCATCACGGACGATCCAGACATTCGTACCGCAAGCTCCGTAACAGATTACATCGTGAGACGGCTTGCGCTCGATTACCTCAGCTTCGAGGATCGTCTCGAGTTGGGTTTGGCAAGCTTCGACGATATGCCAGAGGGTCAAACCAGTCTTCTTGGTGATGAGAGCGACGAAAGCCAGCCAGAAGGTAGCGAAGATGACGAGACGGTCGAATCGGGCCGCGAGACAGCAGAAAGTGTCAAGATCCAAGAGGTAGAGCCTACTTCACAGGCAATGGCGCCGGCCGCCAGCGGCAAGGGTAGTAAAGCAATCAAGGACACAACAGCTCCGCTTTGCTATAACTGTGGCAATCAGACACAGCGGTCGGGGAGTTGTTATGTGTGCACCTCCTGCGGCTCCACCACCGGCTGTTCCTAGGCATTCGCACCAACTATCTAAAAGCCCGGCTTTGCCGGGTTTTTAGATAGTTTTTCTGGTTATAATGCATTTTTTCTCTGCGGTACTCACTCGCTGTATGTTCATACAGCTCCCTCTGTTCCTCAAGAAGAAGATACATTCTAACTCAGAGTGCGAGCGCCTAGCTCCTCCTTCGCTCACTGGCGTTCGCTGCTCTTTTCAAGTAGTTGTACAAAAAATCCAGAAATAAATTCTGGATTTTTTGCTCTATAATTTTGTCTCGAAATTTGAGAATTCAATAACTCATCGAAGTCTCTTATTGCTCGTAACTCTTGTATCTTGTCTCTTGATTCTGCTCGTGTGCTACACTGGGCATATGAAGCTTATGGTGGTGTATCGGCCAGATTCTGAACATGCGCGATCCGTCGAGAGTTACTTGGGTGATTTAGAGCGTCGGCGCACGGTAGACGAAGGCCAAATCGAGCGCGTAGATATAGATACTAGAGAAGGGGCACAGACAGCAGCTGCCTACGGCATTGTGAGCTATCCTACGATGATAGTTACCGACGATAATGGTGGATTTCTGAAGATGTGGGGTGGGGAGTTGCCCTTGCAGAACGAGCTCATGAGCTACCTCTTTAGGGCATAAAATATGGAAGACCAAGAAGAAATCCTAGACTTAGTAAATAAAAACGACGAAGTGATTGGGACGATTCGGCGCAGCGAAATACATACACTCGACGACCTGCAACATGGTTTCATTCGTGCGGTCGATATGTTTATTGTTAACGATGAAGGGAAGGTGTGGGTGCCCAGGCGAACTGCTGATAAGCAGATTGCACCGAATGGCCTTGACTTCAGTGTTGGCGGGCATGTTTCGTCGGGCGATGACTACCTCGAGACTTGTATTCGAGAAGCAGCCGAGGAGGTGAATCTTCATATTCGACCTGATGAACTTGAATTTGTAAAGTCGTATACACCCAATAGCATACAATATTTTCGAAAGGTATATGTATATCGCTCTAATGATACGCCAGATTTTAACCCGCATGATTTTACAGAAGCACACTGGTTAACCCCAGATGAAGCAATTGCTCGCTTAGATGCAGGTGAGCTGGCTAAATCATCACTTCGGCCAACCCTGCTTGACCTCAAAGACTATCTACAAAAATAATTACTTGCGCAGTAACAGAGAAATTTGCTATACTTTTGGACAGAGGCGTTGTAAAGTGTACATCTGCGAGACTACACTTTACAGAGGTGATTATCCCCCACCTGCAAGATATTTTGCCGCTTCGGGAAGAACACTTCTCGACACGAGAGCTAGTAGAGCCCGACGGGTAGCCCGTAATAGCAATAACTGAGTGCTAAAAGAATCACTTCTTTTGGAAGCCAGATGGTACCTCCCAAGATGAAATTCATTTGGGATCTGGCATCTAACAGAGGTGATTTTTATTTGGAGTTACAAATGGAAAGTTTTTATGCATCAGAATACAGAGTAGACGTTACTTCCCAGCGGGAGATGTCTGGCCTCGAGGTCGATCTTGCTAATATGGCCGACATGGGAAAATACATAAAGCAATTCGAGGCCTTTTTTGCTGGGCTTGAAGAGATAGGGCTACTCGAGGAGAGGCAATGAAGACAATCCTAGTCTACGGAGATTCAAACACTTGGGGGCAAAATGAATCAAGCGAGCGCTACCCATATCAGGTTCGATGGGTAAACCAACTTACAGCCAAATTGGGCAGCGAATATTGCGTGATACCGGCCGGCCTATCTGGCAGAGTTGCAGGCAGCCACGAAGTAGTCGAGCCGCAAAAACGAGGCAAAGACTCGTTCGAGGTTGTATACAAACAGGCCTTTCCACTCGATGTGCTTATTGTGGCCCTCGGCTCAAACGACATAAAAGAGAAGTACGACTTAACTTCTGAACAGATTACGGCGGACCTATTGTGGTACGCAGAGTCGTTGCAGGAAGCGACTGATTACACCGGCCAACCCGTGCGGCCGCTCGTTCTTTTTGTCGCGCCACCTAATTTTGTGTATAGCCAAAACGGGTTTACGGGTGATGAACAAAAAAGACAGGCAGTTATTTCGGGCCTAACTGAGGCGGGACAAGAGGTGGTAGTAGCAAACAGCATTGGTCTTTCCGAAGATGGAGTGCATTTTTCTCCGAAGGGGCACGACCAAATGGCGATGAAAGTATATGAAAAACTAAAGGAGATGGGTGTATGAAGTTCAAAAGCGGCACAAGACGACGAGCGTTAGAGTACGAAAAAGACTGGGTACAGCGGTGGAAACAGAATAACACCTTCGAAAAGTCGGTCGAGAACCGACCAGAAGATAATCGGTATGTTTTCTATGATGGTCCACCGTTTATCTCTGGGGTGCCGCACCATGGTACGCTCCTGAGTTCGATCGTCAAGGATGCAGTGCCACGGTACTGGACCATGAAAGGCAAGCGGGTTGAGCGTGTATGGGGTTGGGATTGCCATGGCTTACCAGCCGAGCGGTTTACAGAGAAAAAGCTCGGGATCCATAGCCGCCAAGAGGTTATCGAATACGGCATCGAAAAGTACATCGTTGCGACCCGAAACAATATGGTTCAGACAAGCAGCGAGTGGGAAGATGTCGTAGATCGTATTGGCCGTTGGGTAGAGTTCCGAGGCGCCTATAAAACCATGGACAAAGAGTACATGGAGTCTATTTGGTGGGCGTTCAAGACGCTATACGAGCAGGGCAAAATATTCGAGGGCGAAAAGGTTCTGATGTACTGCACGCTCGACGGTACTCCGCTGTCGAAAGCCGAGGTTACTATGGACGCAGGCGCCTACCAAGATGTGACCGACCCAAGTGTGTACGTGAAGTTCAAGCTCGAAGACGGTAGGATATTGCTGGCTTGGACGACCACGCCGTGGACACTCCCTGCCAACACAGCCTTAGCCGTCAACGAAAAGCTGACATATGTCGAAGTAGAAGTAGCAGGTGAGCGGTTTATACTGGCAAAAGAGCTGGTTACTAAGGTGTTGCAAGACGAAAAACATCAGCCAATTGACCACAGGCTACTCGGCGAGATACATGGGCGAGAGCTGGTAGGGCAGAAATATCAGCCACTGCTTGGCGTTGATCGTGGCCAAAATGCCCATACGGTTTGGCACGCTCCGTACGTCAGCCACGAGGACGGTACCGGTATCGTCCATATTGCACCTGCCTACGGCGAAGAGGACTTCTTGCTCGCAAAAGACAAGAAAATACCGGTGGTGCACACCATTGATCAAAACGGCATATTCACCGAGTCAGCGTGGAGCGGGCAAAACGTCTGGGGGGTGAACAAACAGATTGCCAAGGATCTCAAGGAACAAGGTGTTGTGTGGAAGGTAGACTATATCAGGCATAGCTATCCGCACTGTCACCGCTGTGGCACCAAACTGATGTATCGTGCCCATCCGAGTTGGTTTATGGACATCGAGGGCCAGCGGACGCTCATGCTCGAGAAAAACGAACCAATAACGTGGTTCCCAGAGCATGTAAAGCACGGGCGTTTCGAGAAAACCATCGAACAGGCGCCAGACTGGAATATCTCTCGGGATCGCTTCTGGGCGACGGCGATGCCCGTCTGGAAGTCCGAGAGTGGTAAGATCCGCGTGGTTGGAAGTTATGCTGAACTTGCCGAACTTTCGGGTGTAGTCCTAGAGGATTACCACCGGCCGTGGATCGACGATGTAACATTTGAGATTGATGGCGAGAAGTACACGCGGATCGATAAGGTGATGGACAGTTGGTTCGAGGCGGGCAGTATGCCATTTGCACAGTTCCACTATCCGTTTGAGAACAAAGAGAAATTTGAGGCCAATTTCCCAGGCGACTTTATCGTCGAGTACATCGGTCAGGTGCGCGCATGGTTTTACTACATGCACGCGATGAGTGTGGCGTTATTTGGCGAAAATAGCTTCAAAAACGTCATCGTTACAGGCAATGTTGCCGGTAATGATGGACGGAAAATGAGCAAGAGCTATGGAAACTATACCGATCCGAATGAGCTAATGGACAAATTTTCGGCCGATAGCTTGCGCTACTTGTTGCTGTCGAGCCCACTTTTGAACGGTGAGGATTTTGCGCTCCAAGACAAAGAAGTTGGCGATGTTGCGCGGAAGCTCAGTATGGTCTGGAATATGTACGATTTCTTTACGCTCTACGCCGAAGCAGACGAGTGGGAATGGGACGGGAAGCTAAGTGATCCAATAGAGAAGTGTACTAATGCGCTCGACATCTGGATACTTTCGCGGTTACATCAGCTCGTTGGAGAGGTGGAAAAGCATATGGATAGCTACAATATCCCTGATGCCATGAGTCCGATCTTGCCGTTCTTGGACGACGCCAGTAACTGGTATGTGCGCCGGAGTCGCCGCCGTTTTTGGAAGAGTGAGGACGATGCCGACAAGGAAATGGCCTACCGGACACTCCACTATGTACTGGTGCGACTGGCCTATGTACTGGCGCCATTTACGCCGTTTTTGAGCGAGGAGCTCTACCGTAATCTGACGGGCGATGCTGAGTCGATTCACCTTAAGGATTGGCTACCGGCAGGCAAGCCGAATGAGCTTGTGATGAATGAGATGGAGGAAGTCCGTGAGTACGTTAATCAGGGGCTAAGCTTGCGGGCGAAAGCAGGGCTCAAGGTTCGTCAACCCTTGGCGAGTGTTACCGTGCCAAAACTGGGTGAACATGTTGATTTCGTAGCTATTTTGCAAGATGAGATGAATGTCAAAGAAGTAAAAACCGGCTCTGAGGTTGCAATTGACGAAAAGCTTACGCCAGAACTCAAGCGCGAAGGACTGATGCGTGAGGTAGTACGCCATGTTCAGGCTGCTCGTAAGGCCGCAGGACTGCAGGTAGACGACAGAATAAGCCTTATGCTTACCTCTGACAATTCAGAGCTTATACGAGCCCTAGAAGAGCACAGGAGCGTTATTATGGCGGAGACGCTGGCCGAAGCACTCGAACTAACCGGTCATGCTGGCGCCCAAGAGGTGAAGGTCGAAGGGCTAGCGCTGCAGCTCTACCTGCAAAAAACGTAAGTTACTGCCTGTAGTGCTATACTAGGCAGAGTGAACGAGACAAAAAAACAGACCGTAATAGGTATAGTGCCATGTTTTGACGAAGGGTATCATTTACCCCAGTCGAGTGCTGCGTACTACATTCGGCGAGATTATTCGCGTGCTATCGCATCGGTGGGAGCTGTGCCTGTGCTCTTGAACCCCGAAATGCCCATGAGTTACATCATGGAGCTTTGCGATGGTATCGTCATTGCAGGTGGTGAAGACATCGAACCATCTCTGTATGGTGGAGCAAACAATATGTACCCCAAAGAGCCCATTGAGCGGAGCCAATGGGAGTTTGGTTTGATCAAGGAATGCGACAAACAAAAGGTGCCAATCCTTGGAATTTGCTACGGTATGCAGCTACTTGCCGTGTATTACGGTGGTGCGCTACACCAAGACATTGCAACAGAAGTACCAGAAAGTATTAATCACAACAGAACCCTACATAATGTGCGATTTAGAGAAGATTTCTTGGGGTTTGAAGCTGGTTCAAATGTTGTTGTAAATTCTAGACATCATCAAGCCGTTGCGGTTGTCCCTGACGGTTTTTTGGTCTGTGCAGAGGCGTCGGACGGTGTGATCGAGGCCATTCAAGGCAGGGGGCACTTTGGGGTGCAGTGGCATTCGGAAGCAGATGAAACTTCGCGCCATATCTATCGCTTGTTCGTCGAGCATTGTCAGATGCACTGGTAGGGGGTTTACAAACAGGGGTGTAGCTGATAGAATTGATTGGTTAATAGCACCCATTTGAATACATGGGTGAACAAGAAAGTAAGGGAAGCGTAATGAAAAAAGCAATTATTGCTACCGGCGGTAAGCAGTATGTCGTTACCGAAGGTGAAACACTCAGCATTGAGCGCGTCAAAGACGCCGGCAAGAGTGTATCGTTCGAAGCACTACTCGTCATAGATGGCGATAAGGCTACAGTGGGGACACCGAACGTCAAGGGCGCAAGCGTCAAGGCATCGGTCGTAGATGCCGAAGCTCGTGGCGAGAAAGTCACAGCTATTCGCTACAAAGCGAAGAAGCGTGTTCGTAAGGTCCATGGTCATCGCCAAGACATCATGACCATCAAGATCGACAGTATAGGCTAGCTATACTAGGCCAATGGTCCAAAAAAACACCCACAATTTGGTGGGTGTTTTTTGATGATTCAAAAAAGTATTCAGATTACTGTGGATAACTTTCGGCAGTATTTGAAATTGGAGTAACATTTACTACGAATTCTAGATAGGGTATTTATGAAATTTAAACAATTTTGGTAACAAATAACAGAGGTGGAATGAAATTGTATCAAATATCACAACAATTTCATTTCCATTTTGATCTGTTTTTGTACAATATTTTTTGCACAAAAAAACCAGTTTTTGTGATTGTCATCTTGGCCCTTCATCGGCAGAATAGGGGTAGGTTCAAAAAATAAAAAACGTAAGAGCCTAAAACAAAGCTGGTCTCTCCCAAAAATAACGAGAAACCAACACAAACATTTTCAAACCAAATGAACAAACCAAAACAATCACTTGCCCCTGCGGCCCATACCCCAGTTCGGAAACGAACAAGGGGTTTTGTGCTGCTCCAGCACCTCAGTGTTTTGGTGGCCTTTGTTTTCCTAGCTCTACCCCTGTTTTCGCTTACGCGCGTGCCTACGCACG
>JAGORO010000001.1 GCA_018062785.1 Candidatus Saccharimonadota bacterium
TGGCAGGGGTGACAGGACTTGAACCTGCAACCAACGGTTTTGGAGACCGCTACTCTACCAATTGAGCTACACCCCTATACCGACGATCGTGTCGCCGAACATACGCATTATACCCTCTAACGACGTCGTCTCCAATACTACAGGACGGATACTGCACCCAGCACTTTAACTGTAATGATTCTTACAAAAATAGACTCTTCGTCTCTTGTCATTTAGAAAGCACAAGCGTATAATTTAGAAGTAAACAAAGCTGACGGTAAAAGGTACGTATATTCATGAGGGTATTGATGCTTGGGTGGGAACTGCCGCCTCACTATGTAGGAGGGATGGGTATCGTTTGTGAGCAGCTTACTCGGCAGATGGCAAAAGATGGCCATGATATTGAATTTATACTTCCCTTTTACGCCGACTTCGGCCATGTCACACACATGAAAGTCACCGCAGCAATTGACCAAGATGCCGAAACATTGATGCAGAGCGGTGGTACATACGACTCTACTCGATTCGAAGTTACAAAAAACGGTCAGCACATCGTGACCCGAAGTCTTTACGAGCAGGTTCATGCCTATGCTCAGAATGTTGGTCGTGTTGTCGAGTACGGCCAGTACGACCTCATCCATGCCCACGATTGGCTCACACTCCGCGCCGGAATAGAAGCCAAACGCGCCACTGGCCTTCCGCTGTTCGTCCATATCCATGCCACCGAATTCGATCGAGCTGGCGGAGGATATGGTAACCCTAAGGTTCGTGAGATCGAATACATGGGCCTGCATATTGCCGACCATATCTTTGCTGTCAGCCAACGTACCAAAGACACGCTTATCAATGAGTACTTTATCCCTGCCGAAAAGATTACCGTTACGTCAAACATGATGGATATTCCTGCCGATCTCGTTAATGAAGAGCACGACACATACGTATACTTACAAAAAATGCGCTCACTCGGATACAAAGTGGTCGTAAACGCTGGCCGCATGACGATGCAAAAAGGTATCTATCACTTACTGCAAGCGGCTCGCAAAGTCGTCGATAAGCAGCCGAAAACCCTCTTTTTGCTAGCCGGTGGCGGCGAGCAGATTCCAGAACTTATCGAAGAAGCAGCAGCGCTTGGCCTCAGCGGTAATGTTCTTTTTACGGGTCGAATCGAAGGCATTGGCAAGCAGTGGCGTGATGCTTTTCGTGTGGCAGATGTTTTTATTATGCCTTCGGTATCAGAACCACTTGGCCTTGTCCCCTACGAGGCGATCGCCTATGGGGCGCCTGCAATTATTTCTAACCAGTCGGGTATTGCCGAAGTTCTCCAAAACGTCCTGAAGGTTGATTACTGGGATACCGAAAAGATGGCAGATCAGATTTGTGCAGTATTGCGCGAACCAACCCTCCATGACACACTGCTCGACAATGCTCAGTCAGAGGTCAAAAAACTTACATGGGCTCCTGTAGCGCAAAAAATTTACGATAGGTATCAAACCGTGCTCAAAACACGTAAACCAGTCGGGGCATACGTATGAGCAAGCGTGCGATAGTCCTATACCTCCACGTACATCAGCCCTTTCGTGTTCGACAGTACACCGTCTTTGATACTGGAGTAACGCACGACTACTTTAATGCGCCCGAAGGCTCCAGAGAGAATAATGCCGATATTATTCGCAAAGTTGCCCAAAAGTCATATTTGCCAACGAACGCTGTACTTATGCGAATGCTGGCCGAACACCCAGAGTTTAAACTATCGCTATCTATCACCGGCACCGTCCTAGAACAGATGGAACGGTATGCCCCAGACGTCCTGCAAAGTTTCCAAGAGCTCGTTGCAACCGGACGCGTAGAGATTGTCGCCGAAACGTACCATCACTCATTAGCATTTTTCTACAATCGTTCAGAGTTTGAGGCACAAGTTGGTATGCATCGCGACATCGTTTATAAACTATTCGGGCATAACCCAACTGCATTTCGTAACACCGAGCTAAGCTACAATAACGACCTCGCCAATTGGGCGGACAGTGCTGGCTACAAAGCTATCCTGAGCGAAGGTTGGGATCCGGTACTTGGATGGCGCAGCCCGAACTTCGTTTACCGCCCAGCACATACCGAGAATATTCGGCTACTAACCAAGAATTACAAGCTGAGCGACGACATTGCCTTTAGGTTTAGTAACACCGGCTGGGAAGATCATCCGATGACAACGAACAAGTTTATGCAATGGACGAAGGATTCATGGGATCAGCCACTTATAAACCTATTCATGGATTACGAGACTTTTGGCGAACACCAATGGGAAGAAAGTGGCATCTTTGCCTTTCTAGAACACCTACCTCACGAATGGCTGGCCGAGCCAGATCACACCTTTATGACCGTCACGGAGGCTGCCGAAAGATTTGACGCAGTCGATACCATCGATTGCCCACAAACAATAACTTGGGCAGATACCGAGCGTGACCTTACGGCTTGGCTCGGCAATAAGATGCAACAAGGAGCCATACATTCGCTCTATGATCTTTCTGGCCTTGTGCTAGGTACTGGTGATCTCGCCCTAATCGAAGATTGGCGTAAGCTCCAAACCAGCGACCATTTTTACTACATGTGCACGAAATACTTTAATGATGGTGATGTTCACGCCTACTTTAGTCCATATACATCACCGTACGAGGCCTTTATGGCCTTTATAAACGCGTATCACGACATAAAGTTTAGACTAAGTGAGCATGGGGTCGAAGTATGAGCGTCATGAGCAATCTAACTGTAAACCACCAGATAGGAGGAGCAAACTAATGGCACGCTCGGTCATACTCGGTAATGGCAGTCTCACGGTGGGGATTACTCGAAAGGGCCATGTGCATGACTTCTACTATCCATACGTTGGGCTCGACAACCTATCTACATCGCGAGGCAGCCGACACAAAATCGGCGTCTGGGTCGACAATACCTTTAGCTGGCTCGATAGCGATGACTGGCAGGAGCTAATCAGTCTCGAATCCGACGCGCTTGTCAGTAATGTCATGTTTGTTAACGAGGCTTTGCAGCTCGAAATTCGCACCACTGACTTTGTCGACTACCATACCAACGCTTTTTGTCGCCAGTTTACTGTGCATAATCGCTCCGACCGAGAGCGCACAGTTCGACTATTTTTTCACCAAGCCTTCGAAATATCCCGCGCGGGCCGAGCAGACACGGCTTTGTATGTTCCGAGCGAGGAGACAAGGTACATTCTCGACTATAAGGGCCGTTGCTGCCTCTTGATCTACAGCGAGTTGGCCGATGGCACACCCTTTGACCAATGGGCCGTGGGTAATTATGCCATTGAGGGTAAGGAGGGCACTTGGCGAGACGCAGAAGATGGCGAATTGTCTGGTAACACCGTTGAACACGGTGGCGTAGATTCTGTTATTCGCAATACTATTTCACTGTCTGCAAATACATCCGAGGTTGTCAATTATTGGATTATTGCGACAGATTCACAGTTTAGCGCCGAAAAGATGCACGACAAACTTCGCAAAGATGGCCTACATAGTCGTTTATCGTTGACGCGCTCTGCGTGGGCAGAGTGGCTTACTACGGCCAAACCTAGCTTGAAGCTGATGAACGAGACCGAAGCGACTGCGGTCAAGAAGTCCCTCATGACAATCAAGGCCCACACAGACAAGCGTGGTGGAATTATCGCGAGCTGCGATTCGAGTATTTACAATTACGGCCGTGATTACTACAGCTATGTTTGGCCAAGAGACGGTGCCTACGTTATGTGGCCACTAATTCGACTTGGCTATACGATTGAGCCAAAAAAATTCTTCGAGTTTAGTCGAGATATCATGCATCGTAATGGTTACATGATGCACAAGTACCAGCCGGATAAGGCTATCGGCAGCACTTGGCACCCACTAATTCACGGATCTCATATTGAACTTGCGATACAGGAAGACGAGACTGCCATAATCCTTTTCATGCTAGCTGAGTTTTACAAAGAATCTGGTGATAGAGAGTTTGTCGAGAGCTTATACTTAACGATGGTCAAACCGATGGCGAATTTTATGGCCAGCTTCATCGATGAAATAACGGGCCTACCGCACGCCAGCTACGATCTTTGGGAAGAAAAATTTCTAACGAACTCCTATACAACAGCGCTCGTAATAGCCGCACTCTACGCGGCCGCTGACTTCGCAGACGAATTCGAATACCCCGATGACGCTGTTTCATGGCGACAAGCGGCCGACGGAATAGCTAAAAACCTAGCCGTTTTTTATGATCCAGAGCGTCAGATTATCCGAAAAGGCTTTTTACTCCAAGAAGATGGCTCGCTGCAATTCGACAACACGCTCGATGTATCAAGTCCATTTGGCGCTATGATGTTTGCCAGCAAGGCGTTCGGTGCGCATTCTATACGAAGCAGCTTTGATGCCATCGAGAAACTCTTTTTACCTAACTGCCCTTCGGGTGGCGTTATGCGTTACGAAAATGACTACTATTTCCGCATATCCGATACGTACTACGGAAACCCTTGGTTTGTGACGACACTTTGGTTAGCGCAGTACTACGTCCAGACCAGCCAAACAGCCAAGGCCGAGGATCTTTTGCAGTGGACGATTCGACATGCCCTGCCGACAGGCATCCTAAGTGAGCAAATTCATCCAGAAACTGGCGAGCCAATCTCCGTAACACCGCTGGTCTGGTCTCACGCCGAGCTTATCAACATCTTGCTCGATATGCGTAGCGGCGATTAAATTCTCTTCTGCGCTTCATGCGATAGGCCCACAAGTAAAAAAGACCTTGCGGTCTTTTTTAGTCAAGATCAGGCGCGAGATTATTTCTTGGGCTTGACTTCGTTTCTACCAAGGTTTTTCTTGGTCTCTGTAAAAATCACGTGCTTACGTAGCTTCTTGCTGTATTTGCGCAATGAAAGCTTCTCGGGAGTGTTCATCGTGTTTTTGGTCGTATAATATATACGTTCACCAGACTCTTCGCTGACCAAGCCGACTAGTTTACGTTTTTCACCTTTTTTCGCCATATCGTAGTAGATTGTAACAGATTAAACTCCAAAGGTAAACCCCTATATCGCCGCTTCTTGTAGCGTACTTACTGCGCAAAATAAAACACCGAGTGATCAGCTCGGTGTTTTACCCCTTTGCAAAGAGAGCGCTGTTTGCTCGCTTCAATTGTTTATCCGCGGAGCAAATGTAGTTGCCAAGTAAAATTTTTCGTTGCTTGGCACTGTAAGTAGTTTTTGTTTGCTGCTTACAATCATCACTATACGCTTATGCTTACGTTATGTCAAGCAACTGCATAAGTCACCACTCGAATAGGCAAAAGACCTCGAGCTCTACGTCATGGCGACTACCACCAAGAATAAAACGCCACCTTTTGGTGACGTCTTCTTCTTGGTGCAGGGAGAGGGATTTGAACCCCCGTAGGCATTACGCCGTCTGATTTACAGTCAGATACGATTGACCACTCCGTCATCCCTGCCTAGATTGTAAATGGAGCCACCTGTCGGATTCGAACCGACGACCCTCGGTTTACAAAACCGATGCTCTAACCAACTGAGCTAAGGTGGCACGTCTACTGACAGCAACAAGTGTATCAAAACAGAGGTAGTCTGGCAATACCAACTGCCTTTATTCTCTTGGCTTCGTTGTGCTATAATTACCCCTGTTGCCGTCATAGCTCAGTGGTAGAGCATCGCCATGGTAAGGCGGGGGTCCCGAGTTCAATCCTCGGTGACGGCTCCAGAACAGTATAACCAGAGAAAATTATGAAAAAATTGTATCGCTCGAACACGAATAAAATGATCGCCGGTATTTGTGGTGGCCTAGAGGCCTACACCAATATCGACGCAACAATATGGCGTATTCTGTTTGTATTGATTGCCCTGCCTGGTGGTATTAGTATTTTTGTGTATTTTATTCTCTGGTTTATTATCCCCGATGATTCATCGTCTTAACCCCACAAGCCTACAGGCAACTGATTGGCGCATACTCTCTACAGTTCCAGCACTCTAAACGACGACTTTGCGAGGTCGCAGAATGCGCTTTCGTTTGCCCGAAGGTACAATAAGCTTTGCGACTTTCTCTTCGTATTCTTTTGCCACGTCTTCTTGGCCCCGCTCGCGGTAGGCTTTTGCAAGGAGGGTATATGTCTCTTGGTTTGGTTCGAGCTCGACGGCTCGCTCTAACGAATGGAACATCAACTTGTCATTGCCTAGCTTTTCGCT
Source organism: Candidatus Saccharimonadota bacterium (assembly GCA_018062785.1). Lineage (GTDB taxonomy): Bacteria > Patescibacteriota > Saccharimonadia > Saccharimonadales > UBA4665 > JAGXIT01. Next base: position 6,200 of record JAGORO010000001.1, read on the forward strand.
CACTTTTGCATACGCTATGTGTCTAGCGGCAAGATTATCCTCGAATTTAAGTGCCTGCTCAAATGCTATTGCAGCCTTCTCATAATTTTCGGTTTCGTAATAAATCAGCCCTAGGTTGTGCAAGCTCGATGGAGTAACCTCGATACTACTGGCAATCTCGAAACAATCGATGGCATCACGATATTCCTTCTGCTTGGCGTAGAGAATACCTAATCTGTTGTAGGCCGCAGCGTTCTTCTCGTCAATCTTAAGAATAGTTAGTAATGCTTTTTCTGCCCGCAAAAACCTATTTTCGCGCATGCCTTGGTGTGCAATATCCCACAATTTGCCAATCTTGTCTCCGACTTTACGAGACACGTCGTTTTGAGACTCATCCTTCACGGCGGTATGCGCTAGGCTCGCCAAGCCAAAAAATCCAACTACTAGAAGTTCGTACATTGTTACCTTTCAGTATATCACAAGCGATTAAAACGCAGTGGCAAGCTCACACATAACAAGCTTGGCATTCGAGTTATTTTGTAGCTGTCGAATTGCACGATGACTTGCCGCGGCTACCGTCGACCATCGTTCTGCGGAGGCTCTCGAAGCAGCATGCCTAGTGGCGGCCGAACTAAGCACCATCACCGATTCACAAATTTGTAGTGCCTTTTCTCTGTCTTTAGATATCGTTCCGACCTGTACGAGTCGCCCATAGATATCACGCCCAAGAAACTGTTTCGCATCTGCGAAAATCTGTTCTACTTCGGTCGATTCTTCAGTGAGGTAGTGCAAAACAGAACCAACGGACGAACCGTGAAGCCGCATCGCTTGTTTTACCTTTTCTAGAGCAAACCCCTTGGTTTCAAAAAATGTTTCGATTTCACTTGTCCGTGGAGCGCTCACCGTAACGATAGCAGCTCTGGAGCGAATTGTAGGCAAAAGGGTCTGTACATTCGATGTCGTGAGAATGATGATTGTATCCTCAGGAGGCTCCTCGAGGCTCTTAAGAAGAGCATTTTGCGCCGGAGTAGACATAGTGTCTGCATCTTCGATGAGTATCGCACGTCGCTTTAGGCCTAGCCCAGGAACCTTTCTAAGTAAAAAATCATGTAGATCACGTATCGCATCTATAGCAATACCTCCCTTGTTGGGCTGAATCGCTACCACGTATGGACTCTTGGCGAGGCTTTTAGGCGACACGCCTAAAACCGCAGCGGCAAAACAGCTCGCAACTGCCCCTTTGCCGAGTCCAGCCGGTCCAGCAAGGATAATCGCCTGAGGTGGGCTTGATACAAGACCGTTCAAGGTCTTGCTGGTATGCTCATGCACAAGTAGCCCAGTAAAGTCTATCGAACCCACGACCAAAACTCCTTGGGTACTTCCGCCGAAAACACTTTTCGCTCACTACCCTTAGGTATTGTAACCTCTAGTTCTGCGGCGTGAAGAAACAGCCTGTCCGCCGGCTCGCCGCCATACATTGTATCGCCAACTATAGGATGACCTAGCTGTAGCAGATGCACACGGAGTTGGTGCGTACGGCCGGTTTCTGGCGTGAGCTTAAGCAAACTATAATCTCCGTCTGCAGCCTCGATCTTGTAGGTCGTTTTGGCGGGCTTTCCCTGATTGCCCACGCGAAATGTCGCGGGCGCCTTTGGGTTTCTCTCGATAGGCATGTCAATAACGGCCGCTTCGTGTTTTGGCATTCCCCGAACAACAGCATAGTAAGTTTTTTTTGTCTTACGCTGGCTAAATTGCTTTTGCAAATGCATGAGTGCGGTGGTATTTTTAGCACAAATCATGATGCCGCTGGTAGCCCTATCAAGACGGTGCACAATGCCGGCTCGAGCATTCACTTCGCCCTCGAGTGGCGCACCTTTGGCTGCACAATGTCGGAACAGCCATGTTGCCACCGTTGGCTCAGGGTTAAACGCTCCTTTACTATGCGTGAGTAGCCCAACTGACTTGATAATAACGACGCAGTCATCATCCTCAAACACGATTGGCAGTTCGATGTCTGGAATCGCTTGCTGCTCCGCGTCATCATAGTCGACATCTATGCTATCACCCGCCCGCAACTTAACGCCGGCTTTTGTCTGTACGACACCATTAACCTTCACCTTGCCTTCGTCGATCAGCTTACTCGCAAATGCCCGACTCAGTTCCGGCAAGAGCTCAACGACCTTCTGGTCGAGTCGTTGTCCGCGGGTATGCTCAAGATTCGCCATGTTGCGCCAAATTACCTCAGCCCGACAGCTTGATGGACTTTTAGTAATGTAGCGTTGGCTACTTCGTTCATCTTTGCCTCGGAGGCTGTAATAACAGAGAGGAGCTTATCTTCATTTACCATTGCCAATCTCGATTGAAAATCGGTCAAAAATGTCTGGACTGCCTCGGCAACCTCTTTCTTAAAGGTACCGTACTCGGTCATGCCATCGTACTGCTTGGCGACTTCGTCGAGTGACCGGTTTTTGAGGAGGGCTAAAGTCTGTAATAAATTGGAAATACCTGGCTGATTTTCGTAATCGAGATGGACGGCACCGACATTGTCGGTCGTAGCGCTCATAATTTTCTTAGCCGCAGCGGCTGGATCGTCACCCAAGAAAATAATGCCCTTATCGGAGGCATCGCTTTTGCTCATTTTTTTGCTTGGATCGACGAGGTCTTTAATGCGCAGTCCTTGGTCATTACCAAAAAACTCGTGCTGTTTTCTTACTGGCTCCGGCACAATAAATAATTCTTGGGCAAACTTGGCGTTCATGCGTTCGGCTATGTCGCGGGCAAATTCCAAGTGCTGCGACTGATCATCGCCCACTGGTACGTACGAGGCGTTGTAGAGCAAAATATCAGCTGCCATCAGCACCGGGTAGTCAAACAGCCCGACAGAAATGTGGTCGTCACCGAGTTTCGGCGACTTATCTTTGTACTGCGTCATGCGACCCATTTGTCCCATACCCGTAAAACTATTGAGGATAACGGTTAGCTCACTATGGGCAGGTATGTAACTCTGGCGGTAAATATGCACGCTTTCGTGACCCAGTGGCAAACCAGCCGCCACGAACAACTTGAGATTGTGCATGATTTGCCCCTGCAGCTGACTATGATCTATGGGAGTTGTGAAGCTATGCAGATCTGGCACAAACAGATTGATCTGGAATTCTTCGGCATGGTTTTTCGCCATGTCGATAAGCGGTAGTAAGCCGCCAAAGTAGTTGCCAATGTGCAGATCGTTATTAGCCCGTAGGCCAGTCAAAATCACCTTTTTAGTCATGTAGTTAGTATACCTTTTCTTTAGATACTTTAGAAATACGCACCGTGGAATGGTACTTGCTTGCGCGCATCGTCGAGCTCTGCCTCGGACGATCGCAAAAGAGCTGTAGCGCAGGCCATCTTTGCCACCTCAAGTACATCAGGATGTGTTACAAATTGCGTCGCAATCTCATGGCTCGAGCGCGTGTCGCACGATGTATCGACGCCCGCACTTGGCAGCACCTTCATTATTTTGTAAACCACATCCGTGCATAAGAGCTGCCTGCCTGGCGTTCGAAGTGCACAATTTCCGCAATCAAGTTCGGGGTTAGTTTGGCTCATGGGTTCCTTTCGGTTGTAGTTTGTTATAAAAAACCGCCTGTTTGGCGGTTTCTTCAATTCTTTCAATCTCGTTAACTAAACAGAACAAACCGCCAATTTCCTGCCGGTAAACCAATACTGCCTAGCTGTCTGCTTTGTCATGGTCACTATTTATACGCTTACCATATCCTTTTGTCAAACTAGTTAGTTGCATCGGTTATTGCAACCAACTTAAAATGATCTGGCTCGTGCTCTATATCATCGACGATGGTCCTGGCCCGTTTTAGGTAATAGTTGAGGTCTAGCTTGTCGCCACGCGGTTCGGTCAGGCTACCATAGTACGCCCTTAGAAACATCACAATTGCAGAAATCGCCACCGACGAGTCCGGAATGCGCCCCGAGGCCATAGTATTCGCCGTCGAGAGCAATGCCTGATTTTTGCCCTCGTAGTAATGCGCTTTGCTATCGCGCGGCACCGATAGCTCTTCTGCTCTGCTTGCAACCGTGCCGAGCAACACTAATCCTTTTGCAAGACTTTGACTAGCAGTCGTACTAGCAACTTCGAGCGCAGCTTGTCTATCTTGAGCGCTCTGAGCGTCAACACCCTTAAGTGCATGGTCAAGTCCAAGCCCCAATGCTGGCGAGTGATCTTTGCCAAAACCAATCCGCACGCCCTCTAACACTGTATGTGTGTGCGCAAGATCCTCACCAAGTGACGGTACTGCTAGCCCAATGCTAATCTTGGTCTGCGCAATTAGCTCGTCTGACATGCCTACGGCAGTAAGTACCTCGCCGCAAAGTTGCCCCTGTGCATTAACCGAGAGGTGCCGCTCTTCATACACCGTCGGCGCTATTTCAAAACTAGAGTATGTACTCATCGCCATTCAATTTTACTCTTTAGTGTCATTATTTCAACTTTGTTACACACGGGTTTACACTCATCCAGATCGTCTGCTACTTCCAATAAGCCTTTGGTTTTACCGTTAGCCTAGGCAACGCATCAAAACCTGCCTACTCGTTACTACGAAGAGTAAGGCCTTTGAATAGGCCACCGCAAGCAATGATGTTTACGATATCACCGGCGGAATTCTTTGCTGTCATCTCATAGCCAACCGCATCTTTTTGGTCACAGCCCTGAAGGCCAACAGCAATATGATTTACCTCTGTTACACGAGCGTCGCTATACCCCGAGCCGTTTGCAAAGTCTTCTGCTTTTTCAGCGCCAATCCGCGCATCCGCAACAAAACCAGCCGAAATATTTAAGGCTACGGTTGCCACAGCTAAGCCAGTAATTGTCTTCCAGCCGACCCTTACTCCCTCATGATCTCGTGAGTTGTAGTATGTATTCATCTTGCTATATTACTACATTTGTAATATTTTGTCAATCTTTCGTGTGCTATCGTAGGTCCGATTCTGCTACTCATCTACAACGATCGCTTCGCCGTCATGGAGAGTTCTGTACGGCATGTTGTGCTGCTCCAGATATTCTACGTACTTATCGACATCGGCCGACTCCGGATGATCCGACTTATAGTGTGGCACAAAGGCATAGTCAAGTACGCCCAAGCCCTCCCAGATAGTCTCCTTAGTGTAACCATCCGAGTGCAGATGAACATCATCAACCAATTCTATTCCTCGTAGTGATGGCGACAATACGCACCCTGCAGCACTAAAGCCACCGTATGCAAGGCCACTATTCAGTAACTCTGGTAAGGTCTCATTCAGACCAGTTTGTTCATACGCCTTACGCAATACAAATGCGTTCCCACCGAGTAGCCAGATGCCGCCAAAGCCAGAAAGTACGTTCGCCAGCTCGTCTTTTTTGCCAAAGTAATTCCTCAGGTCAAGTTTACTGGCATCGAGCCCAAGTGAACCTAAATGCTCTATACACTCCTGCGTACGTGCATCTTTACGAGTTTCATCGAACCCATCTCGAGAGTTATCGATGACCGCAACGTTTCCACCCTCGCCGACCATTTCGAGATATTTCTCAAACTCATCGCCGTACTGATACGAAGACAAATACAATTTCATACGATGTAGTATACCAAAAACCCCACCGCAGTGGGGCTCGGAAAGAGAAGCGCCGGTTTGGCTTTAGCCAAATGCGAATTTATTTCGCAAGTAACTTTTTAGGGCTCTGGACTTTGAGCTAGAATTCATTTTCTTCGTGAGAAGTGGAGGAAGCTGTGCATAAGGCACTGCGACCGAGCATCGGAGCGAAAAAATGTATTCTAGCCAAAGAGGCTGGCAGTGTTTCGGCTCTGCCGAAAGCAGGCCAGCCGTTCCAGAGGTCTAGCGTTTGGTGAATTGGCGCTGTTTCCTAGCACCCTTAAGACCGAATTTCTTACGCTCACGCTCACGACTGTCGCGACCAAGCAGGTCGGCGCGTCGGAGTGTGCTCTTAAGGTTTTCATCTTTTTCTACGAGTGCCTTGGCGATGCCGAGTCGAATGGCATCGACCTGACCTGCGTGGCCACCACCAGTCACCACGACAGTGATGTCGAACTTGCTGATAGGCGTTTCGATAGCCGTAAATGGCTTTTCTAGCTCAGCAAGAAGCAGTTTGCTGCCGGCAAAGTACTCCGTAGCGGGCTTGTCGTTAACGGTAATGTTACCTTTGCCGTTCATGATACGCACGCGTGCTGTTGCACTCTTGCGACGTCCGAGAGCGTAGTAATAGTTTGTCTTTGTATCTGCCATTACTTAGCTCCTTTCTTTGAAATGAGACAAACCACACGGTTTTTCTCATCGCGCAGGGCAAAAAAATGTGATTTTTCGCTCTGGCTGCTCTTTTTCCTATGAGCAAACATTACTTTACACCTTTCTTGAGGCTTAGTTTTTCTGGTTTCTGTGCATGGTGATTGTGCTCTGTACCGCCGTAAATTTTAAGGCGAGCTAAGCGACCGTCGCGGAGTTTATTAACAGGAAGCATGCCACGAACAGACTCGAAGATCGCACGGCTAGAATCTTTGGCCATGATGTCCTTGAGCTTGTCTTCGCGCAAACCGCCGGGGTAACCGCTGTATCGGTAGTACATCTTCTTTTCCATCTTGTCGCCAGATACTACGAGAGCATCTGCGTTGATGATGACTACGAAGTCACCGCAATCGATATGTGGAGTAAACTGAGGCTTGCTTTTACCGGTAAGCAGCGTTGCTACCTGAGTAGAAAGACGGCCGAGCGTAGTCTCTGAGGCGTCAATAACGTACCATTTACGTGTAACATCAGAAGGCTTTGCTGAAAATGTTTTTTGTGCCATTATTTTGCCTCCTTTACTGGGGCCTTAGCCTGGGATGGCCTTTTGGCCTCTGTTGGGTTCTTTTCGGCTGCTTTGGCAACTGGTGCCTCGGTAGGGTCGTTTACGAAGCTTACGCGGGCCATCTGTGCGTTATCGCCACGGCGAAGCGCGGTGCGCTCAACGCGTAGATGGCCACTAGTGCGTCCCTGTAATTTTGGTGCGATCTCGTCTACGAGCTTGTGGGCGGTACTTACCGTCTGCAAGGCACTGATGATTTGTCGTCGGTTGTGAAGGTCGCCCTTCTTTGCCTTGGTGATGAGTCGTTCTACATAGGGAACGACTGCTTTCGCCTTTGGCAGTGTTGTTTCGATAGTTTCATAGATGATGAGCGACTCGGCAAGGCTCTTGATCAGAGCTGCACGCTGGTCGCGCTCTCTATGGAACTTCGTTCCTTGATATCCGTGTCTGTGCATGACTAAAGCTCCAACTCCGCAAGTTTATCTTTTACTTCGTCGAGCGCTTTGCTACCAAAACCTTTGAGGTCGCGTAGTTCTACATCGCTCAGCGCAAACAGGTCTTGGATGGTGTGAATGTCATTGTTAATCAATGCATTTGTAGTGCGAGCTGTGAGGTTAAGGTCTTCGATGCTTGTTGCTAGGACAGCACCGTCGTCGGTGGCAGTTGCAACTGCGGCAGTCTCTGTTTCTTGGACAGGAAGTCGCGTCTTGCCGGCAAGTGCTGCGTATTGGTTGACTAGAATAGCTGCCGCCTCTTCGAATGCATCTCGAGGTGATATGGTGCCATCGGTGTCGATAGTGATACTCAAGCTGTCGAGGTCGCTGACCTGACCAACACGAGTTTTCTCTACGCGGTATCGAACGCGCACGACTGGGCTAAAGATGGCATCGAGTGCAACGTAGTCGCTAATTTTCTTTGCAGTGCTTTCTTCGATGGTGCGGTAACCGCGACCGGTTTCTACAACGATGTCGCAGGTAAATGTTGCCTTATCGTCGTCGATTGTAGCAATGGCTTGGTCTTTATTGACGACTTCTACATCGGCAGTAGTCTGAATGTCTTTGCCGGTAATAGCTCCTTTGCCTTTTTTGACAATGCGTAGTGTCTGCGCATCGTCGCCGTATACACGAAAACGAAGCTGCTTAAGGTTGAGCATGATTGCTACGACGTCTTCTTTGACGCCTTTTACGGCGGTAAATTCGTGCGTGACACCATCGATCTTGAAGCTAGTAACTGCAGCACCGGAGATGCTCGACAACAAAACGCGACGAAGGCTGTTCCCAAGAGTCATGCCGTAGCCGTTCTGTAGTGGCTCGACAACAAATGTTGCGCTCGCATCGTGGTGGTCGTCTACCGAAACAAGTCCTGGTGTGTGAATCATTTTTGACATAGTACTTTTTCGTATCCTTCCCTTATTATCGTGAGTAGTACTCAACAATTAGTTGTTCTTTGATCTCTGGCTCTGCGTCGTCACGAACAGGAAGTCCTGTGATGGTAACAGCCACCTTCTTGCGATCAACCTTTTGCCAAGTTGGCGTAGCCGATGGTGCTGGGCTGGTTTCGTCAAGTTTCTTGAAGTATTCGCTACCCTTGCTGTGTTCGCGAAGGGTAATTTCATCGCCAGCACGAAGACGAATTGATGGAATGTCTACTCGACGACCATTAAGCATAAAATGACCGTGGGTGACTAGCTGACGAGCGGCTCGGCGACTTGGCGCAAAACCAGCTCGGTACACTGCGTTATCGAGGCGTCGCTCAAGATATTGCAAGAGTGCGGCACCTGATTCGCCAGGTGTACGAACGGCTTCAGCCATCAAGTTACTGAATTGCTTTTCGAGCAAGCCATAAAGACGCTTAACCTTCTGTTTTTCACGAAGCTGCAGTGCGTATTGGCTTGGCTTATTGCGCATACGCGCATTTGCGGCCTGACCAGGCATGTTGGTGCGCTTGGCGAGTGCCTTGTGTGCCTTGGGGTGAAGAGCGTAACCTTCACGGCGAGACATCTTAACGATGCTTTGTCTATCGCGGGCCATGATTATACTCTCCTTGCTTTCTTAGGGCGAACGCCACCATGTGGCACGCCCGTTACGTCGGTAATGCTTTCGACCTGGATGCCAAGTGTTTGCATAGCACGAACAGCAGCATCTCGACCAAGACCAACACCCTTGATGAAGGCGTTGACCCGACCAAGACCATATGTCTGCTTGGCAAGACCACCAGCTTTTTCTGCCGCGACTTGTGCAGCGTACGCGGTACCCTTTTTAGAGCCACGGAAGCCACACGCACCAGCGCTACTAGCTGCTAGTGCACCACCCTGAGGGTCGGTAAATGTAATGATTGTATTGTTGAATGTAGCCTGAATGTGAAGTTGACCACTTGGGACGCTTCGCTTTGCTTTTCGCTTCTTGGCTACAGGAGTTTGTTTGGTTGTATCTGCCATAGTAATCCTAAGTCTTAGATGCTACTTTCTTAGCGGTGCCACCCACAGTTACTTTTCGACCACGGCGCGTTCGCGCATTGGTTTTGGTCCGCTGGCCACGGCTTGGCAGGTTTTGCTTGTGTCGTAGACCACGGTAACTACCAATATCTTTTAGTCGTTTGATGTTACCGCTAACGACACGTTGCAATTCACCTTCTACCGTCAACTTTTCGTTAACGTATTCTTGAATACGAGAAATTTCTGCATCTGTGAGATCTTTGGCTCGCACCGTTCGTTCTACTTTGGCGTGAACCAAAATATCGTCAGCAGTCTTAGGGCCAATGCCGTAAACATACGTCAAAGCTACCCAGACTTGCTTTTCGTTTGGAATAGTTACACCTGATATTCGTGCCATAGCTACCCCTGCCTCTCTGTTATGAGACAAACCTTGCGGTTTTTCTCATCGCGCAGGGCAAAAAAATGTGATTTTTCGCTCTGGCTGCTCTTTTCCCTTTTCGATACAACCATACGCCTACCCCTGCCTCTGCTTATGCTTAGGTTTAAGTTTGTTGATTACGTAAAGACGGCCCTTGCGACGCACAATCTTGTCGTCGGGGCTAATCTTTTTTACACTTGCACGCACTTTCATGTACGGATCATGCTCCTTCCAGCGATGACTCACTGCTAATATTGATAATTTGTCGGACCAACGCCCCCTCAGATTGATCCGTACTAACGATCTTTGCTTTGCTCGGATCTTTCCGGATGAACCAATCTGAAGAGCTGTTAGCCCTTACGGTAGGTGATACGACCCTTTGACAAGTCATACGGCGTAAGCTCTACCGTCACCACATCTCCGGGAACAATACGAATAAAATGTTTTCGCATCTTACCAGCGACGTGCGCTATAATCTTGTGGCCGTTTTCGAGTTCTACCCGAAATTGAGTCCCCGGAAGGGTCTCTACAATTTTTCCAGATAGTTCGATAACCTCTTTACTTCCAGCCATAATTATAACGTCAATGCATTATAGCATTTTTTACGACGCCTTGTAAACAGTTATTTACAGTTCTTACTTCTTTGACTTTGCAGCTCGTTTGGCAGCTGATCTTTTGGGCAAGAATTTGAGTCTTTTGCCGGTTATCGCACCCGATTCCGCGCCCGATGCTGTGTCGTAGAAAAAGTCGTCCTTGGCGTACTGGTCGTACGTTACCATCAAGGCACGCGACTCAACGGCACGCAGTGTCTCAAGTGAAACGGCCACGAGAATAAGGATACTTGTACCACCGATAGCGAGGTTAGCAATATCAGGACTAATGAAAAGCTGCGCAATAATCGGCATTACCGCAAGAATACCGAGCGCCGTTGCACCAAAGAGCGTCAAGCGTCCAATAAGCTGCCCAAGGTACTTCTCAGTGCGCGAACCAGAGCGCACCCCCTCAATAAATCCACCTTGCTTTTGCAGGTTCTCAGAAATTTCCTTGGTGTTGAAGGTAAAGCCGGTATAGAAATAAGTAAACAAGAAAACGAGCAAGAAGTACACAACGGGGTAGATCAAGGGCTGCCAACCGCCAGATGCCAAGGTGTCTGGTGTTGGGTTCTGGAACCACAGTGTCAGTTTTTGGCCCAAAGCTTGCCATTTTGGATTTGCGCTACCGGCTAGTAGTGTCCCAGCAAAACTTGGCACACTCAGGAATGCCAGCGCAAAAATCATCGGGATAACACCGGCCGTAATTAGCTTGACGGGCAGAATGGTTGTAACCCCACCGTATGCTCGATTGCCCTCTACACGCTTCGCAAAGTTGACGGTAATGCGCCGAGCGGCTTCGTTTAGCATCACCACGGTCCATGTCACTAGCAAGATTATGCCAACAATGACTAGACTGTACCAAAAGGCCTTTTCGTTGATAGGTAGCTTCTGCCCAAACAGTACCCACTGATCTTTCTTGTCATAGATAGACCCTCCGAGCTGTGCAATTAGGCCAGGCAGACTACTCACAATACCCACTGTAATCAAGAGTGAAATACCATTACCGACTGATCGTTCTGTAACCAGTTCTCCCATCCACATCAAAAGCATCGAGCCACCAGTGAGAGCCGCAACCATGAGCACCCATTGCCAGATACTCGCATTAGCGGTAATATCGCCCACACCACCGACGGCTTGAGCATATTGTCGAACAAGATAAATTGAGCCGATTGCCTGGGTAATAGCCAGCGGGAAGGTAAGCATACGGGTGTATTGGTTGATCCGTTTCTGTCCAGATTCACCCTCTTTGCGCATCTCTTCTAGCTTTGGTAAGGCCTTGGTAAGAAGTTGCATGATAATGCTAGCGTTAATGTACGGCCCAAGTCCAGCCAATACAATAGAGAACTTTTGCAGTGCTCCACCACTTAATACGTTCATGAAGTTCAGGAACTGCGGTGAGTTTTCGGAGCTAAAGACGTTATCGAGTACCTGCTTAAGCGTTGCTGGATCGGCAAGCGGCACAGGAATATGCGCTAAAATTCGAAATATAATGATAATACCGAGTACACCCAAAACACGACGTCGCATATCAGCGTGCGCAAATGATTTTGCAATAATTTTCCAGTTCACGTAGTTTGTTACCTTCTCTTTAGTCTAGATAGCTTCTAGTATACATAGTTTTGCCCCCAGAGCCAATATCCCGCTACCGTGGACCGAACACTAGTGGTGCTTGAGGATTTTGTGATGGTATGCATGATCATGCCGATGCTCCACCACAAATACACCGAGCAGGATAAGGATGCCGCCGACCGCCACTTCGAGTGAAAGTGCTTCTCCAATGAAAAAAATCGGGATGAGAACCGAAAGCAATGATTCAAAATATATAAGCGCGCTTATAGAAGCCGATCCAATCTTTTCGTAACTCCATACTGTAAGTGCTCGCGCAATCAACGCAGAAAAAATTGCCGCATATAAAATGCCCGCGATAGCAGCCTTCGACACCGCGCTCGGCAAATTCATACCCGTCATCCACCAAATTACTAGGTTAACTATTGTCACCACCCAAGAGATAACTCCTAGGATTGCGAACATGGGTATTCTGAATGTCGTATTAAGTCGTTTGCTGTCGACGGTAGACAACGGATAGATGACACAAACTATAATCGCAAGTAAAGTGGCCAGCGGAAAGAATTCGAACTCGCCCCTTTGACCAAGCGCGACCGGAAGTAGGACAATTGTAGCCGCACCGAGCGCTGACAATGATATACCAAGCCGAGCCCGCCGTGATATCCTCTCGCCCGTGAAGCGCGCAGAATAGATGACGAAAATGATTGGGCAAAGTAGCATAAGCACACTAACGAAACTCGCCGTACTATGCTTGAGAGCTAGAATAAAAAATACCGACGAAGCGGCAACGGTTAGACTAGCTCGCTGCAGAACCTCTACCGAATCCTAGGTGAATGCGTTTCTCGCTTTCCAGATTGCCGGCACGCAGAGTATCGCCACAATGCCCGATCGAAGTACATTGACCAAAAACGGATCAATCTCAAGCACAGCTATACGCATAAACGTCGCGTTTGGGGCGCCGAGTACCATTGCCAGCACGGCCAGTAAGAACCATTTTTTATTTTTATTCATTTGCCTATAGTATAGCAAAAACCTCTGGTTATACCAGAGGTTTTGACATTTTAACAACTAGTGTTATTTGTCTTTTTTCTCTTTGGCTGTCTTTGGTCGCATAACGCGGGCAACTTGTGTGAATGAACCACCCTTTGCCTGCAATGCCTCGACTGCTTTGGCACTTGCGCCCTGAAGACTGACATCGACTTTTTTGCTGACTTCACCGCGGAAGAGTAGTTTTACAGAGGTGAACTCATTTTCGACGAGACCGGCATCTGCGAGTGCCTTGTTGTCTACTTTGCTGCCAAGAGCCGCAAGTTGATCTGTGTAGACATTCGATGCTGCCGTTCGGAAGCTACGAAAACCGCGGAGCTTTGGCAGCCGCTGCATGAGTGGGTTTTGGCCACCTTCGAAGCCTGGCTTCTTGCTGTAACCAGTGCGCGCACCCTGGCCCTTCGTGCCACGACCGGCAGTTTTACCACGACCAGCAGCGATACCACGACCAACTCGCCGGCTTGATTGCTTGTTTGTAGAGGTTAGTTCGTGATACTTCATTACTTGGCCTCCTTCTTATCCATGAGACAAACCTGATGGTTTTTCTCATCGCGCAGGGCAAAAAAGTGTGACTTTTCGCTCTGGCTGCTCTTTTCCCTGAACAAAATCATTACTTAGTCTCCTTTTTGGCGGGTTTCTTGTCGGCAGCTTTTTGGGCTGCTTTGTGCTTGGTTGTTACCCAAGTGCTGCTTGGCTGTAGTGCCTCGAGTCCAGCAATTGTAGCGTAGGCAATGTTTGCTTTGTTGCTTGAGCCAAGCGACTTAGACAGGGCATTGTTGACCCCAGTTACTTCTAGGATAGTTCGTACGACACCACCAGCGATGAGTCCGGTACCAGGAGCAGCGGGCATAATAAGAATGCGTGCGCCACTGACCTTAGCGTCAGTTTCGTGAGGCAAGGTGCCTTTGTAGAGATTGATCTTGACCATGCTCTTTTTGGCTACTTCGGTTGCCTTGCTGACAGCTGCAGTTACGTCTGCACCCTTTGCGAGGCCAATACCAACCTTACCCTTGTGATCACCCACAACGACGAGAGCACGGAATCGGAATCGACGACCGCCCTTGACGACGCGGGCAACGCGGTCGATATGAACCACTCGCTCATCAAATTCTTTTGGCTCTTGTGGAGCCTGGTTGCGGTTGTCGCGACGAGGGCCACGAGGTGGACGACCGCCAGTGTTGTGACGCTGAGCACCAGCTTCGGCGGCAGCTTGTTTGATAGCTTCTTCGGCCATATTAGAACTCCAATCCTTTCTCGCGGGCTGCGTCTGCAAGCGCACTTACTCTACCGTGATATTTGCGACCTGCTCGGTCAAATACGACTGATGTAATCTTGGCGGCCTTGGCTTTGGCGGCAATCTCTGCGCCAACCCATGCAGCCTTCTCGGTAAGGGTGCCTTTGGCAGCCTTTGAGCCGACACTTGTAATACTTACTAATGTTTTGTGAGCGGTGTCATCGATAATTTGTGCGCTAACATTCGTGTTGCTAATAAACACTGTCAGTCGTGGACGTTCTGTTGTACCGATGACTTTTGCGCGAATGCGGTTTTGGCGCAAACTGCGGTTCTTGAGCTTGAGTGATAGGCTCATACTACTTATCCTTTCCTGACTTACCAGACTTGCGCAAAATTCGCTCGTCGATGTACTTAATACCTTTGCCCTTGTATGGTTCTGGCTTCTTTAGTGCGCGGATTTCTGCTGCGACCTGACCAACTTGCTGCTTGTCGACACCACTGACGGTAATCTTGTTCTGCTCGACAGTAGCCGTAACACCCTGAGGCAGTTTGTAGACTACTTCGTGGCTAAAACCAATGTTGAACTTTAGGTCTGTGCCAACCAATGCAACACGGAACCCAACACCGTTTAGCTCCAGCTGCTTACTGAAACCCTGGCTTACACCGACAACCATGTTGTTGATGAGCGCGCGGATGAGGCCGTGCTTGGCGCGAATTTTTGGCTCATCGTTTGCACGAGTGACCGTTAGTACTCCGTCTTCTACTTTGACGGTAATTCCCTCTAACTGAGGGGTCTCCAAGTTCCCTTTGGCCCCAGACACCTTGATGGCATCTGAGTCGACAGTGATTGTCACACCGCTCGGGATCTGGATGGGTAGTTTTCCTACTCGACTCATATCTTACCTTCCTTACTTACTTAACTTCTCTTTGACGCTTAATCTCTGTGTCAAACTGCGCAATACCTTGTTCTATGCAAAATTCAACCAAAGCTGCATCGGTCACACCACGCTCAACTAGCTCTACCTCAAGTCTTTCTCGTAGACTATCTCTTTGAGTTTCTCCGCCAAAATAAGCTGAGTTATTTGCTATAGTCTGTGTGGCTAATTTGTGACCTTCTGGGTTATGCGCCATATTAATATACTTGGCAGATTAGCTCGCCGCCAACTCCTTGTTGCTTGGCTTCTTCACCGGTCATAAGGCCCTTCGAAGTCGAAATGATCAGTATACCTCGACCACGCTTGACCTGAGGTACTTCGCGGGCGTTGGTGTAAGCGCGTCGGCCTGGCTTGCTCAGTCGCTTAATCTCGGTAATCTTGGCGTTTTCACCCTCGAGATTAATGACGATTTTGAGCTGCTTGCCAACGGTGAGGTCACTGACCTCTACGTCGTGTAAGAAGCCGTTATTGCGCAAGGAGATTGCGACGTTTTCTTTGATCTTGCTGTGTGGCAGGCTAACTTCGCTCTTCCCAACGGCAATTGCGTTGCGAATCCGAGTTAGCATGTCTGCAATTGGGTCTGTTGTTGTGACGCTCATATTACCAGCTCGCTTTCGTTACACCAGGGATTTCGCCCTTGCTTGCGTGTTCTCGGAATGCAATACGACTCAGGCCAAATTGACGCATGTACGCGTGTGGTCGACCAGTCTCTACGCAGCGGTTCTTCCAGCGGGTTGGGCTGGAGTTGCGTGGTAGTTTTGCAAGACCGTCGTAATCACCGAGTTCTTTTAGTTCTGCTCGCTTCTTTGCGTACTTAGTGATCATCTTCTGACGCTTGAGGTCGCGAGCAAGGATTGATTTCTTTGCCATATTATTTGGCCTCCTTCTCGAATGGCATACCGAACTTAGCCAGTAATGCCTTAGCGTGTTCTTTCTCTTCTGCGCGGACTACAAATACGATTTGCATACCGTGTGCAGTGGTGGTTTCTTCGAATGTCAGCTCTGGGAACACAGACTGGTCTGTAAGGCCGATGCTGTAGTTACCTTGCTTGTCAAAAGCTTTGGCAGAAACACCGCGAAAGTCTCGCAAACGAGGCAGGACAATGTTGATGACACGGTCCATAAATTCGTACATGCGGGCGCCACGAAGCGTCAGCTTAAGGCCAATCATGTTACCTTCGCGAAGCTTGAATCCGGCGATAGAGTTCTTGGCGACTGTTTCGACTGGCTCCTGGCCAGTTACCTTGCGAATAGTGTTCTTGGCGGTTTCAATGACTTTTTTGTCGTCCTTAGCCTTGCCAAGACCAATGTTTACGACAATCTTTTGGAGGCGAGGCACTTGGTGCACGTTGTCGAGCCCTAGCTCTTTTTGCAGCTCAGCTACAAATTTGTCGCTGTAATCCTTCTGTAGTCGCGCAACGTATGTCGATGCTTTAGCAGCTGGCTTCTTGGGAGTTTTAGCGGTTGATTCAGCCATTACAGTACCTTTCCTTCCGTACTTTTCTTGCCCTTAGCATCCTTGCTAGCCTCAATCTTGATCTCTTTGCCGCTGCCAGCAAACACACGCATTTTACTGCCGTCTTTGTTGAGCTTGTAAGCAACGCGAGCTGGCTTCTTCGTGCTTGGGTCAACGACAGCGACCTTGCTCACCCAGATTGGCTTAGTGATCTCGATGATTCCACCTTGTGGGTGAGCGCGATCTGGCTTCTGGTGCTTCTTGACGATGTTGATACCCTCGACAGTCACCTTGTTTTCGTTAGGGTGAGTGGCGACGATTTTGCCTTGCTTGCCTTTGTACTTGCCAGCCAAGACTTGCACGAGATCACCCTTCTTTAGGCGAATCTTGTACAGTTTCTTCTCATTTACTTTCATTAGAGTACCTCCGGAGCAAGACTGATAATCTTAGCGTATCCCATGTCACGAAGTTCGCGTGGGACTGGGCCAAAGATACGAGTTGCTTTAGGTTGTTTATCATCACCCACAATGACTGCTGCGTTGTCATCAAATTTGATAGTCGAGCCGTCTTTGCGCTTGATTTCTTTTTGAGTTCGTACGACTACGGCGCGTACGACAGACTTCTTCTTAACGTTACCGCTTGGGTTCGCCTGCTTAACAGTAGCCGTAATGATATCGCCAACTTTGGCGTAACGCCGACGAGTGCCGCCCAACACACGAATGCAAAGGATTTCCTTGGCACCGCTGTTGTCGCAGACGACGAGGCGAGATTCTTGTTGTATCATACTACTTCTCCTCCTCGACTACTTCTTCGGCAGCTTTCTTAGCCTCTTTGGTAGCTTCTTTGGCGGCGCGTTCTGCGGCACCAGATTCAGCCTCGACGTGAGCTACGCCAGCCTTCTCGACAATTGTCTCGAGCGCAAAGCTTTTGCGGCGGCTAATTGGGCGAGTCTCGACGATGATAACTTTGTCGCCAACGTTAGCTTCGTTCTTTTCGTCGTGAGCCATAATTTTCTTACTCGTCGTGTACTGCTTGCGGTACAACGGATGGGTCTTTTTCTCGCGAACGGTAACGACGATTGTCTTGTCAGTTTTGTTGCTAGAGACGACACCAGTGATTGATTTGGCCATTATTTCGCCTCCTTAACTAGTTGTTCGCTTAAAACGGTCAGCATTCGAGCCAAGTCTTTGCGCTTGCCGCGTACGGCACGGACGTTCTGGTTGTCGCCCATGTAGATGTGGCGGCGCAACTCTGCAATCTCGTCTCGGAGCTTCACGGTTTCAGCGGTAAGCTCTTTGGTGCTGAGCTTTCGGATATCTGCAATTTTCATACTATGCACCCTCCCTTACCAGGAATTTAGTCTTTACGGGTAGCTTGTGTGCAGCAAGTCGCATTGCTTCGCGAGCAACTTCTTCTTGCACGCCCTGCATTTCGAACATAACTGTTCCAGGTCGCACCTTTGCTACGAAAAATTCTGGATTACCCTTACCGCTACCCATCTTGACATCAAGGGGCTTGCGAGTAACAGGTGTGTGAGGAAAAATACGGATCCAGATCTTACCACCACGCTTAATGTGACGGGTCATTGCCTGTCGGGCAGCCTCGATCTGACGCGAAGTGATTCGCTCGTGTCCTTGAGCCTGAAGAGCGTATTGGCCATAGGCAATGTAGTTACCAGCGGTAGCCACGCCACGGATCTTGCCCTTGCGGACCTTTCGGAACTTGGTTCTCTTAGGCAACAACATCTTATTTGTCCCCCTTGTAGATCCAGACCTTGACGCCGATGACGCCAGCAATAGTCTGGGCGCGAACGCCTGCGTAATCGATATCCGCACGGATAGTGTGGAGAGGCACCGAGCCTTGTGCTTCTTTTTCGCGTCGGCTCATTTCTGCGCCATTGAGTCGGCCAGCAACTTCGATTCGGATACCTTTAGCACCGGCACGCATAGTAGCTGCAGCAGCGCTCTTGATAGCGCGGCGGAAGCTCATACGACGCTCGAGCTGGTGGGCGATGTTCTCGGCCACGAGTTTTGCGTACATGTCTGGCTTTTTGACTTCTTCGATATTGACGCGCACCGGTACGCCGTAGACTTTCTCGATTGCGGCCTTGATCTCCTGCGCGCCTTGACCGCCACGACCGATAACAACACCGGCCTTAGCAGTAGCGATTGTTACGGTAACGAGGTTGGGTGAACGCTCGATGTCTACTTTGTTGATTGCGCCACGAGAGCCAAACTTGTCCTGTATGAGCTTGCGGACCTTTAGGTCAGCAGCGAGGTAGCTAGCGTATTCACGCTTGCCAACGAACCACTTGCTTCGCCAGTCTTTGTTGGCCTGGAGACGCATAGAAATGGGGTTAACTTTCTGTCCCATACTACTTCTCCTCTTTCTTAGCTGCTGGCTTAGCTGCAGCTGGTTTCTTTGCTGGTCGCTGATCGCCATCAACCATAACGCGGATGTGACTACTGCGCTTCATGAATGGTAGCGCACGGCCCATAGCCGCAGGGCGATATCGCTTCATGCGAGGCCCGTGGTTAACAGTGATTTCAACGATACGAAGTGAATCGGCCTTAAAACCGTGGTTGTGTTCGGCGTTTGCCTGCGCACTCTTGACCGTCTTGAGTACCGGCAATGCAGCGCGGCGCGGTGTGTGCTCAAGGATGACGATAGCGTCGGCGACACTTCGGCCACGAACAAGGCTGGCAACTTCGGCAACCTTGCGTGGACTCATGCGAACACCTTTAGATTCTGCTTTTACTGCCATCTTTATTTACCTTTCGCTAGCTTTCCACCGTGCGAACGGAACTTACGAGTTGGGCTAAATTCGCCAAGCTTGTGCCCGACCATGTTTTCGGTAACGAAAACCGGTACGTGTACTTTGCCGTTGTGAACAGCGAACGTCTTGCCAACGAAATCTGGAGCGATTGTGCAAGCACGGCTCCAAGTCTTAATGATTGTGCGATCCTCCGGGCCAAGCTTTGCTACTTTACCAGCGAGCTTCGGATCGATAAATGGCCCTTTCTTTAGTGAACGACTCATCCGTTATTTCCTCTTGGCCGCGTGACGGCTTCTTACGATCATAGTATTGGTACTCTTGCGGCGGCGAGTCTTGTAGCCAAGCGTCTTCTGACCCCAAGGTGTACGAGGCGCCTTCGCCATTCGGTGTCGACCACCATCACCACCACCGTGTGGGTGATCTACGGCGTTCATCACCACACCACGGACACTTGGGCGCTTGCCCTTGTGGCGCGAACGGCCAGCCTTACCGACTTTAACATTCTGGTGCTGCTCGTTGCCAACGGTACCAATGGTAGCCGTGCAGGTAAGGAGCACCTTGCGGACTTCGCCACTTGGCAACTTGACCTGAGCGTAGTCGCCTTCTTTGGCCATAAGCTGCGCACCATTACCAGCACTGCGCACCATTTGGGCGCCACGGCCGGGCTGCATTTCGATAGCGTGGATGGTTGTACCGACCGGAATGTTTTTGATAGGTAAGCGGTTGCCCATTTCGATTGGCGCTTCTTCGTGAGCAACCAGTTTTTGGCCAACGTGCATACCATTTGCAGCCACGATGTAGTGGTACACACCGTTACTGTCCTTTACTCGAGCAATTCGAGCGCTACGGTTTGGGTCGTACTCGATGTGCTCGATTGTACCTTCGCCTTGGAAGTTAAAGTTCACCAGTCGGTAGAACTTGCGAGCACCACCACCTTGGTGACGAGTTGTAATGCGACCTTGGTTGTTGCGACCAGAACCACGCTTCTTTGATACAAGTAGTGACTTGAGTGGCTTCTTGGTGGTAATAGCCGTAAAATCTTGGCTACTCATACCGCGTCGACCAGGAGTCGTTGGGTTATATTGTTTGATCGCCATAACTACGCCTCCACTCCGTTCCGGCTCATGAGACAAACCTGACGGTTTTTCTCATCGCGCAGGCAAAATGGTGCACATTTTGTCTGGCTGCTCTTTTCCCTAATAAAAACCATTATTTAGCCTCCTTTTTCGCAGGCTTGTCGGCCTTTTTAGCCTCTTTGGCTTTAGCTTCATTTGCCTTGGCAATTTCTTCTTCGGCAGCGGCAAAGAAAGGTAAGTGACTGCCTTCCTTAAGCGTTACGTAGGCTTTCTTGATATCATTTTGCGAACCACGCTGGTTGCTCGAACGCTTGCCAGTCGTGTTCATAACTCGCTTGGTCTTACCCTTACGGTTTACGAGGCGCACGCTTTTGACTTCTACATCAAATTGCTTTGCGAGCGCGTCTGCAACTTCGTATTTGTTGGCTTCGACAGGTACATCGACCGTAAATGTATTGGTCGCTTGGCTTTGCGCAAAGGCCTTTTCGCTAAGTCGAGGTTTGATAAACATTACTTTGCCTCCTTCGTGATCATGAGACAAACCTGACGGTTTTTCTCATCGCGCAGGCAAAATGGTTCACATTTTGTCTGGCTGCTCTTTTCCCTACGAAAATCGATCATTACTTTGCCTCCTTCGTAGTAGCCTTGGCGGATGGCGCGAGCCACTCTTCGACGGCCGCAAGTGCATCGCTCGTTACGATAATGTGGTGCGCGTTCATAATGTCGTACACGTTAACGTACTTAGCAGATACGAGCTTGGCAGTCTGGATGTTGGCAGTCGCTCGCTTGAGCTCATCGGTCTTGTCCGCCACAACAATAAGTGTGTTGCGAACCGCGCCGAGCTTTTCGAGCAGCTTGACCATCTCGGCCGTCTTGCCTTCTTTGCTTGCCAGTTTCTCGATTACGACAATCTTGTTGCCTTCGTTTGCAAGCGTCAGTGCCTGTCGCAGCGCAACGTGCTTTGAGGCAACCGGAAGCTTCTTGGTGTAGTTTTCTAGCCCAGTTGGACCAAACACGATACCACCACCGCGCCAGATTGGGTTACGGGTAGAGCCGAATCGTGCACGACCGGTACCCTTTTGCTTCCATGGTTTCTTACCACCACCGCGAACAAGACCACGAGTCTTGGTAACGGCAAGATTGTCCCGTCCATTCGCAAGGTAGGTCTCGTAGGCCTGCTTGACGAGCTGGTGGCTTTTGACCTCTACGCCAAAGACGTCGTTGCTGAGCTTAGCAGCAGTTGTAGCCTTCGTGCCAGAAGCGGTAAATGTAGGAGTAGCCATAGTTATTTCTCCTCCCCTTTGATAATTACAATGCCTTTGCGTGGGCCCGGAACGGCACCGACCACACCGATGTAGCCCTTGTCTACGTCGACAAGTGCGACGTGCAAGTTACGTACGGTGACTTGCGTTGCGCCCATCTGACCAGCCATTTTCTTGCCCTTCAGGATGTGCTGAGGGTACATCGAGCCGATCGAACCAACCTTACGGGTGTTACCCTTACCACCGTGGGTTTTGCGCTGTCGGTGGAAGTTGTGCCGCTTGATAGTACCAGCCCAACCCTTACCTTTACTCGTACCAGTGACGTGCACAGTGTCGCCAACAGAAAAGACCTCGGCGGTTAGTTCTGCTCCAACCTTGAGGTCTTCGGTGATTTCATCAACGCGAAATTCGCGCATAATCTTTGGCATCTTCTTGCTATTTTTTAGGTGACCGACTTGCGGCTTTGCGGTTTTATCTTGTTTTGCTTCCTCAAAACCAACCTGTACGGCTGTGTAGCCATCGGTTTCGTCGGTCTTGACCTGCGTAATTACGCAGGGACTAGCGGAAAGCAGCGTCACAGCCTGAACAGTACCATCTTCTGCAATGGTAGAAGTCATGCCGATCTTTCTCGTAATGAGTGCCTTCATAGTGTCCTTTACGGTTATAGTTAGTGTTACTTTTCAACGACATTTATGCCTTGTACATTGACATAAAAATATTGGTGGCAAGCGGTTTCGCCCCTGTAAATGTTTGTTTTACAGTCTTGACCTGTCTCACATCACCAATCAAATCATTGATTCGTACCTAACAGAGTATCACGAAAACCTAACTCCTGTCAAGGTGTTGCAAAAACTACACTACCGTGTAACTTCTGGGTTGTTGAGTAGCGACGCCTCGCTGTCTAAAATTTGCTCGGCGCATGCGGCTCGTCTACGGTGTCTCACTGCTCGTGCTGCAGATACGATTGCAGCTCCACCTAGTGACGTCACGACAATATCTGTCATCATTGTCTCTTGGTAACCAGTTTTTAGTGCCGCACCAAGCAACACTGCCGCTCCACACTGCGCCCAGCAAACCCCAGACTCAATGCGTTCGTTAATCATTTCAGAGCGAAGATTAGGATAGGTGTGCATGGTAAAAGCTCCTTGTAGGCTGCTACTAGTACTGATTGTATGATAGCTAGACATGCCAGCACTTTGCAAGTGGTGTGTTAGTCCTAAGCTACGACAAACTTCAGAAACTAGTGCATTACTGTGCCACGCAGATCGTACGAAGCTCTGGGCTATTTCTTCTGCACATGGGCCACAAAATTCTCCTTGCGGGGTGCTAGTTTCGGCGTAACCGTTCATGACACGGCCGCCAAGCACGCAGTGATCACTATCGTTTTTGGGTGAAAACGGTGGCCTTAACCTCACCAAGTGAGCAAACTCGTGAATTACGGTCTTGCGAATCGTATTCGGATTACGCGCGTTATTATTGCCAGTCCAAGCACTTGCCCATCATCTGGCGCCACGACTGTGCCGAGCAAATCGTTCATCCCCGTACGCCCGAGTTTGTAATCCTGCAGTGATCTCCGCGTGAGCAACATACTTGAAATTTGGCAAGCATTCGAAGTTTACATCATCTAAGCGTAGTTCACGCCGCTTATCACAACCACACCGAAGCTCACCGTATTCGACGGGGATGACTTGTTGGCCGCTAATTATAGAAATGTACCCTAGACCTTCTTCTACTTTTTGTATCTGCTTTGATAGGCTCACTGAATCCTGAAATATAGCAACTTCGAACTGCTTCACGAATTCGCTGTAGCAGATGAATCAATATAGCGTCAAATCAAGACAGCTAGTACTAAATACTCACGAATAGACCATAGGGGGCAAGATAGCCGAATAGTGCCGCGACAACAATGACTGCGTATTCGATTTTGCGATCGACCCTAAAATGCTCGTGTGCCGTAAACATCAGTGCAATGATCGCTCCGATTGGTATCGGTATCTGTAAGTTGTGCGTTGTGTGAGTAATTTTGAGCCACATCGAGCCCATGATGACGTACAGCACCATCTTAAGGACAAATGCGCCATCAAAATCAATTGGTTGGGGTTTTTGTTTTCGTTTTGCCATACCCGAATTATATCACAGTTGTATCTATTTCTAAGCTCGCACTACACTCATGAGTATCTGCCCCGAGAGTGGAACAAAAGCCGTTGTTACGCCCCTATCCTCGCGTAGTGCGCGCTCGAGCGGTCGAACAACAGGGTTTGCCCAAGCTTCCTCGCTATGTTTTGTAAATACAGCTGCATTCCCATCGTATTCAGCTTGCGCTTGTTCCAGTGTCGGTAAAGCTTTTTGCACGCCACCATCCAGTTCACCACTGAGTACCAAGAACCTACCTTGGCCAAAAAGCCGTACGGTCGTGCCGCTCTGTGAATTGGTGACGTCCGCATAACGGCTGCGGCGGCATACGATATGCGCTGGAACAGTGCCTTTTTCGTCTGCCAATGAGCTCATTGGAGTCAGACGGTAAGTAGGCGAGCTACGGACCTTGTCCGTATAGTCATGAACCTCCAATAAATTCTCGGCAGATGCAATAATTCCGTTAATGTGTGTCTTTAAAGCACCAAACTTATCCCAATCTCCCGCTTGGCGGACCCCACCCCACTCAACAGTTACTTGCTCTAATCGCCTAATTCCTAGCGGTGCCGGAAGCTCAAAAGCACGGTTTGCTACCGATCCTAGAAATTTGATAAACTCACCCGCTGCCTTGGGCTTACCGGCTAACTCAAGGTATTCAACAAAGTGCGGACCATCGAGACTAAGATAACCCATGTTACCCTTTTGACTGAGCTGCCTCTTGGCGCCATCAATAAGTGTCGCATGGTTTACGTACTCAAGATAGGTAGCTATCTGCTCGGGAGTCCGAGCATGAGCCATGAATCGATCTTTGAATGCTTGTGACTCTACATTGTCAAGGGGTGTAATCATGCGAGCAGGCCAACCCTGCTCTTCGGGGTGATCAAGACCAGGTAGGCTCGTAAATTGTTTCGGCTGAAGCTCGGGGCTTATTTCTGTCATCGTCATTGTCGTATTATATCATACTTATAGACTTTTGTCTATACACACAAAACCCACCTATTACAGTGGGCTTTGTGTTCTACTGACTACATCTTGATTTCGACGTCACAGCCTGCAGGCAAGCTGAGGTTCATGAGGCTATCGATAGTCTTTGGCGTTGGCTCAAACACGTCGATAAGACGCTTGTGAATACGCATTTCAAACTGCTCACGGCCCTTCTTATACACATGAGGGCTTTTAACTACCGTAAAAGTACTTTTACGGGTTGGGAGAGGGATTGGCCCAGCTAGGCTTGCGCCAGTGCGTAGCGCCGTCTCGACGATCTGCTTGGCGGCTTGATCGATAATCTTGTGGTCGTAGGCCTTTAGACGAATACGAATTCGTTGCTTTCCAGCCTCTGTTTTGGCGTCTGCCATAGTGGTAAATCCTCCGGATTTATTAGGTTATAGGTTGTAGGCTATAGGTTATAGTCGCTAGACCGCACCTGCCTATATAAACCGTCGGAACGTACCGACATTGGCACTGTAACCTCTTGACGATCTATATAGAAACCGGCACGAGTTCTCAGCACAATAGTTTACGGGAGATATTATAGTGTCTCTTCGGCTATTTGACAAGATGCGCCACAATCTTAGCCTTTTGTGCGCTTGTGTAAAGGCTTAATGATGTCAACTGCTCGCTTGCCATGAATCAAAATGTGTGGCTTGCTGAGATACAGTAATGCCTTAACCCGTCTGCCCTTCATCTGCAAAAGATGGCTATGGAGGTGAGCGACCGATCGTGTCTTGCTCTTGGGCGCTCGCGTGTATAGGTTATAGCCTTTCGCCTCAAATTCAGCCGCTAGATTGAGATGGTCGATCTTCTCTTGGTCGGTAAATTCGGCAAAACCTGCTCGATGTTCCTTGGGTAAAATCATTAGATGATCGCTGACCTCGACACCTTCAAAAAGATCATACGAGACTCGATTACGAGCCACGCGCATAGTGCTGTTCTCGGTAATCACTTCTACTAGAAATTTTGGGTCACAAAAATTACAGGGGCGCTTCTCAGTTTTGTCTCGAGTATTGAGTTTTTGAGCTAGTTTTGCCTTTTGGCGATATTGCAGCATAAAATCCCTTATTTCAACGTCTAGCGTATCAGATATTCCTTGCTTAGCGATAGTGTTTTAAAGACTACGACTTTGGTGGCTTTCGTTTCGACACTCTGCCAAATGTGATGTGTTTGCGCAGTGCACGTAACGGTCTTTGTGGTGGGTTTTCGGCTCGAAAGTCGCTCACAACAGAATTCAAAAAATCGTCGACCTCATCGTCGGTCAGGTTACTAATAAGCGCATTGTTCTCGCCGTCCGCTTCGTAGCGATATCGTAGCATTTCCGTGCCAGTTTCGGCTTGATGCATCAGATCGTATGCGCGACGCTTGCTGTCGTCTTTGAGTGTCTGATAGGCTTGGTTAAGTTGTTGCATCTTTTCAGCATCACCACCGTCTAGGTCTGGATGAAGCGCTTTGGCATGCCGCATATACGACCGTCGCACCTCGGCCCCAGTCGCACTCAGCTCAGTACCGAGCAATGCGTAGTAATCTACAAAACTTCTTTTTGACATCTGTATAAGTATACCGCATGTTGGGGTGTAGGGTAGATGTTGGACGCTGGAGAAGGCATCCATGCTTGATAATCTCACTGATGGGAACGAAGTGAACCTTGCTTTTGCTACAAAGTAGCAAAAGCAAGGTCTAGGGGGAGAGACCTTTTGGCATATATGTCAAAAGGCTGGAGGGGCGAGTCCCTCCAAGACTATAGTGAGGTTTACTTAACCATAGCTTAGTTACCTATGGTTGCTTTATAATCTCATCCGCTCCCAACTTCTAACGGCTACTGTCCAGCCTAGGTCTTACGTCTTTGCAACCCTACAAAAAAGAGCCTCCCAGGGGAGGCTCTTTTGATACAAATGTGTAGTCAGATTATTTCGTAATCTTAGTGACAACACCAGCACCAACGGTACGGCCACCTTCACGAATAGCGAAGTTTAGACCCTGTTCCATGGCGATAGGTGCAAGCAACTTAACCTTGAAGGTTACGGTGTCGCCTGGCATGACCATTTCTTTGTCGGCTGGGAGTTCAACCTCACCAGTTACGTCCGTTGTGCGGAAGTAGAACTGAGGCTTGTAACCCTTAAAGAATGGCGTGTGTCGACCACCTTCTTCTTTGCTGAGGATGTAGACCTCTGCATCGAATTCGGTGTGAGGGGTGATCGTGCCCGGCTTAGCAAGCACCTGACCACGCTCGATGTCGTCGCGCTCGATACCTCGAAGCAAGATACCAGCGTTGTCACCAGCCTGGCCTTGGTCGAGGCTCTTCTTGAAGGCTTCGACACCGGTAACGACGCTCTTCTGAGTTGGACGGATGCCGACAATTTCAACTTCGTCGTTGATCTTGACGATACCAGCTTCTACACGACCAGTCGCAACAGTGCCGCGACCCTTAATAGAGAACACGTCTTCGATAGGCATCAGGAAGTCTTTGTCGAGGTCGCGAGTTGGCTCTGGAACGTAGTCATCCATAGCCTTGATGAGTTCCATAACTGCATCTTCGTTTGCTGCGTCGCCTTCGACAGCCTTTGCAGCAGAACCCTTGATGATTGGGCAGTCGCGGTCAAACCCGTTCTTCTCTAGAAGATCACGGATTTCTTCTTCGACGAGCTCCACGAGATCTGCGTCTGCGAGGTCCATCTTGTTCATGAATACAAGGATCTTTGGCACACCAACCTGCTTGGCGAGCAGAACGTGCTCACGAGTCTGAGGCATAGGGCCATCAGCTGCAGATACAACCAAGATTGCACCATCAACCTGAGCAGCACCGGTAATCATGTTCTTGACGTAGTCGGCGTGACCTGGCATGTCGACGTGTGCGTAGTGGCGCTTTTCGCTTTCGTACTCTTGGTGAGAAGTAGCGATGGTAATACCACGAGCCTTTTCTTCTGGAGCGTTGTCGATCTGGTCGTAGGCAACTGGCTTGTTTACGTCGCTTGGAAGCTTCTTCGCAAGTGTTGCAGTAATAGCTGCAGTTAGAGTTGTCTTGCCGTGGTCGACGTGGCCCATAGTACCAACGTTGACGTGCGGCTTGCTTCGGTCAAATGTTCCTGCCATAGAGAGAGGACTCCTTGTGGTTATTAGTTTATTAGTTGTTCACGCGGTCCATATTGCTTCGGTTATGTGTATGTTTACACCAAAGCAACGCCCTCACGCGAGATACGGTGTTAATTATAGGTAAGTGCTGCGCTTTTGTCAAAATTTAGTCAACAGAGGTCAGCGAAACGGTAATTTCCGGTCCCTCTGGATAGCCGTACACAGAAAATCGTCCGTAGCAGCGCGGTGCACACGTCGCTTCAACCGAGACAACAGCCGGAGGAATCTCCGCGCAATCTAGAGCATTCAACACCCAAAACGCCATTGCCTCGACAACCTCAGTGTCGATCTTCTTCGACCAGTCCATCGTGCAACTCACAGACTGCGAGCAGGTATCCGGTCAGAATACCGTTCGTTCGCCTTCATGAAACTCAGATGTAAACAGCATCGCTACACGATACTATTTAGCGTTTTTGGCAATGATCGCGTCCGCAACATTGTTTGGAACGTCTGCATAGTGGTCAAGCTCCATGCTTGAGCTGGCACGACCCTGTGTCATAGAACGCAGGTTGGTGGTGTAGCCAAACATTTCACCAAGAGGCACAAAAGAAGTAATCTCCTTGATGCCGCCCGCGAGGTCTTCCATGGACTCAATACGACCACGCTTGCTGTTTAGATCGCCAATGACGTCACCCATGAATTCTTCTGGCGTAACGACGACGACTTTCATGACGGGTTCGAGCAACGTTGGCGTCGCTTTCTTAACACCTTCTTGCAGACCCATCGAACCAGCGATCGAGAATGCCATTTCGTTGGAGTCAACTTCGTGGTAACTACCGTCGTACAGCTCGACCTTAACATCTACCACTGGGTAGCCGGCAATCACACCATTGCCCATGGCCTCTTCGATACCTTTGCGCACAGCTGGGATGTATTCACTAGGAACCACACCACCCTTAATGCTGTTAATGAACTCAAAGCCCTTGCCGGCTTCATTCTGGCTCAGTCGTAGCCAAACATCACCATACTGACCACGTCCACCAGATTGGCGAACAAACTTTCCTTGAACTTCGACAGCGTCCTTACGGATCGTTTCTCGGTAAGCAACTTGTGGCTGACCAATGTTGGCTTCGACGCTAAATTCGCGCTTCATGCGGTCGACGATGATTTCGAGGTGCAGCTCACCCATACCAGAAATAATGGTCTGGCCAGTTTCGTCATCTACCTTGACGCGGAAGGTTGGGTCTTCTTCGGCAAGTCTTTGGAGCGCGAGACTCATCTTTTCTTGGTCGGCTTTGGTTTTTGGCTCGATAGCAATAGACACTGGAGGCTCTGGGAAGGAGATATTCTCGAGAACAATCGGGTGAGCCGGATCGCAAAGGGTGTTGCCGGTAGTCGTGCCCTTGAGGCCGACGATGGCAGCAATGTCACCAGCTCGGACTTCGGTCACATCTTCTCGGTCATTGGCTTTCATGCGCACAATACGACCAACGCGCTCTTTTTCGCCCGTCGAGCTATTGAATACGTAGCTACCAGACTTTAAAACACCCGAGTAGACACGGTAATAGGCCAGCTTACCAACGTATGGGTCAGAGGTGATTTTGAAGGCGAGGCCAGCCAGTGGCTCTTCGGCACGTGGTTTGCGCTCGATTTTGTCGCCAGTTTTAGGGTGTTCACCCCAAATACTGTCGACATCTTCTGGGCTGGGTAGGTAATCATTAACCGCGTCGAGGACTTTTTCGACGATAACACCACGACCATCTCCACCGGTAACTGGGAAGAAGTTACCGCCCAATACCGCGGTGCGGATAGCTTGCTTGATCTCTTCAGTCGTAAGGCCTTCTTCGCCAACTTCGAGGTATTTCTCGAGCATGGCTTCGTCTTCGGCCACGGCGTTTTCTACGAGCAGTGAGCGATATTTCTTTGCCTTGTCGAGCATGTCAGCTGGGATTTCGCCCTCGACGAGCTCTTTGTCGTGGAAGTCGGTGTAGGTGTAGGCCTTCATGTCTACAAGGTCGACGACTCCGTTGATGCTCTGCTCAAAACCGATTGGCAGCGTGATGGGGAAGGCGTTTTTGTTCAGTCGAGCGTGGATGGTATCGATGGACTTGTAGAAATCGCCACCGGTTTGGTTGATTTTGTTAATAAAACAAATACGCGGCACGCTATACTTGTCAGCCTGTCGCCAAACGGTCTCAGATTGACTTTCTACGCCCATCTTGCCATCAAACACCACACAAGCCCCATCGAGCACACGAAGTGAACGCTCCACTTCAGCAGTAAAGTCGATGTGTCCGGGAGTATCGATGATGTTGATCTGCTTACCCTTCCAAAAACACGTTACAGCCGCCGAAACGATGGTAATACCTCGCTCGCGTTCTTGGTCCATCCAGTCGGTCAGCGCACCGCCATCATCACCACGAACGGTGCCGATTTTGTGCTTAATACCTGTGCGGTACAAAATACCTTCTGTTGTTGTTGTCTTACCCGCGTCGATGTGAGCAATAATGCCCATGTTGCGGATGTCTTTCATTTCTACTGTTTTATCTGCCATATACTACTACCCTTTCGTTCCTAACTATTGATGTGTGCCGAGGACACCCTCGGCCATTCTACGCCTTACAAAATCAGTCATAGTTTCACTTGGATTTATGCCTTCGGCATATCTTTCGCGGGAGATAACATTACTAGCCACACTCGTTAATGGACGAGCTACTGCGCTTTCGATTGCCTGCACCACCACAGTGCCTACTATTACATAGGATGCCATCATATGCGCACCAGTCCCCGCAGACCTTTCCGCAATATCATATGCCCTCTCAGCGTCGACCCTGCGACGCTCTGCCCTGTCTATATTCCATAGGAATACTCGAGCAGAAGCACGAAAGTTACTTTCAGAGGGTCGTTGCATGCTACTTAGCCTCGAGCGAAATGAGCAAACGCTCGGTTAGCTTCGGCCATCTTGTGCGTGTCTTCGCGCTTCTTTACGGCCGAACCTTGGCTGTTGTAGGCGTCCATGAGCTCGAGGGCAATGCGGTCACTCATGCTCATGCCTTTACGGGCACGTGCAGCCTGTACAAACCACATCGTAGTTAGGTGGTTTTGACGCTGGCCCTTAACCTCAAAAGGAATCTGGTAGTTGGCACCACCAACACGGCGAGAGCGAGTCTCGACCTGTGGGCGGATGTTGCCAAATGCTTGATCGAACACGTCGAGCGGGTTCTCTACCTTGAGCTTGTCGGCAGCCTTTTGCATACCGTTGTACACGAGTGTTTCGGCAACTTGTTTTTTGCCATCACGCATCACACGGTTAATCAATCGCTGTACGGCAACACTGTTGTACATGCGATCAGCTGGAATGTCTCGTACGAGAGTTTTGGTTACTTTCCTAGGCATTACTTGCTCTCCTTCTTGGCGCCGTACTTAGAACGGCCTTGTTTGCGGTTTTGTACGCCCTGAAGGTCAAGTGCGCCACGAACGATGTGATAGCGCACACCAGGAAGGTCCTTTACACGGCCACCACGCACCATAACAACAGCGTGTTCCTGTAGGTTATGGCCCTCACCGCCGATGTACGCCCAAACTTCGTAACCATTGCCGAGTCGAACACGAGCAACTTTACGCAGCGCCGAGTTTGGCTTCTTTGGCGTCTTGGTTGTGACCTTTACGCAAACACCACGCTTAAATGGCGCAGCCTTCTCGTAGTTTTTGGTCTTGAGGTTGTTGGTAACCCGCATAAGCGCAGGTGATTTGCTCTTGGTAAGCACTTTTTTGCGCGGCTTACGCACGAGCTGATTGATAGTAGGCACTAGTAGCCCCTTTCCGAGGAATTACCTCCGTTATATTCGCTGAAGAGAATGTATCTCCTCTACCGTCAAACATCTTGGCTATGCGACCGAGATGGACTCGAAATTGATAGTAACCGGCCTATTGTACTATATATGCGCATACACCTCAAGTACTCCGAGGTATTTTATATGTTTGAAACACGGCTCCTTTGCGGTATAGTAAAACCATAAGCAAGTAATATCTTATAGCGAGGGAGTGGGAAGATATGGATTCAGATTTTAAGCCTTTAGCAAACAGTGGCTCAGATGCAGGGCTGACAAGTGGGGACGCAAAGCCTATCACGGTTACGAGCTCATCATCTGCCAACGCTTTTGGCGGTTCGAGCACGGCTACTAGCAGTCCTAGTAGTACGAACAGCTTAGATGGCGTATCGGCAAAGAGCACTACGCCAAGCTTAGTTACCAGCTCCCCAATGGCGAGCGTGAAGCCCGAGCCAAGCCCTACTATCGCGGCGGCTGCAGCTGAGTTTGACAGCATCAAACCAGCAATACCCCCCTCCAACACACTGAGCTTTTCAAGCAAAAAGGATGACGATCTAGACCTCAGTGACCTTGACAACGCAAAGGCAACCACTGCCGAATCAAAGCCGATAGAAAAAACCCCTTCCACCCCTTCCAAAAAGCCGAAGAGTCGCACTTGGGTGTACGCGCTATCATTGCTGCTCGCTATGGGAGTTGCTGGAGCCGCCGGCTGGTTTGCGCACGCCTACTTCAACAAGTCTACTCCAGCACCAGTTGCCAAAGCGCCGGTAGTATCCGCACCGGTCAAAGTCGAAGCGCCACTAACCGCAGCCTCTCTCATTGCAGAGTTAAGCAAGACCGCAACTCCCGCAGCTTACGTCGAGGGATACGCTCCCTACTCCAAGCCCGATGGCGCCACCTTTGCAGTCCAGCCAATTGCCACCCAGGAAAAGTCCGTCAACTTTAGCGTTACCGACGCCAACAAAGAAGCCGAGTACGTAAAGGTAAAGACTTGGTTAGAGGGCAAAGGACTAACTGCGACCATAGATAACCCTACCGAAGCCAGCAAAACACCTTCGACTACGTTTATGGCCAAGGGTGCTGAACTATTTTGTTCTACTATCGTCAGCAATGCTGGCACAACTACGGCCACGCCCGACGCCCGACTATTCGTGCGCTGTGCCGACAAGGCCGACTACACCACTCTCATCACTAAATTAACGCCACTTTACGATCAGTACATTGCCAGAAACCCAGATGCCAACAAAGATGGCAAACTCGTTATGACCGACTACAAAGATGTAGCTAGCAAGACCGCTGGCTACCTACTAGCCGAACCCAGTGTTGGCAGCACAAGTGGCGGTGGCGCTAAAGCCCTTTTCTACCAATCCTCCGACAAGCAGTGGCACTACGTGGCGAGCCATCAGAGTACGACAGCATCAGTGCCATGCACCACATTCAACACTCCCGAGCTCAAGAAAGCCTACCAAGGCCAAGCCTGCGCCAACGGCACCACACAAGACACCATTAAGATGTAATACTACTCTCGCCCATTGGAGCACAAAAACGACCGAGGAATGCGCTCGGTCGTTTTTTATGTAGCCCCATTGATTAGACTACAGGCGTTAGGTTATAGGGTGAAGGTTATAGGCTCTAGTAGGTTAAGATACATCCTGCACGGTTGCACCTTAACCACACTATAGTCTCGGAGGGGCTCGCCCCTTCTTAGATGTTAGAAAATCTCATCCGCTCCCAATGTTTTACGTCCATGCCAGCACTACCTTGGTTGGCGTATTTTATCAAGGGGAGGGCTCGCCCTCCCCGTTTGTAATCGAACTTAGTTCGATTACTGCACTCCCCGCCCCTAAAGCACGGCAGCGGAGCTGCCTGTGTCATCTTTGGCTCCAATGTAACGTAGGGGATGAAGGTATTCCTCTCCCGAATAGCTTTTCCTTCCGAAAAGCTATTCGCTCGGTTAGCGTCTCGTAAGGTGGAATGGAAGTTTTTCTGATGTCTAACGTCCACCCCATACCTTCTCATGCAAATGGCCTAAAATACAAAAATCTCCCCAGTATTGGGGAGATTTTTTATTGTCGCACACGCGAGGAGCTACTCGTCATCAGCAGCGTTTCGCACGCCATCTTCGATGCTTTCGGTATCTTCGTGAGTCATTGTGTCATCTGCAACTGACACTTCGTCATCGTCGTCGAGACTTGGACGCATGTCACGAAGCGGTGCTTCGGCCGATACAATCTCTTTATCTATATCGACACGAGGGGTAAACTCACCATCATCGTCACCTTCGTCCAGTGCGTTGCTAGCACCATACCCAGTACCAACTGGAATCTTGCGACCCAAAATGACGTTCTCTTTAAGACCAAAGAGGCGGTCAACACGTCCAGAAGTAGCAGCGCTAATCAGTACACGAGTGGTGTCCTGAAAGCTAGCTGCGCTAAGGAACGAGTCTGTCGAGAGCGAAGCTTTGGTGATACCGAGCAAGAGCTGGTTGGCTCGAGCCGGTTGTTTACCTGCAGCCAGTAACGCTTCGTTAGCTTCTGCAACTGCAAGCTTACTAACAACGTCGCCAGTCACGAATTCACTGTCACCGGCGTCTTCTATCTGAACGCGGCTAAACATCTGTCGAACAATGATCTCAAGGTGCTTGTCGGCAATATTCTGCCCCTGTCCTGCGAAAATCCCAAGGATCTCGTTCATGATGTATCGTTGGGTTGGCTCAACGCCACGAAGCTGCATCAGATCCTGAAGGTTGATAGAACCGTTCGTAAGCCTTTGTCCAGCATATACGGTATCGCCGTCTTGGACCATGAGCTGTTTGAAGCCAGGAATTTCGTAGCGAACAACGCTCTTGTGAGCAGGTGTAATGACAACCTCTTTACCGGCGACATCGAGTCGACCTGCTACGGGTGCAACGAGTGGATCTGCGCCACCTTTGTTACTTGCCACCACATCACCAATAGCTACGTCACTGCCGTCAGCGACCGCAACCGTGCGACCATCTAGCGAAAGACGGACGGTGTCTTTGTCGTCGGCTGTAATCTGAACAACATACTTTTGGCCCTCTTCCCAGACATTTGCCACACCTTCGATTTCGGTAAGGTAGGCTTGACCCTTTGGCATACGAGCTTCAAACAACTCTTCGATACGCGTAAGGCCTTGAGCGGTGTCGTCGGCAACGGCCGCACCCGAACGGTGCTTTGAGTCGAGAGATAGCTGCGTACCGGGCTCGCCGATAGATTGCGCAGCAATCACTCCGATTGGGCTGTGGCTAACGGCTAATTCGCCCGTTGCAGGATCGATGCCATAGCTTTTTTGTGGTACACCATGTACCGAGCTAGCGCTTAGCGCACTCAAGATTTTCACACCGTCAAGTTTTTCATCTGCCTCAATTGCCTCGGCGACATCCTTAGAGAATAGTTCGCCAGCCTTGATATGACCCTTGATGTCCTCTGCGGCATAGCGACCCTCGAGACGGCTCGCATATGGCACGCCGATGGTCTTCGCGTCCTCTCGGAGCATTGCAAAGCCTAAGTCTGCAGCGTGTTCATCGTCATCGATAGTAAAGACATCTTGGGACACGTCCACAAGTCGTCGTGTTAGGTATCCAGCGTCAGCGGTTTTAAGGGCAATGTCGATGACAGCCTTTCGCGTACCACGGGTACCTGTAAAGTATTCTAGCGGAGAAAGACCTTGGAGATATCCGGACTTCACCGGAAGCTCAATTACGTTACCGGTTGCGTCCTGGAAAACGCCGAGCATACCGACCGACATCTTCATCTGGGATACGTTACCACGGGCACCAGAAGTAATAGCAATCGCCATTGAGCCATCCTGCCCCTGCATTTGCTGGGTAAGCATATCTTGTACCTTGGCATCGATCTTTGTCCAGCTATCTACCGTTAATCGGTGTCGTTCTTCGTCTGTTATGAAACCTTGTTCGTACTGGTCGGCGATCTCGACGCTTCGAGTATCGCCATCTTTAATGACACTTTCGAGACCAGTAATAGGCTCGAAGTCGTCCATACCCATCGAGAGCCCAGACATTGTTGCGTAGCGGAAGCCTAGATCTTTGAGGTTATCAGCAATCTCGGCAGTCTTGGCGGCACCGTACTTCTTATAGACGGCAGCCATCACCTTTTGAAGATACTTCTTAGTCATAGCTTCGTTTTGGAACGCAAAGTCGCTTGGGAAGATTTCGTTAAAGAAGAATCGTCCAAGGGTTGCCTGTTGCAGCTCCCCATTCATCGGCAAACTTATACTACTCTGCAAGTCGATGAGACCGGCATCAAATGCCATGCTCGCTTCGTCGAGGCTCGAGAACACTTTTGGTGCATCTTTTTCAGAACCTGGACGTTGGTATGTTAGGTAGTAGCAGCCGAGCACGATGTCTTGCTCGATGTGCAAGATTGGCGTACCGTCGGCAGGCTTTAGCAAGTTACGGTTTGCGGCCATGATGTCACGCGCTTCGTTCTGCGCAGCATCACTGAGTGGCAAGTGCACAGCCATCTGGTCACCGTCGAAGTCGGCGTTAAAGCCCTTACAGACGAGTGGATGGAGCTGAATAGCACGACCCTCAATCAGTACTGGCTGGAACGCTTGGATACTAAGGCGGTGAAGTGAAGGCGCACGGTTCAGAAGAACGTACTTGCCCTTGATTACTTCATCGAGCGCATCCCAAACCTCAGTCTCGCCGGTCTCGATCATGCGGGTTGCCGAACGAATATTGTGAGCCTGATCACGAGCAATTAACTCTCCGATCACAAATGGCTTGAACAGTTCGAGTGCCATCATCTTCGGTAGACCACACTCACTAATCTTAAGCTCTGGACCAGCCACGATAACCGAACGACCAGAATAGTCGACACGCTTACCGAGTAGGTTTTGGCGGAAACGACCCTGTTTGCCCTTTAGCATATCGCTCAGACTCTTGAGGCGACGTCGCTGACCAGTCGCAGCCACAGCGCGACCACTTCGGGCATTGTTATTATCGATCAAAGCATCGACAGCTTCTTGCAGCATTCGCTGCTCATTACGTCGAATAACCTCTGGTGCATTTAGCTCCATTAGTTTTTTGAGTCGGTTGTTTCGGTTAATAACACGTCGGTACAAGTCGTTTAGGTCAGAGGTAGCGAATCGGCCACCAGTAAGCTGTACCATTGGACGGAGATCCGGAGGAATCACCGGCAAAATACTCAAACACATACTACCCGGCAAAATCCCAGCTCGCTCCATGCTTTCGAGTAGTCGAAGACGCTTCATGAGCTTCTTCTTGCGCTGACCCTTGGCCTCTTCGGCTTCGGCCGTGAGGTCAGAGATAAGCTGCTGCAGGTCAACAGCGTCAAGGAGTTCCTTGAGCGCTGCGCCGCCCATACCAACGGTAATCATGTCGCGCAATTCACGCGGCAAGGCACGGTAGTCGGTCTCGCTCATGAGGTTGAGTTTGGCGAGCGTGTCGAGCTGAGCCTTAAGGGTATCCCACTGCTCGGTGACTTCTTCGATCTCTTTGGTTTGTGCCTCGGCTAGCGCTTTAACATCCGCGCCGTCCTCTTTGGCGGCGGCTTCGTTGCGAAGCTTGATGGCCTCAAGTGCAGCCTCGAACTCGGCTTCTTTGTCGGTTCGGTACTGATCTCGTTTTGCCTCGTCCACAGTCTTAACAATGTAGCTTGCAAAGTAAGCAACTCGTTCGAGGTTCTTGACCGTAAGGCCAAGCAGTAGACCGACAGCACTTGGCGTACCACGCAGGAACCAGATGTGCGCAACTGGAACAGCCAAGCTAATGTGGCCCATTCGTTCACGTCGGACAATGCTGCGCGTCACCAGCTCGCCGTTTTTGTCGACGGCCGCTTCTCGGCTACGCACACCTTTGTACTTAGCGTCGTGCGGGTTAATGTCCTTAACGGGACCAAAGATTCGCTCGCAGAAAAGACCATCGCGCTCGGGTTTTTGAGTTCGATAGTTGATGGTTTCAGGCTTTAGAACTTCTCCGTGGCTCCAGTCCAGCATTTGGTCCGAGCTGGCAACGGCAAGTCGCACCGCGTCAAAATCGGCAATATTTGTTCCGTAAGAATATCGGCGCATTATTTGTCCTCCTCAGTAATTTCATTCTCATCGAGGCTTGTAACAGATACGACCTCATCTTCATTCTCAATCGGGTTGCCATCAGCGTCCTCGAACTCGAAGCCACTGCTAGCTGCCTCCTCTTCGGTAACATCTACCCCAGAAATTACGGAAGTTGGCGCCTCGACGGTCGAGGGGTGGGTAGCTTCTTCGTGGATATTGGTAGCCAAGATTGCCTCGGCGTCTACCACCGTATCGCTGGCCACTAGGTCAACCTTAAGGCCAAGACCTTGTAGTTCCTTGACAAGCACATTAAAGCTCTCTGGTACCTTAGGACCGACAATCTCGGTCTTCTTGATGATGCTTTCGTAAGCCTTCGAACGTCCATAGACGTCGTCCGACTTGATAGTAAGCATTTCTTGAAGGGTGTTGGCCGCACCGTATGCTTCGAGTGCCCACACCTCCATCTCACCAAATCGCTGGCCACCATTCTGGGCCTTACCACCAAGTGGCTGTTGTGTGACCATAGTGTATGGACCGGTTGATCGAGCGTGGATCTTGTCGGCAACCATGTGGTTGAGCTTGATCATGTACATGCTACCGACCGTGGTGCGCTCTTTGTAGGCGCCACCAGTACGGCCATCATATAGCTGTTGCTTGCCGTCTTCTGGGAAACCAGCTTCTTTCAGTAAATCTCGGATTTTCTCGATAGAGACACCATTGAAGCTTGGACTAGCAACCTTCATGCCAAGGGCACGAGCCGCCATACCAAGGTGTGTCTCGAACAACTGGCCGATGTTCATACGGCTCGGGACACCAAGTGGGTTTAGGATGATGTCTACCGGCGTGCCGTCTTCCATGAATGGCATGTCTTCGACTGGCAGGATTCGGGCAATAACGCCCTTGTTACCGTGTCGACCACCGAGCTTGTCACCAACGCTAATCTTGCGCATTTGGGCCACAAAGACTTGGATCTGCATAAGCACACCGGCTTTGAGCTCGTGACCATTTTCGCGGCTAAATACCTTTACGCCAACGACCTTGCCGTGCTTGCCGTTGCTCATACGCTGGGACGTGTCACGGACCTCTTTGGCCTTTTCACCAAAGATAGCGCGCAGTAGGCGCTCTTCGCTCGAAAGCTCTTGTTCGCCCTTTGGCGTAATCTTACCAACCAAGATGTCGCCAGGATGAACCTCGGCTCCAATACGGACAATACCGTCATCATCGAGGTGACGAAGTGCGTCCTCGGAAACATTCGGGATGTCGCGGGTAATGATTTCTGGGCCAAGCTTGGTCTCGCGGACTTCGATCATGTAGTCAACGATATGCACGCTGGTGAGCGTGTCGTCTTCGACCAGTTTGCGGCTGATGATGATGGCATCCTCGAAGTTATAGCCAGCCCAAGGCATGAATGCCACGACGAGGTCCTTGCCGAGTGCGAGCTCGCCACCTTGGATGCTCATGCCCTCGATGATTGGGTCGCCCTGCTTTACCTTGTCGCCAGTTTTTACAACGACGTGCTGGTTGATGCTCGTGCCCTCGTTACTGCGCACAAAGTGTTGTGGCTGGTAGGTAACTGAGCCAGATTTGTACTTAACGACAACTTCATCGGCTTCGGCCTTGGTGACTTCACCGTCGGCTTCGGCAACGACGAGCTGACCGGTGTTTAGCGCAGCTTCGCTCTCGACACCAGTACCAACAATTGGGCTTTCTGGCTTAATGAGGGGCACTGCCTGACGTTGCTGGTTACTACCCATCAACGCACGGTAGACGTAGTTTTTCTCGATAAACGGAATTAGTCCGGCACTAGAACCAATGATTTGGTTCTGCGATGCGTCCATGTGTGTTACATCGGCGGCATCAACGGTTGCAGCATGGAGCTTATTACGCACACTGACGCGCTCTTCACTGAATGCACCGGTACTTTTCAGCTCGTTACCAGAGCCGGCGATAACGGCCTCGGCCTCATCGGCAGCGTCGAGGTACACGATTTCGTCAGTTACCTTACCCTTCGTTACTTTACGGTACGGAGTTTCGATAAAGCCGTACTCGTTGACTCGAGCAAAGTTTGCGAGGTTAAGCACAAGACCCACGTTGGCGCCTTCGGGGGTTTCTACGGCACAAATACGACCATAGTGTGTGGCGTGCGCGTCTCGTACCTCAAAACCGGCACGCTCACGGCTCAAACCACCAGGACCCATCGAGCTAAGACGTCGCTTGTGGGCGAGTTCGGATAATGGGTTGATTTGGTCCATGAACTGCGATAGCTGCGAGCTAGCAAAGAACTCGCGAACGGCAGCTACGACAGGTCGAGCGTTGATAAGCTGCCCAGGCTGTACGGTTTCGATTTCGCACATGCTCATGCGGTCTTGGGTGTTTCGCACCATTCGGAGTAGACCGATGCGGAATTGGCGCTGTACGAGCTCACCGACCATCTTGATACGTCGATTACTGAGCGAGTCTATGTCGTCACCGGCCTCTTGAGTGACGTTGAGACGAATAAGCTCGGCGATGATTGCCACGAGGTCTTCGAGTCGCATAATGCGGTTTTCGGTCGTGTTCGGAATGTCGATACCAAGCCGTTTGTTAAGCTTGTAGCGACCAACTTTACTAAAATCGAATCGCTTGAAGTTATAGAACATGTTCTCGAGCAAGCTACGAGCGTTGTCGACGGTAGCGAGGTCGCCTGGGCGCAACCGGCGATATACCTCGATGAGCGCTTCGGCGTGGCCCTTAGTTGGGTCTTTGTCGATGGTTGCCTGCAGGAAGCTACTTTTGCTCTGGTCGACGTGCTTAAAAGCTTCTTTCATGGTAGCTTCGGTCATACCAAGCGCACGAAGCAACGTCGTGATTGGGATTTTGCGCTTGCGGTCGATTTTTACGTAGAGTGCACCGTTGGCGGCGGTTTCGAACTCGAGCCATGCACCACGGCCGGGGATAACCTTGGCGCTGTAGAGATTGGTTGTGCCGTGTGGTTCAGCGGTGTAGAAAACACCAGATGAACGGATGAGCTGGCTCACAACGACTCGCTCGGCACCGTTAATGATGAATGTACCGCGCTTCGTCATCCACGGGTAGTCACCGAGGTAAATTTCTTGCTCTTTTACTTCACCTGTCACCTTATTTGTCAGCTCAACGACCGCCTTGAGAGGCGCTTCGTAGCTGATGTTGTTTTCACGCGCTTCACGCTCGGTAGTCTTTGGGTCCTCGAAGTGGTAATCCTTAAAAATAAGGCTAAGTTTAGTGTTAGTGTAGTCATCGATTGGGCTGATTTCGTGCAAAATCTCGCCGAGGCCTTCGTCGACGAGCCATTGGAACGATTTATTCTGGTGATCAACCAAGTTTGGAAGCTGCAAGCTATCCGAGTTTTCTGTGAAATAAATACGAGTCTTGTTCGTCGGTGCTTTCGACGATGTTACTGCTTTTGCCATACGCTAGCGTATATCCCTTCGTTATAAATTGCTGGAGCTCTTGACTGACACCGTAAGGCACTACCGCCTGTACTGGGGTCGACGTCATACTTCTATGTATGTTTTTGTTTGCGTTGACAAGGAAAACGCACTGGATATGTAGCATAGAGCTACAGCAGACCACACGATATTCCAATCTGTTTTCGCGAAGATACCTAAGCCGGAGATTTTGGGTGCTATTCTGACGGGCGCCGTCGTCAGCACAACCCGAGCTAACACTACTTCTTGGACCATAGTATACAGTTAGTAAGAGGTACGGTCAAGCATCAGCTCAATACTAGAGTAGTGTACGGGCCATTTCGGCCGCACGCTCCGAAAACAATACGAAGTTTCTCAGTACATGTGGCTCATGCTTAGCATCCCAAGCCACCGCGCCTGGGCTTCTATGGATATCCTCGAACTCCGGCGTATATCCGCGATTCCATGTTCGGTACAACGTACAGTGCCGCGAGTCAAAGTCTAGCCCGAATGTTTCGTCATAGTCATTTGGTTGCGACATAAGTAAGCGCAAGCCTTGTCCGTTGGATTCTTCCATAAATTCAAGCTGTACACGGCGCAACCATCCTGTCGAAAACTTCACTGTGTCAATGTTGTCAGGAGTCAGTGTGCTCTCGGTAGGAGAAAGGTAGTGCACTTCAAAATTTTGCTTGGCCTCGGCGAGCCGAATGACCGCACGCGATACCTTAGTTAGATTATCTGCATCAAGACACCTCATACCAGAGGAGATCTCTGGGACCTCGTACTTTGCTAGGACCTCCGCCTGCCACCTATTCCAATACTTCATTTTTACACGATATAATTACTACCGCAAAATTGCAAACGAATTAGTACTTTGGCGGTTTGGTAATAATTTTGTCTACGATACCGTAGTCTAAGGCCTCTTTGGCCGTAAGCCAGCGGTCTCGCTCCATATCATCGTGAACTTTGGCCAATTTCTGACCAGTGTTTTTGGCCATAATCTCTTCGAGCAGTTTTTTGACACGCAGCGATTCTTGGAGGTCAATCTCTTGATCGGTTACCTTACCGCGTGTACCACTCGACGGCTGATGGATCATTACGGTGCTGTGCGGCAGCAAAAATCGCTTTCCCTTCGTGCCGCTACTGAGCAGAAACGCCGCAGCACTGGCCTGCACACCAATACCGACTGTTTGTACGTCGTTGGTGATGTACTGCATGGTGTCGTAGATGGCTAGTGCATCATAGACGCTTCCACCTGGACTGTTGATGTACAGGTAAATATCTT
Organism: Candidatus Saccharimonadota bacterium; assembly: GCA_018062785.1. Classification (GTDB taxonomy): domain Bacteria; phylum Patescibacteriota; class Saccharimonadia; order Saccharimonadales; family UBA4665; genus JAGXIT01. The sequence continues at coordinate 48,594 of JAGORO010000001.1, forward strand.
TCTTTGGGTCTTGTGCCTGCAGGAATAACAGCTGCGCCACAATAGTATTGGCAGACGCCTCGTTAACCTGACTGCCCAAAAAAATGATTCGATCTTTTAGTAATCGACTATAAATATCGTAGGCTCGTTCATAACGACCTTCGTTTTCAATAACCGTTGGGATTAGCACGCTCATTTTTTTACCTCCAGTCTCAGCATTTGTACAATCATACTACCCTAAAAATTAGCACTCGTCAACCAAGAGTGCTAATACATCGTTTTTGGTGCTTGTTGTGGAGGGCGTATATTATTTTCCGCTATCGGCTGGTTCAGTACTGTATTAAGCTCAGATACCAGCTCTGCATAATCGTCGGTGCCGAGTCGTGTTTCGATGCCGCTAACGGAGTACTCGCATATTTCTTTTATAAACGGATGGGTTTGCATATTTGCAATCTCAACAGAAAAAGCCCGCCAATCCGCACCTTCAGTTGGCGGGTGAGTGAATCCAATAGTTATCGCTTCAAGCTCAGTACCCCTTGCCGAGACTTCCATAAAACTGTCGTTACATTCAGCCGTATTTGCAAAATACAGTATCGAGGAGCTGGATGATTCAGGAAGTTGAGATAGTATCGCATACATCCGACTAACCGTTGCCTGAGGTAACTGTCGCGCTGGAGCCATAGCGTCCTGAGGGTTCACGAATCCGTTTTCCATATCTGCCAAACCTTTTTCTAGGCGCTTTGCGGCTAATGAAAGCAAAGTTTGTAGGCGTGTCTTATACAAATACTCCCAGTACGCGTACGATGTTCCTAGGAGTTTTTTAAGCACCGCAGTCAGCTCAACAAAAAAACTCTCTTTGTCGTTTCGTTTATCTGGCGCAACTCGCGACCAGCTATAAGCTCCAATAGCTAGACACATAAGCACAAGTTGACCGATTATAAACTTCGAGACGGGTATAGCGCTATAAAGCTGAACGAGAGATTGCGCCCACGACGGGACGCTCCTGATAGCGTCGCCGAGCAAAAGTAATTGCAATATACCGAGTGTAAAGAAATGTATAACTATACCTATAGCTAGTGGCCAAATACTAGTCTTCGTCACTGCGCTAAAATATTCCTCGTCAGTCTTGCCGTCTCGTACTAGTCGGGTGGTGGCTACATATACGGCAAAAAGACACGCTATCGGCAAAAAACCTGGGCCGAGCACTACACCAAGTAGAAAAAATACAAAGCCCAGACTAAGTGTATTTCCTGTGCCGCCAAGCAGGCCTTCATTACGCTCAATAGGACTTGAGTGCAAGATCTTTGAACGTGGGCTTTGTATCATAGTCGTTATCTTGTGGCGTATTCGACGAGCTTCTGAATGGTTTTCTCGGTCAAAACACGACTGGAGATATCACGACGAACCTCTGGTTTTTTGAGCTCTTCCTGCATCTGCGAGTCGGTATACTGTGCCTTGAGCAGTTCCATGCGCGCATTTAGCTCTGCCTCACTTACAGTCACACCCTCTTTGTCTGCCACCTCTCCGAGGCAAAGACCCGTCTTGACGCGGCGCGTAGCCTCGTCTTGGTAGGTTGCTTTGCGGTATTCATCCTCATTTTTGCCGGCAGCCTCAAGATGCTCTTGCCAAGTCACGCCACGGTACATAAGATTTTGCTTTTCTTCTGTTTCCATGCGGCCCATTTCGTCCTCTACGAGTGCTGCTGGAATTTCCACTTTCGACTTATCGGCGAGCGTAGCCAGTAGCTCGGTTTCGGCACTTCGCATGCTTTGGCTATCTTTTTCGCTCTGAATCTGACGTTCGATGTCGGCTTTTAGTTCGTCCAGCGTCTTAAATGATCCGAGTTTGCTCGCCCATGTGTCGTCGGCTTTTGGCTTGGCTACCTCGCGGACTTCTTGCACCTCGACCTCGAAACTTACCTTTTTGTTCTGCAAGTCTTTGGCGCCGTAATCTTTGGGGAATGTAACCGTAAATGTCTTTTCATCGCCTTTTTTTAGACCTACAAGCTCTGGCTCAAAGCCAGGTATAAATGTATTGCTGCCAAGTACCAGCGGGTATTTGTCGCCCTTGCCGCCTTCGATAGCGTCGCCTGTCTTAGCATCCTTGCCCACAAAGTTAATCACAACCTCATCGCCATCTTTGGCGGCACGCTTAACCTCTTTGCGCTCAGCATCACGAGCCTGCAAGTCATCGAGCACCGCCTGCACATCATCTTTGGTAGTTTTTTGCTGCTCTACCTTCACACGGAATTTCTTATAGTCTGGGAGTGTTATCTCTCCGACGACATCAACGGTCGCTTTGGCCTCGAGGTCTGTAAATGGCACAAATTTGGTCAATTCCAAACTCGGTTGCCCAACGACACGGATTTTTTCTTGGGTCACTGCGGCGAGGAATAGCTCGTTCACGACCGTATCGATCACTTGCTGGCCGAGCAGGTTTTGGTCGACGTTTTTCTCAACCATGGCTGCCGGTGCGTGACCTTTACGGAAACCAGCGAGACTAACGTCTTTGCCTAGTCGCGTTAGAACGGTCTTTTTGGCCGTCTCGAGCATTTCGGTGTCTGCAACGAGCGTTAGTTCGAGCTTGGTAGGTGAGAGTGATTTTTTCGTAATTTGCATGTGTACTATGGTAACAGATTACTGCAGCGTCTTCCAGAATATGGTCAGGCAGCCAGCTAGCCATACCATCTCGACCAAAATTCCCCACGTGTATTCGTGCTGTATCCCCTTGTGAAATCGTCGAAACGCATTCATTTTTGCCTGTTTTATTTTGCCGTTTGCTTGCAAAAATATTGGCAAAGAGTATAGGTCTGGTGAGGCAGCAATGAACGCAGCAATGCAAGCCAGCCACCACTGTTCTGGGCGTTGGATATAGAGCGTCGCTACCACCATAAAACACGCTACGACCTCGGCCATTAGCAACATCTTAAACCAGCGACTCGTTAAAATATCTCCCGAATCCAGCCGGCTGCCCATGCCAAAATGAGGCAAAAAATCCAAAACAAAGTGGGATACAAAAGCCAATCCCACTGCCGCGACAGGATTACCAATACTCAGACCAATAAGTGCGCCGGTTAGCGAATGGTTCGTTGCGGTCATGACCCTTTAATACGATCTTGTCGTGTAGCACGTTCCCTAAGCAGTTCTGTTGCGATGCGCTCGATGCTACGTGTGGCTTTTTGCCCTGTTCTGAGGTTCTTAATCTCGAATACGCGCTCTCTTAGCTCATTTTCGCCAACAAAGAGCACCTGCTCAATTCCCCGTTTTTCGGCTGCTTTGAGCTGCTTATCAAGCTTACGGCCCGAGGTATCTACCGCCACATTCACGCCGGCTTCGCGCAGCTCATTAACGAGTCGCAGAGACTTTTCGTACATACCTTCGCCGACCAATACAATCTGCACGTCTGCCTCTGGTGCTAGAGGCGGTAAAAGCTTATGACTAACGAGGAAATTCTCGAGCGTGACGTCGCCCATACCAAAGCCAACGGTCGGCACCGGCTCGACACCAAAGGCTGCCACTAGCCCGTCGTATCGACCTCCCCCAAACATACTCCGATTGTTTTCGGGGTCGGTATCGACGACTTCGAACACAATGTCTGTATAGTAATCGAAGCCACGCATCAGACTAATGTCAAAACGGGCATTGTCGATCCCAGAGTCGTGCAGCATGGCGAGCAGTTTCTGAATATCCTGCACTGCCTCGACACTCTGTGCCTGACTAGGCAAGTCAGAAACCTTCTTTGCGTCTAGCAAGCCTACCAATTTCTGGAGCGTGCCCGATTCTCGCTGTGTCGGAGCCAAGATCGCGTCGACCTGCGCGAGAAACGAAGCTGGCTCCAGTTTTTGCTTCTTATCGACGAGCCGGATTAACATTTCACCCTGCGTGTCTGTGAGGTCAAGATAATCTCGGAATAGATAATCTGTAAGCTTACGACTATTAATGAGCACTGTGTACATCTTGCGTGTCGCACCGAATGATCCCATAAGTCGATCGGCGACGGAGATTATCTCGTGCTCGGCTTCCAGCCCCACAATGCCAAAAATATCAACGTTAAGTTGCCAAAACTCACGCAGACGACCCCGTTGGGGTCGTTCATAGCGCCACAGATTGGGTATACTATACCAACGCACTGGGTAGGCTAGTTCTTGCCGTTTGGCCGCGATCATTCGACTCACACTCGGTGTCATCTCTGTTCGCACCGTCACGCTGCGGCGGCCACGGTCAAGGAATGTATAGGTTTGCTCGTCAATAATCTCTTGGTTACCCTTGCTCAAATACAGTTCGGTCGGCTCCAGGATCGGCGCATCGTACTCTTCGTAGCCAAAACGCTCGCAGACTTCACGCATGCGAGAAAACATGTACTTTTGCACTCGCTTATCTTCGGGGTAAAAATCTCTAGCACCTTTGTATGGTTGTGTTTGTAGCGTCATAGTGTTTTTTCCTCTTTCAATTGTACCATCTCTAAAAGCCTATTAATTGCCTCTTCTGTATTTGTGAATGCTTCATAGCGATAACGGCATCGTCTATCTAAATAATCGTTTTCGAGTAGCTCCGACCAGCCACCTGTTTTAGCCATCACCACGACTGGTATATTCGCTTGGTATGCTACCGTTAGTTCATTTAGAGTTCCCGAACCCCCTCCTATACCAACCAGTCCATCGCAGCTCAGAGATTGGACCAGTTCTCTCCCGCCACCGCGAACCAATCCAGTCGCTATAACCGCCGTGGCCGCGTCTGGATTGAATATATCAAGACCCTTGTCATAAGTCACGCCTAAAGTCATTCCGCCGACTTGCCGAGCCGCCAATGCAGCTTGGGTCGATAACGAGTCGCAATCTTTCTCGGCCCCAAAAATCAATACACAGTTTCGCTTTGCTATACTAACGCCGACAGACCGTGCTATCTCCACCGTCGATTGTTCATACCCTAGATCAGCTGCCGAGCCAATAACTCCAATTTGCATTTTTCTTGTTTTCATAATTATTCCTCTGGTTACATTATTTGCTTCAATAAAAAAACGCCGGACATGGCCGGCGTTTTTATGTACAAATAAGCAACACTACTAACTAACCGGCAATCTCCGGCACTATATGGTTTTGGCTATTTATCCGAACTCTCATCATTCTATTGTAACACATTATCTTATTTTTGTCTATATTTACGCTTTGGGCGTGGTCGAACGAGTAGTTTTATTAACCTGTTCGGCTGCGATCATTGCATCACGAATCTGCGACTGCAAATCTGCCATCCCACCAGGGCTGTGCGGCAAAAGAATAGTGCTGTTTTTGCCAGTTGTACCAAGGTTGGTAATGGTGTCGAGGTACTGTGTCATCATAACGAGGTTCATAGCATCTTGGCTGTTTACGCCACCGACGCCGCTCTTGAAATTGGCGACAGACTCCTGCAAACCTTCGATGATTGCTTTTCGTTGGTTGGCGATACCTTGACCCTGCAGCGCCTTGGATTCGGCTTCACCCTCGGCCGCCTTAACGACACGGATCTTGTCGGCTTCGGCCTGCTGGATTGCAGCTTCGCGAAGTCGCTGGGCAGCGTTAATCTCGTTCATGCTACTTTTGACCTTTTCGTCTGGGTTAATGTCGGTCACGAGCGCCTTAACGATAGCGTATCCAAAGTCGTCCATCACGGTGTCGAGCTCGGCCTTTACGGCAGTTGCGATGTCGTCCTTCATCTCAAAGAGTTGGTCGAGGTTAACGGCTGGTACACGAGCTCGAACGGTGTCAAATACATAGGCAGTAATTTGCTCCGTAGGATTCTGGAGCTTATAAAATGCATCCAGGGCCTTTTCTGCTGGCACGAAGTATTGCACACTCACAATAACAAACACAAACACATTGTCTTTCGTTTTGGTTTCTACCTGTACATCGAGCTGCTGCACACGCAAGCTCACGCGGCCAGCAATCTGGTCGATAACGGGAATCTTGATATTAAGACCAGCCTTGGAAGCCTTATTAAACTTACCAAACCGCTCGACTATTGCGATGGTTTGCTGCTTTACGGTATACAGCCCCGTAAAGATTAAGCCGATTAGTATAACGAGTATAACCCAAACCATTTGTGTCCTCCCTTAGTTTTCTAAGCCTAATAGTAACACCTTCGCCGCTGTGCCGCTACTGTTTCTTGCTTGGAATACGTCCATCTTGCATACTCCCGCCCCGCCTTTGCAAACCGCTCATTGTTGCGAGCCACTCTTGCCCTATGGTATATTTTGCCAAATGTTATACAAACAGCGGTTTACCTATAAGGACGGTTATGAGCAGGTGTACCCTATGGGCGAACTCTTAGGGGTGCAGATTACGTTCGACGAAGCCCACGAGCTCAGGAAAAATGTATACCAAAATTTATTTTCTGGAGCAGATACTCGCATAAGGCCACCCGAGACACTGCCTGAGGAAACAGAGTCCATGGAATATTTGTTATTCTCGGGCTCTAAGAATCGGCAAGCCCCCGACTCTTCATCGTATTTTGAAGAAAGCATCTTTGTTGGTGGGCTCGTTCGTCAGGCGTCCGATGGCGGTTGGAAGCTAATAGTCACCAGAAATCGTATGCGACGCACAGAGACACTCGATGAAAATCGCTTTCGAACTATTCTGCGCATTATTTGTGGTCCCGATGATGTTATCGAAGCAAGTCGAACCGTCAAAATAACCCACTCGCTCGCTGTCGACCCAGCCAAAGGGCTTATAGACGAAATTTCTGAGCCAAAATATCGCCGTGTCGGATTCACGATACCCATTACCTCAGACGACTGTAGCAACCTGTCGGCAACGCTCCAGGAACACTCCCGACTATCAACAACCTAGACTTGTAAGAACAATGCCGAGTGACCGAGTGAGGTTTGACTACGACAAGGACTATCGCACAGCACCATAGCATGGTGCTGTGCTTCTCCGCCTCGAAGAGACATGAGCAAACCCCCGTTTTCTTTCGGTGCTGCACGACCCTTCACGCTAAATTTTACATTCGTAAAATTTGCGTGAAGAACCAAGTTATTTCACCGTCAACCAAGCAAAAAACCGGCTTTTGGCCGGCTTTTTGCTTGGTGCGGATGAAAGGACTTGAACCTTCACGCCTTGCGGCACGTGCTCCTAAGGCACGCGTGTCTACCATTCCACCACATCCGCTAACATTTGTACGCCTAACTTGTTAAGGTAGCTTGCACGTGCATAGCACCTGCTCGATTGATTCTACCGCACGCGTGCCTACCATTCCACCACATCCGCTAAAATGAGACAAACCTACGGTTTTTCTCATCGCGCCGGCAAAATGGTTCACATTTTGTCGGGCTGCTCTTTTCCCTCATACAAAATTAAAAATTTGGGTAAAGGAGGTTATTAGTAAATATACAATACGATACCTACTTATTAGTAGACTACCAAACGACACAATTTTACCCTATTGCGGCTAAAATGACCACCGAATTTATAGGGAATCTTCGATAATATTGTTATTTTTACTTATTTATGTTTCTGAAACCAGATACCCTGTTCTTTCGCGCTCTAGTTTAATACTAATTTGAAACTACTAGTCGTCTACTTTATACAGATTGCTCGCCACTCTCCACTCGTTGACCTTCTGGGCTATTAATTTCTTTGCCCTTGCCATATTTTTTCTTTTATTCATGTAGCTAGGTGATAAACCGTAAGCGTTTAGTGCTATTGCATCTACGCCGCTCATCACATCATGCCCATCAATTACTTTAATCGTTGGTCCAACTCTCCTCCACGCACGAGAATGCCTCAGTGTCCGGACAGACACATACCTGCTTCCGAGCACTTTATCGAGAAACAACCATACGTCCTCGACTGGTATATCGTCTTTTGCAACTAGGTCTCCCTCCTCTAGAGTCTCCTTGCTAGCGTCCATCAGCTCTACAAGTCTTTGCTCTGTGGTATTGGCAGGAGTAATTATTTCTTCTTGGAGAGGGGCGTTTAGAGCTAGCGTATTTTCAGTTGGCTGATAGCCTTTGGGGGTCTCTTTTTTAGCAACAACCCAACCGAACTCCTGAATATGCTCGCCCCCTTTTATGGTAGTGAAGGTGTCGGTCATAGAGTCAGCCAATTCTTTGGGAACGGCCCTAAATATGGGTTGCCTGTGCTTGAGCACCTTGACCCGTCCATCACCCATCTTACGAGTCACACGTCTTGCACCTCTTTGTAGAACCAGTTCTTTTTCCATCAGTGCATCATGCATTGTGGTGTGTTTAGCATTTTCATGCATCGAAATAAGTGATGCAACACAAGTCGTACGTTCATCTTCTGTTCTACAATCCCAACTATATAGCATTTCACCGAGCTCTTCACGCGTGAACACCCTGCTTGGAGCATTAATAAAAATGCTTGCCAGCTCAATGCTAGCCGTATTCAGACGTTCATCTTTTAGGCGTTTCCGTATTTGTTCATTATTGATTGGTTCGTTTTCGAGACGCTCATCTATAAAATGCTCTGTGATTGACAGAGCACCATCAACCAGACCACTGTTTCGTTCTTCTCTGCTTAATAGCGTTGGGATTGGCCAAAATAAGCCAGGCGAAGCCTCGACAGCGTCAATCCTTTCCTGCAAGACAACTTTTGCCAGCTCACGCTCTGTAGCTTTTTCGGCCAGCTCTTTTTCTTCGACAGCCTTCCTCACCGCGCTCAGTTTACTGTCCATTAACGTAGGTATTGCTTCACTTATCAAAACCTCGTCGTGTTTGATGTCACTTTGCGTATCCTCGTCAAGGGCTAATGGCTCATCCATCTCAGCTTTTTGTAAATACAAATCATTGAGCTCTTCAAGGATCTGATGGATCCCTAACTCTTCTCCAGCATTTTTCATCGACTCGAAGCTCTCAATTTGCTCTTGACGCAACACTTGCGTAGCAAGATCTAGGTATTGTGGAAATTTGATTTCAGCACGAAGACGCTCGTGAGAATTATTCTGTTCTATAATCTTCTCGGAAGCACTCTGGAATGCTTTACTCTATTGTTTCATTTAAATTATTATACATGTTTTTGGCTTTTTGTCAATTTAATTACCCCCTATAAAACACCAGTTGGATGTCGCCGTAAGATTTGCTGGCGGCAATTTTGAGTCCGCATAGATCGCGTACTGGCTCGCTACCTGGCCACGACAGTACAAATACCCCCCCGTCTGCAACATGGCTGACAAGTCGCTCGACAACGTCCGGACGGATGTCATCATACGGCGGGTCGACAAGCACAATGTCGAACTGCTTCGACTGATTATTCCTAGACCAGCCACTAAGGTTTTTTCGCAAAATTGTAAGCCGGTCTTCAACACCCAGTTCGTCCATAGCCTTGGCTATCGACTTTACGGCATCAGCGTCAATATCAATGGCAGTCACGCTTTTAGCGCCTCGACTAATCGCCTCGAATGCCAAAGCCCCACTACCGGCGTACGCATCGAGTACCGTGAGATCCGAAACATCACCGAGCGCATTAAAAATTGCGCCGCGAGCCTTTTCGCTCATAGGGTGCGTACGATTCGTACGTGGACTATCGAATGTCCTGCCGCCTAAGTTACCCGCAATAATCCTCATTTGGCCTTCCGACCTCTGTTTGGCTGAGTCTGGGAAGCGATGACTGCCGCGTACCACGTTAACGTCACTGTGCGCACGATAATGGGCATAAGTTGCTTGCGCACCAGCTGCGCCAGCTTCGGCGTCCAAGCCGAATCATAAAATCTATCGTACAACTTCAGGTCGGCGATAGCCTTAGCCGAATCCTGAAAATACGCCACAAACCCATCCTTCTCAATTCGTGCCACGTCTACAGAGTCGATGGTTAGCTTGCGGAGTCGCATAGGCACAAGCAGCACAGCCACGCCCATTTCGAAGGCAATATGCGTCGCCAGTAGGCCTTTGTCTCCCCACATTTTCCAGTTGTTGTGGATCTTTTTGCGCACTGTATCGCCTGGCATCAAAATCTTGTCTTTTGGCGTGGTCCGTGTCTCGATGCCAGCTCCCCCGCGCAGGCGAATTAGCTCCTTTTCATACGGATAGTGGTGTGCCGGCGTGAGGCCATCAACCAGCCCATGTGCCAGCCAAGCTGCTTCAAAAGCCGCTCGTGTCTGGTTGCCCTCACGTAGCGCGGCGGTCAGTTCGGAAAAATGTTTTTCCAGAATAGGAAAAATCTGCGTGTCGTCTGGGTCATATGGATCATAGTAGTGCCACGGTTCGTCCTTGGCTGGAGTTTTGCGCTTGACACCATCTGGCCCGTCAAAGCCCTCAAACTGCAACAGCAGTCGCTTACGTGGGAAGGCTGCAATACGCTCGGGCCCAATCAGCTTTGCAAGCTGGGTGTGGCTCATACGGTCGATTTTTTGGTGCGCACCAAACCAGGCATCAAAATATTTTAGAGGTTTGAGGGTTGATCCTGAATACATATGGTTAGTTTAGGTTTGTGACGGCGCGCAGTCTTGAAACGCGCTCGTATAACTCTGGGTATTGTAGCAAATTTTCACCCCGCTGCAGAAATTCTTCGGCAGCTTTGCGGGCGCTGGCAATCAGTTGCACATCCGAAAGTTTGGCCACCCGAAGATCTAACTCACCGTGCTGCAGCTGTCCGTAGAGCGCGCCAGGACCACGTAGCTCCAGATCGAGCTCAGCCAGCGTAAACCCGTCGTTGGTACTTTCGATAGCTCGAAGTCGACGCGTCGGCGGCTTACTGTCACTCAGCACTAGGAAACAGTACGACTGGTGTACACCCCGACCAACTCTGCCACGAAGCTGATGGAGCTGACTAAGTCCAAAGGCGTCGGCCGACTCGATTATCATCACACTAGCGTTAGGTACATCCACCCCAACCTCTATCACCGTTGTAGCTACTAGAATATCTAGCTCATGGGCCGCAAACGAAGTCATAATCTGGCTACGCTCCTCGGGCTTCATTTTGCCGTGCAGCAGCCCAACTCGATAGTCTGGAAATTCTTTTTGCGCCATGCCCAGCATTTCTTCGGCGGAGATGTACTTATCTTCACTTTTTTGTATGCGAGGACAGACTATGTACCCTTGCCTACCGGCTGCCAGCTCTTCGCGTAAACGCGCATACATTGGCGAGCGCGAATTGGGTGAAATTAGTTGCGTCTCGATCGGCAATCGACCAACTGGCTTTTCGGCCAAAATGGCGATGTCCAGCTCGCCAAATAAGGTCAGCGCGAGCGAACGCGGGATGGGCGTAGCGGTCAGCAGCAGCACATGCGACGCGTGGCCAGCTTTTCGCATCAGCTCTTTGCGCTGTTCGACCCCAAACCGGTGCTGCTCGTCGATAATAATAAGCCCAAGCTTGTGCATATCGACCGAGTCCTGAATCAATGCATGCGTGCCAATGATAAACTTGGCCTTGCCGTCGACAATTGCTTTGTGGGCTTGCGCCTTCTGAGTTGGTGTCATGGCACCGATTAGCAGACAAATCTCGCCGGCAAGGCCAAGCGGCTGTAGCAACGACGTAATACTCTCGGCATGTTGCGTCGCCAAAATCTCCGTAGGTGCCATCAGTGCCACCTGATAGCCCCCATGCATAGCCATCAAGGCTGCCATAGCAGCCACCACCGTCTTGCCCGACCCAACGTCACCCTCGACCAATCGATTCATCGGGTGGTCGGACTGCATATCGGTATATATTTGCCAAACTGCTTTGCGCTGATCGTCCGTTAGCCGAAATGGCAGTTCGACGACAAATTTTTTGGCGATGGTCTCATCGAACGGTATGGTGAGGGCATGTTCGGCAGCTACTTCCTGCTTGTTGAGTAGGCTCGCTAGGCTAAGCTCCAGCACCTCGTCGAACCCAAGCCGTTTCTTGGCCGCTTCAAGCTCTTTGGCCGAGCCAGGAAAGTGCATGGTTTCCACGGCTTTCATTCTGGGAGCTAGGTCGTACCTCTGGAGCATCCATGCTGGAATAGATTCTGGCATCTCGCGTAGCGCAGGCAAACAATTGCCAACAAACTGTCTGATTTGGCGGCTTGTTAGACCCTTTGTTTCGCGGTAAATCGGAATAATCCGTGCCGTATTGAGCGGAAAATCTTTGGCTTGTTCGCTACTAGGATTGGTAAGCTGAATCCGGCCACTTTTGTACTCGAACACACCAGAGAAAAAGTAAGTCTGACCAATTTTCATTCCGGTCGCTCGATATGGTTGATTAAACCACACAATGCGCATCGCTTCCGATTCGTCTCGCACGCTCGCCTCGGTGATGTGCATGCCACGCCGCACGTAGCGGCCCTTGATCTCTAACAACGCTGCCTCGATAGTAACAGCCCCTGGCTGTAATTTGGCAATCGGTGTTATTTGCGAGTAGTCTTCGTAGCGGCGGGGTATGTTTAGGAGCAAATCTTCGACTGTTTCTACGCCGACGCGCTTTAACAGACCTACCATTGCTGGTCCGACGCCTTTAACTTTGTCTACAGAATCTCCTATACGCATCACGTTGTATCTATTGTACAAGATTACCGTGAACGGTTTTTGGCCGTCTCGTGGGCCGTCAATTCTTCGGTATCATCAAGTGGTGTAAGGTCTAACCTTTCACCATATTTGCGCTCGAGAGCGAGTAGCAGGAGCGCGTCGGCAAATTTGGGATTTTTGGGCAGAATCGGACCATGGCTATAGGTGCCGAATACATTGTGCAATCGACACCCTTCTGTGTCATCCTGACCATTATTGCCATCACCTTTTGTGGTCTTGGCCAGTGTGAGACTGGGGTCATCAAGGGCTGTCACGCCGCTATGATTCTCGTAACCGACAAGCTCACCCCAAGGCGAATCGTACACCGTATTGCCAATCATCCGAGTATCGCCGCCGACGGTCTCGAGTGGCAAAACACCAATGCCTGTAATTTCAATACCCTCATTCGTCGTGAATGTTCTGCCGAACAACTGGTACATCCCGCAGATCATCAGCATTACGACGCCATCAGCGGCCATCCGTCGTATTTGCTCAGCTTTTTGAGCAAGATCGTGCTGCACAGTGCCCTGGCCTGCGTCTTGGCCACCGCCGCCCAAAATGATGTCGGCTTCGTCTGGGATGGCCTCGCCAACACCGATGAGTTTCGTCTCAACCTCGATTCCACGCCACTTGGCACGACGCTCAAGCACCAAACGATTACCCGTGTCACCGTAAATATTCATCTCCTTTGGGTAGAGATGAACAAGGGTAAGTTTTTTTGACATTTGAGTTGTACTCACGATACTTCCTCCAGTCCGGAGGCGGCGTTAAGCAGCTCTATACGCACAGCCCTCATCGCCGTGTATGTACAAAAGATGATGCCCTTTTTGCCCGCTGGTAGTGCCTTGTCAAAGGCTCGTAGATAAGATTTGAGGTCACTCTCGGCCGTGGCGCGCGTAACCTCGTCGTATTTAAGCCGAAGCGCCATGTCGGCGGCACGGTCGCCGCCACAATAGGCGTCGTATTTTTTGAGAGCATCAAATTGCACATCCCATAGCCATGAAACGTCACGTCCATCCGCATAGTCATCGTTTATCATGACACCCACTTGCATGTACTCCTCATTGTCGAGCATTTTTAGGGCTTGGGTAAAGCCACTGGGGTTTTTGATAAGCTGCACCGTTAGTTTTCCGCCATTCGGCAAATCAACTACTTCTCCACGGCCAAACACCGGAGTTGCCGCACTAGTTGCCTTCCGAAGCGCAGCGATGTCGATGGTAGGCACAATCTCGTACAGCGCCGTTAGGGCCGCAGTGAGGTTTAGGGCGTTGTGCGCTCCGACTAGTCCAAAATGATACGTTTCGGTTTTGTCTCCGTGGCGAACTGCAACTTCTCCGCGCTCGTACGACTCAAGCCAGACATTTGGCGTGCCGACCAGCACGTGTTTGGCTGCGTCTTGATCATACAGCTGGTCGTCACTCTTGAACTGGTCGCGCATATGTTCCCTGTGCGCAAACCAACTAGTGCGTACACCTTCTCGGGGAGTAATCTGCCCGACTCGTTCATCATTGGCATTCAGGGCCACCCAATCTGTAGCCGACTCGGCTATGGCCGTGAGTAGCTTGGCGGTCGTGTCTATCTCGCCAAAACGATCCATTTGGTCACGCATGATATTGAGTAATACCACGCCCCTTGGCTTCACTTGGCGCACAAAGTGCACAGCGTGCGCCTCGTCTTGCTCAAACACAGCGATGTCGTATGGTAATTTTCCCAACCAAGTGCTTTTGGCTATCGTCGCGCTCACAACGCCACGCACAAAATTACTACCAGTTTCGTTGGTCAGTACCCGCAACCCCTGTGACTCTAGGAGCGAGACGAGGAGGCTCGTAGTGGTGGTTTTGCCATTGGTACCCGACACAACTATCACGCCGTTCGGCAAGTCGCGGAGGGCATTTGCAAGAAATGAAGGCATGAGCTTCTCAACCACCAAACCTGGCAAAGCCGAACCACTCCGACCACTGATTTTTAAAGCTTTGTGCGTGGCCTTACCAAGCCAAGTGCCTACTAATTTCATCATGTCTATTGTATCAGTAATGCGAATTTAGCGAGTGATTTCAATAAGTACTGTATCTTTGAGAGCTTTGCCACGGCGCAACAGCACCAAACCATTCTGAAAATCTTGGGATGACCATTTTTCCTCTGTAGACTTCGCCCCATTTATGGCGATGGCGTTGCCGGCTAGTAAACGCCGAGCTTCGGTATTTGAACTTGCCAGACCGGTGGCAACGAGTGACTCTACGACCGAGCCGCCCTCTTGCGCGGTAACTGACGGCAATTCTCCGCGTAGTGCATCGAGCACATCCTCTGCTTCTGCGAGCGGGATCTTGCCGGTAATAACATCAGTGACTTTTTGCGCAATTTGCATTGCCTCATGGCCGTGAATAAACGCGGTAACTTCCTCGGCAACACGCCGCTGAGCAAACCGCTCGCGCGGATTTTCCCAGTGTTTCTGCATAATTTCGTCGATCTGGGATTTGTCTAGGATAGTATATATCTTGGCATAGTCCTCAATGCCAGCATCGTCGAGATTAATCCAGAACTGATAAAACTGTGTCGGCGATGTCTTGACAGGATCGAGCCAAACAGCCCCGCCTTCGGTCTTACCGAATTTGACCCCAGTAGATTTATTAACCACGAGTGGCGCGGACCAAACGTGCACCTCACCACCTTCCATACGTCGGACTAGGTCGACACCAGCAATACTATTGCCCCATTGGTCGGCTCCGCAAATCTGCAAATTGACACCGTATTCGCGGTAGAGGTGAACGAAATCATACCCCTGAATGAGCGCATAGCTAAACTCTGCGTAGGAAATACCGGTACCCTCTTCGCCAAGTCGAGACTGCACAAACTCGCGAGATAGCATTTGGCGCATTGGGACATGCTTACCGACGTCACGCAAAAACTCTAGGTAGCCAATGTCCTTAAACCAGTCGTAGTTATCGACCAGCGTAAATTCCTTGCCTGATAAGATTGTGTTGTATTGGCCGGCGATAGCGCGTTTGTTTTTAGCAATTTCCTCAAGTGATTTCAGGTTGCGCTCTTCTTTTTTGCCGTCTGGGTCGCCGATGAGTCCCGTTGCTCCACCGACAAGCATAACTGCTTTGTGGCCGTGGTTAATAAAGTGGCGAATCATCATAGCGACAGCTAGGTTGCCAATAGTCAATGAGTCGGCGCTTGGATCCATGCCTAAATACAGGGTGAATGGTTTGGTATCAAGGTCTGTGATGCTTTTGATCGTAGTTTGGTTTTGGAAGCCGCGCCACTGTAGTTCCTCGGAGAGTGTCATGAGACTAGTATAAATTAAACAGGATGGTGTTGTATAGACGCGCGACCATTTGCGCAATATTCCGTAAAAGAATGCTGTTTATGGTTGCAGTATTTGGTATACTAATTGCCAGTTACTATTGTTAGTTAACGAGTGGAGAGATACGAAAAATCTATGAATGACCCCAATTCAAGGCCTCGACGTCGTCAAGGATCAAATACCTACACGACCCGAAGTGGCAAGACTATCAAACTCAACAGAAGTATGGGAGATCGAATTCGTCACGGCAAAGAAGCCAAGGCGCAACGAAAGGCTGCCTACCTCAGCTCGCTACCTGCACAGCCATGGAAGCGTGCACTCTACCGACTGAGTCCTAAGCGAATGTATCATTACTGGTTTAGTCGCGAGGGTGGACTGATGGCCCTTAAGCTTGCTGGCGTTGGGTTGGTAGTTGGGTTCCTCACACTCGTAGGTGTTTTTGCTTATTTCCGAAAAGACTTACCGCGTATTCGCGATATTTCCGGAAACAATTTTGGTGGTAGCGTCACCTACTACGACCGTACTGGTAAAACCGCTTTGTTCCAAGATTATAACGAGCGCAAGCGCGTGCCCGTCGAAGATAAAGAAATATCAAAATACATGAAAATGGCAACAATTGCCATCGAGGACAAAGACTTTTATAAACACGGTGCTTTTGATACGCGAGGAATTGTGCGCGCACTATATGTAGGCGTTAAGGGTGGTGGCAGACAGGGTGGCTCGACCATTACTCAGCAGCTGGTCAAGCTCAACGAGGGCTGGACCAATGAGCGAACGGTTACTCGTAAAATCAAAGAGCTTATTCTAGCCGTAGAGCTAGAGCGAGAATATAGCAAGAACGAAATTCTAACTGGGTACCTCAATATGGCTCCTTATGGCAACGTCGACTACGGTGTAGAAACAGCGGCGCGAGACTACTTCGGCAAGAGTGCTAAAGACCTTACTATTGCCGAATCCTCTATGCTCGCCGCTATTCCAAAAGCACCGGGGGCATGGTCGCCGTTCAGCGACCCCAAATACAATCCTGCCCTCACGCAGAGCACATTCGATAGCGACGGTCTGTTAACACGACAGCATTACATTCTAGATCGTATGGTCGAGCAAGGATACATCACGGAGAAAGAATCCAAGGACGCCAAGAAGACCGACATCCTTGCAACCATCAAGCCGCTCCGCTCATACTATGACGGCATTCAGGCGCCTTATTTCGTATTAGCCGCCAAGCAAGAACTGCAAAAGACTTTCCCTGCGGCTGTAGTTAGCCGAGGCGGCTGGAGAGTGATCACCACGGTCGATCTCAATATGCAGAAAATTGCTGATGAAGCCGTCCAAAACGGTTCTTCGCGCTTGCGTTGGCAAGGTGCAGACAGTGTTGGTTTTGTCGCCGAGGATAATGAAACTGGACAAGTGCTTGCGGTTGTTGGGGGTAAGGATTTTAACAACCCCGAGTATGGCAAAATTAACTACGCGACTCAAGTAAACATTTCGCCCGGATCGACCATCAAGCCGTACGATTACGCAGCATTCATCGACAATAACACCAATGTCGGAGCTGGTAGCGTGCTATACGACAGCATGAATGCGCTACCCGGCTACCCGTGCACCAATAGAGCCTTGCCAGAACGAGGCGGCAACTGTCTATTTGACTTCGACCGTAAAGCACCTGGCCCAACTACACTCCGCTACGCACTAGGTGGTTCACGTAACATACCGGCGGCAAAGGCATTTGTGTCGAGCGTACCGAACGACACAAGCCCTGGGCGCGTCAAGTCAATCAATAAAACTATGTCTGTCATCAATGGTCTTATGGCTACCAAAGCTAATGACGGCTATCGATGCTTCAAGAGTGGTACTGATGTCACAAACCCACAGCCTAGCGACGAAACGCAGTGCTATACGGCCGCGGCAATTGGCGATGGGGCCTACCTTAATCTCGACAACCACGTTAATGGCATAGCCTCAATTGCACGGATGGGTAAGGCCATTCCCCAGACGTATATCCTCAAGGTAACGAATTCTTCTGGCAAGACCCTCAAAGAGTATAAGCAGACCACGCCAAAGCAAGTTATCAAGCAAGACACGGCGTACATCGTAAGTGATATGGCTTCCGACCCCAAGGCGTCGTACCTTAATGGCTACTGTTCTGAGCAAAGCTGTTCAGGGCTCAAGTTCCACCGCTACAAGGGCTGGAAAAATAGCATCAAAACTGGTACCACGAACGATAAATACGACGGTCTTATGGTCTCTTGGAACAAGAAGTTTTCGGCAGGCATTTGGGTAGGCAATCATAGCCGTACCGTAGCCTTTGGTGGGCAACCAGAGACTATGACAGGCCCAATCATGAAGGAGTTTATGCAGCGCGCCCTAGATACCGCCGGAAAGGCCGACAACAACCCTCAACCCGCCGGTATCAAAACCGATCAAGCGTTCATGACACGGTCCTCGACCGGAGGCGGACAATCACTCCCTAGCCCTAGTACCGATATCTTCCCATCATGGTACAGTGGTCGACGAAGTGGAAGCACTACTCAAGTTATCGACAAGATAACTAACACCATCGCCACGGCCTGTACACCTACACTCGCCAAGCAAACTGGCGCAAATAGTAACGCGGCTAGCTGGAATGTCGACGTATTTGCTGGCGGTAATGCCGGTAGCTCATCGCCCGTTACAACCAAGGACACTCTGCACCAATGTAGCGATACAAAGCCGACCGTCTCTATTACAGCAGTTAATGGTGCCTCAAGAAGTAGTGGCTCGCTCTCTTGCAACGGAAGCTGTAGTGTAATGGTCCGTGTTGAACAAGGCACGCATGCCCTTACCGATTCCTCGCGTGCCCAATATCCTGGCACACTCTCACTCACAGTAAACGGCCAGCAGGTACAAACACAAAATGTTGCAGCAACTGGCGACTACACCCTCACTTTCTCGATGCCGCCAGATACCACCACCGCCAACCTTTCAGTTACCATCGTAGACAGTGCACTGTACGATGCGAGCGACACAGCAACCGTTTCGGCTCCTGCCCAGCCAGCAGTGACACCTTCCGCTGACAACTCCGGAAACTCGAATAACTCCAACTCCACCCGTACGGTTCGGTCGCTTAATTAGCCGCCAATAATAGTCTCGGGGCTACCAAAGGTAAAGTTGCCCATGAATAGTCTTGTAGGGCGTTAGTCGGCTTGCAGGAATTCGTTTAGAGCTTGGCGAACGTCTTTAACTTCGTGAAGGAAGCTGCTCTTTTTAGCTGCTCGCTGTTTTGGGCCAATCGCAATCTCAAATCCCATTTTTTTAGCCTCTGAGATCCGCTTTTCTGCGTATCCGACATGGCGAACTTCGCCACTAAGTCCAACCTCTCCGAACACAGCAGCGTTCTTCTTTAACGTCATGCCCTTGGCCGCTGAACCAATCGCTAAGCATACGGCTAAGTCGGCAGCCGGATCTTTGAGTTTAATACCACCAACAATATTGATATAGATGTCGTACTCGCTCAAGTTCAACTTTGTTCGACGCTCTAGCATGGCTATCAGCAAATTCAGCCGAGTAAGGTCAAGGCCGCTCGATGCTCGCTTTGGATACCCATAGCTCGTTTTGTTTACTAAAGCCTGCACTTCGACAAGCAGAGGCTTGGTACCTTCGATTGTTGCTAACACTACCGAACCGTCGGTTATTTGCCGCTCTTCAAGCAGTGCGGCAGAAGGATTCTTGACAGGGTTGAGGCCTTTTTCGGTCATTTCAAGTAGCGCAGCTTCGTTGGTTGGACCAAAGCGGTTTTTGTTGGCGCGGAGTAATTTAAATCCTCCGAATGAGTCACCCTCAAGTTGCATCACCACGTCAACAATATGTTCGAGTACTTTCGGACCAGCGATCGAACCTTCTTTTGTGACGTGCCCAACTACCACCAACGCCACATTTGACTTTTTTGCCGACGCCAAAAGCAGGTTGGTGGAGTTCGTAATTTGGCTAACGCTGCCGGGCGCCGAAGAGACGGCGTCAACTGTCATTGTCTGAATAGAGTCTACGATCACAAGATCGAATTCCTTGGCCTGAATAGTCACAGCAATATCGTCTGCACTGCTACTTGCCGCGAGTTGTAGCGAGTCACCGCCAACACCTAAGCGAGCAGCGCGCATCGCAACTTGGTGTTCCGATTCTTCGCCACTGACATAGAGCACTCTAGCATTCTTGGAGATCGAACCCGCCAGCTGCATAAGCAAAGTGCTCTTGCCGATGCCCGGCTGACCCGCCAAAAGCACAACGCTTCCTTCGACGATTCCGCCGCCTAATACTTCATCTATCTCCGCAAAATGAGTCACGATACGTAGGTCATCTTTGTGTCGACTTGCATCTATCGCTTGTGGGATGATTTTCCGGCCTACCGATGCAGCGCCGTGAACTGCGATCGTCTGGATCTCTTCTTGGATAGTATTCCATTCACCACATTGCGTGCAACGACCTGCCCATGAGCTATAAAAAGCTCCGCAGTTTGTACACGCATACTTTACCGCCGATTTTGCCATAGCTATAGTATATACCGATTTACGGTACTACGGCGATTTCTGTATAGGTGTGGACGATAGTGACTGCATAAGTTGTCGCTGCTCCAGTGCGATTGCGTTGCGCGACTCAACGAGAGTGTTATATTCGGTGATCTTGGCCTGCACCTGCCTAAGTAAACCATTGTACGAAGCTACCGATCGATTATATGGGTCTATCGCGGCATTATATTCCCCAGCGCTGCCGCTCGAACGCAAGCGCTCCAGCTTAGCCTTGTCGGTCTGCAATTGCGTACCCATTGCCTTCAAATTTGACTGTTCAGCATCGAGCGCACTCTTCAATGTTGCTAGGCGAGCATCGAAGCTAGCGATTTTCTGCTGACGGCCGCTAAATTCAGCCTGGTAGTGCTGGAGCATACCGACGACAGCCTGACGGTTTTCGAAGTATTGCGCGTAGTACCGTTCGAGGCCTTCGGGCAACTTCGCAATTTCAGTGCCAAAAATAGAGTGCATCTCGTTTAACAGCTCGCTTGGCTCAGACTGGCGGTATGCGTCGATGGTTTCTTTGATGCGCGGGTCGGAAAGCGAATGCTTGTAGTAGTTATCGAGAAGAGCGTCGACGTGAGCCTTTTCCCTATCGCTCAGACGCATGTAGGCCGCGTGGAGCATCTCGTGAGCTGCCGTCACCTCTACGACACCCTGAAGTCGTTCATCCGTCACATGGAACAAGTATATGCCGTTGTCGTTCGACTTATAGCAGCCCAATACTACAGTTTTCTCGGCCCCAACTGGGCAATGGCCAGAAAAAGAAGGTCCCTGAAGTAACTGCGGCTTATTGACATAGAACAGTTTGCGACCCTTTTCGGACATAGAAGTTGTGGTTGCGAGTGAGGCAACTTCGGTCGGTGGTGTGTAGCTATATAACCGTAAGAAATCTTGAATATCTTGCAATCGCCACAAAGCTAGGGCCACTAACACTACCGTTAGTACAGTAAACACAGCCCCAAAAACACCTGATCGCGCGTTACTGCGAGTATCTTGCATCCACTATAGTATACCCCTAAGTCAGCGCCGCGAGAAAACTATTCGGTAGTGATGTTGTAGTGCAGTTTTTTATCCCTTGCAGTCACCGATACAATGCTGCCCTTACCGTATTTAGCCTCTAGGATCCCTAGGGCTATATGATCCTCGATAGTGTCCTGAATAAGACGACGCATCGGCCGAACGCCGTTTAAGGCATCGTAGCCATGTTCGAGCAAATAGTCCTTGGCGGATCGCGAGAGCAAGATGTCTACACCCTTCTTGACTAGCCTATCTTTAAGTTCTTGAATCTGAAGATCGATGATTTTATAAATCTCTTTACGGGTGAGTGCGCGGAAAACAAGAATTTTATCAATTCTATTGAGTAGTTCTGGTCGAAATGCTTTCTTAATCTTATCGATAACTTTATTCTTGTTTTGCTCATGTAAGCTATCGAGATCATTTAAATCACCCTGGGCTCTAGCTTGAAAGCCAAAGCCAGCTTCCTTCTGTAGCTCATTCGCGCCGATGTTGCTCGTCATAATTACAATGGTGTTCGTAAAATCGATTCTTCTACCCTTTGCGTCGGTGATATAGCCGTCTTCAAGCATCTGAAGCAGCATATTGAACACGTCTGGGTGGGCTTTTTCGATCTCATCAAACAGCACGAGGCTATATGGTTGTCGACGAATCTTGTCAGTCAGCTGTCCACCATCATCGTAGCCTACATAGCCAGCTGGCGCTCCTACCAGCCGCGAGACATTGTGGTGTTCGCCAAATTCACTCATGTCGATTTTGACGAGTGCCTGTTCGCTTCCGAAAAATTCTTTGGCGAGTACCCTAGCTAGCTCAGTTTTGCCTACGCCCGTAGGCCCCAGAAAAATAAACGACCCGATTGGACGCCTACCAGAGCTTACTCCACTCCTGTTGCGGCGAATTGCCTTAGAAACTGCCTCGACGGCTTCTGTTTGGCCGATGATGTGTTTTCCAAGATTTTTCTCAAGCGAAAGCAAATACTTTGCCTCGCTTTTCATAACCTTTTTTACAGGTACGCCAGTAGCCCGAGCCACCACTGCGGCAATGTCTTCGGTCGTGAGAGCATGGCTATTCTTTGCACTGCCCTGCATTTGTTGCAGCTCTTTCTTTAGCCGTTCGAGCCGAGTCTTGCTTCGTGCGGCACGTTCATAATCTTCGTTTTCGACCGCTTCATCTATCTGCACAGTAAGTAGCTTAATCTCCTTTTGCGCCTGTCGCACCTCGGGGGTGCTGCGCTTACGACTGACCCGTACGTGAGCAGCTGCCTCGTCGAGAAGATCAATAGCCTTGTCTGGCATAAACCTATCTTGAATATACCGAGCCGCCAAATGAACAGCATCGGCAATCACCTCATCCGATATCGTCACGCCATGAAACTCCTCGTAGTGCTTTCGTAGCCCCTTAAGAATGGCTATCGACTCAGGGACTGTCGATTCGGGCACTTGTACGGGCTGGAAGCGCCGCTCAAGCGCGGCGTCTTTTTCTACATACTTACCGTATTCAGAAGTAGTTGTCGCGCCGATCATTTGGATTTTTCCTCGAGCTAATGCTGGTTTAAGTATGTTGCCGGCGTCCATAGATCCTTCGGCTGCGCCCGCGCCAACGATCAGATGCATTTCGTCGATAAATACGATGGTCCGACGGTCTTTTTCGAGCTCGGTCATAACTTTCTTCAATCGATCTTCGAACTCCCCTCGATACTTAGTGCCGGCAATCATTGCCGCCAAATCGAGCATCACTATTCGCTTATCCAGTAAGCTGTCGGGCACTTCTTCGCTCACAATTCGCTGCGCCAAGCCCTCGACAATAGCTGTCTTGCCTACCCCTGGCTCACCAATCAGCACTGGGTTATTTTTAGTTCTACGATTTAGGATCGTTATGATACGTTGGATTTGAGCCTCGCGTCCAACGACAGGATCTAGCTTGCCGTTTCTTGCCTGAAGCGTAATGTCGGCCCCAAATTCCTCGAGGGCAGTCTTGGCTTTGGTGCGTGTTTTGGTGCGCGTCTGCCCACCACTCCCATGGCCTGCATCATCGTACTGCCTTTGAAGAAATAGGTCGAGCTCACGGGACAACACGTCTGTATTGACGGATAGCGAACGAAGAAGCACTGTGGCCCGAGCATTTTTTTGGCTCAATATACTTGACAGTATGTGTTCCGTTCCACAGTTGTCTTGGTTATAGTCTAGGGCGATATCATACGCCATCCTAAGCGTAAGCTTAGCTGTTTCACTGTAGCCACGCATACTGACACTTTGTCGCTCCGACTGACCCTCGTTCATATTGAGCGCTATCCTTGCTTTGTCGAGCGTCAGACCCGCGCTGGTCAACAACCGATTGGCCATACTATCCTCTTGTGCCATCAGCCCCAGTAGCAAGTGTTCGGTACCGACATACGCGCTACCAAAACCTCGTGCAATTACATTGGCATGTGCTAGGCTCTGACGAGCATTTTCGGTTAATGCATTCGCAAATTCTTGAAAGTCTGGTGAGTTTGGTGACATTAGTGCTCCTCCGTATCGTACTTGGCTAGAATGATGGTTTGTACGCTTTGTATGTATCAGAATACTAGACTGGCACTCTACTGTCAAGAGTGCTAATTACGTTTACTTGACCTACTAGTTCGTATACTTTTTGCGTTTGAGAAGCCTCTTTGCAGCGTAACCCAAAACAGCCACACCCAAAGTAGTCAGTAAGATTGTTGTAGAGGTACCGGTGTTCGGAAGAACTCCAAATTTCTTTTGGCCGGACTGTTGCGACTGCTCAGCCTGAGAGCCGTTTGAAGAACTGTGCTGAGAGGATTCTGAACTTGCCGTAGGAGATTTTGTATTCGATGCTGTGGACGTGCTGGTAGATGTAGAGGTCGGCGACGGTACGGTCACGGGTATCTGGGTAGTGCCCGTCGTAGTGGTACCAGTCGACGTATCGGTAGCAACCTCCACTGAGTTAATAATCACCGCAACGGCAGAGCTCTTTTGTTTATTACCTTTCTTGTCGTATGCAATAGCGTAGGCAGAATATGATCCGTTTGGCAACTTTTGCTTTCTGGTTACTGCATCCATCACAGACCACACCTTCTCATATGGAGCGTTTATATCAGTAGCGACTTTCCGATCATTGAGGTAAAACTCAACTCGTCTGACTGCAACATTATCCTTGGCGGTTGCAGCAAATTCTATGACATCTTTAGCTATAAATTTATCGCTTGGCGAGGCTAAGCTAACAGTTGGTTTTTGCGTATCTTTTGTTTTGTTAACGGCATTTTTATCTTTTTTAATACATTTATTCTCGTTCGTCGGGCTTATTTTGTAATTCTCTTTACACTTTTTTGAACAGCTGTTGTTTTTCCAGACTCTGTGAGAAGCCGCACATTGCGCTTGAGTTTTAGGATTCTTGACTACAGGGTTAGGATTTGTAGAGGTCGTGGCTTCATCCCCATTACTAACGATTGCTCTTGCCATTGCAACATACCGATGATCAGTACCAGCTCTTGCCATTCCTGCGGGCAGCAGACGATAAGAGTTGACCTTAACGTCTGGAGTAACGTACACCCTGTCTATCGCATTTTCTTTTCTATAGTTGCAGCCCTTTTGGCCATGCACTGCCGCACCCGCAAACCTCATGAGATCACCTTCTGTTAAAACACAGTAATTCAGGTTGGCTCTTCTGGCTTGATAAACTGAACGGCCGCCACTCGCATTTTCATTGAAGTCACCCGTCAAAAATACTGGTAGCCCCGTTTTGCGCAATTTCTCTATACCTTGTCGATATTTGACTCCCGCGTCGTAACGAGATTTCGCCCTGCCCGATAATGAAAATGCCGAGTTATGTGTATTAACTACATAAAATTTTATTCCCGTTTCTTTATCTTGGAGCAACACGACCGGCGCAAAAGTCTTCATAGGCGCCGGCTGTTTTTTGCTAACAAAACTAGGGTACTCAATGTATTTGCCCGAAACGAGCTTAAACTTTTTCTTATAGAGGATGGGTCGAGCAGACTTAGCAAGACCAATGTAGGAGCTCGGGAAAATGTTGTACTCCTTCCCAAAGGCACTATTGGCAGAAACAGCCTGAAACTGAGGACGATACGACACCTCTTGCGCACCAATAACATCAAAGTCGTGAGCGCGCGCAAAAGCAGCCTGCTTTTGCGGTCGATTTTTTAGTGGAGCCTTAGACTGAACCAATAGGTTATACGACGCAACTGTCACCGACAATTTATCAGAGGCTGCTTTCGTGCCTAGAGGAGCAAGCATGGTTACAAGGAGCAGTGCCACGGTTGTGAAAGTAAATAGTTTTCGTACTTGCATTTTTATTTCAATCTTTACCATAACAGTATAATCACCGATGGCAGATTCAGTCAATAGTAGCCGGCCCGAAAACTATTCGCCGTGTTCTTCGATGGCTTCAAGTAGTGATGACTCGAGTTGTTCTTTTTTCTTGAGTCGGGGCTGTTTTGGCAGTTCAACTGTCTCAACTTCGCCCTCAACCACTGGCGCAGTCTCGGCCTCAATGTCGAGTTCGTAACCCACCAGCTTGCTAGCGAGTCGCACATTCTGCCCGCCACGACCGATGGCGATACTCAACTGGTCCTCTGGTACGTACACTTTAGCGCGTTTAGCGGCTTCGTCGATCACCACACGATTTACTTTGGTTGGGCTGAGTGCCTGCATGATGTATGCCTGTGGCTCGTCGCTATAGACGACAATATCGATTTTTTCCTGTTCGCCAATTTCACCTACGACCGCGTTTACGCGAGTACCATGACCGCCCACGAAGGTTCCCACTGGGTCAACACCTTGCACGGCGCTCGATACGGCTACTTTACTGCGGACACCTGCTTCGCGAGCCACATTCTTAATCTCGACAGCACCACTTTCCATCTCTGGCACCTCGGCGCGAAAAAGTAGCTCCATAAACTCTTTGTTGCCGCGGCTCAGAACAAGCTGTGGGCCACGCAAACCACGCTCAACATCCTTCAGGAATGTCTTGATGCGCTGACCGGGATAATATCGTTCGCCCTGGATCTGCTCGCTGCGAGGCATAATGCCCTGAGCCTTGCCAAGCTCCAAACGTACAATGTTACCTTCGACTCTGCTCACCATAGCATTAACGATGGTACCGATCTTATCCTCGTATTCAGCCAAAACAATCTCGCGCTCTGCTTCACGAAGACGCTGCAAAATAACCTGTTTTGCAGTCTGTGCTGCAACACGGCCAAAACTCTCTACCTTTTCGTGTATTTCAATGATGTCGCCGATGGCAGCATCCTTTTTCATCACCTTTGCTTGGGCAAGACTTAGCTCAAAGGCCTCATCGCCAACCTTCTCAACAACCTCTTTGCTAACGTACGCGTCCACTTCGCCGGTGTTGAGATTCATACTTACACGCACCTCTTGCTCGCGATCACCATAGTCACGACGGTAGGCAGCAGCCAGTGCCTGCTCAACAACCTCTTTGACAGCATCCTCGGGCAAGTTTTTCTCTTCGGCAATTGCTTGAATTGCAGTCGCTAGTTGTTTAAAATCCATATCCATTATTATCTCCTTTGTCTATCCCTTATATCTATAGGTCTTTATGGAATCTTCATGAAAAAAGTCGACCTGCTGGCCGACTCGAACCCCCACATGATACCAAGCTTGGCTTTTCTTGTCAAATGGCGCCACTATTTACAAAGTTATACTTTTGTGATAATATATAACAATGAAATATTTTGAGAAATGTATTGATCTTGCCTTTCCTCGCCCAGAGGTTTACATCACCGAAAGTGAACAAAACACAGTTATTAATTTTTCTTCTCGTATTTTGCCCGATGGTGAAACCAGAAATTACAGCACCGAGCAATTTAATTGCGTACTCGATGACCACCCGAAAGGACTCAATAAAGAACGATTCGACAACCCCATCCTATACAGTACGGTTATTGGAATCGGCCGAGTCGTAGGAGTAAACAGTGTCTCGATCGAAGGCGGTTCTGTGACCATCGAAGGCACCCCAGAGGCAAACCGTGTCGATAAGGGCGTTCGACGTGTAGTGCGTGAAATATGGGGTGGTATTTTGCCACGTCCAATCTTACACCGAAGCTAAGTAACTGTATTCTCATGCTACACTGGTTAGATGAAATCAGTGGCGAGACTCTACAACCAATTCCAGCCAGAACACTACGATCTGGCCCTCGATATCAACGAAAAAAACATGACCTTCACCGGTTCTGTTGCTGTGCGCGGCAAAAAAGTTGGTCGGCCGAGCAAACGGCTTACCTTCCACGTCAACGGACTAAAGGTTACCTTTGTTAAGGTAGCCCGTCAAGACAAAAAAGGCTCCCAAGACATCATACTGTCGCGTATCAACCACCAAAAAACCCTCAACGAAGTGCGCCTCCATAGCGACGACATGCTCTTCCCAGGCCAATACAGTGTCGTCATGGACTTCGAGGGAAAAATTACCGACGGCATGACTGGCATTTACCCCTGTTATTTCAAAGATGGCGAGCAAGACAAGAAGCTTTTTGCTACTCAGTTTGAATCTCACCATGCCCGCGAGGCATTCCCCTGTATCGATGAACCAGAAGCAAAAGCAACCTTTCAGCTGACACTCACTACCGGTAAGGGCGTAACGGTACTCTCTAACACGCCAGAACACGAGCAAAAAGATGTCAACGACGATCGCCTGACAACAACCTTCGAACCGACACCCAAGATGTCGACCTACCTCCTTGCCTTTGCCTACGGCGACATTCACAGCAAAGAGGCCCAAACTAAATCAGGCGTCGCAGTTAGGTCGTGGGCCACGACCGCGCAGCCAGCTAATTCGCTCGACTTTGCGCTCGATGCAGCCGTTCGCTCCATCGAGTTTTTCGAGGAGTATTTTGGTGTCCCGTATCCACTTGCAAAGGCAGACCACATCGCCCTACCAGACTTTAGCAGTGGCGCCATGGAAAACTGGGGCCTCATTACCTACCGTGAACGAGTTTTCCTAGACTACCCCGAATCTACCAGCCAATCTACCCGCGAATACATAGCCCTCGTCGTCGCCCACGAGACGAGCCACCAGTGGTTCGGCAACCTCGTCACCATGAAGTGGTGGAATAACCTCTGGCTCAACGAGAGCTTTGCCAACATGATGGAATATGAGTGCGTCGATGCCTTGTATCCCGAATGGAATATCTGGAATACGTTCATTGCTTCCGAAGGACTGGCCGCCTTCCGCAGAGACGCGCTCGATGGGGTGCAATCTGTTCAAACAGACGTACACCACCCAGATGAAATCAGTTCGTTATTCGACGGTTCTATCGTCTACGCCAAAGGAGGCAGGCTGTTGTACATGCTCAAAAGTTTCATTGGCGAAGAAGCCTTCCGTAAAGGCCTGAGCCTCTACTTTAGCCGTCATGCCTATGGTAATACGACCGGTGATGACCTCTGGAACGCATTGAGTGAAACCAGCGGTACTGACGTGGCGAACTTCATGAACCCGTGGATTATGCGCCCAGGTTTTCCGGTCGTTCATGTCGAACAAAATGGCAAGCGTATCAAGCTTACTCAAGAGCATTTCTGCGAAAACCCCAGCAAGGCCGACTCATCAAAAATCTGGCCCATACCTACTTTTTCTACTGTATCTATCCCAAGTACGTTCGTCAAAGCCGCCACCGAAGATACCTTCCCAGAAAATGGCGTCGCACTACTTAATCAGGGTGGTCGCGGCCACTACCTCGTCAACTACAAGACTGCAGAGGCTCTAGAGTTCCTACGGACTAGTATTCGGTCGGGCAGCATAAGCGAAGCCGACCGACTTCTAACGCTTAATGGTTCGAGCATGTTGGCTCGAGCTGGCTACGCTAGGTATGACGACACGCTGTCGTTACTTGAGTCATACGGCACCGAAGCCAGCGAGCCCGTATGGGACATCATAAGCATGGTCGCCGGCGAAGTCCGCCGTTTTATCGATGTAGACCCTGCGCTCGAACCGCGCATCAAGCAATTTAGTGCGCGGCTTGCTGCCGAGCAATTTACACGTCTTGACTGGGAGGCGAAAAAAGAGGAGTCGGGCGCCGACGCCAAACTTCGTGCTACCATCATCGGTTTGAGTGCTTACGGCGAAGATGCCAGCGTACTTGCGCACTGCAAAGGTCTATACGCCAAGTACCTAGCTGGTGAGGAAATTTCCGCCGAACTCCGCGCTGTCATCCTTGCTGTCGCCATCAAACAGCAGATTAGTGGCGCTTTCGAGGCACTGCTCGAACGTCACGATCAGACAGTGAACAGTGAACTCAAGAGTGATTTGTGCGATGCGCTGACCGCTACCCAAGATACAAGTCAAGCCGTAAAACTCTTGTCTAGGCTCAAAGATAAAACGCTCGTCAAGCCACAAGACGTTGATCGCTGGCTGGTTTATCTGCTCCGCAATCGCTTTACGCGGGACACGGCTTGGCAGTGGATGGTAGATAACTGGCAGTGGCTCGAAGACACCTTTCAGCATGATAAATCGTACGACTACCTTCCGCGCTACGCTGCCAGTTGCGTAAACACCGACGACTATGCCCAAAAATTCCACGATCTTTTCGACAGCAAGATAAACCAGCCTCTCTTAAAGCGCAATATCGAACTCGGTGCCGAAGAAATAGCCAATCGTGTTGATTGGCTCAAGCGTGATCTTAGCGCCGTCCAGAAGTACTTTGCAGATTTGCGGAGCTAGAGTAACTCGTCTAGAACGGCGGTAACGGTGTACTCGTCGCCGCTCACCTCGACCGCACCGAGCGAATATTCACCCCTAAAGCCATTGGCCTGTACCCACGCATTAGCCGCACGTTGCATTTGGTTGAATTTAGCCGGAGTAATATAGTCTAGCCCACTGCCTTGCCAACTTGAAGAGCGGTATTTAACCTCAAAAAATACTAGGGCATCTCCTTTGTTTTTCGCCACAATGTCTATTTCGGCCATTCTTGATTTCCAGTTGATGTCCACGATAGTATAGTCGTGCGCCTTCAGATATTCGGCCGCAACCTGTTCGGCGTGATGCCCACTAGAATGGTTCGTCATATGTACAGGGTATAGGCTTTAGGATACTGGGTCTAGTAGTTTTTTGATGGGAGCATAGGAGTAACGATGTATACCTCGTATCGGCCCGAGCTTAGCAAGTGCTGCCACGTGAGCCGCTGTGCCATACCCAACATGTTTTTCGAAACCATAGCCTGGGTAACTTTCGGCTAGTTCCGTCATATATGCATCGCGCTCTACTTTTGCCAAAATACTCGCCGCACTCACCTCCGCATATATAGCATCCGCCCCTACCACCGCCCTCACTCTTGGTGAAAGGTTAGACCTCACACCATCCACGATATTTTCTCTCTGTTGCAAAGTACCCTTTGCGGATGGTGTGAGGTCTAACCTTTCACCATTTCGGTTGAGGAAGTAGTTTATGTTGCCATCAATGATGATGTCATCGTAGTCTGTCGTAACTTTATTGAGTTGCTGGATAGCCTGTAGCATAGCCGTTTGCACGGCCTTACTAAGCCCCATTTTATCGACTTCATCCGCATTAACCCAACCGACACCGTAGGCTTTCGCTTCATATTTAATTTTTTCGGCTAGGACCTCGCGTCTTTTTTTACTCAACTTCTTACTATCTCGCAGCCCTTCGATTGGCTTATCGAGTAGTACGGCTGATGCGACAAGCGGCCCAGCCCAGCAGCCGCGCCCCACCTCGTCTATCCCGACTACTGCGTTCGCTGCCATGCTTTGTATGCTCCGTAGAATATGAGGGCGCCGAGGGTATTAGCAAGGAGGTCCCACGATGTATCGGTAATACCGAAAGACATACGCCCGAGCTCGAATAGGAAAATCTCGAACAACTCATTGACGACACCGAGCATGCAAACGAGCGCAAACAGACTAAGCGGCTCGAGCCAGCGTGATGAAAACTTGGGCCGTATGGCCTTGAGTAAGTATAGCCACAAAAATCCGCAAAATATTCCACCGCCAACAAAATGCGTTGTAAATGACGTGTCTCGGCCATGAATTTCGGGAGATGGCAAAAACCACGATACAAAAAACAGTACGCAGGCTAGCAGTAACCAACCTTTGTGCTTTGACGCGCCAAGGAGTTTTGGAAGC
Source organism: Candidatus Saccharimonadota bacterium (assembly GCA_018062785.1). Classification (GTDB taxonomy): domain Bacteria; phylum Patescibacteriota; class Saccharimonadia; order Saccharimonadales; family UBA4665; genus JAGXIT01. The sequence continues at coordinate 79,997 of JAGORO010000001.1, forward strand.
CCAAAATACAAAAATATCGGCACACCAATGGAAATGAGGTAGAACATTGCCCTTTAGTATAGCCTAAAAATGAAAAACCTCTCGCCCTACTAGGACGAGAGGCTAGTTTGGATGACAAAAGTTATTCTTCGGTCTTCTCTTCTGCGACGTCTGCCTGAGAAGCTTCGGCTCCAGAAGTCTCGGTGGCCTCTGCTGGAGCGGTCTCTTCGACAGCTTCTTCCTTTGGTTCTTCTTTGGGTTCCTCGGGCTGGTTGCGTCGTAGCTTCTCTGGGTTGCGGATTTTGCCTTCTTGTTTGGCCGGCAAGTTCACCCACTTTGGTAGCTTAATGCCATTTTTTTTGAGCAATATAGCGACGCGCTCGCTTGGCTGTGCGCCGTGGTCGAGGTAGTGCTGTGCGCGCTCCTTTTCGACCTTGAGCTCTTTGGTATGAGGATTGTACGTACCGAGCAAAGCGACTACTTTGCCACTGGTAGGGGTCCGGCGGCTGTCTTGTACGACAACGCGGAATTGTGCGTGGCCCTTACGGCCAGTTCGCTGCAAACGAATAACAAGCATTGTTTGTAACTCCCTTAAAATTTATATCAAGGTCTAGAATACCAGATACCGACCCCTGTTGTCAAGAATACTTCTGGAGGGCGGTTTGGGCGGCGGAGACTTGGGCGGTTTGCTTGCTCGGACCGGTGCCTTGGCCAATTTTCTTTTCGCCCACGAATACACCGACTGTAAAGATCTTCTCATGGTCAGGGCCTTCCTCACTGAGCACTCGGTAGGTAGGCGTCACGCCATCGCTACTCTGGACTTGCTCTTGCAACTTCGACTTAGGGTCCATCCAAGAGCCTGTTTCGAGAATCTTATCGAAAGTACTGAGGATGTTTTTTTCGATAAATGCCTTCGCCGCATCATAGCCCTTATCGAGATACAGTGCGCCGAGCACAGCCTCAAAGGTATTGGCAAGTATCTGTGCCCTAGCGCGGTCTGTGCCTCGTTTTTCACCACGGCTCAGCCGCAGTAGGCCTTCATAGCCCAGACGGGCCGCGGCCGCACCTATACTCTCGGTACGGACTAAGCTACTGCGCCAGTTGGTCAGGATGCCTTCTGGTTCGCCAAAGTTTGCATACAAATGCTCGGTGACTACCAGCTCCAAAACCGCATCACCCAAAAACTCTAAGCGTTCATTGTGCTCGCTGGCCGATTTTTTGTGCTCGTTCAGATACGATCGGTGCGTAAACGCCGTAATAAGCAGCTCGAGGTTCGCAAACTCCGTGCCAAGAATATTCTTGGCAAAATCCTGATATTTTCCTATATCCATATATTTAGAGGTTGGATATTAGATGGTAGACGTTGGGGTCGTAAAAATCTAGCAGCCAACGTCTATTGTCCAATGTCCAATCATACCTTTCCTTCTCTTATTTTCTTCATGCCAAGCAGCATCAGCTTGCCGATATCTTCGTAAGCAATGGCATCGATAGCTTCGTGCGCAGGCAGCCACTGAATATCACTCAGCCAATCCTCTGGATGAAGACGGTTAGTATTACCCAAGCCTTCTACCAAGTAAATGTGCATCGTCATCAACACCAGTGTATGGTTTCGACGGTAGCGAAAGTTCACCTTGCCGAGCCAACTCTGGACCTGCATTTCCTGTAAACCCGTCTCCTCGCGAATCTCACGCGCGGCCGTTTCCTTGGGCTCTTCACCTTCTTCGACGTGACCCTTTGGAATGGTCCAGCGATTTTTGGCATCCTTAATGAGCAGCACTTCTACCTTACCCTCTGGGGTCTTGCGGTAGACCATGCCACCAGAAGTAATCTCGTGCACAACCTCCTCGATACTTGGGCGTCGCGTTACAAACTTGCGCAAGCCTTCAATTGGCTTTGGATAGTGATGCTTTTTTGGCTTCTCTTTATCGGCCATTATTCATCCGAGCTTTTTTGCTCACTTTTCTTCTTAGATTTAGTAGGTTTTTTGGTCTTTTCGGTATCTACTGCCTCTTCGATACCTTGCTCTTTTTTGAGGGCGGACCCGAGTACGCCATTGATGAATTTACTTGAATTGTCACCACCGAAGGCCTTGGCAAGCTCGACCGCTTCGTTAATCGCAACCTTGGGTGGTATATCCTTGCTGTAGCGTAGCTCGTATAGACCCATCCGCAAAATAACGCGGTCCATGCGAGCAATTTGGCTTAGCGGCCACTCAGGAGCAAGCGGTGTCAGATCGACATCGAGCTCGGGGATATGCTTTGCGACACCACGTGTCAGTTCCTCGACAAAAAAAACATCGTCCAGCGTGTCTTGGTAGCGTGTAATATTACGCTTGAGTACGCTGGCCATATCAAAAGACTCGTCTCCTGCTTCGGCACGAAAATCCTGCTCATACAGTGTCTGAAGAGCGACGATTCGACCAAGGTGTCTATTGCTTGCCATAACTTGTTAAAGCCTCCGCTAGTGTATGAAAATGTACTGAAAAATTACTGAGCTTTGGTGGCGGTCAGTTTCTTGCCACTCTCTTTTACAGTCGTAAATGCCTTGACTGGCGATTTCTTATTCACGGCTCGCGCCAACTTCAGTACCAAATGGCTACGGCGTGCACCGGTAGCTCGTGGACTGGTTCGTTTCTTTGGTTTACCCATAGATGTACTAACTCCCTAGAGTTTGGTTATTATTTACATGCATTATACGCCATTTTAGCTGGTTTTTCAACCTATATTTGCTTTAAACCTATTTTGAGTGTATAATACTCGTTATGTACCGCCGAAATGTCGACGCACTCGCCGTGAACGTTAATGAGATATTTGCACTGGCAGAATCCAGCCTTGTGCATACGCGCATACTGGACCCAGTAGACTGTTGTGATATACGCCTATATGATGCCACCGTGGATATGCGAAAACTCACCTATGACGGCGGCATTAATATTGACAGTATCGAAGATGTCGATGCTGTCGAGGCTAGTCCTGCGAAAAGCAATACAGCTATAGGCGAACTGATTGAAGATATTGCCATATACCAGCAATGCATAGTACATCATCAGAATGGAGGTGATCATCATCAGAATGGAGATGATTCGTTACTCAATGATACCGAGCTACTCGATACTATGCAGCCAGATTGGTACCGGATATCTCCCGAAGGCGAAAACGAGCTTCACGTAGAGTTAAACCCGCGTGGTATCGTGTCAGCCATACGTACTTGGTTCGATAAGTCGGACGATTTCAGCGATCCAAATAACCCGCCTATGGGAGTCATTACCGTACGGCATGGAAATATTGACATAGATGGCATATCTTGCGAATACGCTCGCGACAGCAAGCACGATATTCAAGTAGTCTGGAGTAGTGAGTCACCGTTTCAGGGTAAACTTATGGAACTCCTGAACGTAGTGCGCATCAATCTAGAAGCACTGACTCACGCCAACGAATGATCGCAGCAGTCCTTGACTTTTGAGTGTAATTTAGTTTATAATATATCTATATATGAGTTCTCCAGAGAATAATCACCCAGTCAACGATATCGAAGCACTCGCCGTAGCCGTTTTTGGTGAACTTAACGAAACGCCACTTGCGACCATAACTGAGCTGAAGCGACCAATCGTTGGCGCCAACGCAGCTTTTGATAGTTTAGTCTCCATCTTTCCAGAAACTTGCTCTGTATACGCACCATCCGACCAACCTGTCACACCAACCGTACGGGTCCGTAAGCCGCAGAGAGCCGCAGAACCCGATTGGCGTAATCATGCCATAGACTTAACGAATGTTGTCGACATGGTTCGCCGGCTGAGAAATGCAGGAATAAACCCATACGAAAAATGACAACGTCTCCAGAAGTCCACAATCCGACACTAGTCAACGCCCTGCTTGATGAAGCTGAGCGAATTACTAAAGCCGCCCGTACTGCTCTAGCGGCGGCAGAAAGCGATCTCCAAATTGCCAACGAAGGCATAAAATTCGAGCAAGTCATCCGCGGCATCTGCACAGCGACACAAACTTCAAAGCCTCAATAAGTCGTCGCAGCTAAGCAAATAAAACCTTCCTGTCCACTACAAGGCTGGTTTAGAGGCCTTAGGATACGACAAAACTAATGAGTTTGTTTGGTACAAAGATGGTTTTTACTACTTCGTGGTTTGCTAGGTACAGGCTAACTCGCTCGCTTTGTCGAGCCACTGCCTCGACGGTTGATTGGTCGGCGTCGACAGCTACCTCAATCGTATCGCGGACTTTGCCATTGATTTGCACGGCGTAGGTGACGGTGTTTGAGGTTAGGAATTTCTCGTCAAACACTGGCCAGATAGCCCCGTGCACTGAATCGGTATGGCCGAGCAACTCCCATAGTTCTTCGCTGATATGCGGTGCAAATGGAGCCAATAGTTGCGTGATTGATTCAAGCGCGAACTGCCATGCTTCTCGGCTGGCAAATGCGTCCTCTACTTTGAGCTTATACAGCTCATTCACACATTCCATCAGTGCCGAAACGGCCGTATTAAAGCTCAGGTCATCCAGGCTTGCCGTGACTCGCTTGATAGCTTTGTGAATTGTTCTGCGGATGGCCTCATCATTACTATCGCTACCCGTAGCTGTATCTTTTACCGCCAAGTAGTCTTGGCACAAGTTCCAGAACCGCTGCAAGAAACGGTACGTACCGGGAACACCGTTGGTATTCCAGTTAGTATTTTGCTCGTATGGCGCAATGAACATCTCAAACAGTCGTACGCTATCAGCACCATAACCTTGCTCGATCAGATCATCTGGGTTAACGACATTACCCTTACTTTTGCTCATCTTCTGGCCATCATGCGCAAGAATGTAGCCGTTATACACCAGCTTGCCGACTGGTTCGCGGCGCGTTTTTTCAATCAGGCCAAGATCGGCAAAGAAATGGAACCAAAACCGACTATACAGCAGATGTGAAACCGCATGGTCGCCTCCGCAGTAGTAATCCACCGGCATCCAGTAATTGGCCTTCTCTGGGCTCCAGGCTTGCTGTGTGTTACGCGGGTCGATGTAGCGCAAGAAATACCAGCTACTGCAAGCGTAGCCATCCATGGTGTCAGTCTCGCGCTGAGCGGGACCGCCACATGCTGGACAGATGGTATTCACCCAATCTTCAACGCCAGCCAATACGCTACCATTGCCGGTCGGCGCAAAACTTTCAACCTTTGGTAGCTTGACAGGAAGTTGATCTTCGGGAACGACAACAGCGCCATCTTTGGGGCAATGTACGACAGGGATGGGTGCCCCCCAGTAGCGTTGGCGGCTGATTAGCCAGTCGCGCATTTTGTAGTTGGTCTGAGGCCTAGCATGGCCTTTTGCCTCTAGGTCATTAACAATTTTTTCGCGGGCAAGCTCGCTCTTCATGCCATCATACTCGTCCGAATTCATCATGGTACCTTCGTTGTGCGAGCACTCATCGTCCGTGGCCTCATTCTGTATGACGCGTACAACCGGCAGGTCGAACTGCTTGGCAAATTCGTGGTCGCGCTCGTCGTGTGCAGGCACGGCCATAATCGCTCCCGTACCATAGCCGGTCAGTACATAGTCGGCCACCCAAACAGGCACTTTTTGGCCACCGGCCGGATTGACTGCATACGCGCCCGTAAAGACGCCTGTTTTTTGCTTGTTTTCTTGGCGCTCCAGCTCGGATTTTTTGCTCGCCTCTGTTATATAGGCTTCGATTTCATCTCGTTTGTCATCTGTGGTTATCTGTTGCACGAGCTCATGCTCGGGTGCCAGTACCAAAAATGTCGCCCCAAACAATGTATCCGGTCGCGTCGTAAACACGGTGATTTTTTGATCACTATCTTCGAGAGCAAACTCCACTTCCGCCCCAACGGACTTGCCGATCCAGTTACGCTGCATGGTCTTAATTTTCTCTGGCCAGTCGAGGTCATCAATGCCGTCAAGTAGCGCATCGGCGTAGTCTGTAATCTTGAAGAACCACTGCTTGAGCATCCGTTTCGTTACTAGCGGATCATCGCCAACGTCATGTCGCCAACACTTGCCGTTTACAACCTGTTCGTTTGCTAGCACCGTCTTGCACTGATCGCACCACCACTGTGCGCGCTCGGCTTGGTAGGCCAAGTCCTTTTTGAACAGCTGCGTAAATATCCACTGCGTCCAGCGATAATATTCAGGGTCTGAAGTGTTGATTTCGCGCGACCAATCGTAGCTCATACCGAGCATATTGAGCTGGTGCTTGAAGTTAGCGATGTTAGTTACGGTCGTTTCCTGTGGAGGTGTGCCGGTCTTGATGGCGTAGTTTTCGGCCGGTAGACCAAAAGTATCCCACCCCATGGTGTGCATAACATTGTAGCCCTTTTGCCGATGATACTGACTGAGCACATCCGAAATCGTAAAGTTACGCACATGTCCAACGTGCATCGCCGCTCCACTGGGGTACGGGAACATATCGATAATGTATTTTTTGGGCTTTGTGTGGTCTATTTCTACCTGAAATGTCTTATCTGCAGCCCATTTTGCTTGCCATTTTGGCTCAATTTCTTTCGGATTGTATCGTATCATATGCACTCTAGTATAACAGAGGTGTGTACCGAATCTGGCTATTCTTAGCGATAGGCCTCATCAAAAAAATCATCGTCGACCTCATGTATGGCGTCGAAGCTTCTTGCTGCAGCTAAATACATAGACTCCCTAACAATTCTAGACAGATTTTCCTGACTGCGCTTACGCCTGAGTAGGTATGCCCACTCTTCTTCTACTTTGTTGTATCTTTCGGCAATTTTGTCCGCCACCGCAGAACGAACTAATATGGTTGCAATATAAGAAGTAGTTATGGCCCTTTTCTGACCATCTAGGTAGTTGCCGTACGATTCATCCAGTTCAGAAAGCCTTACGGAATGGCCATTGTGCGCAACTAGCGGATCGATAGACCGAGGTTTTTTGTGTGGTAGATGAATTTCGATGCCCTTATCTACCACCTGCAACACATATTCCTGCACCTCAGCTTTTTCTACCTCAACTTGGCTTGCATGCGGACCACCCAACGTCTCCGATTGCCAGCTATAGGATGTCATTGGGTCGGGGAAATCCGGAAACTTCCATTCATCCTCACCGTAGGGCTGTCCAAAAACTCTATTCAGATCATTTACCCGAGCAGACTGAAATATAAACCGCTGCGATAAGGCTATGTCTTCGAGCAATTTGCCAAAATGAACATTATCCCAAGTTTTAAAATAATACTCGAAATCCGCATCTATGCCGTACATGAGGTCCCTAGGGTGGCTAAAGCCATCGTCCATATCCGAGACGATGATCCCTTTGACGGCATTCTCCAACAAATAAAGCTGAGTATTTTGAATTGGATGGTTCCAGTGTTCAGTAGGAAGAATACCGTAACCAGCCGCAAATATTTGAGCAAAACGCTTATCTCTAACTACCAACTTTTGTTCTTCATCAATCTCAAATAAACTTTGAGACTCCTTGAGTAAGTGCTTGTACTCATGAAATGGCAAAAAGCTATTGCCCCACCTTATTATCTCCCGCAGTCCATAATCTACCCTGTCTACACAGAGGTCTGGCGATGAGCATTCTACCCAGTCACTAACATCGGGAAACACTGTTTCTTCTAGACTGAAACCGTATTTATTTAAAATATCTGAAATGCCACTAATCTTTAATAGGTTCTTGAGTTCGCGATCATGTAGATCCTCACTACCCTGCGCACCTTGAAACATCCAATCTCCTAAATGGGAGAAAGCCGTATGACCGACGTCCGACAATAACGTCCTAAGCTGCATAACCATGCTATCGCGCTCCGAGAACCTAGCGTCACCCTCTGTCATTTTGCGGACAAAAACGAGGCTTCCCCAGATATGTTGCCACCTCGAAAAATACATAGCATTGGGCATTGTGGCATGCTTCGGCCCAAGAGTTAGTTGTTCTATAGCTTGGGCACGTCGAAATAATGGCGTCCGAGCTAGCTCGATTAGCATTGGGTCGTATGTGCCATCACCGATTTTGCACTCACCCCAAACAGGATCGACGATGCCCATATACTGCTCCCCAAGATGGTACGTACCATTTTCGAGCATGTCCATGATGGTATAGTCGCGTTCATACGCGCCTAGTCTCACTTGTACATTTGGTCTATGCCAATAATCTACCTCGCTCAAATCAGGGTTTTCAACTATCGGCACTTCTCCTCTGTAAGTCGGCATGTAGTTACTCTCTCACGCAAATGGAGTGATGTCCAGCATAAGCAATTCGAAACTCGTGTCTAGAATTGCTTGAGGAAATTTGTTTCAAAAATTGTGTCGGTAGCTTTTTTGCGATCGTACGATTCGCTAGCCAAGCGAACGAGTTCTTCGACAAGCTCGACGCCTGAAAGCCCCGCTTGTCGCCAATTATGAGCATACAAACTACCCGGTAGTGGATTGATCTCGTTAAAGTAGACTTCTTGTCGTTTAGAGTCGATAAGCATATCGATGCGAGCAATGCCTTCGCAACCAACGGCACGATAGGCCGCACAGCCAACTTCTACAGCCCGATCATATACGTTCTTTGGCAGATCAGCCGGAAGTTGACTGTAACCCTGAGCACCAACAGCACCTTTGCCCATCTTCGCACTATTTTTTGCACCGCCTTTTTTGCCGCCATGCATATACTTGGTATCGAAGCCAAAAAACCCTTCTTCGTTATTCAAGGGTTGTTCTAACAATGCAGGACAAAGCTGACTATTTCCAATAATCGGCAGGGTTACTTCGACAAGGTTTTTCACGCCCTGTTCAATGATAATCTTCGTATCGTAGTGCGCAGCCAGCTCAAGTCCATTCTGCAGCTCTATTTCATTGACCGCTCGGGTAATACCAATGCTCGAACCAAGGTGGGCTGGCTTGACGAAAATCGGAAACTGCAAATCTTTGCAACGATCCATAACCGCATCGATATCTTGAGCAATTTCGTCTTGGGAGCACCATATCCAAGGGGTCGATTTCACGCCATTTGCTTCCGTAACCTGTTTAGCAAGTACTTTATCCATGGCAATAGCACTCGCAGCTGGCCCGCAGCCTACATACGGCACACCGGCCATTTCGAGCACGCCCATCAGCTCGCCGTCCTCGCCGTGCGTGCCGTGCATAGCCGGAAATACAAGGTCGACCTTGATTGCCTTAGCGCCAAGTCTGCTTGGTGCCAAGAACCCGAGGCCGCCACTCAGCTGTATACTTAGTGGCTTGTGTCGAGCCAGCCATTGCTCAATCGCACCACTGCTGTACAACGATATATCGCCAAGCTCGGTGTCGGCATACCATTCACCCGACTTTGTGATGTACACTGGCATAATCTTGTAATTTTTGGTCATCTTGAGTGGCTTTATAATGCTTGCAATTGCCGTCACAATCGACACATCGTGCTCAGTAGATCGACCACCAAAAATCACCGCAATTGTCTTCATCTTTCTAGTATACCCTGTTCTAGCGGTAGTTGTCAGTCCAGTCATTTTGCATCAACACGACATCTCCGGCTCGCACAAACTGGTCGAGGTTTTGGTAGAATTCCAGCGGATCATCCTCGAGCAGTACCGCACCGGCATACTCCAACGCTGCTAGCTCTCGTCGAATACTATCGGTGGCGCTATTTTGCATCAAAACAAGCTGATCGGGTTTGGTATCGACGATTTTGTGAGCAATTTGCCTATGGACTGACTCTGTTTCTTCGCCCTGATCGACCAAGCCGGGGGTTACGTACAGCTTCCGTTTGGCTGGTATAGTCCGGAGGAATTCTAGTCCCGCTAGCATACCCTGAAGGTTCCCGTTGTAGGTGTCATCGATAATTGTTGCACCGTGGAGAATGTATGGCTGCATCCGGTGCTCAAATGCACGCACCTTGCCTACACCTGCTTCTATTTGTCGCTTGTCCATGCCTAAATGCTCCGCCATAGCCACTACCAAACCAAGTGGAGCTACTTGGTGTTTACCAAGTACCGCTGCGTGAACCACATAAGACTCTTTACCCGTTTTGCACTCAAATTCAATGCCATCAGCATGCACAGTGACATGGCTATTTTGCCATGTATCGCCGCCCTGCTCCGAAAATACTTGATCGTAGCCGCGGAGTCGCGAGCCAAGCTGCTCTGAGTCGGCCGCCCAAAATATCTTCTCTGCCTGCACGTAGTCTCGGATAGATTCGATATCGTCTAACAACGCCTTGAGACTGCCGTATTGGTCGAGGTGGTTGGGAGCAACGCCAGTAACAATGACATACTCGGGCCTGATAGCATCAGCAAACTGAGCAATATCACCAGGTTTACCCTCGCCAAACTCAAAAAGCAAAATATTTTCATCGCCAACTAGCTGACTCGCAAACCGCGCATGCGCTATCGGCGTGTTGCCATTTCCTAGGGTCGCCGCTACCCGAAATTGCTCCGACAAAACCGTACTTAGCATTTCCTTCATGGTAGTTTTGCCGTAACTACCCATGACGGCAATCTTGACTGCCGAGTGGGCTGTGAGGATCTTTTTGCTGCGCCCGATCTGACGTTTTTCGTCCGGTCGTGCAATACATACATACCCTATCCAGACAATACTCACCAGCCCCAGAATGACAACAACAGGGGTCAGAATGGCACCCCAGATAATTCCTAGTTGGTCCGAGTAGATTGCGACCGATATGCACAGCACAAACCAAAGTATACCGATCAGCCAGCCAGCGACAAGAAGTAGCCGTGCGCGCCGAGTGTATTCAAGATTTTTGCGGTGCATTACCGTTCCTAGTGACTGTAGCTTGGCGGCACGTTCGATGAGCCAGCCCATGTATGGTTTCGGTCGATATTCAACTTGCTGCAGCATATAAACAAGATTGCGGACCAAAAATGGTGAGTACAACGACGCTATAAATCCAACTACTTTACGCACTAATGAAGCCTCTGATACGCTCCGCGACTATAGCAGCGTGCGTTTGGTGTAGCCAGTGATCAGCTTCTGCGATTTGGTCGTACTGCGACCCTCCAATTATTCTGTGAAGTATATACCCAAAACGAGGCGGCGTGGCAGTGTCTTGCTCACCGTACAGCAAGAGTGTGGGCACGCTAATCATTGCCGCTTCAATCTGCACGTCGTGCGATAAAACTGATTTAATAACGGCTTTTTGTTCTAGACTCAAGTTTGGGTCGTAATCGGAGCCTATTCGCTTATAGAGCTTGGTCTTGAGTTTCTTTGACACCAAGGGCTTGGCTGCCTTAGCGGCAACCTTCAGTACCATGTTTCGCACCGTACGCTCACCACGAATACCCGCACCAGCGATGATAACAAGTTTTTCGGGGCGCAGTGCGCCAGAACCAACTGCAAACAAACCGATCTGTCCACCCATAGAATGACCGACATACGTATACGTATCAATTCGTAGTTTTAGCAGGAATTCAGCAATAGCTCCACTCATTGATTCCAGCGAAACAATGCTCGCGCTGCGACCGCTCGCACCAAAGTTCGGTAGGTCGAGTGCTATGCACCGATAATCCTTGGCTAGAATCTCTATGAGCGCTTGCCATGTCTTTTTGCTATCGCCCCAGCCATGCACAAATAACAATGTAGGGCCTTTTCCCTGTTCGCTATAGTCTATTGGTATACCCTTACAAAGCACTTGCATATGTCTAAGTATAGCCTAAGCTAAATAAAATACCCCGTTTTCGAGAATATTTTATTTAGCCGCACGACCTATATTATTCAGCTGATTTGTGTGCTTCTTCGACAGCCTTTTGCTTGGCTTCGAGCTCAGCATCTTCTTTGGCCTTTTCGGCGGCTTTGGCTTCTGCCTCTTTGGCAGCTACTTCTTTAGCTTCTGCCTCAGCTTTTTCGGCCTCGAGATCACGAACGTCATTGACGGCTGCGCGGTCGAAATCGACACTGGTAAGTCGTGCAGACTTGCCTGTAAGTTTGCGCATGTAGCTTAGGTAGTTGCGGCGAACTTTGCTTCGCTTAGTAACTTCAACCTTGAGTACGAGTGGGCTGTGGAGCAAAAAGCTTTTTTCTACACCGATACCACTAGCGATACGACGTACGGTAATACGGCTGGTGTGGCTGGCTTTGCGATCGCAACGAATAACGAGGCCTTGGAAAATCTGCACACGCTCTTTGCTGCCTTCTTTAATTTTCTGGTGCACTTTAACCGTATCGCCACTGCGTACGTCGACCACGGCACCCTTTTTGAAGGTCTGGTTTAGTTCTTTAATAATCTCCATATCGAAACCATTCTACACCAAACTACCCCTGAAATCAAGCACTGCTCGTTTCGTCTCGACTGGTGCTGCATACTAGCGGTACCTTAGCCAACGACGCGGAAGACTTCTTCGAGCGTTGTGCGACCCTCTATAGCGTGCAGAATCCCGTCCTGTAGCATGGTGCGCATGCCGCTTGCCACCGCAGCACTCTCGATATCTTGCGCCGACAAGACATCAGTGTGTGTTTCTAGTAACTTTCGAATTTCACCCGTCATCTGGAACTGCTCACGAATAGCGATTTGCCCCTTAAACCCAAAGGGGTTTTCGTCTGAGCTGCCTGGGCTATAGAGCGTTAGGTTATCGAGGTTCGGCCGCTCTACATCTGCTGGTAATGTATCGATAATTTTGCGAATAACATGCAGCTCCTCTTCACTTGCCTGGTATGGCTGCTTTGTTTCATCATCGAGCCGGCGAATCAGTCGCTGCGCCATAACGAGCCGTATCGCTGAAACAAACAGTGGATTGCGACCAATTATGGCATCAAGACGCGTCAAGGCTGCCGATGCCGACGATGCGTGAAAGGTTGCTAGTACTAAATGGCCTGTCAGGCTGGCTTGCAAAGCGGTGTGAGCGGTATCGTTATCTCGAATCTCTCCTACCATCAAGATGTCTGGATCCAAGCGCAATATTGCCCGTAATTTATCGGCAAATTTACCGTCTTCGCCTCCTTCGCGTGATCGAACTGGTATCTGCGTAATCCCCTTGAATTGATATTCTACTGGGTCTTCGATAGTAATAATCTTACGCTCTTCGCTAACAAGTGAGTTGAGCATACTATAGAGCGTCGTCGTCTTGCCCGATCCGGTAGGACCGACCACCAACACAAGACCAGTCGGTTTGGAAATAATAGCGTCCACCACCTCGCGCTGTTCGTCGCTGAGGCCAAGACGATCGAGATTGTACATCGACTGATTCATATTGAAAAGCCGCATTACTACATCCATGCCATGAACGGTCGGCACGGTTTCGAGACGCACATTCACATCAACAGTCGAACCATCTGCCATGGTAACTTTTTGGGCAATGTGACCCTGCTGAGCTTCGTCCGAACTGGTGCTAACATTGCCAGCACTGGCAATGGCACCGATGAGCACCCGATATTTGTCTGCATCGAGCTCAGCAATCGGGTGCAATACGCCATCTATTCTGAGTCGAACACGCGCACCAACAGCTTGTGTCTCTAAGTGAATGTCGCTCGCGTTTAAGTTGTGAGCTTGGCTAACAATGTAAGCGAGCATGTCATCCGCTCGCACCTGAGACAGCATCGTCGATACCGCGTCCACCATATCTTCGCTCTCGCCATCCTTCAGTGCAATATCGTGATATTCAACTCTCTTGGGCGGATCATACAGATCCATATACTCTCGGTAGCCAGTGTCCGAAATAAGCGTAAAGGCAACCTTTTGATCCGTGAAGTGCTCCGTAATCGCGTTCATGGTTTGCTGTGATGTCGTGGTAGTAATGCCAAAAAGGATGTTGTTTTGATCGGCCCGAAGCGGAATGATGCGGTACTGGTGCATTTGAGCGATGGTCAAAATGCTACGAAACAGCGGCTTATCGGCCAAAGCTGATGTATCCGTATAGTCAACACCAAGGAGCTGTCCACGCTTTTGCGTCGACAGCTCTTCGTCGCGACGAATGTCCTGGCTCATGACCAGCCCCTGCTTTCTGTTTGCAATGTATTGCCACCCATTTCTATACAGTATACCTGCTTGTGTTTATAGAATGAAGGGCTTCATCGTATACTTTTATATATGAGCTCTATTGTGTTGATCGCCCATGATATTCGGAGTACCCATAACGTCGGCTCGCTGCTTCGCACCGCCGATTGCCTTGGGGTTGATACGGTGTACCTAACTGGGTACACCCCATATCCCGCTTCACTCAACGATAGCCGCCTGCCACACATTGTTCGTAAGCTCCAGAAGGACATTTCCAAAACTGCCCTCGGCGCCGAGCAAACGGTGGACTGGCAAAATGAATATGATCCCGCCTCTGTTATCTCGTTGCTCCGAGACAAAAACTATACCATTGTGGGCCTAGAACAAGCAGCCACGAGCGTACCACTCAATACACTCGAGCCACCTGACAAGGTAGCCCTACTTATCGGACGAGAGGTAGAAGGTATCGACGAAGCCCTGCTAACTGCTTGTGATGTTATCGCCGAAATACCGCAATTTGGCAGCAAAGAGTCACTCAATGTCGTGCAGGCGACCGCCATAGCTCTGTACCACTTTCGGTTTACTATATAAGTGGTTATGGTATAATCGCCCATAGAGTAAAGGAATCCTTTATGGCCCTCATAACAAAAAACCGCACAAAAAACCGCACAACAGCTTCGAGTAAACGACGTGGTCGACACCACAAGCGTAGCAATAGTTACGCTAAGCCGTACTGGCCGTACCTGCCCATGCTGGCAATTGTTACCCTTGGGCTAGTATTCAGTAGCGTCTGGCAAGGCGCCCGAAAAGATGTGATGGGCTACGCAACTGAAACGTCCGCGCCCAGTCTACTAAGCGGCACCAATTCACAGCGGACTGCGAATGGACTTGGTGCCCTAGCTCTTAATAGCTTGTTGAGCCAAGCCGCACAAAACAAAGCCAACGATATGATGACAAAAGATTATTGGTCGCATACTTCGCCAGATGGCTCTACACCTTGGACCTTCATCGATGCGAGTGGATATGCATACTCTTCCGCTGGTGAGAATCTAGCGTATGGTTTTGCTACCTCAAATGATGTTATTAATGGCTGGATGAATAGTCCGAAGCACCGCGATAACATCCTTGGGGCCGCCTACAATGAAATCGGATTTGGCATCGTGAATGCGCCCAACTATCAAAAAAGCGGCCCGCAGACTATTGTGGTCGCAATGTACGGGCAAGCGGCTACTCACGCTCCCGCCGCTACCGCCCCCGCTTCGGCACAATCAGCTGGCACGCCCCAACCAGCTACTACAGATCCTGCTCAGAATCGACCTGCAACAGTATCAGGCACAAATGATAGCAGCACCGATGCCGGCGGTAGCACTGCTTCCAGCGCTCAAGCGCCAACTGCCGAGACACCTCGAGCTTCATCTGACTTTAGCCCTACTTCCAATATGCCCAAAGAAGCCTTGACGGCGCTACCATCCCAAGACGTTCCGCGTGTTAAGACACTAAGTCCAAGCAAGACTTGGACGCCAATCGCACTTGGATTGCTTGGCATTGCTTCGTTAGCTGCCCTGCTACTGCGCCACACTATTGCTTGGCGTCGTGTCTGGAGAAAGGGTGAAAAATTCGTACTAAAACATCCTGTCTTAGACCTCTTTTTCATCTTGATTTTGGTGGCTGGTTTTGTGCTCACCCGTACCGCTGGCTTCATCCGCTAATAGCCATGTGGCTAGTTCGGTACACGTTAGTTTGCTCTTTGAGGAATGACGCAAGACAAAACTACTGTAGCTTCACATTCGTATCTCCGAATGCTAGTTTGAGTTTTTCGAGTATAGGATCGGTTGGATCGATGCCTGCCGGTAGTTTAACGGGTTGTTTTGCCTCGTCGGGACCCAATACTAACACCACTTCTGTTGTCCCTGAGGTTTCGTCGAGTATCGATTTGAGATTTTGGAGGAGCTGTTGATCTTTGGTGTCTGTTAGGCGGATATAGAGCCGCTTAGGTCGATCGGGCTCAGCACGCTCAGCCTTGGCTTCGGCTACAGCCTGCTGGAGTGCGGAACCTTTTGCCGCGCGGACTTCCTTTGGAGTTTTCTTTTTTCTGCCGGTCGACTGGTAGGCGGTGGCTTGCTCGTGGGTGATCTCTCGAGCTTCATCGGCAAGGATTTTGACGTCTTCGATCAAGTTACCCTCTCGGTCCTTGGCATTGACCTTACCTCGCACGATCACGACTCGATCACGCTCCCAGAGCCCGAGTGTCTGCTGGAACGTGCTGGGGAATAACACTATTTCAATATCTTTATATGCGTCTTCGATGCGTACAAACCCCATTTTTTTTCCATTTTTGGTAGTAATTTCACGAAAATCAACCACTGCCCCACCGACAATGACTGGTCGACCATCGTGGGCCATTTTTAACGTATTAAGCGGTATAGTTTGCTCCGACAGGAGCACCTCGAAGGCCGAGAGTGGCTGCTCGCTCAGGTAGATACCGAGCAGCTCACGTTCCCAACCCAAAAGCTCACGCGGCAGATATTTTGCCTCGGGTGGAACGAGCTTGAGCGTTGGTTTACCCGAGCCTTCATCTGTGCCCATAGAGCCAAACAAATCGACTTGTCCACTAGCGCGCTCTTTTTGCAATCGTTGTCCATAGGCAATAATGAGATCAATATTATGTAGAAGCGTGGAACGATCACCCATACGATCAAAGGCGCCGGCGCGGATCAGGCTCTCTATAGCCTTTCTGTTGACGATTCTTGTGTTTACCGATGCCAAAAAGTCCTCGAGAGAGGCAAAATGCTTGTCATCGTGCTCACTCCTAGCTCTAATGATTTCCTCGACAGCTCCGGCGCCCACGTTCTTAACCGCATTCATACCAAAGCGTACCGTTTCTTTGCCAGTCTTTTTTTGCTCTTTGCCGCCCGGAACGACAGCAAACTCGCCAAACGATTCATTTACATCCGGAGGCAGCACCTGAATACCCATTTTTTTGCATTCGGTAATTTCAATACTTAACCTGTCGGTATCGTCATAATCACTCGTCATGACAGCGGCCATAAATGCCGATGGGTAGTAGGCCTTCAGGTATGCTGTCTGGTAGGCGATAAGACCGTAGCAAGCTGCGTGTGACTTGTTGAAGCAGTAGTTGGCGAACTCTTCTAGTTGCGCCCAGAACTTTTCGGCAGCTTCGCGGCTAGCACCACTATGTTCGATTGCGCCTTCGACAAATTCTTTTTTGACCTTACGCATAAGATCGATTTTCTTCTTGCCAACTGCCTTTCGCAGTGTGTCGGCCTGCCCACCCGTGAACCCGCACCAGTCCTTGCTAATCTGCATAAACTGCTCTTGGTACACAAGAATGCCATAGGTGTTTTCTAGGGCGGGCCGCATCCCCTCATGAAGATAGGTAATATCCTCTTCGCCAAACTTTCGACGGATAAAACTGTCGATAAACTGCATTGGTCCGGGGCGATAGAGGGCTACCATGGCGATAATGTCGTCGAACGAAGATGGCTTGAGTTCTTTTAGGTATCGCTTCATGCCCGCAGATTCGAGCTGAAACACGCCAGTCGTATCGCCACGAGCTAGAAGTTCGAAGGCCCGCTGGTCATCGAGCGGTATGGAGTTAATATCGATATCTTTGCCGTACACCTTCTTGATAATACGCAAGGCATTTTTGATAATCGTAAGGTTGGACAGACCCAAAAAGTCCATCTTGAGCAAGCCGAGCTCCTCAATTGGCCCCATTGGGTACTGGGTCGATACTACGCCTTTTTGGGCCATTTCGAGTGGCACGAACTTGACGATATCGTCTGGAGCAATCACCAC
>JAGORO010000002.1 GCA_018062785.1 Candidatus Saccharimonadota bacterium
TGAGTTATAGTCCCAGTGTAGTTTTTGGCGTAACTGACCAGCACCTTTAATGGGTATATCTAAAGATGCTTCGTGTCGCTTCTTGTCGCTATCACTTGGCTCAACTTTAGGGGGCTTCGGTTTGTTCGCTTTTTTCATCACGCTTCTCTCTGAGTATTTTATCTCTTGCAACATCTAGAGCTAACTTTGCCAGCTCGTGGGTTTGCTCAACAAGCTCCTCAATTTGTTCATCAGTCATATCTTTAGCATCTTTACTAAGTAGCTTGCGAGCTTCTTTGACTGACATTATCGGCTTCATAACTTTTTTAGGTACTCGTATATTTTTACCATTGCTAGCGTATCAAGGCAGCAATACTTGAGCAGTGCGGCAAACGTATGTTTTGCTTGCTCATCAGTCATATTACCAACAGCTGCGTCGTACCAGCGAATTGAGGCTGTTGCCCCATTCTGTATATCAAGTTCTTTGTAACTAAACTCAGGCACAAGCACGGGTAGCACAGCTTTTATTGAGCTACTGCCGTTGAACTTATGATGCACAAAATGCTGCTTGCTAAACACTTCCATCAGGTCAAATACTCTGTTATTCACACCGTCAAGAAACTCAGCGTATTCAGGATATGCTTTTGCCATCTCGGTATTACGACCCATTTCAAAGACTTTGTACCAAACAATAACACTACCCGTATCGCCTATTTGTTGCCGCATAGTCGCAAGTAGTTCAGGCATTGGTATTTCTTTACCGCTTTCGCTCAGATACTCGTAATGCTCAAGTTCGCCATCGGGCTGCTTCAAGACGTGCAGCGAATATTGAAATGGTATCTGCTGAAACGGTGTACAGCCATCAAACAGCGGCAATGCCGTTGATACGGTTTCGTAATCCAAGAAGTACAGAGGATATTCAAGCTCGTTCAGCAGCTCGTCAATACCCGCCTTACTGACTATAGGTTGCTGGCTTTTGGCTACCGTTACCTGATTACGCTGCGGTATGCTCAGTTTTATGTCATCAGACACTTCGTGTACGTGATGAACCTCGTTGTCTACTAGCAATTCAAGGCTCTTTTTACCAATCCTTGAAATGTTGAATACCGAATACTCTGGTATATCGGGGTTGAGATAGTGAAAAGTCGGGCAATGCCCTGATTTTGTTTTGAGCCGACAACTGCAACCTTTTGGCTCGTCTGCTCGCTCAATCAATTCAAGTGCGTCATTTACTTGTTGCCGTATAGTCGGTAATATCTTCTCAGCCTTTTCGGTTATATCAGTTCGCACTAACAACTTGCTTGGCTCAAGCTCGCCCATACGGACGTATTCCTTATTCAAGTGGATAACGCCAACATTGCCGATTTTATACCCCGCTTCTTCAAACGCTACACGCTGAAAAGCAGTATCGTAAATATGCTCAGGTTTGATTGAGTTTGTTGATTTTACCTCGTATAGCGTCCAAGTCTGTGTTACTTCATCAAAGGCAATAACGTCAGCCATAGCCAAAAGACCAGTGCCTGTAAATACCGTTGCCTGAAATATAGTTTTTACGCCGTCAGCAACGAGCTTTTCGGTTTCTTGCTTAGCTTGCTGTCCTTTGGTTTCAACAAGCACGGCATTAGCAAACAGCTTACGAGCGTATCGTTCAACTTCATTACCTTGTTCAAGTCGCCGATTGATAGCTTCTTCTTCGTCAACAGGTACAACATCTTTTTTATGTTTCCATAGCCACAAGTAGCTAGGACAGGTTTGATATTTTAGAAAGTCAGATTTTGAGAGGTAGCTCACGCTCACTACCTATACCGTAAACCGTTGCCACTTGTCCAATTCAGGCGTGTATTTCGCACCAGTAAAGAGGTAAATGCCATCATTACGTTTATTCAATATACCGCCCGACAGGTTTGCACCACTACCGTTTTCTGCTGCTATATACGCTTGCAACGCATCTGATTTGTCGTGTGTTGCTTGCTCCGTAACGGTACGTCCAGCCTTAGTGTCATAAACACCGATACTGCCATCTGTGTATCGCACGATATAGTCAGGATAGAAGTTAGCCAGCTTGGTCAGTTTAGTTTCTTCATCAACGGTTTGATAGCTGAGTGCAAAGTATTGTTGTTGAGCCTCGCCATTTTTGTACCACCACTCAACTTTGCTGCTATCTTCAAGTAATCGTTCTAAGTATTGCTCAGGCTCGGAACGGTCTTTGCGTAAGTAACATTGCGTATAAGGATACTTCTTGGCTTCCATCAACTCATAGTTATCGCCGAACATATCTGTTTCAGGCAAACTAAAGGTACTGTGCGTCGTAGTTTTTTTGCTGGCAATTTCTGCTGGTTTGATTTTCTCGTACTTGAGCTTTGCGGTTTTCATTACTTCATCAAATACTGTCTGGTTCTTGTGAGAGCAAGCGATGATACGCTGTACCTCGTGCCATTTACTCTGGTCATAGCCAATGTAGCCAAACCACTTGTAAAACGCCGTCTTGACCTTTGAAAACGAGCGTACTGGGGCATACGGTAAGCACCAAGCCTTGAGTAGGTAATCAAACTCTTTTTGGATGTTTGCATCACTTACGTCTGCTTGGATTTTTTCAAGGTTAAGTGTCCCTATTTCATCTTGAACAGTATCAAGGTTATGTAACACTACATCTGCAAGTAGTGGCGTTTTCAGTTCATCGGCATCAAGCTCAAGTTCAACATCAGCCTTTTCATACGCTACGTTGACCATATCAGTGTCTACTATGCCGAACCTCTCGTTAAGAGCATCAACGAGTATCTGACTAAAGCTAGCTGTAAGGTCGCCGTAATCCTGCCTGTGCAGGTACACGCTAGGTAATTGTAAGTCGCTTATACCATCTTTTTTATGGGCAAAGTGAGTTTTGAAAAAGTCTAAGTCTTCGGGCTTATTGTTAATGTTAATACCCGAGATATTTGTATACACAAATGCTTTATTTAATTCTGCTATTTCGTAATGCTTAGCTTCTGGCATACGCAAAATACGCCCGACAGTTTGTATCTCAAATGTTAATGAGCGAATAGCTCGCAACATTACCAATACCTGTGCTCTCGGACAGTCCCAGCCAACCGCTACCGCTTCTTTGAAAATAAGCACTTCTGCTTCTGAGTTATTTTTCTCAATCAACTCTAGGTTCTGCTTATCGTCCGACAGCCAGACAGCGAGCTTACCATTTGCGTATGTTATACCGTGCTTAGCAAGTTGCTGCTCAACTTCTTCACGAACGCTCTTATCCAGTGCCGATGTTTTTTCGCTATCACTTGGTAATTGAACCAATATAAGTGGATTTACATCTAGCTCATTTTGTTCATAAAGCTCAGCCAACTCTGAACGTTTAGCTAATGCCGCCTCTACCACAAGCTCGTCAGCAGATACGGCAATGTCTACGTACTTACCAATTGCTTGGTTGATACTTGTTTCTTGTTTTATCAAACCAGAAGTTACAACCTCATCAAAAGGTACACTTACAAATCCAGCCTTTTTGCTTTGCATATCTTCTGCATCTACTTTAAGTAGAGGCGTTGCGGATACTTCAATCGTTAACTTCGGCTTCACAGCCTCTGCAATAAAACGCTGCGAGTTTTCGGTCAGGTAATTCCGATGAGCTTCGTCAACTATTAAAATAATCTCTTGTCCAGCTTCACGGGTTTTTTCTAGTACGTCTATGATGCTTCTTCCGTCTTCACGGTCTTTAACAAAAACATTAGACCACTCACGTTGGTTAGTCTCACTATTTTGTTTAGTTGTCGTTAGACTGTGCCAGTTAACAAAAAGGACACTATTCTCGCCCAATGCGTCTTGTGTAATCTCGTCAAGGCTAAGCAGATTGTATCTCGTGTCTTGCAGATAGCTTGCGAGTTTATCTTTACTTTGTGAGTGCAGGTCATAAAGGCTAGTCCAAACGAATACGTACTTGTTAGGTAGTTCTTCGCTACTCAATCTCTGCAATAGCTCAGCCATCATTATTGTTTTGCCCGAGCCAGTAGGAGCTTTAAAAACACACACCTTTTCGCCCGAGCTGTTTAATAAACCTCTAAGTTGCTTTGTAAGTTCGTTGACCGCACTATGTTGATATTCTTTTAACTCAATCATCTTACGCTCCTAACCTTACATTTTGGTCTTTGTGTATACGTCTATAAACCTCAAGTATGCTTTCGGGTATTGGTCGCAGCTCGTGAGCACGCTCAAGGTCAGCAAAGTCGCTTTCGTATGTGTCATTACTTAAACTGAAAACATAGATGTGAATAGCTTTATCATCTTTTAGTTTAGCTAATGCGTCTTTAAGCAACACGATAGCTTCTGCTTCAAAGACAATTGCGGAATAGTGGTCGGCACTTCCGAATACTTTGAACATATTTGTATCAATAACTTTTTCAAAAGTATCTTCACGTAGACAAATCATATCGGCACTTCGTGCAACCAACTCAATTCTTGTTTGGTCATCTGTCTGCTGCCGACTAACCAATGCGGTTTTAAAGTAGCGTACATTGGCTGGAATACCCTTAAAAGTGCCGTACCCGTCAATCACATTCTTAATACGAGGATACGTAACTTCTTCTGCAATTCCATTTTCGTTATTCGTACATAAGATAAAACGTCTACTACCGCCATCGTCGTTCATCCTCATCACAGCCTCGCCAGTTGAGCCAGAGCCAGCAAAAAAGTCCATTATTAAAGCATCTTTTTTATCTGTTGCTATTTCAAAAAAATGACGCAAGAAAGCAATTGGTTTCTTTCCGTTCCTAAACTCTATGCCGCCCTCATAACCAACATTATTAAACGCTGCCTCAAAGTCAGCATAATTCGGGTAGGGTACTTGCTTAATATCTTCTCTATTTACAGGTACACCCTGAAAGTAATGACCGTTCTTGCGTTTTTCTGATGCTGCCGCTTGGAAATATCTATGGCTAAAAGCATCCCCGCCCATATTGGGTACTTTGTAAAGATAGCCATAATTATCCTTTAACTTATCCATATGAGCCATAAAGAACCTACCGCTACTGTTGCCCTCTTTGATTGAACCTCGTATGTTAATTTTCTTTAAGTTATTTGGCGATGCTTCTAGCTTTACGACTTTGTACTCGTCAGGAGCAAACACTTGAACTTCTTTGTTGCCCATTACTACCGTCTTTGGTTCAGATGTAAGTTCTTCTATTTGATAAATATAATCATCATTAGAGGTGTTGTCTTTTTGGCGTTTAATAGTTTTGAAACTACTACTCTTACGGTACATAAGCAGGTACTCAGTTACTTCGTGAAAGTCTTTGTCGCCTTTCAAAATCCTATCTTCGTGCCTTACTTTAATCGTGAAACAGGTTAGATAATTGTCAGGATTAAATATTTCATCACAAAGCAACTTTAGATTAAACAACTCGTTTTCATTGATTGAAACCAGTATTACACCACTATCATCCAAAAGTGTTTTAGCTAGTCTAAGCCTGTTGCCCATAAAAGAGAGCCACTTACTGTGTCTGTACGTATCTTCTTTATCAATATATTTATCGTTGTAACGAAAATCTTTACTTTCCGTATTGTAAGGCGGGTCTATGTAGATAACATCAGCCTTACCCAGATGCGTATAGTTTAATACTGATAGAGAGTGGTAATTATCGCCCTCAATGATGACGTTTGCAGGTGCATCATCAACCAAAGTGATTGCTCTATTTGTAATCTCTTCCAAGACTGGCAGCTCTGCTTCGCAAAGCTGTATAACTTCTTCTGGTTTTTCTTCCCATACAAGCCCGAACTTCTTGCGACGCTTCAAGCCCTTAATTATTTCTATAAGTTCTTCTTTTGAGTAATCATTGAGGGTTTTTGACATTTTTTTCCTTTTCAAGCATTTTCATCACATCTTCTTTTCGGTATCGTCTATCTCTGCGTATACCAAAACGCACAGCAACAAGATAACCTTTCTCATCCCAAGCTCGCAGAGTATTTGGATGGCAGTTTAGTATCTCGCAAGCCTGTCTAAGAGTGAGTAGCTTTGGCTCTTTTTTCCCAGATTGTGGCATACTATAACTATACACTACTTACCAGTGTGAATGGGAGTGATGTGATGAAAAATGACGCAAAAGAAAAGTCCGATATACCAAAACCTGTAGTCATTACGGTATCTACTGCTGATATTAAGAAACGTAAAAGTGGCTTAACACTTGGTGAGTATAAAGAACTAAGCAACAAAGACCGCTCAACTCTTACAGAAAGCCAGCAAAAACAGCTGGCTGAGGCTCATCAGCAATTACGCAAAATGACCGAGAGTATAGCCAGCCAATATGACTTTAGCGGAATGACTAAAGCCATAGAGGGTATTTACAAAATGTCCCCAGCCTTTCAAGCACTTCAAACAATAGACACTTCGCCAATGCTAAAAATAGCGGCTGATTTGCAAAAAACAACGCTTGCTATGCAGCCAGCATTAGACAGAGCGTTCGGTATTCAGGCGTCCATAGCACCTGCATTAGAGGCAATTTACAAGAGTAGCTTATTTACGCAAAACCAATTTACTGCACTTGCTGCTATACAAAAGTCATTGGTCGCTTTTCCAACAGAGAACATTATCGCCTCAATAAAAAGTATTCAAGATGCTTTTCAAGCACCTCTCATAGCAAAAACGATGTTTGCCGATTTTCACACTGCACACGAACGCATACTGCGTAACCTAAGGTTTGATATTGGCTCGCTCACAGCAAGCATAGAGTTTAACCGCCTTGAAACAGTAGACTTTGCTTTAGACGATGTTACTACAAGTAGTGATAGCCTTAGTGCCACAGCAACAGCCACGCAAACTAGCAATGCTGGAAATATAACTATTACTGATAATGCTAGCTTGGTACTAGCCTTTAATGACCTAAGGCAAGAGGTACACGACTTACGACAGCAACTACTCACTCGTAATAATGAACAGGGTCAGCAGCTCATAGCCCCGTCAACGGTTAGCTTCAAACGCTCAACAACTTCACTGCAAATAGGGTCATTCAACGTGCGTGTTTCTATCAGCTCAAAACAGACGCTACTCGCTCGCACGATACTAACTTCGCAAGACAATATCGCTAAGCGATGGGACGTTGACGATTTAATTTACGCAGCGTTTGGCGAGCGGATTGCTGATGATGAACTGGATTGGATTAAAAAGGTACGCAGCTACCTATTTCAGCTCAACCAAAAAGTAATGCTTGCCTCTAACGGCACAATGCCAAACTACTTTGTGCTTGAGGGCATTGAGGTTTTCGTAAACCCAGAATATATCTAATCTGTAAAACCCGACTTATACACAGATTTAAATAGATTAAATCAGCCATTCTTCTTAATGGTTATTATGCAAAGACAGCAGAATAACCAGCAGATAAGGAAAGCTACGAAACCGCAGTCAGCGGAATTAAGCGAGCAAGCCATTCGTAACTTGGTCGGTTTCTTTGACGTGCTTATTCAGATGGACTTTGCACAAAAGCAACGTAATGAAAGGAACAATAAAGATGGTAATAATTTACAAGACGCTACAGATAACACTGCGTAGACTGATAGATTGGCTTATGACTTTTTGGCTCTGGGCAAACAAGCATCAGAAAGCTGCCGAGGAGCGTAAAAAATATGACCGTTAGTGAAGTGAACATCACGCCAGTCAAACCGACTGACGGGCTTGTAGCTTTTGCAAGCTGTGTAATTGACGGTCAGCTGTATATCGGCTCGCTCGGCGTACATCAAAGACTTGATGGCAGTGGCTATCGGATAACGTATCCGACCAAGAAAATAGGCTCTCGCCAACTCAACTATTTCCATCCTGTAACCAAAGAGGCTGGCAAATTGATTGAACAAGCGATTGTCGCAAAGTGTGTTGAGCTATTTGAAAGAAGTGATGAACATTATGATAGACACAGTAAAGCTACTCATACCCGTACATAATCCGCTCGCATTTGATAATGGCAGGTTCTCACCAAGCCTTGAGCTGCTAGTAAACAGTCGGGGCTTTGGTAAGGCTATGCTCAACCCCTCTCGTACATACGCCAAGATGGGCAAATATATGCCACGCCTGACGATGTACAAGCGAGTACGAAAGACGGTTGAGTATCAACTGGCTGTTGAGTTTTCAGCACCGAAGATGTTGTTTGGTAATAACTTTGATGAGCTAGAAGAAAAGGACTTTGACGCACTACTAACAGCACTTCAAGGTGCGTTATATGAGCTAACTGGTCATCGGTTTTTCAAGCCACAGCTTGCCCACGCTGATATTGCGGCTTGGCATCCGTCCAAGAATATAGTGTTTCTTGACTACACCTCGTGCCAAACAATCCTCAATACGATGGGCAAGCTAGACGTGAGTAAAACGTACGACTTACAAAAAACCGATTTTCGTGATGGACACGTCGTACACATTCACGCCAACTCACTTGATATAGCCTTTTACGACAAAATGGCTGACTTGCTAAAAGCAAAGAAAAGTAGCAAACGGGCATTTGAGAATGACAGCACCGTGCAGCTCAATCTGCTTGAGAGCCTGTCTGAATACCGCCCAATGGAAGTATTCAGGTATGAGGTACGTTTTGTCGGTAGAGCCTCTATCAAGCGAGCCTATCCCGAACTTGAACAGTGGACGTTTGAAAACCTGTACAAGAAAAAGTTGTGCCAAAACACCCTACTCAAACACTGGAACAAGCTCACAAGTTCAGTGGATATGCTCGCACTTGATGTAAAAGAACCGTACGAGCTACTGCAAAACTACCTTGAGGCAAACGATGATGTAACGCCACAAGCAGCACTTGCAGCAGTTGCTGGACTGGTCATTACCAGTCAAGTCGGTGCTGTCGGGTTGCGTAACGTACTTGAGGCTCGCTATGGCAAGCAAGCGTGGTATCGCATCAAACCGCTACTAAAGCCGCCAGACGCATACCGCTTTACATCGTTTGTACATATTGACGAGGCGTTGCAGATGTTCACGCCAACACGTATGTCTGACTTTCTATCAAATCTTGAAAATACTGGTAAGTAATGTTAAGTTAATAAGGAGTAAACAATTATGGAAACTAAGCTAATCCTAATCGCAAGAGTATCAGATATTGAGCAGCGTAAAGCGTTGCCAGCTCAGAAGTTACGGCTTGAACGTTACGCCGAGCAAAAGCAGTTACCGTCTGAGTATCACGAGTTTGACGAGAGTGCTCATAAAGACGTACGACAAAAGTTCGGCAAGCTCGTTGAGCATATTCAAAAGCAAACTGGCTTGTGTCACGTAGTCTTTGACAAGATAGACCGTCTTACCCGTGATAGTAGCCAAGAAGAAGTAAAGGCGTTACAGCAACTGGTTAAGCAAGGTAAAATTGAGCTGCACTTCCCGAACGATAGTTTGTACATTGATAAAAACTCGTCAGCAGCTGATTGGTTTCGGCTTGGCATTGGTATGGCACTAGCAAAATACTACTCGGATAGCATCCGAGATAACGTCAAGCGTCGGTTTGAGCAAATGCTGAGCGAAGGTATCTGGGTACATAGAGCACCGATTGGCTATAAGAATGTGCTGAAAGACGGCAGTACACCTCAAAAGCCCATCAAAGATATTGAGGTTGATGATGCAAAAGCACACTACATTGTAAAGGCATTTGAGATGCGAGCGAGAGGCGTGTCTTACGCTGTCATTGCTAAAGAACTTGGTGCTATGGGCTTTCGTAGCAATATCGCTGGTAGTAAAGCACCGAACAAAGCATTTCTTGAACGCATTTTGAGCAATGAGTTTTATTGTGGTTTTATGGTACACGCTGGTAGACGCTATCCTCACAAGTACCCGCCACTCATCAGTCGTGGTTTATATAACCAAGTGCAACGTGTCCGTGATGAGCGTAAACACGAGAAGACTAAGTACGATA
The DNA here is from genome assembly GCA_018062785.1 of Candidatus Saccharimonadota bacterium. Taxonomy (GTDB): domain Bacteria; phylum Patescibacteriota; class Saccharimonadia; order Saccharimonadales; family UBA4665; genus JAGXIT01. The sequence continues at coordinate 9,849 of JAGORO010000002.1, forward strand.
GCAAAGACTTTACTCTCAAAAAGATAGTAAAGTGTGGCAAGTGCGGACGTGCGGTATCGCCATTCAAGGCTCGCAACACCGTGTATCTGCGATGTGCTAACTCCAAATGCGACAACCCCAATACAGCCGTGAGCCTCGTGATAGATGGAATAGCGGCAGACATAGGATATATAGATGTACCAGAAGAATGGTTAGATAAGATTATTGCTGAGTTGCGTAATCGGCACGATGACCAGCAAACATACTTTACTCAGACCATTGAGCAGACCCGTGCTGAGTACGATAAGCTCAAGGACAAAATGCGTAAGGTTTACTATGATTTACTTGAGGGTCGTATTACACAGACATTCCACGATGAAATTGCAACTGAGCTAGAAAAGAAACAGCAGGAACTGAATGACCGCCTAAAGTTGCTAACAAATGATAACAAGCAGTTCCAAGTAACCGCTTCCTACCTGTTAGACTTGGCTCAACGGGCTAACCAGCTGTTCAAAGAGAGCGATGAGGGGCTAAGACAGAAGTTGCTGGAATACGTGCTTTCAAACATTGAATTAAAGGATAAAAAGCTGTCATATATACTAAACGACCCCTTTAAAACAATCGTTGAGACAAAGAAAAAGAGCCTTTCGGCTCATAATTCAAACATTTGGTGCGGGTCAGGGGACTCTAACCCCTGGCCTCGTCCTTGGCAAGGACGCGCTCTAAACAACTGAGCTAGACCCGCGTAACAGGAGTAGATTATAGTGACTCTTGGGGAATATCGCAAGTCCTTTGTGGGGAGGTGGCGGCTTTCTCGACCTTAACTCCCAGACATCGCTCACTTCGTTCGCTCTTTGTCTTGGACATCAACTTTTCCCAGACATCGCTCACTTCGTTCGCTCTTCCGCTCGCTCAGAAAAGAAAATGACCTACGGTCACTTTCTTTTCTTTCACTTGCTCCACCGAACTGGTGGTTCGCCCTAGCGGGCTCTCGCATCCAGTTCTTCATCTGGTCGGTACCAGCCAAGAAAAATACCCCAACCTACACGGCTTGGGGTATTTTTCTTGGTGGCTCCTCCCAGACTCGAACTGGGGACACAAGGCTCTTCAGGCCTCTGCTCTACCAACTGAGCTAAAGAGCCACGCGATGGTATTGTAGCGATAAGACGAAGTTAATTGTAGCGTAACAGAGGGAATTTTACAATAAAACAAGCCATCTAAGGATTTATGCGGTTGCGAACAGTGAGCAGCGTATGGAATTTGTTATTTGGTTTGGTTTGCTATAGCATTAGCGCTTTTGTATTTATCGTGGATTCACTATGAACTCAAACTGATTCGTAAAGTACTTGCAAAAAGAAGCGTTGAGTTCCCCAGAGGTTAGAGTAATGTAAGCCCTTAGCGTACATTCGGCCGTCTTTGCTGAAAAGACAGGGTGATTTTTAGCCGACGGCTACGCCGAATAGCCGGCCAATACCGTATGTGATCACCATAGCTGCAATACCGCCCACAACCACTCTAGCAACGGCAACGCGTCGCGATGCGCCACCGACGGTCGCGCTGTAGTAACCCGTAAACACCAAGGCTACGCCAACAGCAACAAGCGTTATGGGTATACGTAGGTGGTCGGGCGATAAGACTGCGCTCAAAAGTGGTACCAAAGCCCCACCGGTAAACGAAAGTAAAGACGCAACTGCCGCGTGCACTGGATTGGTCAACTCCTCTTCGTTGATTCCAAGCTCGGCATCCAAATGTGCCTTCACCGGATCGATGGCTGTTAGCTCCTTGGCAACCAATGCAGCTGTCTTGGGCGACAGACCTTTGTCTTCATAGATCCCGGCCAGCTCTACCAGCTCTTCCTTCGGGTTATCTCGAAGTTCTTGACGCTCTTTTTCGATGTACGCTCGCTCTGTATCGCGCTGCGTACTGACTGATACATATTCGCCGACACCCATGCTAAATGCTCCAGCGAACAATCCAGCCAACCCCGCAATTAATATCACTTTGCTATCATTGGTAGCACCAGCCACACCAAAAATCAGGCTCGCCGTGCTGACGATACCGTCGTTTGCTCCAAGTACAGCTGCCCGAAGTTTGTTGAGCATTACTGCGTTTGCTGGGTTTAAATCTGCCATTTCTACTCCTATTATTCATTCATGCTTTGTGGATGATAAGTGCCACAGCCGACAATGTTTACAGTGGTATACCGACAGCTGAGCCCCGTACCAATGTTTGCTCGTTATGGCTGTATCTTTGGCCTGACGCTCACTATCAAACGCCATTTTCTCTGCACACGGCAATGCCTCATCCACATCCATACCAGATAGTATACGCGCCTACCGCGTAAGTTTGTATCCACCGCGAGGTCGAAAAAGGAACAGCATAGTCCCAAGCAGCACCACACCAACGCCATATGGAATGTACGAGCGAACCCCAAGTGCGTCAATCAAGCGTACCGAATCTGGCTGTACTGCTTTTGGAGCAATCGGCTGCACGACTGGCTTAACAGGCTCTATCTTCGTCTCGATTGGCTTTAGCTTTATCTCTTCCCCTATGAAGACTGGGTCCGCCAATGTAGCATTTACTAGACCGTCTTGATCATTCAGGCCACCATCGATAACAGAATACGTAACGAAGGTGTGGGAGGTATTATTGGTCTTTCGAGTATCGATAGTGGCTGTTGCCGTGATGTCCATAAGCGTACCATCGTGCTGCACCTTTATAACCTTTAGAGCCGAGCGATTCGTCACTTCCCTGCCCAAGTCCACACTGACCGTAGCGGACTTGCCACTCCTTGAACATACCGAGGCAAATTCAAACCCAACGATCACCTGCAAGTCCGTAAGCGTTGCTGGTGCAAGTGCACTTTTGCCAACCAACTTATCGGTGCAGTCACCATACAAAGCAACGGTGCTTGTTTGACTCTGGCTATCTACATTGGGAGCCGTAAAGCTAACCGCAGGCTTGCGATCGGCCGAGTTAGCTACAGTTAGTAGTAGCGTCCGGCTGGTCTGCACATTACCCGATGTATCGTAGGCCTTGGCGGTGATCTTATACGTCGCATTCTCGACCGACAGCGTGTCCCAAGGGTAGCTGTATGGCGCACGAGTATCGGTAAATAGCAGTGTATTGTCGCGATAAAACTCGATTTTTGCGATACCCGCATCGTCCGTTGCAGTTGCCTGCACCGTTACTGTGTCTTTTACCTGCGACGTACCGTCCGAAACTTCAAGCTTTACCTCGGGTTTGATCGTATCTGCCTGACCCGCATCAATGAGTACGGTGGTGATGCTACTGGTGTTGACGTTACCTGTTACATCGTATGCCCGGGCCGTGATTTTCTCGACTCCACTCGACTTTGAGGCGTCCCAATCAAACGAGTATGGCCTAGTGTCGTCCGTGCCGACTAGCGTAGTTCCTACATAAAATTCCACCTTAGCAATAGCACTAGGATCAGTCGCGTTGGCTCGCATGCTTACAATGCCTTTTACGAGCGATCCGTTTGCGGGCGACGTTACCGTGACGGTTGGAGCAGTTGTGTCTTTTTGCTTATTGAGTGTCGTGTAAGATAACTGTGCGCTTGCAACGTTCATTGCTGCGTCGTACGCCTTGGCCATCACAACATGACGAGCGTTGGTTTCGCCAGAAGTCGCCCAGTTATATTCATACGGCTGTGTTTCGTCTGTACCAACCAGCGAACCGTCGACATAAAATTCTACTTTAGCCACTTTAATGTTGTCGTTTGCCTGGACCTGCACAACCGCATCTCCACTCAACGCTTGACGAACACTGGGTGCGACAATCTGGACGGTTGGAACTTGCGCATCCGGAATTGCCGTTACGTCCACGGCCTGCTCTGTTTCTTCGAGCTGCATCTTGGTGGCCCCTCCTTCGCTTCCGAGTGCGGCGTGGACGATTTGTCTAGCCGTATCATAGGCTTGTGTCTTTGGAACTATTACCGCACTTACGCCGGCAAGCATTAGTAAAGTGGCAATGACCCAGAAAGTTTTTTTCCAGCTACGGCGTGGTTTTTGACGAACGCCCAAGGCGTAAGATCGTGAACGCATGAGAGAGACTTTTCCTGTTTGTTAGTTTTGTTTTGATTGAATCAAAACGTTGTTTTTATGTCTACTTTTGTTATCTGTTTTGCTAGTAGATACCGACAGAATATCACGCCTAAACTGCTTGTGTCAATCGACACGCATAACGTACCGGACCCCTGTTGTCACAAAAATGGAAATGAAACAACAGAGACGAAACCCGCAAATGCACATGAAAACTTGGAAAACTTAGTCAATATATTCTTGGCAGAATCGCTCGAATACGGCGTTTGTCCAGCCAAAGCCCGTTTGACTCGGGTACACGCCTTTTTGAGGTGGCTTGCTTGGATTGACGACGTTGTATTTTTCTAGAAACACCCCGTTGTTTGTAAACCAGTCGAGGTTTGTACGCACCCATTTTTTGGCAATTCGAGCGGCATCCTCATGGTAGCCGTAGCGCTCAAGCGCTTGGACAGCAATGAGGTGTAGCGGAGCCCACCCATTCGGATATGCCCACTGTACAGGCAGTGCGCCAGGTACGTATTGGTTGATCGGTAACGCATCCGTCGTCGCTAGGCCTCCACGATGCTCAAATTTCCTGATTAACTTAGCCACTTTTGCAGCTTGCTGATCGTCTAGCATGCCCGCCCACATCGGGAAAAAGGTCGCAAGGCTAAGCACCGTACTCCGCTTGCCCTTCACGTAATCATAGTCGTAGTAGGCATTACGAAGCTTGTCCCACATTAGTTGCTCCATCGTATGCTTTCGTTGGCCCATCTTTTTGTGCCACTCTTCGGCATCAGCACTCGCGCCGCACTTCTCTGCGAACCATGCAAAGTCGGCTTCGTATTTGTAGAGCAAAGCGTTTAGGTCCACCGGCAAAAAATCTAACGCTCGGCGTCCAAACCTAGGCGTCATGTCCCAACCGCTCTCTGCCTCGGCCAAATCATGTAAATAGTTTACGTCGTAGTACCGGCTAAGTCCCCTGTGCACAAGTCTGTCGTTAGGCTTTGAGACCCCGAGCCAAACCGCTTCATACTCCTGTTGCGCAACCTCCATAGCCCTGCGCAGCCACTCCTCGTCCATATCGTAAGCCTCATAGACCTCACGTATAAACGATGTCAGAAACGGCGGCTGTGACCGACCCGTTAGATATGTTCGTGACGCATTTGGGATACTCCGGAATCGTCGAAATAACGCAAATAAATTCTCCAGAATACCAACAACGAGCGTCTTTGTCTCGGGCGACGTATCGGCCAACATCCCTTGGACCATAAAGTAGCTATCCCAGTAGTACATCTCGTTGAAATCGAACTGCGAGCGCTCATCGTAGCTCGGCACCAAATATTTATTTGGTAGGCCCAAAAGGCTGTCGTCGTCGTTGGGGTGTGAACGCTCAAGGTGTACCCAGAAATCCCGGATGTATTGGCGCGCTCCAATCGTAGATTCTAAGGTGAGCGGCTCGGAAGGCTTTAAGAATATCTGGTCGATCGCTACGATCGCGACAGCTCGCTTGGCCTGTCCCGTGGCTCGCTTTACATGTCTAAGAACCATGTCAGCCACCTTTCGTCATTATGAATTCGAGCCATCTCCAAGTCGCTTGTCGACGGGGGGATTATCCATGTCGTACAGGACCTTGTGGATCAGGCCCATGAATGTTCGGGCCTGCTCGCGGCTCATCCCGATCCGCGACACAACAAGGGGCTGCCCAGAGACGCCGATACGTTGATGGAAGTTCATAACTACCCCCTCGTTGGAGGCAAATACTTCTATGCCATCGCTGTACATCACCCGTGGATCGAGCATCACCATCATGGTCTGCTGGGCGCGACGTTCAAACGATTCGTCGTCATGCGGCGCTCTTCCTTCTTGGTCTTGCGATGTAGATTCATAGCCTGCAATGTCCCACAGCTCTTCGGCACGATCATCCTGAACGCCAAAGTGGTTCATAAGCAGCAGCAATATATCTTCGCTCGGTCGTTTTTGACCCTTTTCGTAATCGGCGATGACGGCTTCGTCCATCTCCACAGCACCAGACACGTCAGCCAACGACTCCTTTTTTCCTTCTCGAAGTTTCTTTAGGAGGGCGCCTAAAATCTCATATGGGTACTTTGCGTGATTCGACTCTGCCATGATTGCTCCATTTTACCGTATCTTGGCAACTCATCAAAACGAAGCAAAAGCTCTGCTTCGATCCTGAAAGGTATATACTAGTACTGATGAACATCCAGAAAAACGTCCCACTTTCACAGCACTCCACTATGCGCTTGGGGGGCGAAGCAGCATTCCTCGTTACTATCACCACCCGTAGCGAACTCAAGGAGGCCGTGCAGTGGGCACGCGAAAACCAAAAACCACTTATGGTCATAGGTGATGGCAGTAACATCGTTTGGCAAGACGAAGGTTTTGACGGCCTCATTATCGTCAACAAAATCACTCGGTTCGAGACCTATGTAGAAGATGCACGGAGTCACTATATTACGGTTGGCGCGGGCGAAAATTGGGACTCTGTCGTACGGCGAAGTGTCGAAGCTGGTCTTACTGGTATCGAAGCACTCAGTTTGATTCCAGGCACCGCCGGCGCTACTCCCGTCCAAAATGTCGGAGCATATGGCCAAGAAGTTTCGCAGTCGATTATGAGTGTCGAGGTCTACGACTGTCAGACCGATCAATTTGCGAATGTTCCGAGTGAATTGTGCGGTTTTGCATACCGCAAAAGCAACTTTCAGACCGAATTTAGAGGACGGTACATCATCAGTGCCGTCACGTTCCATCTATGGGCAGACAATCCAAAGCCGCCATTCTATCGTGCAGTTCAGCAATATCTCGACGAAAACCAGTTCGCAGGCATTGTAACCCCCAAGGTTATCAGAGAAGCAGTTATCAAAATTCGGCAAAGCAAACTTCCCGACCCAGCAAAAGTGGCAAACTGTGGCTCTTTCTTTGGAAACCCAATTGTGACCAGTATCGAACTCTCGGATCTACGCGCAAACTTTCCGGAAATGCCTTGTTGGCCACTCGACGATGGCGGCGCAAAAATACCGGCTGCCTGGCTTATCGAACACGCTGGTTACAAAGATTTTCACGATCAAGCAACCGGCATGGCCACTTGGGCAAAGCAACCACTTGTTCTAGTCAATGAACGCGCTCGCTCGACCGCAGACTTACTCGCCTTCAAAACACAGCTTGTAGGCGCCGTTCGCTCCAAATTTGGCATCACCCTTACGCAAGAGCCCGAGCTCCTTCCGCACATCGACCAGCCTAGCGCTTGACTCTTATCGTAAAAACACTTTACTATTCCTTAATGAGTAGTACGCCCTCTCCTGAGTTTGATCCCACGATGTTTGGGCCAGAGAACCCCGCATCCGCGGTCGAAGCCACTGTCGGTACTTTTGATGCCAGCGAACGATATTTTTTCGCTGCCTGTGGTGATTTTTTCGCATCGCCAACCAAAAGCAATACTCGACAGCTTGAGAATGCTACATCAGAGTACTGCTCAGACTTTGCTGATTGTGTAGTGGTTTTAGGTAGCGAAAGTTCGCTCGAACAACTAACACCAGTCTATAGTGGCCTTATTCGCACCACATACAAACGTCGAGCAGACTACCTAAATATCATCACGGACAAATCAATCATTGAACCAGTCGGGGATGAATTCAGCATTTACCTAGCCGATGGAGATGGCGACCCAATTACCACAACAGACCCCGCCAGTATCGAGGCGTACGTAGGATACGTCACGAGTGTCAATACGCAGTTTGTCGCGGAAGATGTCGTAACCTTCGTAGGCACCGCACTCGAATCTACCAGAGCTAGGCAGCTGCAGTCATTACGTGCGGCGAAGTCCCATGGTATAGAAATTGCCAAGTTTGCAGCCGGCGCATTCATAGGCACTTGGCTTGCACGAAAACTAAGCTAACTCTCATTTAGCTTTTTTACAGAGGTGAATTTTATCTCATTTATACATTCAACCGTCGCTACTTGTCGCTGGGCAACGGGAATTGCAAAGCGAAGTCCTTGACTTCTTGGCGCAATTCGGCCAGCTTGGTATCGTCTTCGCGAGCATCGATTGCCTGCTTCATCCAGTCGGCAACGCGCACCATATCTTCCTCTTTGAGACCACGCGTCGTGATAGCCGGCGTACCGAGTCGGATCCCGCTCGGACGGAATGGAGGCAACGGATCATCGGCCACCGAGTTTTTATTAAGATTGAGGCCGATTTTATCGAGTGCTTCTTCGGCTACCTTGCCGTCGATGCCGAAACTTTCATTGACGTCTGCCAGAATAAGGTGATTGCTTGTACCGCCACTAATCAGTACGAAGCCGCGTTTCTTGAGTTCGTCGGCGAGCACAGTTGCGTTGCGTAGAATCGCTTTGGCATATGTCTTGAACTCTGGTTGCATTGCCTCTCGAAACGCTACAGCCTTGGCGGCAATAGTATGCATGTGAGGGCCGCCTTGCGTGCCTGGGAATATCGCCCGATCGATGAGTGTTGGGATGTTTTGCAGCGTTTTCTCGGGTGCTTTAAGCGGGTTACCCACGGTACCCTTGCTAAGAATCAGTCCGCCACGCGGACCGCGAAGTGTTTTGTGCGTCGTGGTAGTAATAACGTGGAACCCGTAGTCAAACGGGTTCTTGGCTTCGCCGACGACAATCAGCCCAGCAATGTGCGCCATATCGGCCATTAGCAAGCACTCGCCTTCGACTTGCTTTGCCGCTTCGGCAAACTTGGCATAGTCTAGCTCGCGAGGGTAGCCGCTAAATCCAGCCAAGATTAGCTTTGGCTGATGTTTTTTGGCTAATGCAATGAGCGCTTCGTAGTCAATTTCACCGGTTGTTCGATCTTTCATTTTGTATGGCACAAAATTGTAGATGTGCGCCGAGCGTGTCATGGGATTCCCGTGCGTTAGGTGACCACCGTGGCCGAGGTCCATTGCCAGCACGGTATCGCCCGGTTCGAGCCACGCATAGTAAACGGCCTCGTTGGCTGGCGCACCAGAATGCGGCTGCACGTTGGCATGGTCGGCCTTGAAGAGTGTTTTCGCTCGGTCAATCGCTAGCTCCTCGAGCGGATCGGTACAGTCTTGGCCGCCATAATATCGCCTACCTGGGTAGCCCTCGCTGTATTTATTCGTAAAGATACTACCCATCGCTTCGAGGACATCACTACTGACGTAATTTTCACTTGGGATTAGCTCTAGCCCCTCACGTTGCCGCTGCTCTTCGGCCTCAATTAATTTAGCCACATCACTGTCATGCATCACTGACCTCCTTCACACCATTTTGATCTTATTTTACGCGCAATTACCGTAATAGTCTGTAGTAATTTTGTGTTTCATGAGTAGAGTTTTTATACTGTTTATGATATATTGTATGTTCATGGAAGCATCTACAAATGAAAAGATTGGTTTTTTAATATCTAGGATGCGGCAAGAGCGCGGCATGACCCAAGCCGAGTTCGCGGCCCTACTCAAGACAAGCCAGTCAGCGATCAATCGCATCGAAAAAGGCAAGCAAAACCTTAGCCTCGAAACGCTTGGCAAGTTAAGTCAGGCCCTTAATACCGACATTATCCAAGTTGGCAGCGGCTCAGTAAACTTACGTATCGAAGGTGGCCACGAACTGAGTGGCGAGATCACGCTCAAAACGAGCAAAAATGCTGCCGTCGCCCTGCTCTGCGCAAGCTTGCTTAACAAGGGTGTTACGAAGTTCAAAAACTTTCCCCGCATCGAGGAAGTCTACCGAATTATCGAAGTACTCGAGAGTATCGATGTGGCCGTTCGCTGGTTGCCTGGCAATGACCTCGAAATTCGTGTGCCCGAAGTTATTAACCTCGCCAAAATGAACAAAGAAGCTGCTCGCAAAACGCGAACAGTTATTATGATGATCGGCGCCCTCATCCACGACCAAAATGATTTCCGAATTCCCTATGCGGGTGGGTGTAAACTCGGCGCACGCACCGTAGCTCCGCATCTATTTGCACTTGAAGAATTTGGCGTTTCCATTCAGTCCAAAACTGGCGCCTATCATGTTCAGGTAGCAAAGCGCGCGCCAGAACGAGTCGTGCTGTACGAATCGGGCGATACTGTCACCGAAAATGCACTCATGGCGGCAGCTTGTAGCGGCGGAGAGACCATCTTCCAGTTTGCGAGTGCCAACTATATGGTGCAAGAAATGTGTTTCTTCCTACAAAAACTCGGCGTACAGATCGAAGGCATCGGCACAAGTACACTGCGTGTCCGTGGTGTCTCCGGAGAAATCCGCAAAAACGTTACCTATGCCCCAAGCGAAGACCCCATCGAAGCAATGTTCTTCGTTTCGACTGCCGTTACCACTAACTCACAGATCACGATTCGCCGCGTACCCATCGACTTCATGTCACTCGAACTACTCAAGCTCAAGCACATGGGCGTCAGCTACAATCAAACCGATCGCTACAAGGCGGCCAATGGCCAAACCGACCTTGTCGACCTCATCATCTACAAACACAACGGCACCCTCAAGGCCCTCACAGAAAAAATTCATGCCAACGTCTACCCCGGGCTCAACCAAGACAACCTACCGTACTTCGTGCCAATCGCTGCTATCTGCAAAGGTCGGACGCTCATACACGATTGGACCTACGAAAATCGCGCCATTTACTACACCGAAATGACAAAAATTGGTGCCAATATCGAGCTGGCCGACCCACATCGTGTATTCATTATTGGCCCAGCTAATTTTTCGCGTGCTGATGTTGTCTGTCCGCCAGCCCTACGCCCTGCCTCACTACTTCTTATTGGCATGCTGGCCGCAGAAGGCACCAGTACGCTGCGCAACATCTACACCATCCAGCGTGGCTACGAAGACCTCGCCGAACGCCTCAACCAACTTGGTGCCCACATCACCGTCTTTCAAGATTTGTAGCTTTTCCACCATAACAAAACCGCCCCTTCGGACGGTCTTGTTATGGTGCGGGTGCGGGGAATCGAACCCCGATCTCGAGTTTGGAAAACTCGCATACTAACCGCTGTACTACACCCGCACGTTAGCACAACAAATTATATCCTAACTCTTAGCCCTTGTCATCTGTTATAATTCTCCTGTTACTTAACAAATTTCTAATCCAAGGAGCGAAAGCGACTGAATAGAAATTTGAGAGGAGGAACATAGGCCTAAGCCAAAGCTTTTGCTGAATAGGCAAAACGAGGTAAGGCCGTCGGTTCCGACGATGCCCCGGTAGCTCAACGGATAGAGCAAGTGGGTTCTAACCATTAGGTTGGGGGTTCGATTCCCTCCCGGGGTACCAAATAAAAAATCCGTGATTGCACGGATTTTTTATTTGGCTCAAGAGGTGTCTGTCCAAGTTCGTATCTTCTCATCTGGTATACTAGAGGCACTAATGAAACAAAAGCAAAATGTGTTTGATCGGTTTGTTGGCTGGCTTAATACTGTTCAACAAAAAAATCGTTTTTTCGCTTTCTCATATGCAGTCATGAAGAAATATGACGATGATAAGAGCAACTACCTCGCTGCCCTCATCGCATATTTCGGTTTTTTATCTTTATTCCCGCTGCTTATTGTCCTTACGGCAGTCTTGCAAAAAATCGCCACCAATAATCTTGAGTTTCAGACCCAGATCATAAACAGCGTCACTAGCTTCTTCCCTGCTCTCGGTAGTAGTATTGCCGAGAGTATACAGTCGCCGAGCAAAGCTGGTTTGGCTTTGATTGTTGGACTCTTGGTCATGCTGTATGGCGCTCGTGGCGTCACCGACGCAGTCCAAAACGCACTCAATCACGCTTGGATGGTCGAGCGGCACCGACGCTCAGGATTCCCAAAGTCTACGATCAAAAGCTTTGGCATGATGTTTGCCGGTGGTCTCTGCCTGCTTGCGGCCGCCACAGCGACAGGCCTTGCAACCGCAAAAGATCAACTTTTACTGCCACGTATAGGGTACGGCGTTGTGGGCTTACTGTTGCTGTATGTAGTCTTTTGGGGACTATTTACCTTTGGGTCATCGGCACGGCATACCTTGCGTTCAAATATCGATGGCGCCTTGTTTGCGACCATTGGTTTTCTTGGCCTACAATTACTCGGAAGTTACATTATAAACCACCAACTTCGCACCCAAACAGGACTTAATGCCCAATTGGCAACGATTATCGCACTCCTTTTTTGGCTATACCTGCAGGCTCGCGTTTTTCTATACGCGGTCCAAATAAATGCGGTTCGCTACTACAAGCTACATCCACGTAGCATACAGAACAAACCACCAACCAAGGCAGACTTACGCGCATACGACCTATACAAAAACCGTGAGACGTTTTTAGACCCAGAAGTACTCAAGCATAGCTAGGTTAAGCCCATCTATCGCATGACACTACTCGTCATACACTGGGACAAATAAGGATACTATCGCCTATGGCCCCTCCGCTCTGAAAGGGGCATAAGTAAACTTCCGCTTCGTTTTTCCGCTTCGCGAACTCCCGACCTCCTGCGTCGACTTTGTCGCTACGGTCGAGAGTTCACCTACCACATTCCAAGTTAAAACCCCAAGATTTCACTTGGGGGTTTAACTTGGGGCGAATGAGGAGAATTGAACTCCCGACCTCCTGGACCACAATCAGGCGCTCTAACCAACTGAGCTACATCCGCCGTACTGCCACGGCACTTGGCAAAGTGTATCATATGAAGCTTGCGGTCAGTTGGTTAAGGTGCAAATACGCACATACCTTTTTGGCCGCGGGTGCTCCAACCGAGCTACATCCGCCTCGTCGAAACCGACGCCTAAGCTTCGCTTCTGATTACATCAGAAAGACTTCAGCCTATGGCTATGTTCCTCCTCTCAAAATTCTATTCAGTCGCCTTTGGCTCCTTGGATTAAAATTTTGGAATGGTTGCAATGGAAACTGCAAATGAACAGGGGTAAGTATAGTGGATCACCCTCATTTTTTCAAGGCAGTAAAGGTGCGTCACATGCTAGGACGCACTTTTTACATCTGTTGCCTTCTTCCTGTCTACCAAATTAAGGCAAGATGAATGGCTGTGTAAGATTTCTTTTTGCTGTTCGTACAATTGCATTTCGCTGTTTGTCGAAGAACGCTAGCAATGCTGCGCTAAATGTCAGCAACGCTGCGATTGATGGCGCAACAATAGCACTGCCCGTATCCTGTAGTTGCGGCGTAGTCTTGGTGACCGCTACACTTAATACCTGAGGTGTATACACGATTGTGGTATGTGAATCCGCCGCACAGACATCAATCTCTAGGTCATCAGTTGCACATACTTCGACAGTGTTTGTCACCCGACCATCGGTAGTCATACGCTTGCTAGCGGTGTATACCCATGTTTCCTTCATGTCGAGCATGCCATCACCGTTTGTATCTCCGGATTGGTACAGACCTAATCCTGCAACGTCGTCGATCACGCTACCTACCTTGAGAGGGGTGTCGCCTGTGTTCGTTACTGTAAAGGTATAGGTGGCTACTTCGCCATTCTGAATGTTTACAGGACCAGACTTAACTACTTGCAAAGCTGGGTGCAGTATATCAAGCGTGTGGTCATCGGTATCACACAACTTCTGCTCGGCTTCAGTGTCGCCTGTGTTTGCTTGGTAGTAACCACAAACTTCCATAGTATTTATGACGTCGTCGTCCTGCCCCTCTGGGATTACGTACTCTAGGTTAAAGGTAAATGTCTCGCCTGGGTCAAGCACATCATTATCATTCTCATCGCCAGAAACATATTGTGGGTAGTACTCTGTTACATCGCCATCAAACATATCTATAACGCTACCGCTCGTAAACGGAACATTGCCGGTGTTTGTAGCCTCGTATGTATAGGTTACGGTGTCACCTTCGTGTGCAGCTTCTGGACCAGATTTGACTACCACAATACCTGGATGCTGAATGGCGGTATTTGTGACTGTGCAGGTTTTGGAAACTGCAGGCTCCATGGTGCCATTACAGTCAGCCGAGTATGTAACCGCGTATGCTGCATCTGGTGTCTCGGTAACGCTGTAGGTGCCCGCCTTCAGACTAACTGTTGTGCCCAATGTGCTGCCAGAGAACGTAGCTTCACTCGGCATATTACCACTTACGTTCATCTGGAAGTCTTCGGCACCTTTCGTCAGATTAGTGCCTGCGTTATTTACTATCTTCACAACGGTAAGCTTGCCAGTGTCTATGTTGCCAAAGTTCTGGCCGTCGACAGACTGACCCGACGTATCAACCGTTACTGCATGGCAAGCTGGAGCCGTACTTGTGCCCGGATGGGTTTGCGCCCAGCCTGTTTGCATTTCTTCACACACCTGGTAGTTGCCTGGTGCAACATTTACGATTGTGTAGCTTCCATCGCTACCTGTTACTGCGCTAGCAAGCACCGTACCAGCAGCGTTCTTTAGTTGGATAGTCCAACCCGCAAGTCCTATTTCGGTGAGTGGGTTCCATTTGCCATTGCCATCTAGATCGTTCCACTTACTACCACTTATAGCATTATTCTTAAAGTTGCCGAAATCGAATGCACTGTCCATACCATCATCGTGGTTGCCCACTACATCACCCATCGCCAGTGCAATCGTACTCGGCGCTGAACTTTCAGTATTGCCAAACAGTTGTGTCCATGCACCAAACACCTTGCCGGTAATGGTCTCGAATACACGGTACGTCCCTGCTACAAGATTTGGGAATTCAAAGTTACCATCGACGTCCGTGAGCGCGGTTGCAATGTCTCCCCAGACGTTTGTAGCCGTATTGAGCTGCTGAAGTTGAATGACCCAGTCAGCTGCACCCGACTGATCGTCGGCAAGACCCAAGTTACTATTCACAATAAACTTTGTCCCCTTAATTGACGCAGGGGAGTCAATGTTCGTGATCGTACATGTCTCGTTTTCGCCATTCGCAACATCTACGTCCGTGCAATTACTGTATGTTGTGGTGTACCTGTCTTGGTTTGCTTCTGCTTCTATAATCGAATATTTTCCGGCATTTACGCTTAATACGTTTGTGCCGTCATCTTCAAATGCAGTGGAGTTTTGGCCATTAACCAAGAAATGAAAATCGCTATATTTCTTTGTGCCGCCCCATGGCTGATTGAGGACCTTGCGTATCGTCAGTGTTCCGGGCTGATCATCGTTTGTGATCGTGCACGTTACATGCTGGCCGAGGGCAAGTCGCACTGGTTCGGACACAGTCGCTTGCGTCATGTCATCTGTACAAGCCCAGGTTCCGTTTGTATAACCTGTCACCGTCCCTTCTGCGAGATCATAGCTGGCATTCGCAAATACAGTTGGAGTGGCCGTGTATGTAGTAGTTGTATCGGTTGTAGCTACACCTGCACCAAAACTGAGGGTACTGCCATTGGCCGTAATTGCGAAGGCCCCTACAGTAGCCTTACCATTATTATCATTCACGATACTTTTCACAACTTTAAGCCCAGGAGCGACATCATCATTCACGATCGTGCAAGTATTACCGTTTTCCGTAACTGTTAGATTTGCACAATTACTCTCGTCCGTACTGTATCCACGGCTGTTGGCTTCAGGCTCTGTGAATGTATAGGTAGCGCCAATCGGCAAGCCCGTAAACACATACTTGCCATCATCACCTGTAGTCGCCACGAATGGTGCACTCGTCGCATTAGCGTCCTTCGAGACACTGAAGTTTGCGGCTGTTAATGTACCTCCGTTATCGTTCCGAACGTCCTTTAGTACAGTCACACTCGCTGTTTTACGCGTGTTGGTAAAAGTACAAACTACGGCATCGCCGTTGGCGACTGCCACTACAATTGAACGAGTAGTCCCTGTGACATCCGTAGCTGAAGCAACCTCTTGAATGCCCTTTTTGCAACTGATGTTTGTCGTGTAGCTCGCCAAATCAGTTCCAGGGCCAGCCGTCTCCGAAACTGTTACGTCCAAAGTGCCGCTGTTTGGTGGCGTTACGTTTACAGGACCGGTCTGGGTACCATCACCACCAGCTATCGAGCTAGTACTACCTACCGCCATTACAAACGTGCCAGTATCAGTGGCTGGTAGGAGTGATTTTACTGCATTAACCGTAGCACTCGGTGTATTACCCGTCGGGGTGATTACACAGTCAGAAGGACTTGAAGGTCGCGAACTAGATGGATATGAACAAACATCCTTCAGGGCAGCTAAACTGCCGCCTACATCACTTAGAACGACCGTACACAGAACATAGGTGTCGGTATTGATGCTAGAAAACGGGTTTATAGAGGCTGAAAGCATGCAAGTCGTTGAGGTATTAACGACCGTTGTGGCACTTACGCAATTGTATGATGAAGAGTCATCGCACGAATATACAAAGGGGCTGCCTGTCACCTGTGCAGCTGGACTACCTTTTATTGTTACACATACGGCATAGTTTGCCTTGCCATCTGCGTCCGTATCAAATAGCGCACAGGCATCTCCAGAATTGTTGCCGGAAAAAGCTGTTTCGTCCCATGCCCAACCGACCGTCAGCTGACCTGCTTGGTCGTCTGTGTATGGACAAAACATGGTGAGGTCTTTTTGGCCTGGCTGGTCATCGGCTCCCTGCTGATCTTTGGTACATGACCCAATCGTTGCGGCTGACGCAGTTTTTGTGGCGATAAACGGTGAGACTACCCCAATAGTATAGGCGGTCAAAAACAAGAGGGCAAAAAGCCCATTTGTAGCTCTAGTACGAGCAACTTTTATACGGCGGAACATTTTCATTTCGGAGCACCTCACAACTTAGCTTAATACTGTCAGCTCAATCGACTCCCCGTCGACTAACATTTTCCCGCACCCAAAATATTTGCTTTGACTATATTGAACTACTATTGTGTAAATAAAATTGTAAAATATCTTACAATTTTTAAATTGTGTTACATTGTAAGGTGTAATATTGTTGCTTTTTATGCAACTATCTGAAGCATTAGCCCTATAGTTATCGGCACGGCTAGGTTATCAAACCCATACGAAACAAGGTTTTCTAGTGCGGTTGCACCGATACTACCGAGTAAAATGTACTGCCAAGCTAGGCCATTGTCAGATACGTGACTATAGCCGATTAAAATGGTGATCGAAATGATGAAGAAAGTAAGTGTTCCGACAATACTCTTTGTTTTGCCGATCACCTCATACTGCGTACTTTTGCCGAGCCACTTACCGATCACAGCGGCAAAACCGTCCGCTAATGCCATCTGTAAAATTGCTGCCGCATAAATGCCTTTTGAATTCGTAAGCACAGCCAAAAGCCCAACACTCAGAGCAAACAACACTTCGCCGTACGTCGGCCTCTGATAGGTACTGACTGCTCGGAATAGTCCCAAGCGAAAAGCAATGATAACCCCGAAGAAGAACGCCAAACTCAGTACAATCACTTCCGTCCAGCCTACAATGTACGGCCAAAATGCCACAAAGGTGCCGACGGTAATGTGAACGAATTTACGCCCAAACTCATTTCGTAGCCAGCCCATGCGCCAACCAGCTTCGCTCACGAGCAGTAGCCCGAGCACTCCGAGACAAATATACGCCATTCCGAGCCAATTCATTACCCCTTATTGTACGCCTCAGGTGACGCTTGCGCCAAAAATGTTTTCTGTTGGCTAGACAGGATTATCGGCTTCGCCTCCTCCCTGCGGTACTCGCCAAAAAGAAATGTAAACGTTTCTTTTTACTCCGTTCCTCGTACGCGAACCTGCGACCGCACATTCCGCACCGCCTCACACGACCACACAAAAAGCCCACCAAAAGGTGGGCTTTTTGTGTGGTCGGGGAGACAGGATTTGAACCTGCGACCCCGCGGTCCCAAACCGCGTGCGCTACCAGACTGCGCCACTCCCCGTCGTCAAAACTGACGCCTATGCCTAGCTCTTCTTTACAGAAGAAGCTTCGGCCTATGGCTATGTTTCTCCTCTCAAAAGTCCAAACAGTCGACTTTGCTCCTTAGCTTGGCCATTTGGTACAGGAAATTTACATTGCCAGTTAAACAACAGAGGTGATTATAGCGTATGCTGGGTGATTTTACCAGACTTTTCGAACGAATTCGGCAGAAAGTGCCCTGCCCGTCTTTTCATCTATCTCGACGAGTAGGGCATTAAATTGCATTGAACCTTCGGTTTCGAGCTTGTTTTTTGTCTGCACACCATCGCGCCAGCGTGGAATTATGGCCTCCGTTTTGACGCCAAGGCTCGAATCGAGCGCACCGCACATGCCAACATCCGTCATATGAGCCGTACCCTTTGGCAGTATGCGCACATCTGCAGTCGGTACATGCCAGTGATCCCCCACCGCAATACTCACTCGGCCATCAACATAAAAGCCAAAAACTACCTTTTCGCTGCTAAAATCACCGTGTAGGTTCACGACTGATGCAGTATAGGCATCTCGAGGAACTGCGATCAAAATTTCGTCGATTTTCTTGAGCGGATTTTCTGTGGGAGTTTCGGCTTGTTTGCCAACAATACTACCAAGCAGACTCACGACCAAGACCTTGCCTCTTGGAGAATCGACTAGCTTGTATCCCGGTCCAGGGCATAGCTCCATATTTGCCGGACCGACAACAGGGATGGCCTTATCCTCGAGCAGACTATATGTCTCTGCGCTACTCGGCGTATGGTTTCCGCCCGAAAAAGCGTCTACGCCCAGCTTCCTTAGCTGTTCATAATCCGGGATGCTTAAGCCCTTACCATTCGTGACGTTCTCGCTCTGCGCAACAACAAAATCTATCTTTTGTTGCTCGCGTAGTGAGGACAAAACTTCTTTAATCGCCTCAACACCACGTTCGGCCATAACATCGCCGATGTACAGGATCTTCATTATGCCTTATTGCCTATTGCTAGCAGCTGGCGTCGCTGTCGGTTGCGTAGTTGGGTTACCTGCAGCTGGTTTAGTCGCTTTGTCTGCAGTCGTGCCAGTATTGATAATTGGCGCAATATTGATGATTTGGTCTACGCTGTCACGGTATATGACCGCTCGCTTTGGGAAGATGACGAGGTAGTCACCCTTCTCCACATTTTTGTAGAATTCCGCGTTGGCTTTCTTAAGTTTTGTAGGGTCTTCGACTCGTGCAACCGTAGGAGCCTGTGTTTCATCTACGCGCAAAACCTTCTTTAGCTTGGTCAGTACTCGCTGCGTTTCCGCGCTGTTTTGTGCCTTTTGCGCAGAGGTAGGGTCAGTTTTGACGGATTGGTATTTTTTGTAGAAAACTGCTGTCCCCAGAAGGCCAAGGAGCGCCAAGACGACCGCAACAATAGCGACAACCTTATTTACTCCAGCTTTGTCTCGTGGTGCGTTTTTCACAGAGGTGTCTTCATCCTTATTTTGTACAGTAACCTTATTGCTTGGCTTTACGTCTTGCATTTTCCCTCACTTTTTTATGCTTACCAGTATACCACGGACTACGGACCGATAGCCTCAACGATAAGCTGTCTGAGCGTAATATTATTTGTGGCATTGGCGGTACCAAATTGGGCACTAATTGCAAGTGTCGAAGCGCTCGTGTTGGCAATGGTTACGGGTGCAGTGTTTGACATTTCCCATTGCACTGCCGCGGTCGCAGAAGTCGATCGCCTAAAACCACCTGCCATCTCGACTTGTGTTGTGCTGTTACAGATCACGTCTGCGCTTAGCTCCCACTGTCTGTTCGCCATTCTAGCGCTAGTCGCATTATTGCCCGTCGAATCAAGAACCGTCGCATCCCATTTCATTCTGATATTTAATGTTGGCGCCGTAGTGGTTGTACTGTACACACCTCGCGCCGTGACACGGTAAACACGGCCTGCCACACAATCACCTGCCGGCACCGTATATGTGCTTGCAAAATTTGTCTCAGTTACAGTGTTTGCAATAGTATCACCAGCTGGTACAGAAGTATTGGCATACGCCATGTCTTTACAATCATGCCACGCAGACGAATAGCAACGGAAACGGCCTGATGTTGCATTGTAGTACATCGCTCCAGCAACCCCAGTCGGGTCGGTCGTTATGTTATCCAGCACTAGGAGCGACCCAGTCGCAATTGCCGAGGCTGGATCGCCAATGTAGACACCACCTGTATCGGTGACCGTAAACGAAGTAACCCCAGAATCTTGGACCACAAAGTCTCCCGTCCCGTCCAAGTTCACCGCGAGGTTATTTGCTCCAGCTGCAATAGTAGTGGTTGCATCGAGAGTCATCGAGTCTTTGAACTCGGTGAAGTCCAGTGAATCGGCGGCCATATCGGCGGCAACAATAGTACCGTCGGTAATTTCGCTACTCTCGATTGACGAGCCGAGTTTGGTAACATTCGAACTCAGTGCGCTATCCGAGACCGAACTTGTCGCGCCAACAGTCAGTGTATCGCTAATATTTGTATCTGTAAGTACACCGGTGTAGCTTAGGGAGCCGAGCGCCAGAGTACCACTACTGAGAGTGCCGGTGTTGTCGGCGTCGAAGATATAGGCTTCGATAGCGGCCTCACTTGGCTGGGTGTCGGTATCGATATCGTTTGCACAGGCCCAAACATCGCTCGTTTCATTCCATTTGAGGATCTGTGCATCACTACACCCTTGTAGCATCGTAACTCCCGTCGGAAGTACTTCGAGACCCGAGCCACTCGATGTTGTCGATGATAGGCCATCAGCGCTGCCGATTGCTTTTGCGGTTACCTTGCCAGACACCAATGTGACGCCATCGCCCACAGCCACCCCAAGTGTATACGGAGATGCTCCCGTACCACTACCGCTTCGTGTCAAGCCGCCATTGGTTGTTGCATCGGTAACCTCGTTGCCGACAACTCCGTCTGACTCGGTAAAGCTCGTCAGGTAGCCGTTGTTGTTTGCATAGGCATCGACTTGCGCTTCTGTGAGCTGGGTGTCGACATCCGTACCACAAACCCACGCAGTCGAAGCCGTCGACCATTTGATAACTTGGTTGTTAGAACAGCCGTTTTGACCAAGGTCTACGAATGCCACAGTACCATCTGTAATCTCACCACTATCGATGCTCGCACCAAAATCATTGGCAAGATTGAGCGTCACAGAGCTGCCCAAGCTCACGCTGCCACCACCGCTGAGACCTGTACCAGCAGTGACTGTCACTGCTGAATTGGCCAGTTTGACGTTACTGACGGTGCCGTTAGCAATATCTGCATTCACAATGGTGCCATCGACGATTTCGGCACTGGTGATGTCGCTGCCCAAGGTTGCTGCAATTGTAATTGTATCGGTCGTGCCGTCTCCCGTAACCGTAACGCCACTGCCACCCGAAAGGGTTAGTGTATCGGTAGAGCTATCGGCCACAGGGCTTGTGCCCGCAGAGGTGCTGATCGTTTCAAATGAGTTGACAGTGCCTCCGGTTGCATCCGCTGCGCAACCCCAGTCTGTTCCATTCCATTTCATAATCTGGTTGGTAGTGCAGCCATTTTGAGCGATGTTACTAAACAGGATAGTTGCGCTCGCAAGATCGGTACCGGTTACCGTACCGTTGGTAATTTCGCTGGATTCAATTGTCTGGCCGAGTTTGGTAACAGTGCTGCTTAGTGCGCCGTCGGCAACAGTACCACTACTAGAGATAGTGAGCGCGTCGGATATATTGCTATCGCCCAGCGTACCCGTGTAACTTAGAGAGCCGAGAGCTAATGTGCCGCTGCTGAGAGTACCGGTGTTATCCGCATCAAAGATCATCGCCTCGATGCTTGCTTCTGTGTATGTAGTGTCGCTATCTGCCGCACAAACCCAAGCAGAGCCATTGAATTTCATAATCTGATTGTTTGTACAGCTGTTGGAAGCAATTTTTGCGAGCGTAATGGAGGCGTCTGCGAGATCACCCGTAGCAATCGTACCATCGGTGATTTCAGAAGAGTCAATGGACGTGCCCAGTGTCGTAGCAATAACATTACTGCCGTCGATACTGACTCCCGTTCCGGCCGAATAGGTAGTGTTTGTGTCGGTGTCGACATCACTGCCACAAGCCCACCCGCTCGCAGTTGTATATTTGAGTATCTGGCCGTCGCTCGAGCAGCTAGCTAGCTTACTTGCTGTGACTGTACCATTGGCGAGATCAGCTGCAACTATAGTGCCGTCGGTAATCTCCCCAGACTCAATTGTCTGGCCGAGTTTGGTAACAGTGCTACTTAGTGCGCCGTCGGCAACCGTACTGCTCGCACCAATTGTTAGTGTGTCGCTAACATTTGTATCCGCCAAACTTCCGGTGTAACTCAAGCTTCCTAGAGCTAGTGTGCCCGAACTCAGCGTTCCGGTATTATCGGCGTCAAATATCATGGCTTCGACCTGAGCCTCAGTTACCGTATTGTCTGTCGCACAGACCCAGGCCGATGAGGCCGTCGACCATTTGATGACTTGTGTATCTGTACAAGAATTTTGACCAAGTTTCGCAAGCGTGATAGTACCGTCTGCGATATCGGCGGCCGCAATGGTGCCATCAGTAATCTCGCTCGAATCTATTGAAGTACCGAGGGCCGTAGAGATAACGTTACTACCGTTGATGCTTATACCAGTACCGGCCGAATAGGTGGTGTTTGTGTCGGTGTCGACATCACTGCCACAAGCCCACCCGCTCGCAGTTGTATATTTGAGTATCTGGCCGTCGCTCGAGCAGCTAGCTAACTTACTTGCTGTGACCGCACCGTCTGCAATATCTACGGTAGCGATTGTGCCGTTTGTGATCTCCGAAGAGTCTATGCTATTGCCAAAATCATTGGCAAGATTTAACGTCACGCTACCACCCAGACTAACGCTACCTCCGCCCGACAAACCCGTACCCGCCGTAATAGTAAGAGACGATGTTGCAAGCTTGGCATTCGTAATAGTGCCATTGGCAATGTCTGCAGCAGTAATAGTACCGTCGACAATCTCTGCCGATGCGATGTCGGTACCTAACACCGAAGAAACAACATTAGACCCGTCAATCAAAACACCCGCACCAGCAGAATACGTGGTGTTCACATCATCGCCACATGCCCATACACCACTGATACGCTTGACAATTTTGCCATCTACACAACTTAGGGCCGCAAGAGCGTCGGTATTGTCTAGATAGCCCGCCAAATTTATTTGGGTTGGTGTACCAAGACCAGTGATTGTCAGCACATTACTACTAAGACTCAAGTCTTGTAGCTCGTTCGAGATCGAACCATCTACCTCTGTAAAGCTTGTTAGGTAGCCGTTGTTGTTTGCATAGGCATCGACCTGTGCCTCGGTGAGTTGGGTGTCTATATCATTGGCGCATTGCCATGCCGACCCCGAGCTATTCCACTTGGCAACTTGGCTATTCGTACAACTCAGACTGGCAAGGATATCGGTGTTATCAAGGTATCCAGAGAGATCAACACTCGTACTGTCACCTGAAAGGCTCAAGGTATTGCCGCTCTTCGATAAATCCTGAATTTCGTTGGTGGTACTACCGTCTACTTCCGTGAAGCTTGTCAGGTAGCCGTTGTTATTGGCGTATGCATCGACTTGTGCCTCGGTGAGTTGGGTGTCTATATCATTCGAACATACCCAAGCCGAGGACGTGTTCGACCATTTTACAACTTGACCATCGCTACAGGCGTTTTGCCCGAGCTTCGCAAGCGTAAGGGTGCCGTTGGCAATATCGCCAGCTACAATCGTACCGTCGGTGATTTCGGAGGAGTCAATGGACGTACCCAAAGTAGATGCGATCGTAATCGTATCTGTAGCACCATCGCTCGTTATGCTGATGCCCGCTCCGTTAGCTAGGGTCAGTATGTCGGTTTGGCCATCTGCTGCTGGATTATTACCATCAGGGGTAGCAACTGTTAAGAATAGATTTTGCAGCTCGTTTGTAGTTGAGCCATCTACCTCTGTAAAGCTTGTTAGGTAGCCGTTGTTGTTTGCATAGGCATCGACCTGTGCCTCGGTGAGTTGGGTGTCTACATCATTGGCGCATGCCCACGCGCCACTAACCCACTTTGCGACTTGGTTGGCGCTGCAGCTCAAGCTCGCCAGTGTATCGGCATTGACGTATGGAGATAGGTCGACGGTGGATGAGCTACCAGATATCGAAATTGTGTTACCGCTGCGTGATATGCTCTGCGTATCCGTGTTATCGAGCAGTGCTGATAGATTTACTGTGGCCGCAGAGCCCGAAATACTCAAAACGTGAGTGCCTGTATTATAAGAAAGCTCTTGCGCATCGGTGTTATCGAGGTATCCGGCAAGTGAAACACTGTTACCATTCAAGATGCTTAAGCTATCGGCAGACAGGCTGAGCGTCTGTGAGTCCGATGAAGCCGCAGGCGAAGCACACACCCACGCGCCCCCATCCCACTGCAATATTTGGCCAACACTACAACTTAGAGTCGCCAACATATCGGTATTGATACTAGCAAGATCGAGTGTGTTGCCGCTACTAATGGCGATTGTGGACCCAGTAAGCGAGAGTGTCTGGCTATCTGTGTTAATTGGTGCAAGATTTATTGCGTTGCCACCCGTAATCGTCAAGATAGAACCGCTCAAAGACATGGTTTGTCCGTCGGTGTTATCGAGGTACGACGCAAGATCAACATTCGTACCACTGCCTGTTATGGTCAAGCTATTGCCATTTTTTGCCAGCGTCTGAGTCATTGTTCCGTAGACCATGCCTTGTGCAAAGCCGGCCAAATTGACCGTGTTGCCACCCGTAATCGTCAACGCCTTGGTACTCGCATCCCACTGTAGTTGCTGCGCGGTACCACCAGTCATCGGGAAGTATCTGTCGAGGCCACCTCCACTCTGTAGTGCCGCGAGGCCAGAGGCAAGCTCTGCGGCGGTCGCTGCTTTTTGCTGTGCGTTATTACGATTGTCGCCCCCTAGGCCACGAAGGTTGCTAACAGGGTTGCCAAACTTTGGAAAAAAGCTAAATAGCAGCAAGAAGACCACGATGGCCGTAGGCACCATCCGAGTCAGTACCATTTTTGCAGTGTACCAAAACGAATCTTTACTGTTTTCCCCTGTTTGCATTTGTCGTATCTCGAAGAACCGCTATGTCTTTGTTCTCAAAGACTTCAGAGGTAATTATACCGCATATGGTTGTGGTGACAAAGAAAAAATCGAGCTTAACGCACGTCTTCAATTTACTCTGAAAAAGATCGTTGCTTCTTTTGCCTTGGATTACAATCTGAAGCATGTCGATAGAGGCAAGCTCTGACAGATAGTACCGAGCCGTCCTGCTAGGTTCTTACGTATCTACTTGGCGAACTCGATGGCACGAGTTTCGCGGATAACGTTCACCTTGATGGTACCAGGGTAGTTCATACTGCTCTCGATCTTGGTGGCTATGTCACGAGCTACGCGGATGGCGCTGAGGTCATCAACTTGCTCTGGTCGCACAAATACACGTACTTCACGCCCAGCGCTAATGGCGTACGACTTCTCTATACCCTTGAAGCTATTGGCGATATTTTCGAGCTCTTTCATGCGCTCAGCAAAGTTCTCGGCAGAGATATTTCGGGCACCTGGACGAGCGGCGGAAATGGCATCACACACACGAACGATAACCGCCTCGACACTCGTTGCTTCGACATCGTCATGGTGCTGTTCGGCAGCCTGAGCAACTTCTTCTGGAGCACCGTATTTGCGTAACATTTCGCCCGAGATATGGTGGTGCTTGCCTTCCATTTTGTGGGTCAGGGCTTTGCCTAAATCGTGCATAAGTGTAGCGTACTTGGTGGTCTTTACATCTGCACCAAGCTCTTCGGCTAACATACCTGCCATATGCGCCATTTCAGTGCTGTGTTTAAGGACATTTTGCCCGTAACTCGTACGGTACTTTAGCTCGCCGAGCATATGTAGCAGCTCTTTTGGTATACCGAGCACACCGACTTCACGGGCAGCATCCTCACCGGCACGGACGACATCTTTTTCGACGTTCTTTTGTGCTTTCTCAACGACTTCTTCGATGCGTCCAGGGTGCACACGACCATCCTTAAGAAGGAGTTCGAGTGCCTGGCGTGCTACTTCTCGTCGCACAGGATCAAAGCTACTGAGCACGATGTAGCCGGGGGTATCATCAACCATAATGTCGACGCCGGTTGCCCGCTGTAACGCTTGGATATTCCGACCCTCTTTGCCGATAATTCGACCCTTCATTTCTTCGTCTTCGAGCTTGACGCTCGTAAGCGTACGCTCGGCAGTCACTTCACTCGCCATTCGCTCCATAGCGGTAGCAATCAGTACGCCTGCAGCTTCTTCGGCATTCTCTTTAGCCTCAGTTTGCAGCTTGGCGACAAGCCCCGTTAGATCGTTACGTATGTCGCGCTCGGTCATTTGCATTAGCTTATCGGCTGCGTCAGCTTTGGTCAGCTTGGCGATTTTTTCTAACTTTTCCTGCTGGCGAACACGAATATCACGAATCTCATTTTTGAGCGATTCTACTTCGTCTTCACCGGCACGTAGCTTCTCGGTTCGTTTGTCGAGATCATCGAGTTTTTTATCAAGCGTGCTTTCGCGGTCTACCAAACGGTTTTCGAGATCTTTTAGTTCATTGCGACGCTTCTGCTCTTCTTTGCGCATATCGTCCATAACCTTGCGAGCTTCTTCGCGGGCCTCATCAGCAACCTTTGTTGCTTCCTTCCTAGCTTTCTCCAGCTCTCTTTCGGCCTTGTCTTCTGCCGCTGTGCCTTTTCGTTTTTGTATAACAGTATTCGCGCCAAAGCCAAGGCCAAGCCCAGCTACCGCGAGCAATATGGATATTGGTTCCATGCTCATCCTCCCTTATATGGGGCCCTTGTTTTGCAACATCGCTTTCACTTCTCTAGTTGCGTACAAAAACCACCCATGTTCAAAAAATATCATAGCGATTGACCTCACATACGGACAACCTTGTTACTAACTATACGCCCTCGGAAAGATCAACGCAACGCGACACCACCGCTCCTAAGTCGCGATTCGGATCGAGTTCGTGACTCGATATGAATTTTGCTCTGATTCTCTTACTCTTTCACGTACTCCCTTTAAGAATGCGGGCAAAATTAGCAGCGTCAAGAACAGTCCTATTGCCGCCACACATATGCCGCCAATGGCCAGTCCATGGCCATTCTGCTTCTTAAGTGCGAGAGTACCTAAAACGATTGCAATAATATCTAGGATAACTCCGATTAGAAAAATCCCTGTTAAGAAGCCTAAAATACTAAGCACCAAGGCTGCAACTGCCAAACCATTTGTGGTTTTTGAGGTGGCTGGTGCTGTATACGGACTCGTGTTTGGAGTCCTAGGAGCTAAAACCGGTTCTGGAGTCGATGTCTGGCCGACATTCGTGGTTGTCTGTGTGATTTCTGACTCGACGACCAAGCCGCTGTTTTCCGGAGTAGTCACAGATGTTGCCATACTAGGAGCGGCTACTGAAGACGCTTCTGGCACTGCGGTAGGAGAGGTTGTTGTTGCAGGTTCATGCTGAGGAGCACCGTTTGCTACAGGGGCAACCAAGCCTTCGACCTTCTCACCACAGTTGCCACAAAATAGCGCGCCGGTATCTACTAGTTGATTGCATTGTTTACAGGTCATTTCCATTCCTTCTTGTGCTTTATCGTTCGGATAAGTTAAGCATGTTTGCCGCACTGACTGCAATACAATCTTTTGTGTGGATTTGGGTAACCACATTGGCGACAAAAACGATTCGTGCCAACAACACTCAAGCCTAGGGCCTCGTCATCCTCACGAGCGACCGTCACATAGTAAAATAGCGCGCCGGAAAGACCTGCGGTAATACCCAGCGAAAGTAGCGCAAGCGACGCTTTTCCGGATAGCAATCCAAAATCATACAAGCCATGAGCTAAAATCATTACACCGAGGGCGAGTGCTGGGCCGGCAAAAGAACGTTTTTCTACTTTTGTTCGGGCCAGATAATATCCGATGAGTGCCGTTGTTGCCGCATGGAAAACAGGTGTCAAAAAAAGTCTCACTACTCCCGTACCTGCGCCATTTCCGAGCGTGTAGAGAATATTCTCTGGCAGGCCGAAGCCAATACCCGCAGTTGCAAAATACAAAATTCCGTCAGTATGTTCATTAAAGTAGCCCTTTTTGTAAATAAACAAAGCCAGTGGCAAAAACTTAGCCAACTCTTCGATAACCCCAACCCCGAGCGACACCATCGCGAGATGGTTAATTGGTGCAGTTCGAAGTGATTCTATCGAATCTATCCCAAGCTGTCCCTCTCCCAACGATGCAATCGGGAGTGCTAAGATTCCGAATCCAAATGCCGCCCAAATAATTGGACGGGGCTCGGTCTGGCCCTTGTCTCTAGAAAGCAGGTAAAGTATTAGGCCAACGCTGATGGCGATAAACAGCTGAATGATTGATAAAAGCATATCTGCAGTATACGATCAGATACGTTGCCTACCAACAATTCGGTTCTTTTTAGCTATTTTTTCTGCGCCGTGATATGAACCGGTGCGCCGTAGTGGGGCACCACGACCCGATCGTTTTCGCCTCGAAGCAGGCGCTGAATACCATCGTCCTGCCACGAATCACCGCTACTAGCAACGACTGGAATGCCAAGGCCTTCGGCAAGCGCATTGCCAACAGTCAGGCCTATTCGCAAACCGGTGAAAGAACCCGGCCCTTCAAAACAGAGTACCCCCTCGATATCATGAATGGTTATGCCTTGTTTTTTCATACTATCGTCGACGGTTACATGTATTGTTTCGGCCAATTGGCGATGTGCTTGCCACCGCGTATATTGTACCTGCGTCAGGCCATCGTAGAGGCCAATTTCTGCCTCTGGCTTATCAGTCCGAATCGTCAAAATTATCATGTAGGCATCCCCTCTACTAGATAACTCATTTCTTCTGGGATGGTGAGCATAACACCTCTCGGCTCATCCCCATCTGCATTTCCGTTAGTAATGGTTGCGATTCTTTTAAACTCAATTTGCAATCTTTTTTCTGGTAAGACACCGCCAACGATATCCGACCATTCAATCACAATAACGGCGTGCGGATCGCTCATAGATTCGGCTAGTTCTAGGCGCATAATACCCGCATCATCCAGTCGATAAAAATCATAGTGAAAAATCTTAACGTTAGGTGTGTCGTACTCTTTGCTCACTGTAAATGTTGGGCTAGACACCCTGTCCTGACTGCCTGCGCCACGCGCCAAGCCACGCGTAAAGGTCGTCTTGCCACCGCCAACATCACTCGAAAGCTCAAGTATTTCACCGCCACGAAGCTTGGAGCCAATCTGCTCACCAAGCTTCTCAGTGTCTGCGGAATTTTGCGACGTAATTTGCAATGTCTTTACGGTACTCATACCCTCCATATGCTAGCGCAGCTACCGCAACTACCGCAAGGGCACCGACGTGTAACGAGACTGGCTTTTCGGCTGCACTCGGCATGCTCGATCGCTTGGCCGTCTTTGCAACCTTGCTTTTCTTTGCTTTTTTTGGCTTCTTGGCTTTGGCAACTTTGGGCTTCTTGGGAGTTGTTGCCTTTGGTTTTTTAGTCGCTACGCCCTTTACCTTTGCACTTGTGGTGCCTTTGGCCGCCAAGGCAAGCAACGACGTCGTTTTGTCGGTAATGACGTTGGCTAATTCGGGTGTCACAGTATCGGTCCACAGCCACTTTCCGTCCGACGAACGGGCCCATGCCCATGCCTCCTTGGCGGCACCATATACTTCCGTCTCATCCACGAGTTGCTTGGCTGGATTAAGCAACCGAGCACGTCCCCCAGAGTTTGATAAGGCAAGCTTCGTATCTGCGTAGCGCAGTACAGTATATGATTCGGCCGGTATAAGCGTATCCGAAGTAATCACAAAACTGTGGACAGATGAAGTGCCAGTTTGCAGCTCGTAGCCCCTGAGGTTGAATGGCTCATCATTGGGGTTATATAGTTCAACATACTCGTCACTTTCGTCGCTACTTGGATTGGGTAGTAGCTCAGTGAAGTAGGGCATGCTTAAGCCGTCATTTGTAGTCGATGTCGTGTCGACGGGTGCTGGGTCGGTTGGCGTAGGACTGTCATGGGAGCCATCGCCTGGCCCTGGCTGTTCAGGCTCTGGGGTGGTCTCGACTTCCCAGGTTGCCTTTGGTGACATTTGCGCCGCTACCCACGACTCTAGGAGATTATCTGCATCAACGTATCGATCTTCTGTATTTGTCATTCGCTGTAATGTCTGAATGCTAGTAGGCGGCATATATACATACTCACGAGATGTCGGCAAAACCCCTACTGTAGCCCACACCAAGCGATCGTGTACGATGGTTCTTGAAGTCGATGTAGTCAAAGCCTCTACGGACACAAGCTGTAAAGCACCGCCATCACTCGCCATCCCAAGCGAAACCGACAGATCAGATTCGACGCTCCCAGGCGAAAACCCTGCCGTCGAGGCAACAAAATAACTATGAGCGGGCACAACGCCGCTCAATGCAATCACTTTAGTAGGAGAACTAGCTACGCCATCGTGAGTATTCCAGCCACCAGCGTCTGCCATACCGGCAACCAAACTTGGGAGCTTGGCTTTAGAAAAATACTGCAACTTCCACTGTGCCTTACCGCCGTTCGCTATGTCGGCCAGATCGATATCATGGCCTGTATCGTTGTATAGCTCTACAAACTCTTCCGAACCACTGGCCGCCGAGCCAGTCATCACCTCTGTCATGTATACCGTTGGTTGTTCTGCGAAGTCGTACGTTGTGCTTACCGCGGCTACTACTGCCGACGCAGCCGACGCGCATAAAAACGTAGCGCATACTAGGCTTGCTCCCACCCGCTGTATCAAAACGCGGACTCTCATATCGATGAATGTATGCTCGAACTAAACGGAACGCAAGCACTAGCATAAAATTTTTTATTATTTTACAACAAGCGTACCCTGCCAAAACCAAAGCTGTCGAGGCTGCTATACTACATAGCAGTATGCTATGTTTGAGCGAAAGATTACTAAATAGACCGGTTATGAGTCTGCGGACTGGGCAGGCGATCGCTACGACCACCCAAGCCATAATTAACCCAGACAACCTCAAAATCGAGGGCTTCTACTGCACCGATCGCTTCGACAAGTCAACCCTAGTACTACTGTATCAGGATATTCGTGATGTTGTTGCGCAAGGGATTGTTGTTAACGACCATGATGCACTAACAGACCCCAAAGATCTCGTGCGCCTTAAGCACATCTTCGAGATCGACTACGAAGTGATTGGCAAACGGGTCGTTAGTACCTCTGGCACAAGACTCGGCAAGGTATCGGACTATGCAGTCGAGGCAGAAACAATGTATATTCAAAAACTGTATGTCTCACGGAGTATCCTCAAAGATTTTGCCGGCGGCGGGCTAGGTATTGCGCGCGATCAAGTCCAAGAAATGACCGATAAAAAAATCATCGTCTCAGATCCACTCGAGAGTGGAACCGTCCAAGCAGGCGCAGTCGCATAAACGCCCATGAGAACTCTAACAAATGATGATTTTTTGGAACTAACGCAATATGTACCGATGCTAGGTAAGCTGCGCCGTGAGCTCCGATTCCAGAAAAGTATCGAAGCTATTGATAGGTGGGACGAAAACGAGCTAGTGGCCATATTTACTCGCAGTGGCAATGAGGGCGTCATGTTTATTTGCACGTCATCTAATGCCGTTCGTTGCATACCGTTTTTCTTGACAAAGGGGTTCAAAGACTCTACTTCGGGTCGAACCAAACCGGTGATATGTGACTTCTGCAAGACTTGGCAAAGCGGTCAAAAGGCCGCACGCATCAGCTTTAGACCAAACTATAGATCGCAGGACTCGTTCGCACATATCATCTGTGCCGATATGCGGTGCAGCGACCACGCTAGGGGCAAATCACCCGAAAGCAACTACTCTAGAACGCAAATTCGTGAAGACATAACACCAGAAGACCGTATACTTCGATTAAACAAATCGCTGGAGAACCTTACTATACAGTTCGATTCGTACCATAAAAAATAACTATCCCACTACGTACTACTCGTCATCTACACGGCGCTGGAAAGCAGATTTTATTTCGCCATAGTCAAAGCCCTGACGCGCCAAATACGCAATAAGTTTTTGGTCGTCTTGGTAGCGAGTTTGCTTACGTTTTTTGGCGATAAGCTCTTGCAACATGTCGTGCTCGTCGGTCGGATCATCTACTAGAACCACCCGAACAATCTCGTCCGGAATATGCTTTTGTCGTAGCTCGAGACGTAACTTTTTGGTGCTAGTATTCTTGAGTAGCCGGCGATTTTCGACCCATTTGCGCGCGAACTCTACGTCATCCACCAACCCCAGTCGCCGCAACTTCGGGAGAACAGTCCTCCCAAAATCATCGGTATAGCCTTTGCGCCGAAAATAATCCTGTAGCTCACCCTCACTTCGCATTCGCCGAGCAATATACACTAACGTTAAGTTGTATGCCTTATCATCTTGGGATGCCTTTTTATACGCTGTTAGCTCATCCTTGGAAAGCTCTTGGCCCTGAACTAGTCCACTATCCAACAGCGCATCGGCACTCAAGCTAAACGCATACTTCTCGTCCACAAACAGACTGTACCTAGTCGGGTTCTTAACCTGTAGCGCAATCGCGGTTATCCTCATATCAAAATGTTATCCTCACGTAATTTTTTTATCAGCTCTGGGAGAGCAGTAACAGTCGACGACTTGCCCAGATGACCAGCATTTGGAATGGAAATGAACGTGCCTCCCAATTTTTTGCACAATACTTTCGCTTCGTTGAAGTCGCAGTACGGATCATCATCGCCATGCACAAAGTAAAATGCTTTGGCTCCCGACTTTATGTTTTCAATTTCAAATGTTTCCGCAAAAAGTGCATCGAACTGACCGCGTACGTACCACGAGGCATTTTTAAGCAAACGTTCGTTTAAAAATGTCCCGACAAATACTGCTGCCTTACTGCGCGGAAACCACGCTTGTTGCAATAGATGCAGTAACGCAGTTGCTCCCGAAGAATGTCCAATGATCAAATTATCTTCGAAATTCCAACCTGAGTTTTTAAAAAAAGCATCGTATGTTTTTAGGTTCGGTTTGTCGCAATCGGGTAGCTGCGGAAACCAGACACCATAGCCAACCTGTTCGAGTTGTTTCTTTATCCAATTGGTCCACTGCAACTCTGCAGGGCTACCATTGGTTCCATGCAAAATCACTGCTTTTGGCATATTGCTTATTCGCTCTTTGCAGCTTCGCGGACTTTTTTGGCAACTTCTTCTTGTACTTTCGGATTTTGCTCTAGGTATGCCTTGGCGGCCTCACGGCCTTGGCCAATCTTCTCGTTGCCGTAGCTAAACCACGCACCTGCCTTCTCAACAATATTTCGCTGAACCGCAAGGTCGAGAATGTCACCCGCCTTACTAATACCTTGGTTGTACATAATATCGAACTCGGCCTCACGGAACGGCGGTGCAATCTTGTTCTTGACCACCTTCACCCTTGCACGATTGCCAACAACACTATCCCCAGCCTTGATCTGGCTAATACGACGTATGTCCATGCGTACACTTGCGTAGAATTTGAGTGCGTTGCCACCAGTGGTGGTTTCTGGATTACCAAACATAACGCCGATCTTCATACGAATTTGGTTAATGAAAATAACGGTCGTTTTGCTGCGATTAATCACACCGGTAAGTTTTCGGAGTGCCTGACTCATCAAGCGAGCCTGCAAGCCCATGTGGCTATCGCCCATGTCACCCTCGATTTCGGCACGAGGCACAAGTGCTGCAACCGAGTCGACTACGATCAGATCGACCGCGTTACTACGAACAAGTGTCTCGACAATCTCGAGTGCCTGCTCGCCGTTATCTGGCTGGCTGAGCAGTAAATTCTCTACATCAACGCCTATTCGTTTAGCGTACGCTGGGTCGAGTGCATGCTCAGCATCGATAAATGCAGCCGTACCGCCTGCGCGTTGCACTTCCGCAATGGCGTGAAGCGTAAGAGTGGTCTTACCGCTCGATTCCGGACCATAAACTTCCACGATACGGCCTTTTGGAATCCCGCCACCAAGAGCCAAGTCTAGGCTAATGCTACCAGTAGGAGTCGTTTCGACGTCCACCTCGTGGGCCTCACCCAACTTCATAATAGAGCCTTTGCCAAATTGCTTTTCGATAGTCTCAAGCGCTAAGCCAAGAGCTTTTGTCTTGCCACTAGCCTCTCCTGTTTTTATGTTTGTAGTATCTGCATCGGTAGTCTTTGCTTTTGCCATGATCGCTACCCTTCCTTTCGTCTACGGACGCCTCGCCGGCGACCTGAATCAAATAATGTTGTACTCCAAACGTTACGCCCCAAAAAATCAAAAAGCAAACTCAATCTTCAATCTAAGGGTTTAACCCTTAGATTGAAGATTAGACTTCATTTCCGTTTGCTAATTCTAGTTTCAAAATGTCTATTAACTCCTTGTTCTGCTCGTAGTCGTGCATAAATTCTTCGTATTCTTGAGGGCTTGAAAAGTCATTCATCACTGGGCTTGGGTCGATCCAGTCATCCGTGATGCGCTGTAAATAATACGGCAAACTAGAGTAATCGTACGTCTGCCATTCTCGAGGGTTAAGATGAATGTACCTAGATATATGCTGAAAGTACGCATCATCTAAAATTATCGATGCCTTAAAGGTAGACTCATACAGTGGCCCCGTGCGTTTATATTTCCTATTGAAGTACATGCTATAGCTTGTCAGAAGGCTTTTCATAAACTCGGTCAGGTCTCTTTGGTTGTGCTGGTACACAAACAAATGCACATGATTCGGCATAAGGCAAAAGGCAATGACATCAACACGATTGTGGTAATTGGGATAGGAGATTCCAGCTGAATTTTTGCTCTCTTTGAGGGAAAGATATCTACTAAAGAGCTTCAGCATATACTCGTAATCACTTGGTTCACGGAAAATACGAGAGCGATTACCACCACGAAAATATACGTGATAGTAATGTTCACTTGCGTCATTTTTTATGACATTTCTTCTTGGCATACTATAGTTATACAATAATATTAGAATCTAAGGGTTAAACCTCACAAAATTACAACGGATGAACAAGGGGTATTGCGGTTGTGTTTTTTGAGGTATACTTTTACCATATATGCGCGTCTCAGATAACTTGGTGGAGAAGTTGCTGACTGCAACTGGAAATTTCAGTTACGAACAACTGGTTGGTCTTCGAGAACAAGAAAAAAGCGAGAACCGGCCACTTCAAGATATCGTCGTATCAAATAACATTATGAGCGAAAAGGAGCTTACGAAGCTCTACGCTAAGGAGATCGATGTGCCCTTTGTGGAAATATCTCCTCGCGATCTCCCAAAAGAAGTACTCGAACTCATTTCTGAACGAACCGCCAAGCAATCGCGGGCTATCGCGTTTGAGATAACTGAGGACGGCGTCATCTTGGTCGCTATGGAAGACCCCGATGATGTTCCGGCGATCGGACTTCTCCAGAAGCAACTTGATAAGCCAATCCGCGTACATATCGCCACCGCAAGTAACATACAATCAATTCTGGACTTATATGAGGGCGACTCGGTGAGTGTTTCGACACAAATCGAAAAAGTTGTTGCCATACAAGAAAAGGAAGAAGAGGAGACGGTCGACAAAGCAGAGGTGGCCGAGGACTCTCCAATCGCACAGACCGTTAACCTTATTATTGACTACGGCGTGAAACACAGTGCGAGCGATATTCACATTGAGCCACGAGAAAACTTCGTACTTATTCGGTACCGCGTAGACGGTATTCTGCGCGAAGTAAACAAACTCCCGCGCAAGGTTCTCGGGGCGCTCGTGTCACGTATTAAAATTTTATCGAACCTCAAAATAGATGAGCATCGTGCGCCCCAAGATGGCCGTTTCAAGATATCGGTCAATAACCATATTTATGCCCTGCGTGTCTCGACCCTACCGATCATTGATGGAGAGAAGGTAGTAATGCGTATTTTAGATGAATCAAGCCGCCCCGCTACTCTTGAGGAGCTTGGTTACTGGGGCCAATCTCTCGATGCCGTACAGCGTGCTATCGTTCAGCCTCACGGTATGGTGCTTGTTACCGGTCCGACTGGGTCAGGTAAGTCAACGAGTTTGTTTAGCGTGCTGAGCATGCTAAATACACCGGGGGTAAATATCAGTACTGTCGAAGATCCCATAGAATATCACGTCAAAGGCGCAAACCAGACGCAGGTAAATCCTGTTGCCGGCATGACCTTTGCGAGTGGTCTGCGTGCGCTACTCCGCCAGGACCCAAATATCATCATGGTAGGAGAAATCCGAGACGGCGAAACAGCAGATCTTGGCGTTCAGGCCGCCCTAACTGGGCACCTCGTTTTTAGCACGCTGCACACCAACAATGCAGCAACCTGCCTACCCCGACTCCTTGACATGAATATCGAGCCGTTCCTGATTGCTAGCACCATTCGTATTATCATTGGCCAGCGGCTCGTTCGACGGCTTTGTCCTGACTGTCGCACCAGCTATACGCCAGAGGTGAGCGAGTTGCAGCATATTGCAAAGGTGTTTGGTATCGGTGCCAACACTCCGATTGGCAAACTGCATGAACTTGAAAAACTTGCCCTAGAGGGTGGCGTGGGGGCCAAAAACTCAAATAACGCCAACGGCTCCGATGTCACAGTTTTGTCGTCGAATGATACTACGATTTCTCAGTTGTGGAGGGCAAATGATGATGGTTGCGAGACCTGCAACCACACTGGATACAAGGGACGGATGGGTATTTACGAGGTGCTGCCAAACACTGATAAGGTGCAGCAACTGATTGTCACGAACTCAACTAGCGAAAAGATCGAAAAGCAAGCCATCGAAGATGGGATGGTCACCATGCAAATCGACGGCTTGGTAAAAGCACTGAGAGGTCAAACTACTATAGAAGAAATCTTGCGCGTAACCGCGGAAAGCTCGTAAGGAATTCGATGGCCATATACACATATAAAGCGCTTAAAAAAGATGGCTCAGCCGTTGAAGGAACTATTGAGGCCAGCGATCGCAAAGCTGCACTGACATCGCTCCACCAGCAGGGGGTCCATCCACTCGTCGTCGGCGAGCAAAGCAAGCTAAATGGCGGCCTCAATATAGCCCTCTTCAATAAGGTGCCTAGTGCTGACATGGTAGTCTTTACCCGTCAGTTATCGACAATGATATCTGCTGGCGTACCGCTCGCACGCGGGCTTACAACTCTTAAAGATACCCCGACATCTAAGTATTTCCAAGAGGTCTTGAGCAAAGTCTGCAAAGATATCGAATCGGGTACCTCATTGGCCGATGCCTTTGCTAAATTCCCGAATGTATTTGATGATGTGTATGTCAATATGGTCAAAGCTGGTGAAGAGGGCGGTATTTTGGATGACATCCTTAAACGACTTGCCACTCAGGTTGAGCTTAATGCAAGCATCAAAAAGAAGGTCAAAAGTGCCATGACGTACCCAGTAGTTATTCTGTCTCTTACTATTGGCGCATTTTTTGGCATTATGTTCATCCTGATGCCAAAGATCAAAAAGATCCTGTTCGACCTCGGAGGACCAGAGGCAAAGCTACCTGTCTACACCCAGGCCCTTATCGACGCTAGTGAGTTTAGCCGCAAGTACGCCCTCATCCTGATCCCTGCTATGGTTATTATTACTTGGGCGATCCTCCACTACATACGGACACCAAAGGGAAAATATCAGTACCATGCACTCATGCTGCGTGCTCCTATCGTTAAGGTTATCATTACCAAAGTTGCGATTGCGCGGTTCTCAAGAACATTTGCTTCCCTAATGTCGGCTGGTGTTGGCGTGCTTGATGCACTTGAGGTTACAGGGGGAGCCATCGGCAATAAAGTAATCGAAAAAGAGCTTGCGTTTGCAGCTGAACAGGTGAAGAACGGCCGGCAGCTTTCTGATGTTATTGCCGAAAGCAAGCACTTTCCTAAGATCGTGTCCCAGATGTTGGCGGTCGGCGAAGAAACAGGCACCACCGACACGGTCCTTATTAAGGTAGCCGATTTTTATGAGGAGGAGGTTGCTAACGCAATCGACAGCCTAGCGTCAATTATCGAACCGGTGATGATTGTATTTTTGGGCTCAGGAGTTGGGCTTATCGCTGCGAGCGTGATGGGGCCAATCGCGAGCATGGGTAATAACGTCAGTGCCGACTAGTTATTCTCTATTGACCTGACAGCGGTAATGGTTATAATTAAGCTTATGACGAGCGGTACGTCCGTCGGTAAAGTAATTAAAACAGGAGGGTGGGCCCCTATGGTTTCATCGCAAAAAAACAAGAGCAAAGGTTTTACTATCGTAGAACTTTTGATCGTAATCATCGTTATTGGTATCTTGGCAACACTAGTTATTGCCCTGTTTACCAGTGCAAAAAAGAAGGCTCGTGACAGCCAACGACAAACAGATGTTGTGGCCCTACAAGGCTATATCGAAGGTTTCTACGCCGAGGAAGGCAAGTACCCAACACTTGCGAATATCAATGACTCTACATGGCGCGGTACACACATGGAAGGCCTAGACCCTGCTGCTCTTGCCGATCCAAAGAACGCAACAAGCCAGTCACTTGTTGGAGTAGCAACCGCAAATAGCTACCTATACACAACCACACCTGCTGATTGTGACAATGGTAGTGGCGGCGACTGCACAGGCTACTCGTTGACGGCTACCCTTGAGGGTAACCCAGGTACATTTAAGAAGTCTAGCAATTAGCATTTACGCTTTTGCTCCAAAAAATGGGGATGAAAATCCCCATTTTTTTATTACCCACCCTCCACGACTTACTTCAAAACATTGCTCAAGCCCAATATTGGCACAGTGGGATCAATACCGTCGGCGCATTCGAACGCTCTGTTCTGAAATGAATGAGGTTACCTATGCGTAAGGCATTTCTACATCCCTGTCGTGGGTATGTGCCTTTTTATACATAGCCTTCATTCTGGTTGCTTGGTTGTTGTCGAGATAGAACATCTTGTTATACCCAAAAAGCACCTGGGCCACCTAACTGCACCATACGTATACACAACACTGGCGTAAAAACTTATACCTCGGCATATAGTCCGCTCTAGACAGTCTTATGGCCTAGTGAGTACTTCGCGCCAGCCCAGTATGTTGTAGGTGCCGGTTACTGGGTAGCTTGGTGGTGGTGCGTACAGCAAGTTGTAGTCATAG
Source organism: Candidatus Saccharimonadota bacterium (assembly GCA_018062785.1). GTDB lineage: Bacteria > Patescibacteriota > Saccharimonadia > Saccharimonadales > UBA4665 > JAGXIT01. The sequence continues at coordinate 48,910 of JAGORO010000002.1, forward strand.
TTTGTAGCCGTACGCATAACACCAGAGACATACCATCCAGAAATTGGATCACGTACGTTGTATCCACATGCCCCACGACTATAGTTCCAGGTCCAGTTGAGCCTCGTGGCTACCGAGCCATAAAATACAAAATTCTGATTTGAGTCTTTCCATCCCCGAGTACAACTGCTTGTGCCTTCGTAATATTCTGCCCATTTTACCGAACCACTCTGAGCCAAAGCAGCAGCATCAACTTCAAACGTAAAAGCACCACTCAATGGTGGAGCATATGGTGCGATAATAACATCCTTTTCAGCTACAAGACCAATGGCATCACTGCCATTTTTTGTTCCATATTTTATATTATCTACGATAGTAATATTTGTACTATATGTTGTTGCCAACCTTCCAGATGCAATTGTCACACGCCCACTGAATGTCGGATTTGAGCGCACCCATACATTATCTTCCACAAAGATAACTCCGTGTGATGGCACGGCAATATTACTCGCGACAAGCGTTTTCGAAATAGCCGATGTGTACGTAGATGCGGTATCATTTTCGCCGCTTACTCGATATAGGTTGTAGCTTCCGCCAGCATTAAGCTCAACTAAATACCCTTGATTAACACTGTAGCTTCCGCTTGAACTATATTGCGGTATATAAGCATTTGTACGCGTGGTGGGCGTGGTACTGCACGCCGTGGCATTCTGGGTGTTCAGGGCGATCTTCTTCATGCTGCAAAGTGCATTTGATATCTGGTTAAAGTCCACCGATGGTTTTGGAAAAAGCCAGTTGCTTTTATCTCGTGTATTACAATTTGGTGACGTAACACGGCTATCACACCATACGCCGTTTTGCGTACCAGATACACCCCCGTTGTAGCTACTGCCTGGCAAATACGTGGCGTTCGCAGCACCAACCGTATCACTACTTGGTCCATCCATATGAATACCTCGATTGGAAAAGACTGGTCCGTTAGCAGACTCAGAATTCCCAAACCAAAACTCCTGGTCGGACACGAGGCCAAAACTTGCGAACGAAGCTGCACCAATTTGAGCTTCGATGGTCCGAGTTTTGTTAGAGCCATGTACTTTGCCTATCGAACGAACAGTCGCGATCGTCGAACCGTTGCCCTGTGGCTTAATCCAGAGTGTGTAAGTGCCCGTATTTGTGGTGTCGATATCCTTATAGTCGTGTGTGTACGGACCGTACCCGAGCTTTGGGTCTGGAGTCGCCGGTGTATCCTGACCATCTTTGTAATCGTTACCGTTGTGTGCCATGTGCCATAAGTAGTAATTAATGCCCGCCTCGGCAATATTAAATGCCTGCTGGCTCCGTACGTTATTACCCACAACAAAGAAGTTATTTACCGTAACCATGAGTAAGACCGTAGAAAACATACCGATGAGTATGATGAACGCAAGAACTGAAGGCATGATATAGCCCTTTTCAGTATTCGGACTCGTCATCATAGATTTGTCTTTCTATTGCGCAATGTTACCTGTACATTCTGCTGTTGATATGAGCCGCTGTAGGCATTTGATGAAAGCGTGACCTTGATACCCTTGATCGCTTGCAAATCGGAGACTGGTAGTGCCAAGGGCGTTCCGTTGGCACTCATATACGTGAAGAGGTCTGTGCCTGACACTTGGTGGTAATTCTCGATAATCACAAATGTTCGCTTTGAGGCGGTAAGGGGCGTTCCTGTCGGTGGGTTAGCCGACATTGGCGTAAGATCGGCGACCAGTTGTGTCGTGCCATTACTTGTACGCAAGTAATAGTGCAGTAACGATACGTAACTATCCGATGGATAAAAATATGAATATACCACCAGGTCATTGGCACTTGCACTAGTGATATCAGTAGCGCCGCGTAGCACCATGCCGATACGATTTGCCTGTGAATTCAGTGTTACCGCTGTCGTACCATTGGTTTGAAGGCGCAGAAAGCTAAACAAGGTTGAGCGAAATAATACCATAAATGTCGTAGCTGCGAGCGCGACAAGAATAGTAGTAATGAGCATCTCAAGGAGCGTAAAGCCAGCCTGCTTGGTCTCGTTTTGGCTCGGATGCACGCTACGGAGCAACATTAAAGCCTCCGAGTGGCGTCGTAGGTAGCGTTAGGCTACCAGAGCCATTACTGACAGTTAGTTGCATGGTACCGACCGTGGCTCCAGTTAGATCAAACATACACTTGATTTGGGTCGCGTCAGAGGTGCAGGCTGTGCCGTTATACGAGGCTGCGCCCTTTGTTAGAGCAAGTGATGCACCCGAAAGGTTTGTTCCTTTCAGCGTTAGCGAAACAGCAGATATATTTGGCGTTGAAGCCAACCCAATCTCATAGGGGCTCATCGTAAATACCCTCGGAAAACTTGCGTTCGTGGTCATAATGAGACGAACTTTTTGTATATAATTCGTGCCGTTGTGACTATATGGTGCCGGCGCAGGACTTCCAGTCGGAGAAGTTGGTACTGCAATTGGCAGCAGCGAGTTCACGCCACTATACGGTACGGCCGCGGCTAGGTAATACCCCCCACAGCTCGAAGCACCAGTATCTCCACAAAATATATACCCGCCGACTGGCACAAGATTTGAAAATGCTGCCAAGCCCTGCGCATCGGTCGTTGGCCGTGTATCACTGGGTGTAAGGTTATCAAAATAGTAAGCTGAGTCATTTGTATCGGTATATTTCTTGTACCCCCCTTTTGCATACACCTTAACACCTGCTATGGGGCTCCCTGCTGTGTCGACCGTCTCAGTAAGCAGGCTATTGCTCGTCATTGGAGCAATGCGAAGCGTCACGGAAGATGGCTGTTGCGATAGTATTTTTTGGCTTTGATACACTGGCTGAAGCGACCCGCTAACACCGATCGTCTGTAACGACGAGAAGCCCGGCTTCGTGGCAGAAACGACGTAGTCATTTCCCGAGTCGGGTGGCAGGTTGTAGAATATCGCCACACCATTACCATCGGTACTATCACTTAGGTTTGCCTGAGGCACAATGGTCGTGTTCGTAACAGCTACCGATGCGCCGCTAACGGGTGCGCCGCTTTCGTCGATAACAGTCACAAATAATGCCCCTGTTGCACTTGCAGATTCAGCTACACGAGCTGTGATTTGCGTATCAACATTTGCTAAGCGTCGGCCATTACGATCAGTAGTCTTGACGTGGGCAACTTTGTAATCAGCTGGGTTTTGATCTGTTGCCGGCGCGCTCGTAGGTGCCGGATAGTTTCGGCAATACGTCTGCTTTGCTGCCAGGTTTGGATAGTTACCACACCCGTCATATGCATCATCGATGTAGCTAATTCTAGTTGTCGTGGTGTATGTTACGCCATTAATTTTATCCGTGCGTGTACTAGGCAGTAAATTGGTCGCATAAATATCGCCCCCTTGCACCGCTAAGCTATCGTACGGCAAGGAGCGCAAGTACTCAAGCTGGGCGGTCGCGAGGTTTAGCGCGACGGCTCTCCGCCGGCTAATAACCATGCTGTTTGTTAGTGCATGAAACAGCGTAAATAGGCTAACCGCGATCATTCCTATCACAAAGAGCGCGACCAGCAGCTCGATAATCGTCACCCCACCCTGTTTTTTGCCGTCCATATCTGTTGTTTAGTATACTATAAAACGCTTATATTTACTCCTTTCGTGCTATAATCTACCTAGTGTTAGTTATGCTTAGATGGGCAGCATGAACCAGTGAAACAGACAAACGAACTTACTTACTTTTTTGAAGATAAACCACTCTTTGCTATCGATATCGGCAGCTCGACGATACGTCTTGTGCAGCTCCTGCCAAAAAAAGGAGGTAAGTGGCGTGTCGTTGGATATGGTCAAACCAAATTTGATCCCGAAGCCATCGTCGAAGGTGCCGTCGTAAAACATGAAGAAATTGCTCAAGCAATTAAGACGCTGTTCGAGACAGAGCTAGTTGGCGAAATCACAACCGACCGAGTCGCCATGTCACTTCCAGTTGCACGGGCGTTTACTCGTATTATCGAAATGCCCCAGATGACCAAAGCAGAATTTGACGAAGCCGTCCAAAACGAAGCCGAGCAATACATTCCAGCCTCACTCGATTCGCTACATATCGACTATACCGTGATATCCGGCACCGATAACCGAAAGATCGTTCAGATAGTTGCCATCCCTAAACGCATCGTAGAGTCATACATGATACTGGCAGAATTACTCGGACTAACCCCTGTTCTTCTCCAGACTACGAATACCGCCGATGCCCACATCTTTTCCAAAGATTCTCAAAGCGACCTGCCTAGTGTTTTGGTAGACTTCGGTAGCGATAGTACAGATATTACTGTTTACGACAAAGGTCCTATCGTTAGTGGTACGGTGCCGAGTGGCGGCGAACAGTTGACAGAGTTCATCCAGAAGGCTCTCGACCTAACACCACGAGAGGCGATGATCGTCAAAGCCCGCTATGGGCTTTCGTACAGCAAAAAGCAGCGCCAACTAGATACCGCCTTATCACCAACACTTTCACTCATCACGCGCGAAATAAAACGAACTATGCGCTATTACGAAGAGCGTTCTACGGAAAAGCAAACCATTTCGCAGATAGTTATCTTAGGTGGTGGAGCAAACATGCCGGGGCTCCCCGAGTACTATACAAACTCTCTAAGATTGCCTGTACGCGCATTTGACCCAAGCATATTTTTGGACTTTGGGCACTTGCAACCCTTCCCTGAAAATGATCGCATGTCATATGTAACATGCGTAGGCCTAGCTATGCACAATCCGGAGGAAATATTCAATGATTAACCTCCTGCCAAAGCCAATCCGACACAGCTACAGTTACGCTAGGCGCAACCGACACATTCTTCGTTGGGTTGTCGTACTTTTAGCCGGAATTTTAGGTGCTATACTGCTCACTGCATTTGGGTATCTCTACCTACACCAACTTAGTAACAACTACGCACGCCAGGTGGAGACTACAAAGAAGCAGCTCGAGAAGCAAGACCTCAAGAAAGTAAATGCCAAGATAAAAGATATGTCTAACAATCTTGAGCTTGCCACTCAAGTACTCTCGAAACAAATACTATTCTCTGAGCTTTTAGAAAAACTAGGGAGCAGGCTGCCACCAAACACAGTTCTTTCTGGATTATCTGTCTCTGAGGCACAAGGTGCCTTGGATATATCTGCCAAGACCAAGGACTATGATGATGCCACACAAATATTAGTAAATCTTCGTTCGAAAGATAATGGCATCTTTAGTGCTGTTGATATTGTCAGCACATCATGTACAACGAGCTCCGATAACTACCCCTGTACCGTGACACTTCGCGCTCTCTTTGCCCCTGATAGCAAATTTGCCCTATCCAACAAGGCAGCTACTCCTAGTAAAGCTACCAAGGACTCCAAGCCATGACGCCACGCAAGCTCTACTACATCTTGGTAGCGGTATTGTTCCTATCGGGGCTTGGACTCCTTTTCGTCGGGCACTTTGCAAATAAGATACTCACCTCCAAAGCGACTACCTTAAGCAGACTAAAGGCCGAGGCCGAGAACCAGAATCAGCTACAAGTTTCCCTCTCGCGAAACAAACGAGAGCTGCGAAAATACGATGAACTCAATAAGATCGCTCTCGCAATTGTTCCACAGGAAAAGGACCAAGCTGCCACCATTAGTGAGATAAATCGCTTGGCGAGTCAAAGTGGCATACCAAAACTTAGTTCCATCACCTTCCCTGCATCTTCTCTTGGTGGGGCCAGCGCAACCACAAGCACCGTGAGTTCGAACAGGCTCTCCCAAGTTACTCCTGTAAAAGGTCTGAGCGGTGTGTATCTACTGCCAATCACCGTAACCCTAAACAGCTCCGACCCCGTTTCTTACGATCAGTTCATTTCCTTTCTTCGCAAGCTTGAGCAGAATCGCCGAACCGCCCAAGTTAGTAGCGTCACCATCCAGCCAAACCAAAGCGACCCCAACAAATTATCCTTCACAGTAATCATAAACAAGTACGTAAAGCTATAACTATGAATCTATCTCTCGACCAAGAATCCATCCGCAAACAACTTCGACAACTCGAAGCTATTTTCAATACGTATAAAGCCATTCTGCTATTTTTAGCTCTCGCATTGCTCTATGGGTTTATCACCTTGCGCATTAGTCTCCTGAGTAATATCCAGCCTTCTCAGACAGAGATAGCAAATGTTCAGAAAGCAGCAAAGCCAAAGGTCATCCCTCCAAAAACAATCGAGAAGCTAAAAGCCCTCGAGGGCAGTAATGATCGTACGCAATCAATCTTTAACGAAGCACGCAGCAACCCGTTCAAGGAATAGTCTCTACTCTAAAACCCATACGAGAATACGGGTGTCTTACTTTTCTCGCGGCACTTGCTGCTGGTACTGCTCTTTTGCTCGTTTGAACTCTAGAAACTCTTGGTACTCTTCTGGGGTAATTGTCTGTGTGTTTGGGGGTGTTTGTGGCGCATACTGTGTTACCTGCCCCCCGACATACTGGTGAGACTGGTTCCCTATGTTTGATGGCAATCGCCCAGCCTCAAGTGCCGCAATAAAGTTTTCATGCGCCTCGATGATCACCTTGGTGACGTGGTCTGGGTTTGAAACTGACGGAAACGTGTAATTTTTTTGCTCGCCGGGTGTTTCGACTGTAATCTGCCCGAACCCTAAAATACTTCCGAAAAAATCTTTGCGTACCGTCACATCAGCCACATGCTGCAAGCTTAGCTGCGATAACTTGCTTCCAAATGGACTAGGCTGCAAAATTTGCATAAGCGATTCATTCGTCACCACCATCTGCTCTTGCATGCGTAGCCAAACAGGCACAAAGGTAACCACTAGTACTAAGGTGCTGATCGCCACGCCACCGGCTACAAATGATGCCCGCGCAGCATCGCTCGCTCCCGATGCGTACATAACGGTCAGGGCCAGTACAATCAGAATAACGACAAACCCTACGAACCAAATCTTAAAATACGTAAACCAGTGGTGTCGATACACACCAAGAACCGTCTCATCGTCGTTGATAGGCAATCGCTTGTGAAATTCTGCCTGTTGCTGTGGTGTTAGGTTCTCCATGGTTGTTGGTATTATACCAGCTTCGCCTGCCCGTCATCATGCTTCGGTGAATCTCGCCTTAGGTGCCTGTACGCTTTCGGGAGCACTCGACGACCTCGAGGTGTTCGCTCGATAAACCCAAGTTGGAGCAGATACGGCTCGTAAAAATCTTCGATTGTCGTCGCTTCATCCCCAGTCAGTGCCGCAATCGTCATGAGCCCTACCGGCCGATCTCCATACGTGTCGATGATGCTACTCAACAAGTTCCTATCGGCCGGATCGAGGCCAAGCTCATCGATCTCCAGCAGTTCTAACGCACTATGCGTCACAGCCGTATCGATGATACCATCGCCATTTACATCCGCGTAATCTCGAACTCGCTTGAGTAAACGGTTGGCGATCCGTGGTGTCAAGCGTGCACGCGTAGCCAATGAACTCGCCGAATTTTCATCAATTTTGGCTTCTAGTATGGCCGCCGACCGACGAATAATCGCCGCAATTTCTTCTGGAGTATAAAATTCCAGTCGGTAAATATGCCCGAATCTATCACGCAGTGGTGCGGCCAAACTACCCGTCCGCGTCGTTGCTCCAATCACAGTAAACTTGGGTAGATCAAGCCGCACACTACGTGCAGCCGGCCCCTTACCAATTACAATGTCTAGTTTGTAATCCTCCATGGCACTATACAAAATCTCTTCGACAGCGCGGCTCAGGCGATGAATCTCATCAATAAACAGAATGTCACCATCGGCGAGGTTTGTGAGTATACTTGCCAAATCACCAGCCCGCTCTATGGCCGGTCCGGAAGTGATTCGGATGTTTTTGCCCATTTCGTTGGCGATAACCGTTGCCATGGTTGTCTTGCCTAGTCCCGGCGGACCATACAAAAGCACATGATCAATAGGCTCGCTGCGTTTTTTGGCTGCATCAATAGCAAGCTGCAAATTTTTCTTGAGCCGCTCCTGGCCAATGTACTCCCCAAAGCTTTGCGGCCGCAGCGTAACCTCAATGACCTGCTCTTCGCTATCATCATCCGGACTCGTATCGACAATTCGCTCTATAGCCATATGGATACATTATGCCACAGTTACAGTTTTCGTATGCCCTCTTCATGTGGGATTCCTAAGTCTTTTGCGTGCTGTATGGCCGTTACGGCCCCAATCCCAACGGCGAGCAGCCCGGTAAACTTTGTGGCTTTTTGGTTGCCCGTGGCTGCAACTACTGCAAAGAGTGCGGAGCTAAGATTTGCAGCACGTTGCCAATTTTGCCTTTTGGTTACCTCGCCTGTACGCAGTAGGTGCGTTGCATTCATCGCCCCGACGATACCTGCCCGCGCCGATAATGCGAGGATATATCGTATCGTTTGCGGATATGATTTTGCAATTTGGTTCATAAGACAAAACTGCGATGCATGATCAATAATGCCGTCGGCTACTCTTCGTACGGAAGTCTCTTCGCCCCCCCCCCTATATGGCGCATAATCATACCATCAGCTACGTCTGCGGCTATAAACATACTCATGGGTAGCAGTATAGATTCTTGTTTTTTAACACGCTCGGCCATCTCCATAGCCAACAGATATCTGGGCGTAGTGATGGCTAGCCCAAGTAACTCATGTTCATAGCTCATAGCTCATAGCTCATAGCTCATAGCTCATAGCTCATAGCTCATAGCTCATAGCTCATAGCTCATAGCTCATAGCTCATAGCTCATAGCTCATAGCTCATAGCTCATAGCTCATAGCTGTGAGTGTATCGTGCGGTGAATTTTTGTGCAAGCACAAGCAGCATGCTATATGTTGTCGTAGCGCCCTAGGGCACGAGGGTGGGGTCCCAACAGGTTCGAAGGTCGCGATTTAGCGTTGCGAGTTTCTGCATGTCTTCATTATCTAATTCGAAGTTAAAGAGTTCTATGTTCTCTTTGATTCGCTCTGGCGTGACAGACTTTGGCAAAACTACAAGGCCCTTCTGCACGCACCAACGCAGCATAATCTGCGCGTATGATTTCTTGTGCTTTACCGCAATATCCGCCACTACTGGATCATCCATAGCCTTGCCATGCGCCAATGGGCTATACGCTTCCAGCACAATTCCCTCTTCCCAGCAGTATTCCTGTAGTTCCGGCTGCTGTAAAAATACATGCATCTCCACCTGGTTTACGGCAGGCATAACGCTAGCATACGACTTCATTTCTTCGAGGTGTTTGATGGTGTAGTTACTTACACCGATCGATTTGGCCTTACCTGAATATTTCGCTTCTTCGAGTGCCCTCCAGGAACTTTTGCGAAGTCTCGTTACCGGAAAATGCAGTAGGAGTAAATCGATATAATCTGTCTGCAAATCTTGAAGCGACCTATCAATACTTTTGGCTGTCCTTTTTGCTCCAAAATTTGAAAGTTTTATCTTGGTTGTGATAAATAACTCTTCTCGGCTTAGCCCCATTTGCTTCCAGGCATCTCCAAGTAAGCCTTCGTTTTGATAAAACTGCGCACTATCAAAATGTCTATACCCCGCACGCCATGCCGCCTCAAAAGCTTGTCGAAACCGTGTATCATCCGTAACTTGCCACAACCCCAACCCCACCTGCGGGATCTCATTCCCATCGTTCATTTTTAAGCTATGCGATACTGCGTCCGTACTCTTCATTAACTAGCCTTTTAGTGCTTTGGTTATACGGTCTTCAAGAGGTAAAGTAGGGTCGATAGTGGCGAGTGCTTTTGCCGCATCGGCGGCAGTGTAGCCAAGGGCCATCAGTGCTTCGACGGCATCATCACCCGTGTTTACGCCCGGACGCAACACCACGTCTTCGGCACTCATACTCGAGACCAAGCCGACTTTGTCTCGCAATTCAACTACAATTTGCTCGGCGGCACGCTTGCCGACGCCCTTGGCACTTTGCAGCATCTTGACGTCGCCACTCGCAATGGCGCCGCGAACAGCCGCAGCAGGACCAATGTCGAGCACAGCCATGGCCACCTTGGGCCCAACGTTTTTGACTCCCAAAAGCTGCTCAAACAAGTGCTTTGTATCTGGCGCAGAGAATCCGAATAAGTCGTAGCTTTGCTCGCGAATATGCTCGTAGATATATAGCTTGGCCTCTTTGCCGTCAACTAGCTGGCCATAGTCTTCGGCCGATACACTGACTCCATAGCCAATACCGCCGACATCCAGAACGACACCCTGTAGTGACTTCTCTACCACTCCACGCAAACTTACAATCATACCCCCAGTATACCCTTAAAGCTACCGAGCGCCACTGTTGTAAAATTGGGAGGAAGGTCCTCCCAATTTTAGTCCTCTTAACTAACCATTGTTTATTAGACCGATACATAGTACGCTTCCCTTGCTTCATAAACAAACTGGAGATAGAATTGCGTCGCTCCGGCGCTTCGGAGTACACTGGACCTAAGGAGATACGCAATATGAAGCAACGCTCAGTCACTTCCGTGGTCTTGCTCACAATATTTACTCTAGGAATTTATAGTCTTTTTTGGCTGTACTACACCAAGAAGGACCTGACTAGGCTGGGATACAAAATACCCAGTATGTGGATGTTGTTTGCGCCAATGCTCACAATTTTTGCTCTGTTTCTCATTGCCGGTGCTGTTGGCGCATTCGATACCTCTTTTACAAGCGCATCAAACTATTCGGCGGTGTATGCCGTATTGATGCTCTGTGTCATTCCCCTGTACTTTTTTGCAACCTTTTACCCTCTTTACTGGTACTACCAGTACTGCAAGGCAGCTAGCCTAGCCACCCAAGGCCGTGCAGCGCTAGACAATGGCTACGCGCTCTACCTCGCAAGCTGGCTCCTAGGAATTATATTGCCGTGGTGGGTTGGCTATATGCAAGATGCATACAACAAGACTGCTACTGGACAAGGAGGTTCACCCTCCACAAATCGTGTCGGCAGTTGGACAAATCCACATACCTCAGGGCCCCAAACAACGTATACTACCACTCAGCACTCTGGGCCAATCGAAATCAAAGCATCAAAACATCCCAAAAATAGCTCGCGAGGGTAGTGTTTTAGCTCACACGAGTCATGTGGTAGTGAGTGATAGCAGTGGCCAGAGCATCGGCGCAATCATCTGGCTTGGGAGCTTCGCGTAAGCTTAGCTGCAAACGGACCATTTCTTGCATCTGCTTCTTATCCGCTCGGCCGTAGCCCGTCAGTGTCTGCTTGATTTGTAGCGGTGTATACTCAAACACCGGCATTTTGGCTCTCCGCCCAGTCAGCATCGCAACGCCACGCGCATGGGCAACACTTATCGCCGTCGTAACATTCTGAGCAAAGAAGAGTTTTTCTATGCTCATTACATCAGGTTTGGTGTCACTGATTATTTCTGTCAGACTGTCGAAAATATCTTCGAGTCGCTCGTCGAGTGGCGTATGTGGAGGTGTCTTCACCACGCCGGCATCTACCAGCTTTATCTTGCCGTTACGCACGTCAATAACGCCAAAGCCCAAAATACCCGTTCCGGGGTCTATACCGATTATTCTCACAGACTATTTCGCCTCGTTTGTCGGTTTTGCCTCTGGTGGCTTCGTTTCATTTGATGTATCTGTCGGCTTTTCTGCTTTTTTCTTTGGCCGAAAAAATATTGCCACCGGAGATAGTACCGCTACGAGTAGACTCATCCAAAACACGACATTAACGGCCAGAAGCCACAAGCCAAACGGCTTGCTTTCGTAACTTCCCTTCGCACCAGATTGCAATGCGACTGTTTGGGTTTCTTTATATGTAGACGGGAAGCCGTACCGCTTAACAGTATACATCCCAGGTTCTTCGGTGAGTTTCTGTGTTGCAGGAGGACCGTAGGCAAAATTATCTGGCACCTCAAAGCTTTGCGACGTCTGTATACCAGCTCCTAGCCCAAGTGCTATGAAAAATGACAAACCAAGACTTGCTAACAATCGCTTTAGTGTTTTCATATGAGCATAGTAGCACAATGCAGGGTCGTCGAATACTACTCTTGTAGGACGCTACTGTGAGAGGAGTTTTTCGTCGATGTCGAAATTGACGTGAGTATTACTAACATCGTCGAGATCTTCAAGCGCATCCATGAGTCTCATGATTTTACCGGCCGTTGCTTCGTCTGTTATTTCGATGGTAGTATTGGGCACATAGGTAAGCTCCGCTTCGGTGATCTCAAGATCTTGTGCTTTGAGTGCATCTCGTACTTTCGCTAAGTCTGTCGCAGCAGTGTATACCACTGATTCTTGGCCATCATCTTGGACATCTTCGGCACCAGCATCAAGTGCTTGGAGCATAAATTCATCACCACTTGCACCCACTCGAATCATGCCTTTGTGGTCAAATTGAAACACCACTGCACCCTTTTCGGCGATATTACCCCCGTGTTTCGAAAAGGCAAGTTTGACCATTGGATACGTACGATTAATGTTGTCGGTCGCAACCTCTACTAGTATAGCGACACCATCAGGGCCATAGCCTTCATAGAGCACTTCTTGTAACTGAGCTGCGTCTTTATCCTTTGCCCTGTCTAAAGCGCGCTGAATGTTGGCAGACGGCATATTTGCAGCTTTAGCTTTGTCTACGGCTAGACGCAACGCAAAATTAGTCTCTGGATCGGCACCACTTCGGGCTGCGATGGCAATCGCGTTACCGAGCTTGGTAAAAACCGCACCACGCGCTGCATCTTTTGCACCCTTTTGGCGTTTGATGGTACTCCATTTACTATGTCCGCTCATACAAGCCTCCTGTATCCTTCTTGCGCCTGTGCGTGTAGATTTGTCGCGGGCAGCAATAAACCACTTTGTATCTATGATAATTATTTTACCACCTTTTATAGTAGCTGGCTATTCGAAGGAGACGTTCTGGAATTCGTCCGAACCCATTGCCCGAACAAGCTTCTGCACATCTACGTAGTAGGTAAACTTCTGGTAGTCTATAAAGCCTTTTTTCTTGAACTTATGTAGTTCGACAGCTGTCGTTTCGCGCGTGATACCGACCATCTCGGCTATATCTTGGTGGCTAAGCCGTAAGTTGATCTTATGCATGCCACTTGGTTGCTCTTCACCAAAACGGGCAACAAGATACTGCAAAATATAGTTTAGTTTGTCTTGGGCATGGCTCTGTTCTAGGGCGTAGATATGCATGGTTGCGGTAATGTAGTGGCTAACGTACGTGTGATAGATTGTCTCAAGCACTTCACTGTGCTCACTCAAAACTCTATCGTATTCTTTATGGTCAATCGTGTAGATCGCACAGTCGGTGATGGCTTCGTAGTAGTACATCGCGGCACTCGACTTGCCATGCGCCCAAGACATAGGGAACACGTCGCCGACCGACAAAAGCGTGATTGTGCGCTGGTCGCCACTATTCGTGATGCCATACACTTTTACAATCCCAGACTCAATAATGTGTACGCTACGAGGCACCTCACCTTGAAACAGTATCGTACGACGCTTGCTAAAACTGCGCCGAGAACTCACTTGGAAAAGTGGAGTATATTTTTTTAGGCTTTCCGTCTGCTGCATAATCTTACGTTATAGTATACCCTTTTCTGGTTCTGGCGTGTAAAAATTGTACCAAACCGCGTGCCAAGCCTTGCGCCTCGACAATACAAAAACGATAAAGAACACTGCGCCATACACCGTAAGCATCGTGTACACGTGTATATACACTCCGGAAGTAAAAGCGTGGGGTAGCCTGCTCAAAAATTGTGCTACATCGAGCATATATGTCAGTAAGATCTGAGCTGGCCAGCCAATCCAACCCGATATAACAGGCACGAACCAACCGGCAACCCCAGCTACAAACGTCAACAACATCACAACTGGTATGAACCCAACTACAAGAAGATTAGCAATAAGTCCTACACTAGAAATCTGCCCAAAAATGTACAGCACGAGTGGTATGGTCATGATTTCTGCGCACAGTGTTTCGACAATGATAGCCCTTATGGCACTTGGCTGTTTTTGTCTCCAAATCCTATCAATTACTAAGGGTGCAATAATGAGAATTCCGTAAAATGCCAGAAACGATAGGTACCAGCCAATGTCGGACCATAGGTATACCGGATACACTCCTGCAGTCATGGCCGCTGTCAGCAAAATGAGCAGCATCGGGCGTACACGTCTGCCAACATACCATGCCAGTAGCCCCAGTCCGCTGACAATCGAGGCGCGCACGATACTGGCGCTCATGCCGGTACAGACTAAGAAGCTGAGCATCATGCCCACGGCCACCATGATTGTGAGTCGCTTCGATATTTTTTCGCATGCCCGCTTAGCAAAATTGATAATGATTGTCAGATTGTAGCCGCTCACCGCCACAATATGCATAAGCCCGACCATCTTAAGACTGTCGATATTCTCTTGTGGCAAAGTGGTTCGCTGTCCTACCAGTAGCCCCATGCCGAACGAGGCTGCAGGTTCGGCGATCGCAGTTTGCACACCGGCCGTGAACCGCCTCAGAGTTTCAAAAAGTATGTTCGTCGAGCCACCTATGCGCGAAAATTGCGCAAAATACACCCCCGCCTGATTTGAGCCGAGGGTTTTATGCAACGTCCCCTCTACGCGCACTCTATCGCCTCGGAATACGGCCAACTCACCAAAGCCATTTATGCGTATCATCCCAGGGGGAGTCGCATGAAATGGCTTAGTGAACTCTATGTCACGGACCGTAAAACTGAGTTGCCCTTGCTTACCGTACACTCCATCGCTGGCAACACTCGCCGAGAATGTTACCTTCTGGCCATCTGCCCAAGCATACGGTTGCATGTAGGCCTCATACGTACCACCCCTCCACATGCCCAAAAAGAGCAACCCCAGCATCGTTATTGCAATATACATAGGTCTGTTTTTCCGGCGCAATAATATGCCAAATAAAGCTAGGCCAATACCGATCCAGAGTGGCGGCGCATTGTGGATACGCGCAAGGGCAAGGCCAGCTAGAAACGCACTGCACCACAAGACTCCCACCATACTTTGCGATACCACCAGCCTAGACCACCTAGTGCGCTTCATTCTAGTGTGTACTCTACCAAAGTTTACCGAGCTAACCATGAGTATAATAGCAATGTAAAACTCGCTTGGAGCTAATTTAAAACAGCCACCCTAGTAATGGCGTATACTAACTTTATGATTGTTTTTAGGCGCCAATGCAAAAACACGCACGCCCAAGAGGTGCCGTCCAGATGAGTTCATGGGGAGTAGCGATATTTTCCGACGATACCGCCAGTGATATCAGGGACGAGTGGCGCGATGGCTTACGCGAGGGCAAAAATCCCGACGTTTTAACGAAGGAACTTCTTGCTAGCTATCCTGAAGTAGCTGTTGACGTGGATGAAAGTAAAATATTTTGGTTAGCGCTTGCAGCCTCCCAACACGAAACCGGTCACCTGTCCAGCCAAATTCGCGAAAAGGCACTGTCTATCATAGAGACCGGCGGCGACATCGAATGCTGGACACACGAGGAACCTAAGCTTGGCGAACAACGCAAAGATGTACTAGAGCGGTTGGCTACGAAGCTTAAAGGGCCTCAGCCGAAACCCAAGAAATTACGGCCCCGCAAGGACTTAGGAGTCCGCTTCGATGTTGGTGATGCCATACTTCTTAAAAATCCAGAGAATGACGCAACTGCCATCGGGATTGTCGTTGCACACCACGCAGGATATCCTAAGGGCACCGTTGAGCCCGTAGTTGAGCTACTCCTATGGGGTAAACCTACGCTGCCGACTGTTCATGAGCTGGAAACGCTGCCGACACTACTTTCAGAGCGCGAACTTTACGCAGGAAAAGTTAGAAAGAAATTCATGAAGGTAGTCCGACCCAATATGCGCGCGATCGGAACGGCAACAAAAAAAATGTTTTTACTAATCGTTTTGGAACCGTTTTTGCCAAGGGAGTCAATCGCATGCCTTCAGGCACATTCGATTTTAATAGCAAAAAATCAACGCAAGCTGGACATCGTGGCCTGTGCTCGTAAGCTTTATTGGCAGCCCATACATGGAGAATCAGATCATACTTACAGAAGCACATGCCGTCAACGATATTTGGCTTAAAAGGCCACTTAAAAATCTTCTTCGTCTTTTCAGAAAGCTAATTCGATGAGCAGTCTGCAGCAAGCCTTCTCCTGTACGTCGAGAACTATATTGGGTGTTATAACAACGTACATTTAAGTGCCGTAATTGATAAGCGGAGTAGGCCGTTCCGCGATTTGTGGGTTCGGATCCCAGCCGGAACTACCAAACAAAAAAGACCCCGTTGGAGGGGTCTTTTTTGTTTGGAGGGCCCGGTGGGATTCGAACCCACGACACGTGGCTTAAAAGGCCACTGCTCTAACCTACTGAGCTACGGGCCCTCGTCGTCGCTGGCTCGTATGCCAGCTGGCCGACGAGCTAAAACAAGTTTCGCTCATCACCCAGCTTTCATACCGCCGCACCTCCTCCCAAAATTCTATTCAGTCGCCTTGCGGCTCCTTGGATTAGAATTTTGCTAGAGTCTCATAGCAGCTACAGGGTCAAATAACTCCTTACATTATCTATATTTCGGGGTAAAAGTCAATGACTAGTGGTGCTTCCCCTTTTTGTTGTGGTCGTGCTTGGGCCGATCCATAAAAAGATGCAAAAGGCCAAAAAATGCCCCAGCTATCACTATGCCTGTTTGCAAGTTGCTCAGCACCCGCCAATATTCCAGTGCTTTTATCTCAGTTTGCAACTCTCGAGGCATGTACCCCACGGCGAGTAGGCCTAGAAGTAACCCAGCCGCAATTCCGGGCAAAAAGTGGATGATTTTACCCAGTCCATTGTGCTTACTACCCCTCGCGAAGAGCAGTATTAACACAACTGGTAGACAAAGTAGTATCATCTGGAAGTAATCTCCGACGACAAGTGCATTAAGCTTTACGAACATGCTCAGCCCCTCGACCATATCTGCAGACACAAATTGCGCCAGCATATACCCTAGGCAGACGCTCAAGAACAAAACAGTACCGTTGGACCGCAGCAAAACAAGCAGCGCAATCGGTACCAGAATTAAACTAGCAAAAACCACAGTGGCAATCATATGTCTACTATAGCACTAGCGCTTTGGACCGGCCATACACTTAGCGGCGTATAGTATTTTTATCGCCGCGGGCAGCCTTGTATAGCCTAAAAACCGCGCGAACCGCCACTATAAATGCAATAAGTTTTCGGATGCGAAAAATGATCGAAGGCATACGTATATGTATACTTTGTTGCCACTGCTTGTGCTGCGAACATTATTACAATCAGCCAGCGCAATTCTTTACTGCGCCCCCGATGCCAATAGTGTGTACTGTAGAAGTAGCATAATCAAGGAGGCACACTATGAGCAGTACTAGCGACAAAATAAGTGGCAAGGCCAAAGAGTCTATGGGCAAAATGACCAACAATAAACGTCAGGAGATGCAAGGCAAAGCGATCAAGACAAGAGGAGAAGCCAAGGCTCGAGTCGAGGATACAAATGAGCGGGTTAACGATCACTTTACGCTCTAACGGCGCCGACTCACATCGACAGTCACAGCCACAAAAATAACCGCCGCAAGAAGCGGCGGTTATCCATATACAATCGACTACACGGCCAAAAGCTGCCTCTGCCTAGGCGCCAATCTTGTCTTTTTTATGCTTGGCCTTAGCGTTTCGCTCGATGTATTCGATAATCTTAGTGGACACATCTCGTTTGGTGATTAACTCTGGGGTTTTGATGCTCGCACTACTGTTTACCTCGAGCACTTTTGGTCCATCGGCAGAGCGCATCATATCGACACCGCAGATCGGCAAGCTCATGGCTTTGGCAGCACGAATGGCTGTTTTTTCTTCTTCCGCCGTTAGCTTTACCCTCTTACCTACGCCACCCTGATGCGTATTGGACCGAAAATCATCGTCAAGGCTTTGTCTTTGAATGCTTGCAACCACCCTATTGCCGACGATGAGAGCACGTATATCTGTTCCGGCCGATTCCTGAACAAACTCTTGGACAATAAAGTTCACACCTTCGACGTAGAATGCCTGCATCACAGCCTTGGCAGCCTTTTTGGTCTCGGCCAAAACCACCCCGTTACCATGCGTGCCACGTGCGACCTTGATAATTACCGGTGCACCACCGGCCAAATCAACAATTTCCTCTAGGTTAGCGGTCTCTCGGGCAAACACAGTTTTTGGAATACCGACATCTTGCCGAGCCATAATCTGGTAGCTACGCAGCTTGTCACGCGAGCGATTGATGGCAATTGAGCTAGCCGTGCTAAACGCACCTTGCATTTCAAACTGCCGCACCACCGCTGTCCCATACTTGGTATAGCTCTGGGCAATCCTCGGAATAATGACATCGAACTTTGGCAGTGCCTCGCCCTTGTAATACACAACTGGCTTACTCTTTTCCATGGTCATGTAGCACTTTGCATAGTTGATTACACGCACGTCGTGTCCACGAAGTGCTGCAACCTCTCGCAAGCGTTTTGTCGTATAGTTTAGTGAGCCCTTGGATAAAATGGCGATTTTCAGACCACGCGGATTCGGTTTTAGCATTTCGTCCAAATCTTGCTTGAGTGATGCCGCCTTGGCCTCCTCTGCCTCTATAAGTGGTTCGCCACTTGTGACATCTACCAAAAACTTGCCATGTAATAGTTTACGCCCTAACAGAATTGGGTACGTTTTTTTGGAACGGTCGGATAGCGTAAATGTAGCACGCACTGATCGACCGGCGACCTTGATGCGCAACTTTACCTTGTAACGAAGTTCTTTTTGCCCGAATGAATTAGCAACACGAGTCAATGAATAATCTGGCTTAGTAAAACGCTGTTCTTTGCCCGTATAGTGCGGTGAGCTTGGCGCAAATAAGGTAAAGTAGAGCGCATCTTCGCGCTCTTCTATCTTAGTTGCCCAGATGGAACACATATCCGCCCCTGTGTCGGTCTTGCCTGGGACGCCGACAATGCCGAAATCGAGTAGTTCTATTTTTTCTGCTCGACCAATGGTGCTCTTTTGGCTATTCATGAGAGGTCTTTCTTGCAATTAAGCGCATTATAATGTAATAATTATAGCATAAATGAGTAAACTTAGCAATAATATTCGTGACCACTACATCCAACATTTCGAGACTCTTCCGTTCGATAAACAACTTCATTTTTCATCAAGACTTGCACTTTGGAGCCAAGATTCATTTTGCGAAAAAAAACTGGCAGAACTACAACCTCAGGTCACCGCAAACGGAAACCCCCGTCTAGCAATTCGTGAGGTATACAAGTTTGCGCTTCAATCTGCAGGACATGGCTCAAAAAACGCTGCTGTATTACGTGCGCCCTACTTTTCTGCTTACCCAAACATAAAACCGATGGTCTCAGTGTTGTTTCGCATTATGTTTTTATGGACAATCTTTCATATTGATGAGCGCGAGTATTTCTTTGAACTTTTTCCCAAAGAAGACGCAGAGACGCTTTACCGGCAACTACTAGCTGATTCTACTGCCCTCGCAATCCTTTCTACTCACGCTATCAACTTTCTATATCTATATACTCGCTTAATTATTGGGGACGAGCAGGCTTTTGATCCTAGCCATTTTATTGCTATCGCCCATAAGCAATATGACCTTCAAAACCCTATTCATCTGCAGTTATACATATATCTGTATACTCATTGCATAATTGGTGAAAGTTGGTTTTATGCTCAGCCCATACCCGCAACATACTTTGCAGTATATAAAGACATGCTCCAAGAGCTCGAGAACGTAATGGCAGACAACTTCACTGCTATCAACATGGATAATAAGTTTGAGTTTTTGGTGTGTTGCAGGCTTTTGGGTATTCATTCAAGCCTCGAGAGCCGTATATATGATGAGGCTGAGCAGTCAGTTTCATCAACGGGAACATTTATCATTGATCGTCATAATTCCAACCCACAAAAAGCTAACCTTGACCTTGATTCGTCTGAGCATAGAAATGTGTTGTTTATTATGTCTCAGAGTTCTCCACTCTTTGACTCGAATCGAGAAGTTGCTCAATATACTCCGTAAATAGTTCTGATTTCCGAGAAATTGAAAAACCTGTCTGAATTTCGGGCGTTCGATTTACTTCAAGTATGTACAACTCACCCGTTTTGCCTACTAAGACATCTGCTCCGCAAAAATCTTTTCGATCTAGGGCGGCGGCTGCCAGAAGAGCCAATGATGCCACACCCGCCTCAAGATTTTTCTCGGCAGTAAACTGTGCACTACTACCTTGAGATGTATTATTTAGATGGGTTTTTGCAGCATCTCGTGAGCGTTTAATACTATACTTTATTTCACCTCCAAAAATTGCAATACGGTAATCAAAGTCATTCTCAATAAATTCCTGAAGCATAAAGTGTCTCTGCAGATTCTCTTGGATAAGCTGGACAAGCTCCTTTTTGTTATGCACAAGATAATTTCGTTTACCCTGCGAAGCATCAATATCCTTATATATGTATGGAAAATCAAACGGGATTTTATCAATATACCCTAGCAATTGTTTTCCCGAAGCAAAAACTGTTTTAGGGTACGGAATATTCACCAATACAAGCCTCACGAATTCACTCAACTTGGTTAGTGGTGCTTGTTGAACTATTTCTCCGCTAATAAAAGGTGTCTCCCGTTCTTGTAAGTACAGGGCCGTCGCATACGCATGCTGCGGCAGAGCAAGCCACTTATTAAATACGACCATATTAAATTCGGAAATATCACACCCCGAAAGGGCATCTATAACAGACAAGGAATCGCCGTCATATACAAACAGTAAGTCGTCTAAGGAGCTCCTGTGGTATTGGATATCGGGATTTCTACCATGCTCATTTAATATGTCTGCGTGGTTGGTATACCTCTGTACGCCACTCGGATAAATATCATAGCTAAATAGTAGTAGCACATCTTTTTTATGTGTATGTTTCATTTTTTTATTATATCATCCAAATACACATACAGCTCTCTGCGTACTATGAAGCCCTCAAACTACCTGCGAACCTGCAGATACATTGCGGCATGGCGGCACTATTCCAGTAGTTAGGCCTGTGCCCGCAACACCTTCAGATATATAAAGTACAAGACGATGCCGATAATCAGTAGTAGGATTATCTCCATTGTGATGAGGCCTTCTTGGTTGTGTTTATTCATTCATAGTCATTATGCACCTGTGGATACGTCGGATCAACCAAGACTTGTACTTATCTGGTTCGGCTATAAGTACTTCTGTGTAGCGCCACTTTCCAGGCTGCTATCAAAAGGACGGTAGCTGCAGTGGTGAAAATCACAATCCGTACACCTGTATTGAGAAGTTTCGTACCCGCCGCAGGGCCTGCGGAAGCAGTGGGGCTCGGCTGGTCTACGAAAACAAGCCGTGTTTTTTGGCGGACTTGAACTGTTCGAGGAGTTCTTTTTGTTTAGCACTAAGTTTTGTAGGAGTATCGACGACGATAGTAACAATGTGTGCACCCCGACCACCACCGCGCAGGTGCGGTACACCGTGGCCTGACAGCTTAAAGTCCGTACCGCTTTGCGTACCGGCAGGCACCTTCATGCGGACCATACCATCGACAGTGTCGACCTCTATTTCTGTACCGAGCGCAGCATCGACCATAGTGATGTGTTCGTCGCTAAGTATCAGATCGCCCTCGCGAGTAAATCGCTTGTGCGCCTTAACCCTAATATGTACATATAGGTCGCCCTTTGGCCCATTGGCAACCGCCTCTCCATGCTCACGCAGGCGAATGGTAGCACCATCATCGACGCCGGCGGGGATTTTGAGATTAATGTCTTGAGCTTTTCGCTCAACACCCTTGCCCTTACAGACTGTGCAGTCTTTTTCCGGTTTTTTCCCTTGGCCATGACACGTCGGACAGACAACCGCTTGCTGAATATTACCGAACACTGTCCGAATCGCTTGCACGACTTGCCCACTGCCCTTGCAGGTATCACACGTCTTGAGCTCATAGCCTGGCTCTGCTGTTGTACCTTTGCAATGAGAACACGTATCTTGTAAATCAAGTCGTATGGTTTTATCCGTACCAAAGACTGCCTCATCGAAACTGATTTCTACGACTGCCTCGACGTCACTGCCACGATTGGGCCTACTCTGGCCTGAGCTACCACCGCCAAAGAAACTTCCAAATAGATCGCCCAGCCCACCATCGCCGAAGTTAAACTCATAGCTCTGACCTTGGCCGCCAAAACCACTAAAGCCCTCGAAAGGGTTACCTCCGCCGCCAGATGCACCGCCCACGCCAGCATGCCCAAACTGATCATATCGCTGACGCTTTTGTTGGTCTTTTAGGACTTCGTATGCCTCGTTTATCTCTTTAAACTTCTCTTCGTCGCCACCCTGTTTATCTGGGTGCAATTCCACGGCCTTTCTGCGGAAGGCTTTTTTTATCTCGTCTGCAGAGGCTGTCTTGGAGACGCCTAAGACTTCATAGTAGTCACGTTTGCTCATATCTGTTACAAGTATACAGATCTAGCACTCAAACATCAAGAGTGCTAGACAGTAGGCACTCAAAGCAGAAGACCACCCTCCAATCGTGCCTAGAAGCAAAGTCGAAGCTATTCGTTCCAGTTCGTAGCGTATTCAGCTAAATAATTTTGTTGCTGATGGATTCGTTGGAGTGCAAGCGATCTTTTGGTCCAGTGACAAAGGATGTTACTTTGCGTCAGCGAAGATCCTTGAACATAACCGGAACGCTACGACCATAGATGGTTTTGTCCGTTTTGCCATTTTTGACGTAGCCCATAGATTCATAAAATGGAACAGCACTTTCCCGAGATAGCAGCTGTATCTGCTCCGGTCTACACGCCATTTGGCGTGTCTCCGCCTCGGCATACTTAATTAATCGAGCACCGACATGTGCCATTCGACGCTCACCACCACGGGCGTACGCTGGGTCGACACCTACTCGTTCAATGAATGCTAGCTTCGAGTCGGAACACTGGGTAATCCTCGCTGTGGCGATCAGCGTATCGAGCACAAAACCCCCTACATGAACCGTCGTTGCGTAGAGATCTTTGATTTCGTTACCAAGAAAAGGTGCTGCCACTGGCCGAAACAACGCAGCATAACGAAGTTCTTCGATAGTTTTTTGATACGGTGCAAATTCAACGCACCTAAAAGAAACGTCGCCTTTTTCGGCGGAGAGCTCTATTGACATATTTTACTATTATAGCATTTTTTTGCTTTTGATGCTACTTTTGGTCTGATTTCTGTATCTGGTATACTGCTAATCCAATTAAGAATATTGCTAGGAATGCGAGGGCGAGCCATGCCAAAAACCGCAGCTGATAGAGGACGGAAAGGATCGCAGCGTACAACCCCCATCTCGTAATAAGCTTGTGGTTCAGCAGCATGCCGATTAGCATAATCGCCACCTGTTCACACAAAAACCACCAGCCATACATGATACCCATACCTCCATATACAAGCTGCAGCGCAAAAGGAATCGTAACGGTCACTAGAGTGGCCATGATGTATTGCTCTCTTTCGGCTACCTCGTTACGCTTTGCACGCCACCACGCGTACAGTGCGAGGACGGCTGCCGTTAGATGCGTATATACCTGTAGCTCTTTTACACCAAGGGTATATAGCAGCCAGAGCAAGCCCAGCACTATGACGCCACCTGAGATTTCACGCTCACCTTGAGTACGAGTAAGGCTAAAGTGTACTAGTACCATACCCGCGACTATCAGAGAGACCGGCATCGCCCAAACAATATTTCCGGCAGAAAAAATAGCCGAACCCGGTGCGATAAACGCAGTGAATAGTGCGGCTTGGCGCAGATAGTCGCTATACGTACGCCTAGCCGTGTATGTGTCTGATGATGCTAGCACATACAAGATCAGCGCAGTGCCAGAACTGAGCGCTACTTGCATAGGCAAAGCTCCGTCAAAAAAGTCTGAGGCCCATACTCCGCCTTGTAGCAAAAAAGGAACCGCTGCCATAATTTCGGGAGATCTCTCAACCTTGTACGAAACAATGTACGCAGCACAGGCCAGAACCAGTGCCACGATCGCAGGCAAATAGGCCACTCCATCGAGAGCAACTACAGAGGCTATTGCCGCGGCAAGCACATACCCAACTACATACGAGATACTGTTGGTTTTTAGGCGATCTTCGAGTTCGGCAAGTGACAGACTCAAGCGAACCAATCGTTTTTTGGCGATATATCTCGCTACAATAAACCCAAGCATCGACACGAGATAAGCGCCGCTATACCACTGGGCACTCTGTAGCCATATCCATTGATGGGCGATCGCAGCTGGTACAAGCAACCAAGCAACACTACCAACCCAACGCGCCGATTCTAAACGATGCTCGAGCACGAGCATGAGGTTCCAGCACCAGCCCAAGAGTACGGCCGCCAAGAATATCCGACTGTCTTGCCATGTAAATAGTATGGCCGATACAGAGGCTAGGCTACTAATCATCATCCAGTATGAATTTTGCGTTTTGTCGACAAAATGTAGTGCAAATGCGGCAATAGCTAGTCCAATGCCCGCCACAATAACGAGCCACATACTGCTACCTACCACTGTAGCGAACAGCACAACCATGGCTATAGTTACCACTCCCTGATGCGCCGTACGCCAATCACTCGTATCAAATGTTGTTTTGCGAGCAGCCAGAAAACAGACAATCAAAAACGCAAGTACGGACGATACGAGCGCAATCAACGCCCCTTTACTCAACCCACCCTCTACCAGCTTCATGCCGTAGGCGAAGGGCAGAACGAGAGTTGTAATCCCAGCAAGTACGTACATCTCTGGGCGATTATCGCGTAGCCACACACCAAATGCGGCAATTGCACCGACGGCAAGAATACTCAGAAAAACAGCCGAGTCCGGCCATGCCAGACAGGCTGCAGCAAATAGCGCAACGAATCCGGTTGTCGTCATCGCCTGTTTAGTCGCAGGCTCTAACCAAGCGCAGCCAAGGGCCGCCAAAAGGCCACAAACTGACAAGGCCAACCCTGCCTGAATAAAATCATGCTGGAAGGCATAAGCGATTATTGCCATGCCCAAGCTACCCGCAATCTGAGCAATTACGGCAGTTTGGGCACGTTCTTGAGCTGCCTGAATACCCCAAGCTTGGAGCCCATAGTACACCGCCGCTAGCAACAGGGAAACTCCAGCCTGCCAGCTACCAAAATCGGCCGTTGCAAACAATGCCATACATACTGAGGCCGGCACGAGAATGTTAGCGAGAGTGTTGGCGGCTGGCGATACCACTGCCTCGTTTCCTTTAGCCAAACCCCAAGCCGCAAACAACAGAGCAACAACGGCCAGACCCCAACCATAGAAATATACGGGCAGTTGCAACACTGCGATGCTCGACTCGAATAACGATACAAATGTACCAAGAAAAATGTACTCGAGTAGAGGATTTTTGACGGTTCTAAGTGCATGGTAGTACATACCCATACAGGCAACTGATGTAGCAAACCAGACGAGCGGTCCTTGATCTTTGAGGACGTACGCGTATGTTGCTAGCCCTGCAAGCGGAGCAAGCATCATGCCCATCCCAATGAATGTTTGGGCGGGAGTCCTGAGTTTGTCTTTGGTCTTGAACAGCCAAAGACCGCCCGAGTAGAGCGCAAGCGAAGTTGCAGCAACAATACCAGCTCTAAGCCAGCCCGCGTCGCCAGCGATAGCGACAAATAGACCCGCTGCAGCCAAGAATAAAAATGCGCCAAAATACAGTAAAAGGGTTGCATTATCGAGCGGCTCCCTTGGCTGTCCAGTCTGCGTTACTTGGATTTGGCTGGTAGCATCGATTTGCTGCTGCAGATGCGTCCCAGGTTCGGCCGCAGACTGCGCTAGAGCCGCTTTTGCTGGGATTGTGCCTTCCTCGTTTGGTGCAAGCGCAAGATCGGTTATTGGTTGGGTTGGCTGAGGCATCCCTTGATTTATCAGGTCAGTCAAGAGCCGCATCAGTAAGACCTTTTCGGCTGGCTTTTTAGCCTCGCGGTAAGACGCTGCCAGATAATCCATCCATTGCTGGTTTATAACGTACGGAGGCGTCGATTGATTATTATTTGACCCGCCCCGACTCGAAAGCCATATCACTAAAGCAAACAGCCCTAGTACCGTTATCCAAAACATGGTGCCTTACCCTCCAGTTACTACCCCAAATATACGCTAAAAATCCCTACATTACTACCTGACGTCTGCGTATAATTATCGATATTCCACGCACTACACCGCAAAGTTACATGTATCGCCCTAATGTAAGTAATACTGTATACTGCTAAACATACTAAGCGAGGAGTACTACATGGAGCCACAAGGACAGCAACCAATCAAACGGGACGAAACAGCTACGTCCTCCACCCCAAGCCTAGAGCCAACAACTACGAGTACCGCTCCTACAAGCACGGCATCCCCAGTGTCGACGCCAGTGACAGCGCCAGCAGCAACACCAGCACCAGTTACCGTCACGCAGCCAGCATCAGTCACTCAGGGCGCTGCATCAAACAATACGGCACTTTATGTAGTTATCGCCGTACTTGGTACATTGCTAGTTGCTGTCCTATTGTTTTTCCTACTTGGTAGCGGCAAAAAGGATACCGACAGCTCGCAAACAGTAGCACCTACAACTAGCACTCCAGAAAAAGCTACCACAACAGACAATCAAAGTGCCGAACCTGCAGCCCCAGCAGCCAGCGCTGGAGATATCACTCTTGGAAAAACTATCGTTGACGACGTGATGGGCTACACAATTACGGCCGAATCAATGTCGATTGACAAATACAAAATTCCAGAAAAGTATCAAAGCGCCCAAGCCGGTAAATCTGTCGTTGCCGTCACTTACAAGATAACTGACAATAACAAGTACGGTAGAAATGGTAAAAACGTCTATCTGTCGGTACGTAGTAGCGATGGCCTTACCAACTCAGATGTCTCAAGTTTGTACGCCGATCAGCTCAAAGCGAACGGTACAAACTCACTCTCGGATGCTACCGAATCTAACGATACAGTTACCGGCACGCAAATCTATCACATAAAGTCCGCTACGACCGACAAATTGACCCTTACGTATAAGCGTTTTGCTGCCAATATTATCGGCGGTGGCGGCGGGACAATCCCAGCCCAAGAGTTTACGGTAGAGCTCCGCTAGAGTAAGCCTGTCGTAGTCCACCGGCCACACACTAAAAAAGACGCGAATAAAACCCGCGTCTTTTAGTTTGGATTGACGATATATGTTATTTCTCGTCGACTACTTCACCCTCGATTGGGCCGTCTTTGTCGTTTTTGTCAGCCTTATCGCTGGTCTTTTCATCCTTGGATGCCTCCCCATCAGATGAGCCTTCATCGGCACTTGCCTGTTGGTACATTTTGGCGCCGATAGGCATCAGGACATCGTTAAGCGCTTTGACGGCTGCTTCAAGCTCGTCCTTGTCAGTTGCCTCTTTGTGCTTCTCGGCCTCGGCAATAGCATCTTCTATGGCCTTTTTATCTTCGTCAGAGATCTTGTCCTTGAACTCATCAGGCATCTTCTTGGCCTGGTAAATGGCGTTTTCGAGCTGGTTTTTGGCATCAACCGCCTCACGCTTTTTCTTGTCTTCGTCGGCGTGCTTTTCGGCCTCTTTCTGGGCTTTCTCAATGTCTTCCTTGCTCATATTGCCAGAGTTTTGGATGGTAATAGACTGTTCTTTACCGGTACCCTTGTCTTTGGCCGTGACATTTAAGATGCCGTTGGCGTCAATATTAAACGTCACCTCGATCTGCGGTACACCGCGTGGCGCAGGTGCAATACCGTCAAGTACGAATTTGCCGAGCGACTTATTATCATTAGCAAACTCACGCTCACCCTGCAGAACATGAATTTCAACCTGTGGTTGGTTGTCTGCTGCCGTACTAAATGTCTCTGATTGGCTGGTAGGTACCGTGGTGTTTCGCTCGATAAGCTTGGTACTTACGCCACCCATTGTCTCGATGCCGAGTGAAAGCGGTGTGACGTCGAGTAACAGAACATCCTTGACGTCGCCGGCGAGTACACCGCCCTGAATGGCAGCCCCAACAGCTACAACTTCGTCTGGGTTAACACCCTGCATTGGGTCCTTGCCAAAGATTTTCTTGACCTTTTCGACCACAGCAGGCATACGCGTCATACCACCGACCATAACGATCTCGTCGATGTCTTTCACGGTAAGCTTGGCGTCCTTGAGTGCCTTCTCTACAGGTATGGCCGTCTTTTCGATCAGCTCTGCGACTAGCTCCTCGAGCTTGGCCCGAGTAAGCGTGTACTCAAAGTGCTTTGGACCATCGGCATCAGCCGTCAAGAATGGCAGGTTAATCTCGTACTGTGTCGTTGTCGAGAGTTCTTTCTTGGCCTTCTCGGCCTCGTCCTTGAGGCGCTGCAGAGCGGCGTTATCTTTCTGGAGATCGATGCCTTCATTTTGCTTGAAAACCTCGAGGAAGTGCTCAACAATCCGATTGTCGAAGTCTTCACCGCCAAGGTGTGTGTCGCCGTTGGTACTCTTAACTTCAAAGACGCCGTCGCCGAGCTCTAGGATGGATACATCGAATGTGCCACCACCGAGGTCAAATACAGCAATCTTTTCTTCTTTGCCCTTTTCGAGACCGTACGCCAGTGCGGCCGCAGTTGGCTCGTTGATAATTCGCTTCACCTCTAGTCCGGCAATCTTGCCGGCGTCTTTCGTAGCTTGACGCTGAGCGTCATCAAAGTACGCAGGTACAGTAATTACTGCTTCCGTTACCGGTTCGCCCAGAAATGCTTCTGCGTCGGTCTTGAGTTTGGTCAAAATCATCGCCGAAACTTCTTCTGGAGTATATTCTTTGTCGCCCATCTTTACCGCAACACCGCTGGCGTGCTTGACGATCTCGAATGGCATAATTCCGAGGTCTTTCTGAACCTCTTTGTCATCAAACTTGCGACCAATTAGGCGCTTTACTCCGTAAATCGTGTTTTTGGCGTTTGTGACGCGCTGTCGCTGAGCCACCTGCCCAACAAGACGTTCGCCCTTTTTCGTAACAGCCACAACACTCGGTGTAGTACGGTTGCCTTCAGCATTCGCAATAACTTCTGGCTTACCCGAAGCCATGTAGGCAACGGCTGAGTTTGTAGTACCTAAGTCAATTCCAATGATTTTTCCCATTTCTTATATCTCCTATTTATAGTTGCTTATTGTCTTCTGTATCAATATTGAGGATGCCGAAGATGGCTCGCTTTGCGGCGTCTAGTTCGGTCTGAGCCACTGCCTGAGACTGTGGTGACATACCGTCTTTGAGGACCTCGAGAGCAGCATTTGCCCTGTCCTTTGCTTGTTGCAACGCCACCGTATCTGCGCCAAACACCGCGCCCACTTCCTCAACGTTCAAACCCTTAATAAATAACAAGTCGGGCGGTAATTGACCAAGTTCTGGTGTACCTTCGTTCGTAAACGGATCGGGGGGCATATTGTGCATAGATAGTTGCTCCTTACTTTTGGCACTCCTCGCAGTATAGTGCCAAACTATGTCCTATTGTACCAGACTTGGCACTCGTGTCAATAGAGTGCCAAATTTTATTCTCCTATCTGTTGCGCGCGGCTAGCAAAAGGATGTAGCGGGCTAAGCTGGCTTGCTTTTCCCTGTCAGTAATAGAAAAACGACGCCCTCCATCAAATGCCTCCATGCTAGTCTGCGGGTCGAGAGAACTTGGATGAGAGAACATACTCACGACCAACTTATCTGTCCGAACTGGCGAGCCAACCTGAGGTACAAGTGTTATAAATGCCGGAGTGCTGCTGCCCGCAGAACCTGCAAGATTCGAGATCCCTATAGTCAGCTCACCTTGTATCGGAGTCATGTCTGCGACCCAAAGCGACTCATCATCGACTCGTTTAAGCTCGTTTTGATTCACAAAAGCAAATGTACGCTGCACCAGCCGCGCATCTGGCCTTCGTAGTACTACTGAAGGATTCTGTTCAAATGATTGCGGCACGAACATTATGGACAAACCACTCGCTAATCCCTTCGGACGCGAACCATCGCGTGGCGGATAACTTCGTCGCCAAGCTTGTAACCTGCCTGAAGCTCCTCGCTCACCACTTCATTATCGCCATCACCATCTTCGACACTGATCGCTTCGTGCAAGACTGGGTCAAAAGGCGTACCGACAGTTTCAATCCTTGTGACACCCATGTCGGTAAGCGTCTTTTCGAACTGCTTTACGACACCTTGGATACCTTTGACGTACTCGTTCTGGATAAGGTCCTCGGGAACGTGCTTGAGTGCACGCTCAAGATTATCAATAACTGGAAGTAGCTCCTCCACAACGCCAGCTTTGGTGCTTACCCGTAAGCCCGCGATTTGCTCATCGTGTCGGCGGCGCATATTCATAGCATCGGCCCGTTCTCGCTGCAGGGCTTCGGTCAGTTCAGTTACTTGCTGCTGCAACATTTTTGCATCGCTCAAGATATTTGAGTTTTCATCTTGGAATGCTTGATTTATATCTGTAGGTTTTTTGCTCATTTGTCTCCTCCACATGCCTCGATGAGCGCAGCTCGGGCCGCGATCATAGTCGATGGTACGCCCTGTAATGCATCTCTTGCAATCTTAATTTCACTTAGCGACTTGTTTTCTAGCGCCTGCCAATAGCTAACAATCTGGTCATCAAGACACTCGAGTTGATACACAGCGGTCACAGCACCTCCTCCAACATTGCGCCCGTGTGCTTAACGAGGCGCATCACTTTGGCGTAATCTTGGCGAGTCGGACCCAAAACACCAATGTAACTGCTGTCGCTATAGGGCGAACGGAAACGACTGATAATGAGGCTAGCCTGAGAGTTGCGCCCAATAGGGTTCTCGGTGCCGATAAATACGTTCAGTGGCTCGTTTGGTGCTGCTTCGCGCAGCCACGGTTCGAGGTTGTCGAGCAGTCGAGCAACTTGGCGCACGCTATCTGGATTAGCGGCAAACTCTGGCTGGCTGAATAGGTTACCCATACCACTCATGTATAGCTGTTCGCCGATAGTCGCAATCCCGAGGTTGTGCGTGATCTCGCACAGGCTGTCGACAGCACTGCGAATCGCACGGTCGGTACGATCACGATATGTCGCGACTCGAGCATCGATTGCCCGAGCATTGCGGTCGAGCAGCTTTGGCTCTTCGGAGGTTGGGGTATTTGCGAGCTCGTTTACATATTCACGGTAGCCTTTGTCGGTTGGTACACGGCCAGCACTAGTGTGCGGCTGCATAATAAACCCTTTTTCCTCGAGTGTGGCCATTTCGGAACGGATTGTGGCACTTGAAACACCAAACAGCTTAGCAAGCATAACACTACCGACCGGAGAGGCTACCTCGGCGTACTGTTCGATGATGGCGCGCAGTATTTGCTTTTGGCGATTTGTCATGTTCTAAGTATATCACTTTAGCACTCATATAGCAAGAGTGCTAGCTAGTGATTGTGCTCTCTTACGCGTGGTGCGCACGAATGTCTTGTAGTAGTTTTTCGGCGAGTTTTCGCCCTACTTCGTCAGATTTTTTCGGCACTTGTCCATCTACGATCGCATCGATCCACGCAGCTGCATTTTCGATAGTATCATTGACGACAAAGTGGAACCGTTCCGTACCAAGAGCCTCCTCGATTTCTTTTTGGGCCGAGGTAATCCTGTTCGCAAGCTCTGCCTCGGACATCACCTCTCGGTCAGTTATGCGCGAAATCCATGTGTCGTAACTAGGCGGGACCACAAAACAAAATATCGTGTCGGGCTTGGCTAGCTCGATGTTGCGGCAACCCTCGAGCGCCACTTCGTTAATAGGGATTTTGCCGCTTTCGTGCGCACGCTTGAGCTCGCGAATGCTTATTCCCGACACTTGCTGGTCGTGAATAAGTTCCGCCTCTAAAAAAAGGCCTTTTTCTAGGTCTGCCAGCACCTGCTCTTCGCTTCGGAAGAAGTATTGCACGCCATTTTGCTCCAATGCTCCATCACGGACCTTAGGGGGGCGTGTCGTATCAGATACGATTGTGTGGTACTTACCCGATGCCGTCATATAATCGATGATTGTGTTTCGGCCAGCACCGCTAATACCCTGGAGGGTTACGAGAGGCATTGTTGCTATAATTTGCCTCGCTTCGCCCGAAGGCTCGTAGCGATCGAGGATTTCTACGAATTTTTCTTTGTTCTGTAAAATGACTACCATGCAACAGTTATACTATACTGCGTACATTTTTGGAATCTTGACAAGAGTAATGCTCTTCGTTGCGACGAAATTCTTTCG
This sequence comes from Candidatus Saccharimonadota bacterium, assembly GCA_018062785.1. Taxonomy (GTDB): domain Bacteria; phylum Patescibacteriota; class Saccharimonadia; order Saccharimonadales; family UBA4665; genus JAGXIT01. The sequence continues at coordinate 81,138 of JAGORO010000002.1, forward strand.
ATGGTTCGAAAGATGTGCCTTCTAAATTACCCTCGTGATGATTGACTTTTATATCTCGTATATGGTTTTATACCAATGTAGACCAAGTTAAAAAAGGAACTAGTTATGCAAACAAATACTTACCTCATGTCTAGACATAAAATTATTTTCCCTACGTTAATATTTCTCGCCATTAGCGCCGCCTCTCTAGTGGCACTGTCTACTGTTCAGAGTACAAGCAGTACTGTCCGAGCAGCGTCACAAAAAGCCACCTCAAAAGTAAAGAAAGTTACCTTAAATGCAAATGACTGGCAAGACTTTACGAAGGGCGCATCTGTAGCGCAAGATGGAAGCAAAAAGGTAATTAAACTCAGCCCGTATCAAGGACCCTTCTCCAGTACCGCTCGATCATACCCACTAAATCCACCGGGCGGATCGACTCCAAAAATTGAAAAGTTTGTAATGGCAAACCTTGGAAAAAAGGGTACGGCGTGTATTACGGCACGGCTCGCTCAAAAAAATGGTTCGAATTATGGATACTTCCAGCTCGGCAACTTTAAAAACACCACAACAAGGACCTACAATCTCACATACAGGCCCGGACAAAAGTATAAAACGCAGTGTAAAAAGTTTGCAATTGCCTCGACAGCGGACTATTTCACACAATCGGGAACACGACCATATATTCTCATGAATAATAATGTTCAGGGCGGTTCTGCAATATACGTCAGCAAAGTCACCCTCACTGTTAGATAAAAAGCGACACCAAGTTACACGTAAGAATCTTTAGGATAGGAACAAGGGGAGTAGAATGAGAACGAGAAATAAAAACTACTCTGATCAACATCGTATCAGATGTTATTTTCTGCTCACCATCATCACTATCATTGGCATCGGAGTGATTGGAGTATGCCCGCTCAGTAGCAGTAGTACGAACAGCACACGGCACATCGACGATTCACAGGTGAGCAACTTTGTGAGTAATTCCAGCGAAAATAATGAGATAGTCAGCGCTCAGCCCGATGTAAAGATAGCTCGTACCCGGATGCCGCTCATCAAGGTAGCTTCACTGAACGTGCTAGGAGCGGGCTACCCTCAGGCCCCAATTTTTAACCGCGCTTATGACACCACTGACAGGAATAGGGCCCAGCAAGCTGCCGACAAATTTTCTACGCTTAGGATGGATGTTGTAGGCGTACAAGAACTTGACTCATACAAAGCACAATTTGGCATGTTTTGAAGCTTTATGACCAAAGCTGGTTACGCCCATTTCCCAAAAAGTATCGAAGGAGGAAAGCGATCATGGCAACGTGCAGTGTTTTGGAACAAGGCAAAATTCGAAATTGTCGGTAATGGCTACGTGAATTATCCTTTCCAAGACGCACCATACCTAAAAGCACAAGATTCAGCACCATGGGTACTTCTAAAGCATACTGAGACTGGTAAGAAGTTCTACTTTTGAGCGTACATTTAGTAGCTCGAAACACCAAGGAATGTCGATATACCTGCAACCCACCCGGCACAAAAGGGGGATCAGATGCTGGGGGTGCAGAAAAGCGCGAGCGAGCCGCCAAAATAGTCAGTGATTGGGCAAAAGCCAAAACAAAAAAATACCCCGTGGTAGTAGTTGGTGACATGAACTCTTCTAGCGTTATTGCTAGCAATGATACTGCGATTAAGATACGAGGCAGATTGCCGTATTGTATTTTCACCCAAAAACGCCCGGATGGACAACCATTACTACGCTTAGTTTCAGATATCGTCCAAGACAGAAAAGGTAGCTGCCCCTCAAAAGATTTTGGCACCATTGACCACATTTATGTATCAAAAAACCTCCTGGTAGATCGCACAGGTACGGTATCAGCTGAGAAAATATCCGACCATGCTATAAAGTACGCTATGCTCTATCAGAAGTAGCACTTCGGTTATACGCTTAGGAACTCCCAAGAAGTCACTAGTCATGCTTAAGCATGACCGTGAAGGCTTCGGCCTAAAAAGACAAACATGCGCGGCCCCGCATATGCGGGGACCCTCCGGCTTGTTTTTCTCTTCGCTCGTCGGCAAAGCCGAGTTTTGCATTCGTAAAACCAAGCTCGCTGCTCTTTTCAAAAATCTCAGTTGCAGCAACAAGCTTGCTGACTGGGTGTTAATCGCGTTTGAGCATAACGGTAAACGCTTCTGCTGGGATGTCTACTTTGCCAAAGCGTTTCATGCGTTTTTTGCCTTTGGCTTGTTTGGCAAGCACCTTTTTCTTGCGTGAAACGTCGCCACCATATAGTCCAGTTGTGACGTCTTTGCGGAAGGCACTGAGATCTTCACGGGCAATAAATCGGCCATTGATGGCTGCCTGCAAAGCCACCTGGAAGTTTTGACGTGGTATAACTTCTTTGAGCTTTTCTACCGTTTCACGGCCCAAACGCTGGGCTTCACTGCGGTGCACCATAACGCTTAATGCACTTACCATCTCGCCAGCCACATAAAAATCGACTTTTACCAGGTCTTCCACGCGGTAATCATCGAGTTCATAGTTAAAGCTACCATAGCCACTGGTAAGGCTCTTAAGTTGATCATAAAAGTCGGTTAGAAGGTTTGCCAGTGGAGCCTCGAAGCTTACCAGTGAACGTTCATCGACGTAGCTGATATTTTTTTGTAGACCGCGCTTACCCGAAACCAGCTGAATTACTGGACCGACATATTCTTTAGGAACGATAATTTCGCCTTTTATCCAAGGTTCACGAATCTCTTCTATTTTGGCTGGATCCGGCAGGTCGGCCGCCGACTTAATGTCTAGCTCTTCGCCATTAAGTAGTTTTACCTGGTAGTCGGTGCTAGGGTTTGTTACCACAAGCTCTAGGTTGTATTCACGCTCCAAACGTTCGCGAATGATGTCCATGTGGAGTAATCCCAAGAAACCAATGCGCACGCCAAAGCCTAGGACGGGTGAATTTTCAGGGGTGAATTGCAGCGCGGAATCGCTGAGGCTTAGTTTTTCGACGGCGTCTTTTAGTTCCTGATAAAATTCATTGCTTTCGGGGAAAAACCCAGCGTACACAAACGGCTGCACATTACGATAGCCAGGTAGCGGCTGAGTGGCTGGTGCGCTCACTAGGGTAACGGTGTCGCCCACGCGAGCTTCACGGGTACTTTTAAGGTTGGTTACTATATAACCAATTTCGCCGGCTTCCAGACTGTCTCCTGGAGTCATGTCGGGCTTTAGAGAGCCGACCTCAAGCGCAATGCCATTGGCATCTGTAGCCAGCATTTTTATTTGGCCGTTTTTGGGTATGCGGCCATCGAACAGCCGTACATACAAAATAACACCGCGATAATCATCGTAATAGCTATCAAAAATTAAGGCCCGAGTGCCTATTTCCTTAGAAAGTGCGTGAGAGGCGTTCGCCGCCGACTTGGGTGGGGGGATATCGCTAACAATTCGATCCAACACAGCCTCTACGCCCTTACCAGTTTTGGCGGAAATTTGCAGTATCTCTTTTTGCTTGCAACCGAGTAGGCTTATTATCTCCCGGCTAACGCGCTCGACATCGGCTGCCGGTAAATCAATTTTATTGAGGACCGGCACAATGGTTAGGTCGGCTGCCATCGCTAGGTATACGTTGGCTAGAGTTTGTGCCTGAATACCCTGACTAGCGTCGACTACAAGCAGCGCCCCTTCACATGCCTCGAGGCTGCGAGACACCTCGTAGCTAAAGTCGACATGCCCCGGCGTATCGATAAGGTTGAGCTCGTGTCCCTCATACTCCATCCGCACCGGTGCGAGCTTGATAGTAATGCCCTTTTCGCGCTCTAGATCCATCTTGTCGAGTAGTTGGGCCTTCATGTTGCGCTTATCGACCGTACCGGTGATTTCCAGTAACCTATCGGCCAAGGTAGACTTGCCATGATCGATGTGGGCAATAATACAGAAGTTACGAATTGATGTTTGTGATTGCACCCATCTAGTATACAGGGTTACCGAAGATTTTCGTCAACCCTGAATATTTTGGGAGATGGAGGAGCTAGTTTTCTTTAGGAGGTGTTTGTGGCTGCTCTGGCGGTACGTAAGGCTGCGCCTGCTGAGGATACTGCTGGGAAGGTTGTACCGGCTGTTCGGTAGGGAATTGTCCTGTGCCGAGTGGTTGCGTAAAGCCAGCATCACCGACGGTGGGAGCTGTCAGGGCTGCATTTGGCCTACGAAACTTATTGTTGTACACGCTGGCTGCAACCGTCGCTGCGATGATAACAAAGATACCGCTTATGACCGCACCCGCGCCCGTGTTTGGTAGTGTTGTCCCATTCACATGTCCACCACTGTCTGTGCCATCATCGTAGTTGTCGTAGTCTCCATCGCCGCCAGTATCAGTGGTTACATTATCTGGGTTGGTGGTGATGATAATGGGGTCTTCGATGGATGCATTTTCTGCACTGTCGCTATCGAGTTCATCACCGTCAACAATACCATACTTCAAGAGGGTTGTTGCGCCGGTATTATCTACTTCTACGCTGTCCGTAACATCGATAACACTACCTTCCGAGTTGATCTTGAACAGACCCATCGACTCTTCTGGGTATTTCTTTCCGAGGTCTATGGTGACGTTGGCGCCTTCTTCTTTGTCTGTGCAGCCCGCCTTAAAGTATGCACCGGCAAGCAGCTTCTCGCTATCTTCGAAAATACCGCTAAGTGTTGCAGGATTCACTTGGTTGGCCGACATGTTATTAACACACTCACCGTCAAGCGAAATCTTTACCGTATTGCCATCGTAGCCAGAGATTGTCTTTTCTGCTGGTGGCTTTGGCACATCCTCGTAGTCCACTGCTATAGTAACGCTATCCTCACTAGAATTATCGGCTGTATCGTACGCAGTAGCAGTCAGCTCGTACTCTGAGTCGTCCTCTAGGGTAGCTGGGTCAATCTCGAATGTAAAAGGTGCGGTTGTCTTGACCTCTGGATCTTCGCCGTCGATACTGAGTTCGACCTTGGTTACCGTACCAGCGGTATCATCATCACGAAGATCCGATGCCGTTACGACGACTGTAAACGTCTTAGAGCCGACCTTGGCACCGTTGTAAGGCTGAACTATCTTGACCGTAGGGTTCGTGGAGTCGATATCCTGTTCTGGGCAAGTGGCGTCTTCTAGAGGATCACAGTCTGGCTTTAACTCACATTCAGGATCTTCTTCTGGGTCACAGTCTGGCTTGCAGCCTGGGTCAGCCGAGTTACAGGTGGGCTTATCCTTGATTTTTACACACTTATTAGTATTTTTCTTCTTCCTGTAGCCATCCATGCAATCCTTTGAACATTTGCCGTCTTTCCACGCATGGAATGTTTTCTCACAGGCGGCCTTCTGCTTGTCCTTAGGGTCGGCCTTCACACAAGCGTTGTCCTTGAGCTTGTAGCCGTTCTCACACTTATCGGTGCACTTTTTACCGGTTACACTCCATATTTTGTGTGCAGCCTTACAGGCAGCTCTTTCATCAGTCTTGGGGTCGTCCGCCACACACTTCTTGCCATCTTTGCCGTTTCGGTATCCAGCCAGACACTGGTTTGTACATTTTTTGCCTGCCTCGTCCCAAACCTTGTATCGCCTTGCACAGTCTCGCTTTTCCTTGTCGCCCTTAGTGGCGCCGTCTAGCTTACACTTCTTTTGCTCGGCATTCCACTGCCATCCCACCAAGCACTGCTCGAGACACTGGCCATTGCGCCAAACCTGATGCTTAACTGTACACTTTGCAGCCGGTCCACCTTCGGGCACACACAGACTACCCGACTTCTTGAAGTTGGCCTTGCAGTCCTTGGAGCAATTATCGTTACGCCATATACGATTCTTGTCGTCGCAGTTTTTCTTAAGAACACTCTCTTGCTTGCAAACATTGTTGCGCATCAGATAGCCATTGATACAGCTCATCTTACACTTGCCGTCTTTCCAGACCCTAAAGAGCTTCGTACAAGCAGCTTCACGCCCCCCAGGTGTTTTTTTGACACATTGCCCGTTGGTCATAACGTAGCCGTCCAGACAGTTATTGGTACAGTCGTCGTTCTTCCAGTCGCGGTGTTTTTCTTCTTCGCAGATGCGCTTGAGTTCTTTCTTTTCCTTACACTCACCGCCACGCATCAAGTAGCCGTCCAGACAGTTATTGGTACAGTCGTCGTTCTTCCAGTCGCGGTGTTTTTCTTCTTCGCACTTTCGCTTGAGTTCTTTCTTTTCCTTACACTCACCGCCACGCATCAAGTAGCCGTTTTCACACTTGTTTTTGTCGCAATGGCCCAGATTATTTCTTGCGCTGCCATTCCAGTCGAAATGGCCAGCCTTACATGCTGCTTTGCGCGCTGCCTTGTCTCTTTCTTGGGCAGGCGTAAGGGCGCTAGCGCTTTGACCCTGACCAAAAGAGGTTGCAAAAAGCCCTACGCCGGTAAAAATCAGGCTGAACATAACAAACGATGCCGCTGATCCTATGGTTACCCATCGTGCTATCTTACTTCTCGTTCTTTGTATTGGTTTTGCCTGTTCTCTATTTCGCATCTGCCTATGTCCCCTTTTAGTTAGACTACAGCCTAATGATTAAGCCCACTTTGATCCCAAGTGTATACTGCTAGCGTTTGTTTGTAAAGTATGATCCACCCTCGAAAGACTTATTGTCTATTTCAAGGCCATGCGCTGCTCGCAACGGTTCCACAAACGATATCCAACGCCTATCTACCGATGTCGGCACCTAGAACTTCTGCCTCCGGAGGCGGGTCGGGAGGCGTAGCAATAGTTCTGGTTACACGATCGGGCATAGATACTGCAGTGTTGCCTCCAACCACTACATCGGCAAATACTGGTGCGTGGTCAGAGGCAGTTTTGAGCAGTGTGGTGTGTCGTTTCATAGCAACCGCATTGATAACCTTCGCTCCGTGAGTAACAAAAATGTGATCGATGCTAAAATTCTCAGAGTTTTTTGTATCACGAGGGCACTTCCCTTTCTTATTATCACGAGCATCAAGTACATGGAGCATTGGCTGGTCTGTCAATGTACAATATGGGAGCCGTTTGCGGTTACCACTATATGCACGGTCGTTCAGCGAACGAAGCTGGAACTCAGAGTTAAAATCACCAATTACAAAAACTGGGAGCTTACTGGCTTTACGGGTTCTTTTCACCCAACTTGATACAATTTTTGCAGTAGCTTCCCTTTTTTGTGCACCACCACGATCCCAGCCCCTGTCTTTATTCCATGCAACTGGGTGATGGTTTAGCACATAAAACACTCCGCTGGTTTTTCTATCTTTTAATTTTACCCACATTGCACGACCGCGCGCCTGCCCCCTAGCGTCACCGTACCAAGGATACTCGACATAACCTGCGTCGACTAATATAAAGCGAGTCTTTTTCCAGTATATTGTTCGCTTGGAGTAGTTTTCCATTGCGGCGGGATAGTGGCTGTAATCGGGAAGTTTCCGATCAAAAATAACAAACTGTGTCCTACCCAACTCTTGCACACCAAACACATCGAAACCGGTATTAAGGTAGGTTCTGCTCTTGAAACCTAAGCTCCCCCGAACTATCTTTGCGACACGATCAGCTCGGACGTCCATGCAACCTCCGCCGTTACCGCACTTTCCGATACTATTACCCTTACCGACGTGGGCCTCGCCAAGAATGTTGTACGAGGCTATACGGAACGATTCTTTAGGTACGCTTTTTGCGGCGTACGCGGTACCTAGTGGTGCTACTACAAAGAGCAGTAGTGCAAGGTTAGCTATACTCAGCGAAACTATTTTTCTCATTCATGCCTCAGTTGCTCTTTAGCTAGGGTCAAAGCTTGGATGACCATATTTACATCTGGTCGTATGGGTTAGTAGCAGGAGAAGCTCCCCGCTTTTTCACAATCTTGTACACGACAGCGCCTACACCAGCTGCGGCAACTGCGAAGATGCCGAGTAGAGCCGATGTTCCGGTGTTGGGTAGTACGCCTGCGCCCTTACCCTTGGCGCCGAGCGAGTAGGTATTGCCATTGGCGTCCGTGCAGGTCGCGGAACCGTCGGTGTTATCGGTACAGATCGTACCAGGTGTCTGCGTACCAGGTGTAGTACCAGTCGTGGTCCCAGTGCCAGTTCCGGTGTCGGGTTTCTTATCGTCGTCTGGCTTTTTGGGCTCATCGCCATCATCAACCTTGTTCAGGAAGATATGGTTCAGAATGGCAGCGGATGCGCTATTCAGGTCGTACGCATCACCATCGGTAGCACTGTAGCTAACTTCTACATATGACTTATCTGTGCCGTCAGTCGCATCGACGTCTTCGATCGTAATGTCTTCCGATAGCGTGTACTTGCCGTCTGCAGTCTGACGGTACGCCTCTAGGTCGGCGGCCTGAAGTGTCATGTTGATGCCTGTTAGCTTAAGTACGTAGTCCACGGACTGCCCAGCAGCATCACAGGTACTCTGCACGGCTATACCTTTATTGTTCGAGATCTTTTTGGCGCTAAGCTGTGCTGGCAGGGCCACATCAAATGATTGCTTGAGGTTCTTAGAGCAATCTCCTTCACCTGGGTCAACCGGCCCAGTACCGTGCATAACCGTCACTTTCGCTACGCTACTCTTGGCTTTGTTGCCATTGGAATCAACTGCTACTGCATATACCTTTAGCTTCGTTTTGTCGGCAAGTTTTTCGGTGTTTAGGTCGGTGGTATATGGCTTGCTGGTATCTTCGGCTACTTGCTTAAATTTACCGTCTGCTAGCACCTTGCTGCCATCCTTAGAGACATTGCTATAGAACACCACCTTAGAGACCGCCACATTGTCTTTTGCTTTCGCAGCAAGCTTAATGGTCTTATCCGCGGTAGATTTTTGTGCCGGCTGGGTAAGCTTAACGGTTGGCTTCTTAGAGTCTTTCTTATCTTTTTTGGCTACGCAAGCGTGTGGCTTGTCTTTGGGATGCTTAAAGCCTTCTTGGCACTTAGTAGAACACTTGCCTTTACCATTTTTGGTGCCCACCCAGACGCGGTGAAGTTTGTCTTCGCAGTTTTTGCGTGCCGAGTTGTTGGGGTTTGGCGTCTGGTTGTTCTGAACACATTTGCCACTTTCTTTGTGCCAGCCTGAAATACATTGTGTGCCACATTTGTTATTGGCGGGGTTATATCTAAGGTGACGCACCTGGATACAGTTTTTCCTTACTTTTGCTCGCTCGGCTTTGGTGGGACCATTTTGTCCCGGAGTATCTGGCTGGCTTTCACCGCCATCATCTGGAGCCGGGCTCGTCTGTGGCTTAGATTTACAAATATCGTATGGGCTAGCTTTGTGATAATAAGGAGTGGCTTTCTGGCAAACCTTTGTGTCTTTTCCTGCGGTTGCCCTCCAGGCACACTTGCCCGTTTTAGCATTGCCAATGAATTTCCTGTGTAGATTATTTTCACAATTTTTTTTACTAGGGTCAGGCGCTTTTATTGGTTTTTTGCATATCCCTTTTTGGCCATCCCAAACCCAACCTTTTTCCACGCATGATTCTGCCGCATTTTCGCAAGAATCAGCAGTGCTACATGAAGGTGTAGACCTACAATAACCATCACTTCCTACAATGTAAGTACTCTTTTTACATTTGCTCAAACAATAACTGTCATCTGGCACCCGAGGATCGCCAGTGGTCCATACCCGTCCCTGTTTTGCACAAAGTTGCTGAGCAGTATCGGGCATGATACACCTACCAGAATCTGGCACCCGTGGGTCCCTAAGCCTCCAACTACCCCCCTTTGCGGCACACTGTTGCTGTAATGATGATGAGACTTTTTCACATTTTGCGGATCCTGAATATTTATAACCAGCTGGACATATCCACTCCGGAGCAGGCTTGCCCAAGTAAGGCCTGTGCGCGCCAGTAGATTCGTTGTAGTAACATCCTGTTATCTTATAAACGAAGGTTCCACCGCCAGCGTGCCAATAAGGTTTTTCGACGGACTTCCCTTTTGCATATTTATTTGGCGTACCAATATACTTAGAACAATCTTTATTGAGTTTTGCGTACACAGTAGCAGAAGCTTCGGCACTATTGCCGTAGCTAATAGTGATAGAAAAGATTAGAAGCAGAAAAACCAAAAATACTCTTAGCGAAATAAGATATTTATTTTGTGAAGATTTGCCCATGAATATTTTTCCTTTTTGATTCGCTTTTTTAGCTTATGCTTATTTAAGCACTCACGCGATGCAGGTGTCAAGGATGTTTAGTAGTCGACGCGGATGGGGCGGAAAATTAAGCGTTTTAGCCAGCGGAAGATTGGTTTAGATTCGCTTAGTCCGAACAGGCCTGACACCATCAGATGAGTCAGAAAAGTCAGGGTTGTTATGCCTATAAGCTTCATAATAAGCGTGCTGGCCTTGTCGGCCGTAACAAGTGGCCAAAACTGCACAGCCGTAAAGCCCGCTACTAGAGTAAAGCCGGTTACCGAAACTATTCTAAATATACTGTTCCAGAAAGCCACATCAAACAGTTTAGGGTCGCGTGTGGCCATTATTACGCCCAATATCGTCACCTCTACTGCCGCCACTATCGACTGCGCTATAGCCAAACCCTCCACCCCGTAGCTGTCGGGCCGTGACAGTGTGTAGGCCAACATTATATTAAGGGCAATAACGAAAACCGATACAATCATCGGTGTTCGGGTATCTTTCTGAGCATAGAACCACCTTGAAACCAGCGCAAATATTGTCCTAAACAGTATAGCTACAGTTAGAGCTCCAAAAATTACTGCAATCCCAGGAGAATTTTGCGAGAAAATCAGACGGGCCAGATACGCCCTCGAGAAGAAGCTCACCACAATAACCGGCAACGTTATCCATATTATAAGTTTCAGTATTCTTAAGAAGTCTTGCCTAAAAAGATCCGGCCTGCCCTGACTCAGGCGAGTATTTAGTCTTGGGAAAACAGCAGTCGAAATAGCCGTACCAATCAGTAAAATTGGCGCGGTGTGCAGTACATATGCAGTGTTGTAGTTGCCCACTGCCGTAGCGCCACCCAGCTGTCGGCTCGAAGCCAGCGTAGTTTCCACAATGTTTTGCACTTGGTCCATGCCTTGGTCTAGTGACCTGGCAGGAAGCTGGCTCGACATTTTCTTAAAATCTTCAGTAATTTTTATACGCGGACGCCAGGAAAAGCCAATGCCATGTGTGCCGATCATAATAACCATCAGTTGCAAAATGCCACCCACTAGCGCACCCCAGGCTAAGCCCACAATTCCAAGTGTAGTGTCAAAAATATAAATGCTGGCTATGATGCACAAGTTATAAAACAACGGTGCAATAGCAAAGAAAAAGAACCGGCCATAGGCTTGCTGTACAGTAGTGATAATCCCGGAAATCGTAAATAGTAGCGGGTTCAGCGACAAGATTCGAAGCATAGTTGCAACATTGTGTAGCTGTGCGGGCGTAAACCCGTGCGCAACCTTACTGGCTAGCCATTCTGCAAATATAAACATAAACAGACCAATTATCAGCAAAATTATGCCTAGAGTGTTAATGAGGCTACTCGACAACTCCCAAACACCCTTTTTGTCTCCTTTGACGAGCCTGTCGGTAATATATGGCATAAAAGCCACGCCCAAAGCTCCAGCAGCAATCGTAAAGAAAAAGAAATCAGGCAAAACAAAAGAGGCAAAATAAACACCTGCATTTTGTGGGTCGTCGATTGGCAGTCCACCGAAGTTGGCATTTACAAGCTTGGTCCGAAAAAAGCCCAAAACTTGCGCCACCATGGCAGTAACCACTAAAAGCACAGCGGCGTTTCCAAACGAAATTCGTTTACGTGTGTTCAGGATTTTTGGCATAGAATTACCTGTTAGTATACACCCGACCAGATGAAACTAACAGATGAAAATATGTCATCCCAGATGAAAATTTACTTATCTGGCGACTAGTAGAGAGCAGCTTCTTTGGGCATCTTTGAACCCTCGAATAGTTTGGCTACTTCGTCGGCGTCGACTGTCTCTTTTTCTAATAGAACGTCTTTAAGCTTTTCTAATTGTGGCAGATTAGCCTTGATGACGGCTCGCGCCCGAACGGCGGCCTCAGTAACTAAAGTCTCAATCTCTTGGTCGATAACTTTGGCGGTTTCTTCACTGTATTGGCGCTCGTGCGTCATGCGGTCTAGTATCATACCCTCTTCTACGTGGAATACTTGATCGCGGAGCTTCTTGCCCATACCTTGGTTTGTTACCATTTCGCGGGCAAGTTCGGCTGCCTTCTGGAGGTCGTTGCCTGCGCCAGTCGTTACACGGTCTAGGCCATATTTGACCTCTTCGGCGATTCTACCGCCGAGCATTCGTGCCAGCACGTCTTTGTACTCGATGATGCTGTGGTAGCTTTTGTCTTCTGGCGGGATAAACCACGTCACTCCGCCTGTGCCACCACGCGGAATGATGGTCACCTTGTGCACAACATCGCTATCAGGCAGAACATGGCCAACGATGGCATGGCCAGCTTCATGATAAGCAGTAAGTTCTTTCTCTTTTTCGCTCATTACCTTGCCTTTGCGCTCAGGCCCAATTGCCACACGCTCGAATGCTTCGGTTACATCGTGTTTGGTAATCTGACTGTGGTTGTTACGAGCTGCAATAATTGCCGATTCGTTGGCAATATTAGCCAAATCCGCCCCACTGCTACCAGCCGATTTGGCGGCCAATGCGTCTAGGTCTACATCTTGCGAAACTGGCTTTTTCTTGAAATGAATCTTAAGTATTGCTTCGCGGTCTTTGCGGTCTGGCAGACCAATGGTAACTCGGCGGTCAAAACGACCAGGACGAAGTAGCGCTGGGTCTAGCACATCCACACGGTTGGTTGCAGCTAGTACAATTACGTTCTGTCCTTGTTCGAAACCATCCATCTCTACCAAAATCTGGTTAAGAGTTTGTTCACGTTCGTCGTGACCACCGCCCATGCCGGAGCCACGTCGCCGACCGACTGCATCGATTTCGTCTACAAAAATTATGCACGGTGCGTTTTTCTTTGCCTTTGCAAACAAGTCACGAACACGACTGGCACCGACACCAACAAACATTTCTACAAATTCCGAACCAGAAATACTAAAGAATGGCACTCCAGCTTCTCCGGCCACTGCTCGAGCTAGCATGGTTTTACCGGTGCCCGGAGGGCCGACTAGCAAAACACCCTTAGGTATTTTGGCGCCTAAGGCCGAGTATTTTTTGGGGAATTTTAGAAACTCTACAACTTCCTGAAGGTCCTGCTTGGCTTCTGCCTGACCGGCAATTTTGTCAAACAAAACTTTGTCTTTTTCGTTGCCATACAGACGCGCTCGACTCTTGCCAAAGCTCAATGCTTGATTGCCCTGACCTTGGGCGCTTCGCATCATATATATTAAGAACCCTGCAAACAGCGCAATAAAGATGATATTGGGCAATATGCTCCAAATCATGCTACTCGTGCTGCTATCGGGTTTTACATTTACCGTGATCTTATTTGCATTGATCCCAGAATCCTTAAGGCTCGCGCCCT
>JAGORO010000003.1 GCA_018062785.1 Candidatus Saccharimonadota bacterium
TAGGTCCTGCGGGCCTACACCCCCTTACTTTTGGCTTGGTCTGGGAAGTAAGCAAAAGACCAAGACCAAGATACCACCGACTGGCGATCTGTTTGTATTGCTTACAACCGGCAAAACGACTCCTTAGACAGGGCTTAAAGAGTATAAGCCCTGTCTTCGTCAAACAGAGTTTTGCCGACCCTAAAGGGTAAGTTGTAACCAAATACAACATATCGGCCACGATGGTGGTATATGGTCATAAGGAAGCTGTGTGCGGCAAAGCCGCACGTACTCATTGGCGAGCTTCGCTCGCTAACAACTAAGGTATGATGGTCTCGCCCAACTACCGTCCGAAGCGGGTATATGTTGTGTGCGAGTTTTTCCTGACCATTCCGTAATGACTGATTGGAAAGCAAAATGGGGATGAAACGCTAGAGGTGAAAAATGGCAATGAGATGAAATGGAGCGTGGAATGGGGATGAGGTTTTCTAGTGTCTAACTTCTAACTTCTAACGCAAAGCACTGCGCTAAACCCTCGGAATCCACAAGAACGTACATGTGCTTACGAGCTAGCTCGGCCAGTGCATGATGCTGGTTGTATAAACTTTCGGTAATAATGTAGCTTGGAGGTGTTGGCAGGGCGGTGGCCTGCACAAAAAGTTTGGTGTAATGATCGAGCCCGCTACTGCCACTGAATAACGCAAGGTGTGGCTCGTGCGTGGCAGCCTGGTTGATTGGATAATTTTGGGGTACGTAGGGAAGGTTCGCGAGCAGTACTGAACCCTCGGAGAGACGATCACTATTGATCGACTCAAGCAAATCACTCTCTATGCAAGTTACGGCTGCGCCGAGGATTCTAGCATTTTTTTGAGCTACCGCGAGGCAGCGAGGATCAATATCGGTGGCGATGACAGTAGCCTGTGGTGTCTCTAAGGCAGCGGTTATAGCCAAGCTGCCACTGCCAGTACCTACGTCGATAATCGTTGCTGGAGGCTCCTCAAGGTTTTTTAGGAGCGAAATCATGGCTTCTGACTCTGGGCGAGGTACTAAGACATCTCGTGAAACAGAGAAATCTCTGCTATAAAACTCAACCGTGCCGCGTATGTAGGCCAGTGGTTCGTGTGTAACCCTGCGTGCAACTTTTTTGTCTAGGAGGGCAATTTTATCAGGGGTAAGCTCATCTTCGTCGTGCGCCAAGATCCACGCCTTGTCCTTGCCCAGCTCATCGCACAGCAATAATAGCGAGTCCAACCGAGCCGACTGAATACTCGCACTCCGAAGGGTGCTTACGGCTGCGATTAGCCAATTATTGATTGTCGTTGATGAGTTCTCGGTCATAGGCGGCTAGGTTTTCTATGAGGTCTTCGATATCGCCAGAAAGTGCGCCTGGGATGTTGGATCGAGAGTAGCCAATGCGGTGGTCGGTAATGCGATCTTGTGGGAAGTTGTAGGTGCGGATTTTTTCGCTGCGGTCACCCGAGCCAATAAGCTTTTTGCGGGCGTCACTGAGCTTCTGCGTTTCTTCGTCGATCTTCATTTGTAACAGGCGAGAGCGGAGCACGCCAAGGGCTTTCTCTTTGTTCTTGATCTGCGATTTTTCGTCCTGATTCTGTACGACAATGCCGGTTGGAATGTGAGTAATCCGGACTGCCGAGTCGGTGGTATTGACTGACTGGCCGCCATGACCACCGGCGCGGAATACATCGATACGTAAGTCGTTGGGCGAGATTTCGATATCGGTTTCTTCGGCTTCGGGCAGAACGGCAACGGTGACGGTGCTGGTGTGAATACGACCTTGACTTTCAGTAGCGGGCACGCGCTGCACACGGTGGACGCCAGCCTCGAACTTGAGTTGCTTGTACAGGTCTGTGCCTTTCATCTCAAAAACGATTTCTTTGTAGCCGCCTACGTCCGAAGGGCTTTCGCTCACGAGTTCGCTTTTGCAGCCTTTTGCCTCGCCCCAGCGCACATACATGCGGTATAGCTCAGCGGCAAACAGGGAAGACTCGTCGCCGCCAGCTCCAGCCCGTATTTCGATAATGACATCTTTTTCGTCGTTAGGGTCTTTGGGCGTAAGCGCCTCACTCAGACGCGTCTCATTAATAACCAAAGCTGCCTCGGTGCTGGCCAGTTCTTCCTGTGCTAGCGCGGCAAGCTCAGCATCATCTCCATTTACCATTTCAGAGGCGCCCTTAAAAGTTCTTTGTAGGTGAACCTTCTCATCGAATAAGCTGACAACAGTCTCTAGGTACGCTTGCCGTTTTGCTAACTTAGGGTAGGAGGAATCAGCGTAAATCGAAGGGTCCTGCAACTTGGTTTGCAGTTCGACCAATTCATCTCGTAAAGCTTGTTCTTTTTGCTCCATAGTATCTAGGGTATAGGGTTTAGGGTTTTGGGTCTAGTTTTTTCGTAAAGCAGACAGCATCTTCTGAATATACTCGAGTCGAGCAATTTCTTCGGAGGCATGAATCTCGAAGATATCTTCCGTTAACAAGAGCTGTGTTTTTAGTTCTGCGGCCGAACCTGCGGCAATGCCGTTAAACTGCACATATTTTATATGTCTGTAGCGGCATGCTATACCCTAACCCCTATGGCCTACACCCTTAAAATCTACTTCGTAGCTTTCTTTTCTTCGGCTTTCTCGGTTTTTTTGTCGGCGCGAGCGCCAGACTTCTTGGCAGCGGCCATACGAGCTTCGCGGGCTTTCTTGGCGGCCTCGGCGCGAGCCTTGAACTTGTCGACACGACCTTCGATGTCGAGGACGCGCTCTTCACCGGTGTAGAAGGGATGACTCGAGCCAGTAATGTGTACCTTGACGAGTGGGTATTCGACGCCATCGAGCGTAATAGTTTCGTCGGTAGCAACCGTCGAACGAGTTAGGTACGTCGTGTTGTTGTTTAGGTCCTGAAAAACGACAGGACGGTAGTCTTTAGGATGAATATCCTTCTTCATAATAGGTTAAACCTCTTGCTCGTAATCTTGTAGTTGTATGCGTGGTAGCCGGTTAGCACCCGAGCGAACGTGCAGTCGGCCTATCCCATGCAGTTAAGTTGATTATACCACCTCTGTTAAAAGTAGGCAATATTTTCAACGTCTTTACTTGTTTTTACTAGGGTACGAGTCTATACTAGTATCCAGTAATAAAGAAATCAAAATAAACAAAAATGAGCAAAGAACATCTTTCTGATACGATAATTCAGCACAGTACAGAATTACCCATTTGCTTGAAGGAGAATATACCCTGGGTATTTCCGTGGTTGTAGATAGTCTTGCTTCATTTTCCGAGCTGAACAGTGCTGAAGGTATAGTGCGTCTTTTGGAGTCGGCGCCTTATTCCGTTCCTGACGTATCCAAGCTTATACCAGCTTTACAGGAAGTGGAATGAGGCAGAAGTACCCAGGTCTGACAGATGAGCAGAGTGTCTCTCAGGTACGTGATCTCCGCGATCGCTTAAGTGAGGCTAAGATTGAAGAGCTGGTTGAGAGTATTTGCCGGCCGCGGGTAGAACGAGCTATGTTGGCAGACACACTCAAAGCTCGACGCCAGTATCTTATCGATAAGTTTCTTGTCTAATTTACAGAGTAGTGTTACAATATGCAGGCAATTAATTAAGCAGGTATGGGGAGGAATCCTCCTTGGCGTAACCGTGTAGGTGCGGCAGGGGACCCCGACCGAAGTGAAAGGATTTGTCTAGGGCTTAGGCCATAGGGTTTAGGGTTTGGTAGCAACTATACCCCATACCCTACACCCTATACTGGGCTTTCTAAGAAAGGACAACCACATGGCTACGCAAGTAGACGTAAAGGCTTTGCTCGAAGCCGGTGCACATTTTGGGCACAAAACCGAGCGTTGGCACCCAAAGATGGCGCCGTACATCCACAGTAAACGAGGCGGAAGCCACATTATCGATCTCACAAAAACCGCAGCCAAGCTCGAGGAAGCACTGAGCTTCTTGAGCGAAACAGCCGCCAAGAACAAGCAAGTTCTTTTTGTTGGTACTAAGCGCCAAGCACAAGATATCGTTAAGGCGCTAGCTGACGAGACTGGCCAGCCATACGTCACCGAGCGCTGGCTCGGCGGTATGCTCACCAACTGGAATACCATTGGTGCGCAGATCAAGCATCTCGTCGACCTCGAGAGCAAGATGGCTTCTGGCGAGCTGGCAAGCAAATTCAACAAGCTTGAGGTCCAGCGATTCCAAGAAGAAATCGACGGACTTAACAAGCTATATGGTGGTATCAAGCAGCTCAATGCTCGTCCTGGTGCAGTCGTTGTCTTCGACATCGTCAATGATGTGAATGCCGTCAAAGAGGCGCAGAAGCTTAAACTGCCAATCGTTGGTATCTGCGACACTAATTCTGATCCAACGGGCATTACCTACCCAATTCCTTGCAACGACGATGCCATTAAGTCGCTCCAGTTGATTGCTGACTACTTTGGCAAGGCCGTGCAAGAGGGCAAGGCAAAGAGTAAGCCTGCCGACAAAGACGAAAAGTAAGTGTAATAGTGTATTGGGCGTAGGGTATAGTAAAAAACTACACCCTACAACCCAAGCCCTATACCCCAACAAAGGAGATGATTATGGCGATAAGTATCGAAGACATTAAGCGATTACGAGAGCTAACTGGCGTGGGTATGACCGACGCCAAGCAAGCACTCGACGCTGCGAATGGTGATTTTGACATGGCGCTCAAAGAGATGCGCAAAAAAGGACTAACTAAGGCGGAGAAACGCGGTGAGCGCGAGGCGCGAGCTGGCGTTGTTAGCACGTATAACCACGATAGCCGGATCGGTGTATTGGTAGAGGTAAACTGCGAGACCGACTTTGTGGCTCGTAACGACATTTTCTCTGACTTCGTAAAGGACATCTGCATGCATATCGCTGCAAGTGCACCCGTATACGTCGATAGCAGTGAAATTCCTGCCGAGGAGCGCGAGACAGTCAAGGCAGAAATGCTTGCTAGCGATGCACTAAAGGGTAAGCCTGCCGACATGCTCGAGAAGATTGTCGAGGGACAGCTAAGTAAATACTTTGCAGAGCGTTGTCTCATGGATCAGCCGTTCATTAAGAATCCCGACCAAACAGTCGGTGAATTTGTAAAGGATCACATCGCACGATTGGGTGAAAACATCGTCGTACGCCGATTTAGTCGAATAGCTCTGGGCGAACTGTAAGCTCACTACACCTCAAACAAAAACTACCGTATCGAGCGGTAGTTTTTGTTTGCCTGTTAGTACGCAATGTGCGATACGATAACTATTGTTATGGCATACCTAGCTTGGTGGGGCAGGAGGAGCTGGCGGTACGTAGCAAGGACTAAGCGGGTTGGTTTTTTCGCAAACCACTTTTGTCTTTATGATACGGCGGACGGGCTCAGGGGTGGCAGGCTCGGGGGTGGTTTCGGTTTCATTGCTCGTTTCGCTTTCGTCGCTCGTGTCGGCTGTGTCGCTCTCATCTTCCGAGGTATCACTTTCGTCATCGGCTGTGTCGCTCTCATCTTCCGAGGTATCACTTTCGTCACTAGTGTCATCAAGGCCCACTTCTTCCTCGTCACCACTAGAATCGCTACTAGTACCACCAGAAGAACTGTCTTCGGACACGGAAGAACTGGTACTTTTCGAGGCATTAAAGCTGTGGTAGTTGGAGAAAAACAAGAAGCCGAGTGTACCAAGCACCAGCAAGCTGACGACGAGGCACGACATAAGAATTTTGTGAGCGGCAACGAATCCGAACAGTCCCCAGATGCCACCACCGCTCTTTGGTACCTGTTCTGGGGCAAATGTATTCATTTGGGAATACTCTTGGTAAATTTGCTGATCGACCTGTGAAGGTTGCTGCGCGTAGGCTGCCCATGCGTTTGGATCTTGAGGCTGAGTAGGGACAGGGGCAGCCAGTGGCTGCGTGCTGGCAAGAGGCTGGGCCCACTGACTATCGGTGTACTCCTGAGCTGCCGCATAATCTGCATTCGGATTAGACGGGTAGATGGGCACCGCTTCAGATTGAGCAGCCTGTGCAGCCGCGAGTTGGCGCTGGTACTCTTCCCACTGCTCGGTGGTCCACTGAACTTGTGGCTGTGCATTTGGGTCGTATTGCTGATTGTTGTCTTGCATTTTTGCTTCTTATTTACTTCTTAGATAAGCATATCATTTTAGAGGAAGTTTGTACAAAGTTTTTATGGTTTCGTCGCAAGAAAAAATAGCAGAAGTAGCGAAGCATACGGTATACTAAAGATATATGGATGTAAGGAGTACGGAAGCATGACATACCAAACTGTCGTCAGTGACTGCACGGAGAAGTTTCGGCTAGCAGCAGATCACTACCAAGATAATCTAAAGAGCCTTCGAACCGGCAGGGCTAGTGCAAGTATGCTAGACGGTGTCATTGTCGAGGCCTACGGTACGCCGATGCCTCTAAATCAGCTCGCAAATGTCAGCGCCCCAGAGGCACAGCTCCTGCAAATTACACCGTTTGATCCATCGAACCTGCAAGCCATTGCGTCAGCAATCCGCGACAATCCGTCGCTTGGCCTCAATCCAAGCGACGACGGACATGTTGTGCGGGTCCCAATTCCGTCACTCACCGAAGAACGTCGTCGCGAAATCGCCAAACAACTAAGTGGCAAGCAAGAAGACGCCATGATTGCCATCCGTAATATCCGCCGAGATGCTATGGATGTTGTCGATACCGCCAAAAAAGCCAAAGAAATCGGCGAGGACGACGCCAAGCGACTCAGTGGTCAAATCGAAGACCTGTCCAAAAAGGTTCATAGCGATATTGAAGCCGCAACCAAAGCCAAAGAAACCGAAATCATGAAGGTGTAGTAGCGTGGAGTTGTTCTTGCTCATTCTGGGGATAGTGATGTTCATAGGGCTGGTGATTGTGCATGAGCTGGGCCACTTCTGGGTAGCTAGGCGAAACGGCGTTGTCCCAGAGGAGTTCGGTATATTTTTTCCACCAACACTGTGGCGCAAAAAAATGAAAAATGGTTGGGATTTTACTATCAATGCGCTGCCGCTCGGTGGTTTTGTGAAGCTTCGCGGGGAGCACGACAGCGACACGCATAAAGGTAGTTTTGGAGCAGCAAACGACTGGGCAAAAACGAAGATTATGCTCGCTGGAGTGGCAGTCAATCTTATCACTGCGCTACTCATGTTCACGATACTGGCGTGGGTTGGCATGCCAACCATTATCCCTAATCAATTTACGGTTAAAAGCGATACAAAAATATCTCAAGATAACCTCATCGCTCAGTACGTAGAGCCAGGCTCTCCTGCAAGTAAAACGGGTATTAACAGGGGTGATACTTTACTTTCAATAACACCAAGCAATGAACAAAAAAAGTATACAATTAATGGCAAAACTGGCCTAAGAGACATAACGAAAAAGTACGCTGGCAAGCAGGTAAAAATTACGTATATTCGTGATGGCAAGCAGCACACAACAATAACAACGCTTCGCTCACAGGCCGAAATTGATGCTAGCAAAAAGGCGGGAGAGCCAAAAGGATACCTCGGCGTAGAGCCATATTCGCTGCGCGTCCAACAGTCAACTTGGTCGGCGCCTGTCGTAGCCCTTGGGCTAAGCTGGCAGGTTACAAAACTCACCATGCAGGGCATCGGAACCGCTCTAAAAGGGTTGGGTGGTACGATCGTGGGTGGTCTCACTGGTAATACTACCGCTCGTCAAAATGCTCAGACGGCTGCGAGTAGTCAAGTTTCTGGTCCGCTCGGTATTTTCTTTGTACTGCAAGGTGGTGCGACGATCGGACTAAAGTTTATTCTCTTTATCATCGCCATTATATCGCTAACGTTGGCTATCATGAACGTACTACCGGTGCCGGCGCTGGACGGCGGTAGATTGTATATGATGCTACTTAGTAGGCTCACCAAAAAAAAGAGGCTAACACCGAAAATGGAAGAGACGATTGTGGGCTGGAGCTTTCTGCTACTTCTTGCCCTCATTGCGCTTATTACCTTCGTGGACATTAAGAGGTTCTTCTAGTACAAAGCCCATGAACCAAGTTCATCAGCACGGTCCCATCATCCCCAAGGTAACTCAGCCGAGGGCTAACCATACAGCGAGTCAAGCTCGTGCTTGGTGGGGGCCATTCGCAGGGATAGGTATTTTGCTGGTACTTTTTATCGTGCCAGAGTTTTTGGCTCTACCGGCAGTGTATGGGGTATTTAGTCAAATGACGGGGCAGGCCGAATATACCCAGCTCAGCAAGTGGTTGACAACATCAACCGGTAACTTCTGGATGGTGCTGCTGACGGACCTATTCGTGCTAGGCCTCGTTGGGCTAATCGTATACGTCAAACGGTGCACGATTTCTGGTCTTGGGTTGGGGGCCCTAAAAGTCAGACATTTTCTAAAAGCAGTGGTTTGGTTTGTTCTGTACATCGGCATCTATCTGGCAGTGCTTGCTGTAGTCACAGCAATCGTACCGGGCTTTAATGCTGAACAGGAACGAGATATTGGCTTCAATGATCTCAGTAGCACAAAGCTGCTACTAGCGGTCTTTTTCGTACTGGTAGTACTAACGCCAATTGTTGAGGAAATTATGTTTCGAGGCTTTTTGTATGGTGGATTTCGTTCGCGAATGCCGTTTTGGTTAGCAGCACTACTGACGAGCCTACTATTTGGCGCTGTTCATTTGAGCTCTGCAAACGATAGTGCGCCGGTATGGGTAGCGGCGTGTGATACCTTCGTGCTTTCGTTCGTCCTTTGCTACGCGCGTGAAAAATCAGGTTCGCTCTGGCCGCCAATTTTTATACACGGATTCAAGAACGCAATGGCCTTCGTTTTTTTGTATCTGGTACAATAGCGGTAATGCAAGTATATTCCGCACATATTCCGACTATCGTTTTTTGCCCGCCCGCTAGGGTATAATTTGCCATATCGAAAGACAGTTCTATGAATACTTAGCAGGGAGATAATTATGAAAGTTTCACAAATGTTCACCAAAACGCTCAAAGATGCGCCAGCCGACGAGGTCGCCAAAAACGCGCAACTACTCATCCGCGCCGGCTACGTCTACAAGGAAATGGCAGGCGCCTATGCGTACCTGCCACTCGGTTTGCGGGTGTTGGAAAATATTAAGCAAATTGTTCGCGAGGAGATGGATGCAATCGATTCAAACGAGCTTGTCATGACAAGCTTGCAGAGGCAGGACGTGTGGGAGAAGACTGGTCGTTGGGACGAAAAAGTTGTCGATGTTTGGTTCAAATCACAGCTTCAGGATGGTACACCGGTTGGGTTTGGCTGGAGCCACGAGGAGCCAATTGTCGAAATGCTCAAACAGTATGTCCATAGCTACAAAGACTTGCCAATTAGCCTGTATCAATTCCAGACCAAAATGCGCAACGAACTACGCGCCAAAAGCGGTATTATGCGTGGCCGCGAATTTGTTATGAAAGACATGTACTCATTTCACACTACGTCCGAAGACCTCGATGGCTACTACAACAAAACAATCGAAGCATACAAGCGAGTTTACGACAGACTGGGTATAGGTGCTGATACGTATGTAACGTTTGCGAGCGGCGGTTCGTTCACGAAGTTTAGCCACGAGTTTCAAACCATATGCGATGCTGGAGAAGATGTTATCTACCTTCACAGAGGCAAAAATATTGCTATAAACGAAGAAGTGATCGACGAAGCAGTGAAAGAGCTTGGGATTACCCGCGAAGAATTAGAAAAGGTCAAAACTGCCGAAGTCGGAAATATCTTCAATTTTGGCTCACAAAAGGCCGAAGAAATGGGGCTTTCGTTCGCTGACGAGACCGGCTCAGAGCAGTCCGTTTACATGGGTTCGTACGGCGTCGGGGTGAGCCGAGTCATGGGTGTATTGGCCGAGAAAATGTCGGACAATAAGGGCTTAATTTGGTCCGATGAGGTGGCGCCATACCGCGTGTATCTTGTGGCCATTGGCAGCGACGAACAAGTTCAGAAAGCCTGTGAGAATCTGTGCGAAAAGTTACAGTCTAGGGGTGTTACGGTGCTGTATGATGATCGTGATGCAAGGCCGGGCGAGAAATTTGCAGACGCAGATCTGCTGGGCATACCACATCGTGTTGTAGTAAGTGCAAAAACGCTCGAGGCAGACAAATACGAATACAAGAAGCGTACCGAGGATGAGGCAAGCTTGGTATCGGCCGAATTGCTCTTAGGGCTATTGACCGCGTAAGAAAGAACAAGTATCATAGCGCCAACTAACGAGGCGGCAAAACAGGGCCGATGCCAATAACAAGGAGTAATCAATGAAGAAACAATTTCACCTAACAAAAGAAGGAGTACGAGAGCTTGAGGCCGAGAAAGAGGTGCTGCTTGCAAAACGTAGTGAGACTGCCGAGGCCATCAAGGTAGCCCGTGAGCTTGGAGATTTGAGTGAAAATGCGGAGTACCAATCTGCGCGCGCCGAGCAAGACAAAACAGATGCCCGACTGGACGAGATCAGTTATATTCTAGCGAACGTATCCATCATCAAGGGCGGTAGTGGTACTAAAGTTACCCTAGGATCGAAGGTATCGCTCTCTGGGCCAAAAGGCAAAAAACTCGAGGTGCAGGTGGTAGGTACAATGGAGGCGAATCCTGCCGAAAGCAAAATATCCGACGAGTCTCCAGTTGGTCAAGCTCTCTTGGGTAAAGTTGTTGGCGACGAAGTCGAGATCACAACCCCAGTTTCGAAAACCACCTACAAACTAGTCTCGATAGGCTAAGGTCACAGAAAATCCTTTACATTTTGACAGCGTAACGCCACAATAGCCCCATAAAGGCTAATGGGGGACTTCGCTATGGGTGCAAACAACGATACAAATGCGATCACGCTGAAGATAAATTTTAAGTGGGTTACCTTGTTGCTTGGCTTGGTTATTACCGGCATGCTGGCTCTATGGCGACCGTGGACGGGCACGGTGCCTGGGCGGACGGTTAGTGCTACAGGAAAGGCTGTAGTCAAGGCAGAGCCCGACGAATTTGCATTTAACCCATCATACGAGTTCAAAAATGCCGATAAAAATGAGGCAATGGAGCAGACAAAAGCCAAAAGTAATGAAGTTGTCGAGGGCCTGAAAAAACTCGGCGTCGTTGACAAAGATATCAAGACGAACCTGAACGACATGTATAGCAATTACTACCGTCAGGCCGATTCTCAGTTCATATACACCGTTACGGTTCAGGCAGTCGCTCATTCTCGTGACGAGGCGCAAAAGGTGCAAAATTACCTTACGACCACAGGCCCAGGTGGTCAGGTAACACCGTACCCGCGGTTTAGCCAAGAGCTAGCAAAGAAGCTAGAAGAGAATGCGCGTACGAAGGCTACCGCAGACGCTCGTAGCCAAGTTGATAAAATGGCGCAAAACCTTGGATTCAGGGTCGGTAAAATCAAAAATATCAGCGATGGAGTAGCGCCAATGATCGAGAATCACGCTATGCAGGGCACGACAATGGCCGCTGCGGATCCTATGGCTGCTGGCAGTGCGCTTCCAGTCCAGCCCGGTCAAAATGACTTTAACTACTCCGTAAGCGTCACGTACTACATTCGTTAGTTTGTTTCTGCTCGTAGCTGTCGAGCGGTTTGGCGATAGTCGTAGGTGTTTTTGGCCGTAAGCGCAAAGGCGCTTACCTTAGAAACTTTTCCAATCGATGCAAATACCTTCTCGGTGTTGTAATCGCCCAATTGATTGGCGGCGCCTTCGACCATTTTGCTTCCCATCCAGCACCATGTAGAGAACATAGCTAGCTTGCCTACAGCGCTTGGGTCAGGTGCACCGCCATGAGCATCAATTTCACGGCTACTTTGTACGATACTTGCCTGCAAAGCGCCCATTATAATTGCATCTTGTTTGGTGATGACTGTGTCGGCGAGCGCAATTGCTGCGCTTCCGGTCGTATATTTATCGAGTCCAGCGTCGAGCACAGCACCAATATTTCCTCGCGTACCACTTATTTTTGCAACCTTGCCATCCACAACGTCAAGTACACGACCTATGCCCACTAGGGCAGTGCCTATGGTACGGTCTCCTTTTTCGTATTTCAGAAGCCCCGTTATGGTGAGTGCTGCACCAATCCCACTAATGACATTCCCCGGTGTGACCCAACCATTTGTCGCGCTGGCAACTCGCTGACAGACGTTTTGCTCGTGCGGGGGCACAAGCTCCCATTCGCCAGAAGCGACATTGGTGGGCCGATTGTGTTCACCTGCGAGCGTCGATAATCCAAGAGTCATTTGGTTTACTATAGCATAAATATGTTTATATTACCAATTCAGTCTACTATGTTTCTACCAATCTGGGCAAGCGAATCCGTATCTGTTACAATACTCGCATTATGCAGTGGCTGAACAAAATTGTCGACGAGCTCATCGCTCGTCATCCGAGCGGTGTCATCACCGTTTCGTCCGGTGTCTCACCGAGTGGCACCTATCACCTCGGTACGCTCCGCGAGGTACTAACGGCCGAAATTATTGCCGTAGAATTGCGTCGGCGTGGCAGGGAAGCCCAGCACCTACATATTGTCGACGACCTAGATGTGTTTCGAAAAGTTCCCGCCAATATTCCCGCAAAGTGGGAGAAGTACCTCGGATTACCTCTAGCGGATATACCAGCACCTAACGGGTCGGGCAATAGCTATGCAGATTTTTTCCTCCAAGACCTACTCGATGCAGCGACTGAAATGAACCTTACAATGGAGACCGTGCGAGCGCACGAAAAATATCGCAGTGGCTACTTTGTGCCAGCAATCGAAAGGGCTCTAGAAAACGTGCCAGCTATTCGCACGGTTTTAGAGGAGGTATCCGGCAGGAAGCTCAACGATCAATGGACGCCAATCCAAATTATCGAGGACGGATATGTCAAGAGTCGTCAATTTGTGTCTATCGACACCGGTACCAAAACCGTGACCTACATCAACAAGCACGATCAAGAGGCCATGGCCAATTATGCGGACGGACATGTCACAATGAGCTGGCGTGTTGATTGGCCGGCACGCTGGTGGATGCTCGGAGTCAACGGCGAGCCGTTTGGTCGCGATCATGCCACCAAGGGCGGTAGTTACGATACAGGTGTACGTATTGCACGTGAAGTATTTGGCTCAGAACCTCCGCTTCCAGTGCCGTACAACTTTATTAATCGCGTTGGCGATACCAAAAAAATGAGCAAAAGCGCAGGCAATGTCATCACAGCCAAGGAACTTCTAACGATTTTGCCACCAGAAATTGTCTGGTTCTTTTTGCTAAGGTCAAGCCCCGATAAGCAGCTTTTCTTTGGTGAAGGCGAGACGCTTTTGCGTCTATTCGACGATTTTGCGGCACTACAAGCCAAAGCAGATCGCTCCGAGGACGAGCAGCATTTGCTCGATTTATGCTTGCAAAGTGTAACGCAACCGGTCGTGAGTAATGTGCCGTTTTCTCACCTTGTGGCAAGCTACCAAGCGGCGCTCAAAGATCCAGCCAAAACTCTGGCAATTATTGAGCGTACTGAATATGCCGAAACCGCAAGAAATCAAGCAGAAACTATTACGCGCGAGCTTGCATTCATAGACAATTGGCTCAAACAGTGGGCACCAGATGAAGTGAAGTTCTCGCTCGTAGAACAGATACAAACAAGTGACTTTACCGAAAATGAGATTAAATTATTTACAAACTTGGCGCAAAAAATTGCCGATGCACCACACGATGCTGATGGCACATGGTTCCACCAAGCAATTTACGAGCAAAAAGACGTACTTGGCATGCAGCCAAAAGAAATGTTTGGGGCACTATACCGACTTATCATTAACAAATCGAGTGGCCCTCGTGCCGGCTGGTTCCTCAGCATCCTCCCACGCGATTGGCTTCTCGTCCGCCTAAGGCTTGTAAAGTGAAAAGTTTCGGGGCAGGGGGCGAAGCATGCCAAGATTTCCCCCTAGCTACTCTACAAGCTATAAATGGTTTTTATGCCGCCACGCAAGGCGAAGAAACGGGCGATATGATCGCACAACAGATATATGATCTTGGCGTGAATTCGTTTTATGGGTCTAGGGCGCGACTTGTGGCAAAGCGTCCCATTGAAGTTGGCGAAATTCCGTCATCGCCAGCTCGAAGAGACGTCCAAATAACTGGCATTTTGAAGGAAATGGTAGTCATTTCGGCGTATGGTGAGTCTCACGCGATAGCACTTCGAATACAAGAGATAGAATCTATCGAATATGCCAAAAATCACTTGGCGTGCGTGAATTCTCGTGTAGAGGCCGAGGGCATGCTCGGAACGCCTGTCAACCAAGACCGGATTCTTAAGGTGCCGGTTGCTGCAATCTCTAAAATCTCGTTTTTACCGAAGAGCATGGCTTAGGACATATCGACTAAGGCCCATACCAATATGGGCAACCTGTCGGTAGCCCCCACCCTCATCTCCCTGAAAGGTGGGAGTACTTAACAGCGCTTCAAGAACTCGCGAGATATTCGGATCTTCATAAGCTGCTCCTATGTAGGCCGACGGTGTGCCTTCGATTTCGGCAAAAAAGTTCGCCGTATCTATAGCTTCTGCCACGAGAGTTTGCTGGAAACCGCTATGTCGGTATCCGTACAGGGCCACGGCAGCACTTATTTGCAGCACATTGCTTGGCCAGTATGACTCAGTAGAGCGCTCGTTGAGTTCGAGGCCGTATACTATAAGCTGATCATTGAAAGCGCGGTCGAATGTTTTGATTGCCCCAAGGGCATTTCGCGCAAACTCTACCGTACCGAGATCTAAGAGTTTTGTAAGCGTTATATCTACGGCTGTGTCAGTTATCTGGGGTGGTATTTGTTCTGCCATACGTCAGTTTTACTCTGATTTCGTGTATTTTGCAACAAGCAGGTACACTAGTTAGAGATGTTAGAAATCACTGACGAGCAGTTTAAGGAACTTATCGACAGGGCATTCGATAGCCTGCCCGAGCCGCATCGGAGCGGGGTAAAGAATGTGGCTATTGTAATCGCCGACGAACCAAGCGAAGAGCAGCGGCGAAAACTACGACTCCACTGCAACCAAACGCTACTGGGCTTGTACGAAGGCGTGCCATTACCTCAAAGGCAGGGCAGGGAGCCGTTACTACCAGACATCATTACCTTGTTTAAAAGCCCGCTTTTGACGCGGGCGACGAGCGAACAAGAGTTGTACGACGAAATTCATCATACGCTGTGGCATGAAGTTGCGCATTATTATGGTCTCGACCATGCCCAAATCCACGCACTAGAGTAACTATTTTTAGGGCTCTTTTGTTGAATACCACTTTGCACCCAGCATAGAAGTTCTTCCACCTCCTACTTTTATTCACAAAAGTAGGCAAAACTCCCCGACCAAATCAAACGACCGGCTTACTGAAGCTATATAGCAGCTACCCATGGGTGGCTGCGGAGGCGTTACGGTCTTACCGACCTCCACTTCCTCCTAAGTCCTCACCACCCCTGGCTACCTCCTACATACCTTCAATCAGTCGTTATGAATGGTCGGGATGCCCATATACCACGCCCACTGCTTCGAATAGAAGTTCATGAGATTACTACGAGGCGTTAGCCGAGCGAACGGCTTTTCGGAAGGAAAGGCTGTTCGGGGGTGGAACAGGGCTAAAAACGAGCGGTTTGAAAAATGGCAAGTTTTACCCGAGGATGGGCAAGCCCCTCCTGAAAAAAGCCAACAGATCAAAGGTAGATATAAACGCCGGATGCGCCAGCCGAGGTCATGCTGCCACAGACGAAAAACGTCGGGAGCAGATGAAGCCAAAACTACACAACTTCCTAAGCACGTGTCGAGTTTGAAATGGAGGTGTGAGTCCCTCCTAAGAAATGCTACAATGGAAGTATATGAAGGCGGTGATTTTTGATTTTGACGGCACGATAGCCGATAGTCTTGCGGCAGTCATTAAGGTCGTCCAGCAAATCAACAACAACTATGATCCACTGACTGCCGAGGAGGAGAAGGCTTTACAAAACCGTGGTCTGTTAGATGTCGCGCTCGCTATGGGTATGCCTTGGTATAAAATCCCATATTACATCATCTGGGGTAGGGGAATTTTCCGGCACCACGGCAGCGCCGTCAAGGTCCATCCTGGGATGGACAAGGTAATCAAGGAATTGCACAAACGTGGCGTGCCTATATTTGTCGTTAGCTCGAACAAAGAAGAGAATGTACGAGACTTTTTACGCAAGTATGACCTCGAGCAGTATTTTACACGTGTGGTCGGCAGTGCTTTTATCCTCAATAAGGCCGGCACATACAAGAAACTTCTGCGCGAAGAAGGGCTAGAGGCGAGCGACGTCTGGTGCATTGGCGATGAACGAGTCGACATCCGCAGCGCGCATAGAATCGGCGCGCCCATTATTGCCGTCACTTGGGGCTACAATAGTCGTGAGTCACTCAAGCACATGCACCCAGAGCGCTTGGTGCATGATGCAACGGAAATCGTACAAATTTTAATGAAAAATAAGGAGTAGAGTATGGAACCTTCTGGCGGTCCAATAACACAAAATGGCGTACCCTTGCCTCAGGTGCCACCCCAAGCTGCACCACAAGCCATGGTTGGCGAGAACCCGAACAGGGAGTATGTTGCAGCCGTTTTGTTATCATGGCTCCTTGGCGGTTGGGGAATAGATAGATTTTATCTCGGTCACACTGGGCTCGGCGTGGCAAAATTGCTCACAGGTGGTGGTTTGGGTATCTGGTCGCTAATAGATTTAATTCTAGTAACATGGGGCAAGATGACACAGAAAGACAACCCAACTCCCCTCAAAGGCTTTGCTCAGCACAATAAACTCATGAAAATACTGGTAGTAGTATTGGGTATATTGGGGACGCTTGCTATTGTCGGCATATTGATAACACTCGTACTGGCGATGTCTGCAGGCGTCAAGGAACAAGCAAAAGATGTTAGCGTAAAAACTGCAGTCATAGCTATGCAGAGCTATGCAGAGGCAGATTATGCCGAAAGGGGGCGCTATCCAACTGCATCGGAACTTGATGGCATGCTTCAAGGCAGAGTCGACGCTAATTCAAAATCAAATGTAACCTATACCCCAAGTCCAGCAGGCTGTGATAATACTGCGGCAAAATGCACGGGCTTTGTCTTGGAGGGCCAACTGGGCGATGGTCAAGTCTTCACCAAGGATAGCAGCAGTGGGCTACAGTAGGGAGCGCTCAAAACCCTATGTGCCAGGGCAGACCGAACCATATAGGGTCAGTCGTAGCAAAATCGAACTGTATATGCAGTGTCCGCGCTGTTTTTGGCTCGACGTTCGCCACAAGATTACTCGACCAAGCAGTCCGCCGTTCAATATAAATAAAACCATCGACGAACTATTTAAAAAGGAGTTCGATGCTTACCGCGAAAGCAAAAAACCCCATCCCCTGATGTCAAAATTTGGCGTCAAGGCGGTACCGTTCCAGCATGAAGATCTCGATACATGGCGACATAATTTCACTGGAGTTACGACGCTACATGCACCAACAAATCTGCATATTTTTGGTGCTGTCGACGATGTCTGGATCGACGATGACGGGGCGTTAATGGTGGTAGACTACAAGGCAACATCCAAGCCACAGCCCGTCAAGGCGCTCGGTCCCGAAGGGACTTGGCACGACATGTATCGTCGCCAGATGGAGATATACCAGTGGTTACTGCGCCAAAATAACTTTACTGTCAGCGATACTGGCTACTTTGTCTACGCTACGGGCAACCCAAACAAAGATGCATTCGATGGGGTGGTGGAGTTCGAGACACATGTTTTCCCACATCACGGCAAAAGTAACTGGGTAGACAGCGTACTGAATGAGATGAAAGCATGTATGGACCGAGACGAAATGCCTCCAGTCGGCACGGCGGCAATGGGTGGCGAATGCGAACACTGCGCCTACGCCCGTGCCCGTACCACTCTAACCCTCGAAGCCCTCCAAAACAAAGCTGGCAAGAAGTAACTACTGGAGTAACTCTGTATGCTGCGTTTGTCTAGCGAGTTTTTTGTCGAAGGTGTATAAGGGGGTCGAGTTGTTGAGCTCGGCGTACACAACCAAACAGCAGTCCTCTACAGAAAGTGCTACATGCTCCTCGTACAGGTAGAGCGCTTCGGTAAATAGCGGCCTGTTGCAGTTTACCTTTGGGCTTGCCAGCACCGAGGCTATACACCTACAGGCTGCCGTACGGTTTTTGCCGTAATATTCTGTGAGCACATACAGGGCCTCGATGAGGGCAATGTCTGCAATGCTGATGTGTTTTTCGGTAGCAAAATATTTTTGAACAGCGGTAGTCTGCGCGGCATTTGTATCAATGAATAATCGCACGAGCACATTGGTATCGATCGCGCTCATTACAGAAAACGCTCAATGCTTTTAGTACGTTTTTTCTGCAGGATGGCTTCGACATCGAAGTTGGGAGTGGCGAGCGGCCGTAGCTCGCTCCGAAGGGCAGCAAAGTCTGGCTCTGCAGTGAGGCTAACCGTTTTGGATAGGGGGTGAAACGTTAGCATAAGTTTTTGGCCTGGTTTTGTAAGGCCAAGCTCTTTCCGTACCTTAGCGGGAAGGGTAAAGGTTCCTTTGCTGGTCATGGTAATTGATTTTTGTAACATGTAAGAATTTTATCAAAAGTAAGAATTTATGTCAATTTCTTACATATGAAATACTGGGTGCTTGGCCCTGAGGGGGCTAGGGCGTATACTTTAGGTATGATACAAATGCGACTTCTACAGGGAGAGCGGCGCGCGCCACAGTGTGGTGGCGCCAGTATGTCGCGCTCACTCTGTATTTGACCCATATAAGTTCTAACGAGGAAAGACAATGCTAGACATACAATTTATTCGCGACAACCCCGAGTTGGTGCAGCGAAAGACCGAAGAAAAGGGCTATAAGGACACGAGTATCGCCGAGCTACTCAAGCTCGATGAGCAGCGCCGCGAACTACTGACGACGGTCGAAGGTTTGCGTGCTGAACGCAATGCGTTGACGGTCGAAATGAAGGGCCAAAAGCCCAGCCCCGAGCAAATAGAAAAGGGTAAGGCCTTGCGCGAGCAAGTAACTGCTGGCGAAGCGAAATTGCGTGAGCTCGATGAACGCTACTGGCCGGCACTTAAGGCTGTACCGAATGTGGCACTCGATATGGTGCCAATTGGTACTAGTGAGGATGATAACGTGGTTGTGCGCACTTACGGCGAGCAGCCAACGTTCAGTTTCACTCCCAAAAATCACTGGGAAATTGCCGAAACCAAAGGTTGGCTCGATAAAGAGCGCGGCGCCAAAATTGCTGGCAACAGGTTTGTGTACCTCAAGGGCGACTTAGTGCTTATGGAATTTGCTCTTTGGCAGTACGGACTTAGTGTGCTTACCAATGCACAAATACTGCAAGCGATTATTGACGGCGCTGGATTGCAAGAAAAAGTAACCAGCAAGCCATTCACCCCCGTATTGCCGCCGGCAGTGGCGCGAACAGAGGTGTTTCAAGCAACTGGCCGGCTCAATAAAGAAGAGCAGACCTACAAAATAGAAGACGAAGATCTGTGGCTCAATGCCAGCGCCGAGCACACGCTATCTCCGATGTATATGAACGAAATTTTGTCCGAAGATGAGCTGCCAGTTCGTCTCGTGGGGTACACGACCGCCTTTCGTCGTGAAGCTGGAACCTACGGCAAAGACACCGAAGGCTTTTTGCGACTGCACCAGTTTAACAAACTCGAAATGGAATCATTTACGACTGCCGAAACATCACTCGACGAACACTTGTTGATGGTGGCCATCCAAGAGCACCTTATGCAAAGTCTTGGCCTGCACCACCAGGTACTCGAAAAATGCACCGTAGATATTGGGCGGCCAAATGCCAAGGGCGTTGACATTAACGTCTGGCTGCCAGGACAGGCGCAGTACCGCGAAACACATACAGCAGATTACATCACCGATTACCAAGCCCGACCAATGAAGACGCGCGTGCGGAGACAGGATGGAACGATCGAACTCGTACATACAAATGATGCGACTGCTTTTTCCCAGCGACCACTCATAGCTATCATCGAAAACTATCAAACAGCCGAGGGTGATGTAATTATCCCAGAGGTACTCCGGCCATACATGGGCGGTCGCGAGAAAATATAGCCCCTCAATGTGGTGTGAGGTTAGACCTCACACCACTCACGCTTTTGGCTGCGCTTGAGCAGAAAGCGTACCGGCCAAAAGCAAGAGAGAAAGGAAAAATATGGAATACACACTAAGTTCAGAAGGTATTGAGCTCACGGACAAGCTGCGTAAGTACGTTGATAAAAAGGTTAAACCACTCGAGAAGTTCATTCCGAAGCACGCACGCGAATCCGCTACGCTCGATATTCATTTTCGTTTGCATGCAGCAACAGATCAAAAAGAGGTAGAATTCATCCTCGTTTTGCCGAAAGAGAAGATTGTTGTCAAGGAAGCGACCACCCACGCCTACGCCTCGCTCGATGTCATAGCAGTCGACGTAAAACGACGACTCAGAGCCTACAAAGACAAGCATAGCCCCAGCGGTCTACGCCACCGCTTGGCTCGCGACAAAAAAACATAGGTAAAACAATCTTTTGCACTATCGCCAAATGAAGTCAAACAGGGTACAATTGTATATGACTGAATAATCGGGATATACGGAGGACAGATACGGACTATGCATAAAGTTCTAAAACGGGTGTTGGGTGACCCACAGATCGCAACCATCAAACGTATGAAAAAAAAGGTGAAAGTCATCGATGGGCTTGCACCAAAATACGAAAAAATGACCGACAAGCAGCTGCGTGAACAGACGGATGTCTTGAAGGGTCAGCTCAAGAAGAAATCTCTAGATGCCATTTTGCCCGATGCGTTTGCTCTGGTTCGTGAGGCAGCTACTCGCACGCTCGGACAGCGGCACTATGAAGTTCAGCTTATCGGTGGGATGGTGTTGCACGAAGGTACTGTCGCCGAAATGAAGACCGGTGAAGGTAAGACCCTTGTGGCAACCTTGCCACTGTACCTCAATGCTCTCACCGAGAAGGGTGCTCACTTGGTTACCGTAAACGATTATCTCGCCCAGCTGCACGCTGGGTGGATGGGCAAAGTATATGATTTTTTGGGTATGACCTCGGCGGTTATAATGGCCGATCACTCCTACATTTATGACGCGAAATTCACCAACGAAGACCACGACGATCAGCGATTTAGCCATCTTCGCCCATGCTCTAGGCAAGAGGCGTATGCTGCAGACATTACTTACGGCACGAACAACGAATTTGGATTTGATTATCTTCGTGACAACATGGTCCGCGAGACCGACCAGCTTCGCCAGCGCGATTTGCACTATGCCATTGTGGACGAGGTCGACTCGATCCTCATCGACGAGGCTCGAACACCACTCATTATTAGCGCACCAAGCGTGACGCCGGGCAACGCTTACGAGCAGTTTGCGCGTACCGTCCGGCAGATTACGCCAAGCATGTACGAGCTCGACGAAAAGCGAAAAACAGTTGTCTTGAACGACAAGGGTGTAGATAAGGTCGAAAAAGTTTTGGGTATCGATAATATATATGCCAGTGAGCATATCCGGACTATTTACCACTTAGAGCAGGCACTGCGAGCCCAAACGCTGTTCAAGCGCGACAAAGATTACGTCGTAACTAACGATGGCGAAATCGTCATCGTCGACGAGTTCACGGGTCGTTTACTGGCCGGTAGGCGATACAACGAGGGCCTACACCAAGCTATTGAGGCCAAGGAAGGCGTCGAGGTTCAGGAAGAGTCGATGACATTGGCAACAATCTCCTTCCAGAACTACTTCCGATTATACGAAAAGCTTGCCGGAATGACCGGTACCGCCATGACGGAGAGCGAAGAGTTTCACCAAATCTACAAGCTAGACGTGGTGGAAATCCCCCCAAATCGTAAACTTGCCCGAGAGGATCGACCAGACCGCATTTATATGAGCGAAAAGGCTAAATTCAAGGCCATCGTCGATCACATCAAGGAATTGCACAAAAAGGGTCAGCCAGTTCTGATTGGTACGGCTAGTATCGAGAAGAACGAACGACTCGGTGGTTTACTGACCAAGGCGGGTGTTCCTCATCAGGTACTTAATGCCAAGAACAACGAGCGCGAGGCAAAAATTGTTGCTCAGGCAGGCCAACGGGGTGCGGTAACATTGGCAACGAACATTGCTGGTCGTGGTACCGACATTATGCTCGGTGAGGGTATGAAAGAGTTGGGTGGACTTTTTGTGATTGGTTCCGAGCGACACGAATCCCGGCGAATCGACAATCAGCTACGTGGTCGTGCTGGTCGTCAGGGTGATCCTGGTGTTTCACAGTTTTATGTGAGTACCCAAGATGACCTAATGCGAATCTTTGGCGGCGATAAGATTACTTCTATCATGAACAGAATGAAGGTGGGCGATGACATGCTCATCGAAAACCGGATGATTAGTCGCCGGCTCGAGGCAGCCCAGAAGAAAGTAGAAGGCTTCCACTTTGATCAGCGTAAAAACGTCGTGCAGTACGACGATGTCATGAACCGCCACCGTAAAGCAACGTACAGTATGCGTAAAGAGGTTTTGCGCTCCGAAGATATATCAAAGCGGGTCAAGCTCTACATCGATGACGAGATTACCGCACTCGCTCATTCGCCAATCAAGACAACAGATGAATTTGAGCCGGCTATTACGCAGCTCGTACCGCTCGATGATGCAGCGCTTGACCGTGTCTTTGCCACGCCAGCCAACAAAGTCGACAAGACGCTTCGCGAGGAAGCGCACCAGGTGTATAGCGCACGCGAGACGGCATTCACGCCAGAAATACTACGCAAAGTAGAAAGAGATATCTACTTACAAATTCTAGATAACCTATGGATGCAGCACCTAGAGCGCATGGACCACTTGCGCGAGGGTATTGGTTGGATGAGCGTCGGACAGAGAGACCCGCTCGTAGAGTACCGTCGTCGTGGACAGCAAGTCTTTGACGAAATGCAGCAATCACTGCGCTACCAGATTGTACGGGCTATATTCCATGCCGAACCTGTTGCTATGGAGCAGCTCGAGAGGCCAGTCGAAACCGAACTGACTCGTGCCGCTCGAAGCTCCGTTAATAACGCCGATACAATCAACAACGAAGCAAATCAGTTTGATGAAGATGACTTTACGCCTGCTGGGACCACGAAGCCGAGCAGTAAGTCTACAAGTACTTCAAAGCAGCGCGCCAAGGTCAATAAGCGCGAACGACAACGAAAGGCGAAGGCGCGCCGCAAAAAGTAGGCTGTAGGTGATAGGTTCTAGCTTATAGTCTAGAACCTAGAACCTAGAACCTAGAACCTATATTCCATGAAGCATCAAGTCGAAGAAGTCATACTGAACAACGGAGCCAAAGGCCTGTTTATCCATGTTCCGGACGCTACGGTCATGGATGTGTACATAAATTTCCGAGCTGGTGAGTATCTCGTTCCACGCGACAAATGGGAAACACCACACCTTATGGAACACGTACTCTTAGGTGCCAACGATGCGTTTCCGAGGGCGCGAGATTTCCAGGCGGAAGTCGAAAAAAACGGTGCGTATAGCAATGCCAGTACCGATGTATACGACATCGTATACGAAACGGAGTGCGCTGATTTTGAGTGGGATAGGGTGCTCGGGCTACTGCTTGTGGCGATAGCCAAGCCACTGTTTTTGCAAGAAGAATTCGATGCAGAATTTGGCAATGTGCGCGAGGAGTTGGCTGCACGCTCAAACAATCACTACCGCCAGCTTGGCGCGGCGAGCCGAAAAGCATACGGGCTTGTTTCCGAAACAGATCAGAAGCGGCTAGAACTTATGGATAATGTCACGCTAGACGATGTTCGCGAGCATTACAGACTAACTCATACCACAGACAACATGCGCTTCGTGATCGCTGGCAATATTGGCCGGCGAAAAGGCGCGATCATCGAAATGCTCGAAATGATGGAACTGCCACGAGGCGAACGATTTGAGATGCCCGACGAGATTGTCGTGGCACCAAAAAAACCAATCTGCATTCCGAATCCGACAGTAGATACGCTATATTTTTATATCGATACTTTCATGAATCGTCGACTCGAGGAGTCTGAGCTCGATGCCCTAGGTATCGTCAGTGCGATATTGACCGAAACGTTATACTCGAAGATTCTTGGCACTGCTCGCGAAAAGGGCTTGGTGTATGGCATGAATTCGAGCCACCAGCAGATTAAACTCAGCAGCAACCTCTGGTTTGGTAGTCAAGTGTCCGTGCAGAATGCATCAGCGTTATTTGATATCATCACCGAGCAGCTCGGTAATGTATTCCGTGGCGAGATTGCCGAGGCTGACATTGTCGCTGCCCAAGCCTATTCAATTGGTAGGTATCAGAGAGGTGCGCAAACCGTCGCGAGTACAGCGAGTGGGTACATGACACGCTACTTCTTCGACGAGCACATCGATGATTACTACAAGATACCGGAGCGCATCGAAGCCGTCACCAAACAAGATATTATTGATATTACACGGGCGATGTTTGCCGATGGCACAGGCGGACTTGGTGTGTACGGCAGCTGCAATCCAAAATTAGCAGCCGAGCTCAGCGAGCAGATTCAACCCCTGTGGCAGTACAACGGGGAATAGGCGGTATGGAGGGCCTATCGCGCGAAATCCAACAGCTTACAAACGAACTTCATGATGCGCTGCAAAAAATTAATTTTGTCGTACTCCAATCGCAACAGCAAGAGCTGACAGAGGAGATGGCCTTACCCGAGTTTTGGCAAGATACAGAGGCCGCACAGCGTACTTCACAGAAGCATGCATCGCTCGAAAAACGGCTCGCACCATGGGCGCAGCTTCGTTCGCAGCTTGCTGATTTGCATGAACTGAGTCAGATCGGCGATGAATCCCTAGAGGTAGAATTGGCATCCCAGATGAAACTCGTCAAGGAAAAGCTGGTAAAGCTCAAAGAAGAACTTAAATTTTCTGGTCCGTATGATACGAAAGGCGCTATTTTAAGTATTCATGCTGGTGCAGGTGGCGCAGACGCCCAAGACTGGGCAGGGATGCTACTGCGAATGTATGTGCGCTATGGCGAGCAGAATGGCTACAGGGTCAAGAGCATCGATGAGTCAGCGAGTGACGAAGGTGGCATCAAGAGTGCGACGTTGCAGTTCGATGGAGCGTTCGCCTACGGCAAGCTCAAGGGTGAGCATGGCGTGCATCGATTAGTGCGTCTTAGTCCGTTCAACGCCGAAAGCCGCGAAACCAGCTTTGCTAAGGTCGAGGTGCTACCAGAAATAGATACGCCAGAAACGGTTGAGATCGACGACAAAGACCTTAAAATCGATGTCTATCGTGCTGGCGGGCACGGCGGGCAGAGCGTCAACACAACAGATAGTGCAGTACGCGTTACGCACCTTCCAACAGGGATTGTGGTGGCTATCCAGAACGAGCGCAGCCAGCTCCAAAACAAAGAAGTAGCCATGACGATTCTGCGCTCACGTTTGGCGCAGCTCCAGCTCGAACAGCACGCCGAAAAGGTGAGCGAACTCAAAGGTCCGAACGAGCAGGCCGCTTGGGGCAATCAGATCAGAAATTACGTCCTCCACCCCTACAAGCAGGTCAAAGACCTGCGCACGGGCCACACCAGCTCTGACCCAAACGATGTTCTCTCGGGCAACTTAAATGACTTTATTGTGAGCTATCTCGAGAAATTCTAAGGGCGTCGGGCAATATCTTGGGCCAGAGGTGATGGCTACTTTTCCCTTAGAGCATCCACGACACCCGTCCAATAGACAGCATAGTGTCCGATGGCGAATAGCCCAAAGCCAAGTATCACCCAAAGTATGGTCGGACGCAGTAACAGAAATATAAGGAATGTGGGCAGCATAAAATCATGATATAGGTATGTTCGTCTGGTGGCCCGAAGAGTTATTGTACGTAGTCGCTCGTCTTCATCAAGGAATTCGGTTGGCATAGGCAGACTTTCAGCAGATCCTCTATCGGCTCCCTTTAAGAATTTTTTGGGCAAAACGTGAGAAAAAAGATTAAGCAAGACAAGCCCGATGACAATATAAAGAGATGGTTTGCTGGAAAAAATCGTGGTACCTGGGTTATCTACGGTATGTCTGACGGCGACGTAAACCCCAGCCGTGAATGTCGCTATATCAAAGATTCTCCAGAGTGGTGATCTCGTGGATGTGGAACGCGCATATTACTTTTCCTCTTCGAGCCAGAACAGCTCATTAAATGGTATCTCTAGTGCATAGGCAATCCTGAGCGCTAAAAGTGCGGACGGCGAATAGTCTCCCTTTTCTATCGCGGCCACCGTTTGCCTAGTAGCATCTATTTTCTGGGCTAAATCAGATTGGCTCATGCCTTTCGATGCCCTAGACGCTCTCACGGAATTTCGAATTATTGATGAGCCCATGGTAGAAATGTAAAGTTTACTTTACATACGTACAACACGAGATAAAAAATGCAAGGGGCGCGTATAATAAAAGTACGGCGCTACCATGCTATAATACTGCTAATGATTTTGTTGGATAGGGTAACCAAGACATATAACAAAAACCTTGGACCTGCGCTTGACCGCGCTAGTCTTCATGTCGAGCCAAAAGAGTTTGTGATTGTTGTCGGGCAGAGCGGGGCGGGCAAGTCGACGTTGCTCAAGCTTTTAACCCGAGAGGAGCGTCCTACCTCTGGGAAGATCATCGTTGGAGGCATCGATTACGACAAGCTTCCCGACAAACACATTCCACTGTTGCGACGTAAGATCGGCACCGTATTTCAAGATTTTAAGCTGCTACCGAACAAGACTGTCTTTGAGAATGTTGCGTTTGCACTCGAGATCGTAGGTATTAGCCAAAAAGAGATAAACAATACAGTACCTAGAGTACTCGATATCGTGAATCTCAAAGATAAGGCCCAGCGGATGCCCCGCGAACTCAGTGGTGGCGAACGGCAACGAGTTGCCATTGCGCGTGCAATCGTACGTCAGCCGAAGATTTTGATCGCCGACGAGCCAACCGGTAATCTTGACCCCAAGCATGCATGGGATGTTATTGCTGTGCTTGAGAAAATCAATCGTCATGGCACTACGGTACTGCTAACGACCCATAACCAAGAGATTGTGAGCAAGCTCAAGAGGCGTGTTATCACTATTGGCGGCGGTAAGATCGTGAGTGACCGCGCCAGTACCCGTAAGGCTGAGACTAAAGCTGATGCTAGGAGTGCTAGGGCATGAGTCGACGATCTACGACGTTTGCTCGAATTATTCGGGCCGGTATGCTCAACTTTGTTCGTAATGCGTGGTTAGCAATTGCGGCAATGGCAATTATGTCGGTGACACTCACCATTATTCTGTTTTCGATTATTGCCAATGCGACATTCCATAACACTATAGAAGACATAACGAGTAAGATAAACATTTCGATCTACCTCAAGGACAGCGCAACGCCCGCCCAGACCAAAGAGTTCATTGCTGGGCTGAAGAGCCTAGAAAATGTCGAGGAAGTAAAGTACCTAGACAAAGCAGCGGCCCTTAAGGCGTACATGCGCCAAAATCAGGGCAATACCCAATTGCTTTCGGCTATTAACGAGACGGACAACCCGCTACCAGCAACAATTCAGGTTAAGCCCAAGGAACTCAGCCAGCTCAAGGAAATTCGCACCTATGTAGAACAGCCGAAGTACGCCAAACTACAATCGGATCCAGCCAGTGACAACGGGGATAGGCGCGAGGCGATCGATAACATCACGCACGCTACAAACATTATGCGCAAAGCAGGCTTTGCTGCGGTAGCGGTATTTGCTGTCATCTCGATAATGATCATATTTAACACCATACAGATGGCGATATTTAATAGGCGCGAAGAAATCCAGATCATGCGGTTGCTTGGAGCTGGGACGGCGTATATCCGCGGGCCATTTGTGGTGGAAGCGATTATTTACGGTATACTTTCAGCGATCATCTCGCTCCTAGTGATAAACGGTATCTTCATTACTGCCTCTAGCTCGCTTCAGGCATCTAGCTTTGGCTTGCTCGACATCAGTTATTCGCAACAATTCTTCCAGCAATACTACTGGCATCTATTGGCCCTGCAGCTTACGCTTGGTATACTTATAGGTGCCGTTTCGTCCACCTTTGCCACGCGGCGATACTTAAAGTTCAAGGCACCAAAGTAGGGTATTCCCTTGGAGTAGTTACTTGTGTAGCTTCTTTAGCGCCCAGTACATTTTTAGCTCCGAGACTCATTCACCGTACTGCAGATACGGTTCATTTGTTTCTCGCTAAGAACACGCACTGATCGCCAAAGTCCAAGAAAACTCAACCTGAGGCGGCACCATGAACTTCGAAAGCAGAAATCACACGAAATAAGCAACAAATACCTCAAAATAAGTAATAAGAAGTATTCTTGGGGTGTTTTTTTCGCTCCAACGAACAAGGAGGGTAGTCAGAGTCTCTTGAAGTTGAAGAAAATTTGTGATAAACTGATTATGTTAATTCAAAATAAACAACAAAAAACAAGTATGAAAACAGTCTCTCCAAGGATAATTCAGTCGGTTCGGCGCATTACGCTTAGATCGCGCCTTTCGGCATTGGCAGCAACCGGTGTTCTCGTTGCCTGTACTACTGTTGTGCCGACGGCCAACCAGATAGTAGCGGCCCAAAACTATCAAGAGCAGATCAATGCCATTCAAGCCGATAGCGCCAATAAACGAGCCACGGTAAATAACTTGCTCGACCAAGCGGCGAGCTTCCAAGATGTTATCTCAAAACTACAAGCTCAGATTGATGGGCTACAGGCGTCAATCAATGCGAACGTTGCGCTCCAGAGCGACCTTCAGAGACAGATTCAAGAGGCGCAGACAGAAATCGACCGGCAGCGAGGTATCTTGGCTAGTGACGTTAAGGCTATGTATG
Source organism: Candidatus Saccharimonadota bacterium (assembly GCA_018062785.1). Lineage (GTDB taxonomy): Bacteria > Patescibacteriota > Saccharimonadia > Saccharimonadales > UBA4665 > JAGXIT01. The sequence continues at coordinate 28,860 of JAGORO010000003.1, forward strand.
TAGATGGCACGCCCGATACGGTGGTACTGATGGCTACGAGCAAAAACCTTAGCGAGTTCGTGGACAAGCAAGAGTATCGCTCTCGCGTCCAAGGTAAACTCCAGCTGACCATGAAGAAGATTGCCGCTCTCCAGAAGCAACTTCAGGTCCAGAAGGCAAAAGTGGAAACACTGCTCAAGGAGCAGCAGTCGCAACAGGCGCGTCTTGATGGTGACCGTGCAGAGCAGCAGCGGCTCTTAAACCTAAATGATGCCGAACGAACGAGTATCAATTCGCAGATAACTTCTAATAATGCTCGTGTCTCGGAACTACAGGCGGCGCAGGCGGCGGCAAACCGTCGGCTAAGCTCAAACACGGGCGGTGTGATTGCCGGTGATCCTGGTCGAGGGGGATATCCTTCAAAATACGCAGATATACCCAAAGATGCCGTAGTGGATGCTTGGGGTATGTATAACCGTGAATGCGTGAGCTATACAGCATGGAAGGTATACCAAACATTTGGCTACATGCCGTACTGGGGCGGAGTCGGCAACGCCAACCAATGGCCGGGTAATGCGGTACGGGCGGGTATTCCAACCGGTTCAACGCCTCGCGTTAATTCCGTGGCGGTATGGAACGTTGGTTACTACGGCCATGTTATGTGGGTCGAAGCAGTTAATCCCGATGGCTCAATCTGGATTAGCCAATACAACTATGACTTCAATGGCCACTACAGCGAAATGAAGATTAGCGCTGCAATGGCATCGAGCTTGACGTATATTTACTTCCGTTAAGATCGCTGTAGTATCTTTTGGAACGCCGTCCTGCACTATAGGGCGGTGTTTTTTATGGAAACCTGCGTGAATACACTTTGTGTTCGATCCAAAGTATCGGTATACTACTAACCATATGCAAAAAGAGAGAACGCCCGAACCCGTACCGACCCAAACCAACATCGTACATGTCAAAAAAGAAAGCAGCAGAGGCTTTTTTATACCTATTGTGGTAGGTGTTGCAGCCTTTATGCTTGGGCTGGCAATGGGTCAGGGGAAGCTACAGCTTACGGGGCAGAATTTTGGTCGGACGACTAATACGAACCTGCCAGGTGGCATAAACTACTCAAGCGTCAATGAGCTGTACAATGCATTGCGTGAAAACTATGACGGCACAATCAAGGAAGCCGATGTGCTTAACGGGCTCAAGCACGGTCTAGCCGCAAGCCCAAAGGACCCTTACACTGAATACTTTAGCGGCGAAGAAGCCAAAGAATTTCAGAATAATCTCCAAGGAACAATTAGTGGCATAGGTGCCAAGCTCGAACTCGATAAGGACGGTAATGTATCTGTAGTTGCGCCAATCACAGGCTCTCCCGCAGAAGCGGCAGGTATACGCGCCAAGGACATCATTGGCAGCGTGGATGGGAAGAGTACTGCAGGCATGAGTACACAACAGGCAGTCTTGAAGATTCGAGGCAAGAAAGGCACGAAAGTCACGCTTGGCATTGTTCGCGGCACGGAATCGTTCGAGGTTACGATCACCAGAGACGAGATTACGGTCCCTAGTGTTGAGCACAAGGTCCTTGACGACGGAGTGGGATACTTGCAGGTGAATCAATTTAGCGATGATACTGGTCGATTGGTCCGCGAGGCAGCAAGTGACTTCACGGGACAGGGCGTCAAAAAGGTTATCTTGGACTTGCGCGATAATCCGGGCGGTGAAGTTGACGCCGCTGTCGAACTAGCAAGTCTCTGGCTGCCAAATGGCAAAGAGGTGCTACAGCAACGTCGCGGCAAAGAAGTTATACAAAAGAGCTTTGCGGATGGTGGCAGTGTTCTTGCCGATATGCCGACAGTGGTGCTTATAAACAATGGCTCGGCCTCGGCCTCAGAAATTGTTGCGCTCGCTCTTAAAGATCATCACAATGCAACGCTAATCGGCGAAAAGAGTTATGGGAAGGGCGTTGTACAACAGCTCGTTAACCTCAAGGATGGTGGACAGCTCAAGGTAACAATTGCAAAATGGTATTCACCTAATGGTACGAACATTAACGGTAAAGGCATAACTCCCGATCAAGAGGTCAAGCTTAGCGATGAACAGATTAAGAATAAGGATGATGCCCAACTCAAAGCTGCACAGGATTTCTTGGCAAAGTAGACATTGGACGTCGGACACTAGACGTTAGACGTTGGAAAATCTCATCCTCATTTACACACTTTACCTCTAGTAATTCATCCTCATTTGGTAGGCCCTTCGGGCCTATGGATGCTCGGCTAACGCCTCATAATGCGGGAATGAAACTCAGAATAGTAGTACTGGTGTGAATGAGATTTTCTAGGGCGTAACTTCTAGTGTCCGACGTCCAATGTCCATTCTACCTTGCATTCAAGACTACGAGCCCGTATCATAATAGGGAAATAAGAGAGGTGTTGTTTTACTCGTGAGCAAACAGACAAAGTTTGTATTTGTAACAGGTGGTGTTCTTTCGGGGCTTGGAAAGGGCATTACGGCGGCCTCCATCGGAAATCTCCTAAAAGCTCGTGGTCTCAGCGTAACGATCCAAAAATGCGATCCGTACCTCAATGTCGATTCTGGCACGCTTAACCCCCGTGAGCATGGTGAGTGCTTTGTGACGCGTGATGGGGCAGAAACCGACCTCGACCTCGGTCACTACGAGCGGTTTATCGACCAAGAGCTAACGCAGTCGAGTAGTCTCATGAGCGGCAGGGTCATGCTAAAAGTTATTCAAGATGAGCGGGCAGGTAAGTTTGGTGGCGAGACCGTACAAATAATTCCTCATGTCACTGGCGCGATCCAAGATGCTATCGAAAAAACTGGCGAAGGATTCGATGTGCACATCGTAGAGATAGGCGGTACGGTAGGCGACTACGAAAGCCTATCCTTCGTAGAGGCAATTCGTGAATTTGGCATGCGTGTTGGTCGAGAAAACTGTCTGTATGTCCACGTTGTATACATGCCGTATCTTGGCGCAAGCAAAGAGTTTAAGACAAAGCCGGCGCAGAATTCAGTCCGAGAAATTCGTGGACTTGGCATAGCACCAGATGTTCTTGTCTGTCGAAGCGAAGAGACGGCGCCAGATTCGGTGCGTAACAAGCTTAGCCTTTTCTGTGGCGTACGACCAGAGGCAATCGCGCTACTACCGAATGCCGATACGATCTACCAAGTACCGCTCACGCTTGAAGACACGGGTATCGCAGATGTCATTACCAATCACCTCAGCCTCAAGGTTCGTAAGCCCGACCTTACGGAGTGGCGAACGGTGGTTAAGCAAGCGTTAACTCCAGCGAAAAAAAATGTCCGCGTGGGTATCGTTGCCAAGTATCTCGACAATGCCGATACCTACATGTCCGTTACGGAAGCTTTGCGTGCGGCGGGATGGGCGCACAAGACGCAGGTGGAGATCGTGTGGCTCGACGCCGAAGCGCTAGAGAAAATGTCCGACGTTAAATTTGTCGACGCTATGAACGCCATCGACGGCATTTTAGTGCCCGGAGGCTTTGGATCGCGGGGTGTCGAGGGGAAATTGCGTGCAGCGACCTATGCACTTGACCACAAAAAACCATACCTAGGCATCTGCTACGGTATGCACATGCTAGTAATCGCGGCGGCACGACGTGCTGGGCTGAAGGCCGCAAACACAACAGAAGTCGATAAAAAAACTACCTATCCTGTCATAGCGACGATGGAGGGGCAAGAAGACAAGGAAAACACTGGTGGCACCATGCGACTCGGTGATTATGCTTGTAGGTTTGCCGCCGCATCTTTGACAGCAAAAGTGTATGGCAAAAAAGATATTATCGAGCGTCACCGACACCGCTTCGAGGCGAATAACGAGTATGTCGACAAGTATGATTCATGGGGTATTAGCGCATCGGGCATAAATCCTGATAACGGGCTCGTTGAAGTTGTCGAAGGCGTAGATCATCCGTTCATGATTGCTTGTCAGTATCACCCAGAGTTCAAGAGTCGCCCAAATCGGCCGCACCCTCTATTCGCCGGCTTTGTACACAGCCTCTTGTAACATCGAACCCTTAGGGTCACTACACTTGTCACAATGCTTGGTTTGCGGTACCATAAGCGGTATGGACAGCACGCAACCAACACAGAAGAAACTATTACTAGTAGAGGACGATAACGCCCTTGCTACGGTGTACCTTACGCGATTTCAAGCCGAGGGCTTCGCGATCCACAGGGTTGAAAATGGCGAAGAAGCCTTGGCAGCGGCCCGAGAATATCAGCCAGATATGATTCTACTCGATGCAATGATGCCCAAAGTAAGTGGCTTCGATGTGCTTGATATTCTACGTAATACCCCCGAAACGGCCAACTTCAAGGTTATTATGCTAACCGCGCTGAGCCAAGATAGTGATAAACAGCGGGCGCAAATGCTCGGTGTCGATGATTACCTCGTCAAGTCTGAGGTAGTTATCTCCGATGTAGTTGATAAAGTGAAGCACCACCTCGGCATGCCGTCGTAGAGTCAAAGAAGTCATCATCAAAAAAAGAACCCCCACTAGGGGTCTTTTTATATGTGAACACAACTAAATTGACTAAACATAAAAACTATGCTAAAATGTAGAGTATTAATAAAAGTAACAAAAAATATAAAAATGGCAGAAGTATATCCCACGATACCGAGTAATGAAAAGGCACCAAGTCACCAGTTATATCTCATAGAGGGTTCTTTGGTTGAGTGCGAGCAGCAAGGTTTTGCTCTGGATACTGCACTTAGGTCAACATACGGCGAGTCCAAAAGCCCTGAAGATTTACAGATTAGGGCCGAGCAGACAAAACTATTTGCGGCAAGTATTGCCGAGGACATGCAGCTTGAGCCAAGTTTTTATGCAAAGCCATACAATACGGTCTTACTCCTTGCGACCGCAGAGTCTTGGCTAGAGAATGAGCAGAACGCTCCTCATAGAAGCAGGATAGAGACCATTCACGAAAGAGAAGCGCTTAATGAGTTTATGTGTGCGCTTGCGGGAAGTGACTCGGCAGTATTGCGACAATGGGGTGAAGAGTCGAATGAGTTGAAGGATAGATATATCGTTGAGCAGGAGGGTGAGATAGACGCTCGAAAAGAGAGGTTTCTAGGCAGTATCGTCGATAGAGAACTTAGCGAAGAGGTTACCGGGATCTTACTCGATGCCGAAGAAGGGGGTGTCTTACAGCAACAAAGGCAGGCGTTAAATATAGTAGGTGAAGGACTGAATTTTTCTGTAAAGGTCATAAAGGCTGGTACACAATGGGATCTGGAACAAGCAGGCATGCTCGAGCCCGTCTCTTGGCCCAAGCAAGAGGAATACACTAATAGGGATGACTATATAAAGGCGTCTGATCATGCCGCAAGTAGATCAAGTGGCAATAGCGAAGCCGCCAAAGAGTATGAAGACAATATCAAGGCATATGATAAAGAGTTTGCCGATGAATTTGGAGAAATGCCTGTTGCGTGGGTATCAACACATAGCGATGGCAGAAAGGAAATGTATATCCGTGCTGCCGATGCTTTCATTATTAAAAAAGCTGGAGCGGAAGGGGTAGATTCTCTTACTGATGACCAGAAGCGTTCGTTGGCTACCATGCAGCATGAGTACGGTCATACTGCAAAAACTATGATGATTGGCGCGCGGCACCAACTTGGTAGACTCCTAGAGGAAAGAAAAGCCGAATTGATATCGGGTGACAAGCACGGGTACCAAGATATTAAATATTTTTTCATGGATATGAGCATGGTGAATGGCGTTGATGTTGTGAATGATTCTTTGGCAAACGCCTTAAGGCAGGATGATCCCATTAGTGCTTTTACAATCGATGCCAGTACTAAAATTGGCCTCAGGAATACGCTTTTGTCGTTTGCATTACACCCAACGCCATATGACAAAAATCCAGACATCGCCGATAAGTTTGTGCAATTCGGAGCTGTCCAAGATAGACATCTGGATGCATCTCAGTTAGACTTTGCGATCCGTGAAACAATTGGGCGTAAGGGTGAAGATGTCGTGAAGGAATTTGCCGCGGAGAAAGTAGAGCTAATGCGCCAGATGGGGGTAAACATGGACTTCATGAATGATAGTTGGCTTATGTATCGTAAAATGCACGGCCTAAGCCACGTCAATCCCTATATTAGAGTCGCAATTGAGCAAGTTATTGATAGCTCTGACATGCGAAAATAGATATAAATACGTACGTCTATTCGACGGTGACTTCGGTGCGGCGGACTGATCGGCCAGAGAAGGTGCGAACCTTGCGGCTTGCCATCTTGACAATACCATCACGCGTTGCATGAATGGTGAAGTTGCGGCTAATCATAGTGCCTTTGCCGGCGCGCTTGGTCTGGCCGACTTGGCGAACGATAACTTGACCAGTTTTGACGGCTTGGCCACCAAAAAGCTTGACGCCGAGGCGCTGACCGACTGAATCTCGAGTGTTCTTGCTGGTTCCGCCAGCTTTGACGTGTGACATATAATTCTCCTTGACGTGCGGCCTTCATCTGGCTGCGCATTGCTGCGTTGTCGGCGATACGTCCTCGCTCACCGTAGCGGGCTACGGTTCGTTGCGGGCGTTCGCTCGACGCCTTGCACTGCATCCACCATATGAAGGCCTTTGCGGTGACGGGGCGACTCGAACGTCTACTTTAGTTGACTGTTAATATGAGGAGTTGGCGGGCTACAATTTGATCATCACGGTAGTAGATGAGGTCTGCGTCCCGAACTCGCTCAAAACTTACCCGATTATAGCCGATTTCCTCGAGAGAGTCAACAAGGGGCAGGTGACGAAATGAGCTTGGTTTGAGCTGCCAAGCAGGAACTGCGATGCAAAGGCGTGCACCTAGGGGTAATTGGGGGTGAATATTGGCCAAAAACTTCTTGATAATGATATTTACGTCGCTGACATTCTGCTCTAGTATCGCCCGAGCTGGCTGCTCGGTAAAGGGCCGGCCAAGGTATGATTCACAAGCTACAATACTCGGCTGTGGACTCCACGTGTGTGTGGTTGCATCGCCAACTTTAGTCTGTAAGACAAAGCTTTTCTTGGGGTACTGATCTTGTAGCCACTGCATATTCTTTTCTGTGAATTGGATCATGCGAGGTTCTAGATCGGTCCCGTAGGCGTCGTAGCCCATAAGCAGAGCTTCCTGAAGTAGCACTCCCGTGCCACAGAAGGGATCGAGTACACGAAATTTCTGGTCGGATCGCTCGGTACCATTGGCAGTCTTTAGCTCTCCGATGGCTAGGTTGATGATGATCTGGGCAAGTTTGGGCGGGAGCATGCCCACGCGCGCATCGCGCATGGGCCGACTGCGATCGCGGACGGTGTAGCTATCGATATCTTGGACGGCATCGGTTCGGGCAAGTATCGTCTGAGTCCCGTCACTGGCAATTACTATTTCTGCACCATGCTCGTCGGCGAGGTGACTGTGATATACCTGCGCGGTAGACAGTTCCAATGAATTGTTCGGCACGAGTCGTACTGAGCCGTCATGTCGAGAACGAATAACTTTTTTGAGTGTTAGGCCGAGGGCATTTACCTTGCCGGTAGAGACAGAGATGCCAATTACTGATAGGCCCAAGTGAAATTTGCCAGAGGTGGGAAGGGCTAGTGAGGATGAGCGCACGATTTTGAGCAGCTCTTTTTCGATGCTTCTCCAGTCGTTCCCAGAAATAGTTGTAAGGACTACGGCGCGTTTTGTGCTGCCGCCTAAGCGTGCGAATGCAGGCTCGTTTTCGGCCTGCTCGATGATGGCGCAGTGTGCGCCAAAAGCCCGCACTGCAGATGGTCCGCACAGACTTTCAAGCTCGGCAAGACCGAGCGAGGGTTGTCTCCCTAAAACGTATATGTGTTGCATGTACCTATAATACCGGTATCGGACGTCGCTACCTAATGTGGCTGGGGTATTCGAGCTAGTCAATGTGAGGTGAAGAAATGTAGAGGAGGTGATAGCACATCATCAAAAGATGCGTATACTATATAGCATGGAAACAGGGATGCGGCATTCGTTCTGGCAGCGAAACTGGAAGGCTGTGCTAAATGTAGTGACGGTTTTGGCGCTGTGTTTGCTGATATATGCCATTCGTGATCAGTTTAGCCAGACGTTCGAAAACCTCTTGCGGGTAAACATGTGGGCGCTTTTGCTCATGATACCGCTCCAAGTTCTAAATTACGATGCACAGACTAGGCTATACAAACATTTATTTGTGTTGGTTGGTAACAAACTGAGCTACAAGGAGCTCTTCAAATCATCGGTAGCCTTGAACTATGTAAATCATTTGTTCCCGAGTGGAGGTGTGACGGGCATTTCGTATTTTGCAGCCCGTTTAAAGAGTGAGGATATCACCGGCGCAAAGGCGTCGGCGGTGCAGCTCTTTAAGCTTGTACTGTACTTTCTAAGCTTTGAAATATTGATTGTGATCGGAGTGTTTGCGTTGGCAATCCAGGGGCACATGAATAGTCTTATTTTGTTGGTGGCAGGTTCGATTGCAACTGCCTTGGTCATTACCACGTTTGGTCTCGGGTTCGTTGTAAGTAGTAGGCGGCGTATCGCCGGCTTTTTTATGTACGTGACCAAATGGCTAAACAGAATGATACGCATTATTCGGCCTAATCATCCGCAACAAGTTCATACGGAAAAAATCCGAGTCGTATTTGATGATTTGCACGATAACTATAAGCTTATGAGCCAAGATTGGTCTAAGTTGAAGTGGCCATTCCTGTGGGCACTGTTTGCAAATATCTGGGAAGTGCTAACAATATACGTTGTTTATGTTGCTTTTGGCGACTTGGTGAACATCGGGGCGGTTATTTTGGCCTATGCGGTGGCAAATTTTGCGGGCCTAGTAAGTGTGCTGCCGGGCGGTGTCGGTGTCTACGAGGGCCTCATGACCTTAACCTTGTCTGCAACTGGTGTGCCATCTCGTCTGAGTCTGCCGGTGACGATTATGTACCGTATCTTGAGTACGCTCATACAGATGCCGCCGGGTGCGTACTTTTACCATAAACACCTTAATCGTGTGAATGTTGGCGCGCAGACTACCAAAAAGCTGGGGGCTAAAACTTGAACGAAGTACCGGTCGTAGGTGTAAGTGATTTTCTTGTTCTCGTAAACCAAACACTCGAATACGCCTATCCTTTTATTGCCGTTGAGGGCGAGATACTAGAGTACAAGGTGAGCAAGAACCGCTGGGTATACATTACGCTTAAAGACGAGTTTGCGACTGTGCGATGTTTTACGACAGTATATGCACTACCTAACCCGCTCGAGGTTGGTATGGTAGTGCGGTTGTACGGAGCGCCGCATATACACGAAAAATATGGATTTAGCTTGCAGGTGCAGCAGGTGCGCCTAGTCGGTGAGGGAACTCTTAAAAAAGGATGCGAACTGCTGTTCGCAAAGTTACGCGGGGAAGGACTTTTTGACACTGCGCGCAAACGTAGCCTGCCGGCCGTACCTTCGAGAATTGCAGTTGTTACTGCTCGCGATTCGGCAGCCTGTGCAGACTTTATCAAAATCACCAAAGCGAGGTGGTGTGGCGTGGAAGTGACAGTTTTTGATTCGTATGTACAGGGTGATCATGCGCCGGAAAATATTATCCAAACACTACAAACGGTTCAGAGCCAGCCGGAGCTTCCTGAGGTAGTTGTTTTGATTCGAGGTGGAGGCAGCAAGGGAGATTTGGCGGCCTTTAGCCACGAAGGGGTGGTGCGTGCGGTAGCAGAGTGCAGGGTACCAACGCTTGTAGCCATTGGTCACGAGGTAGATGAGAGCCTCGCTGAGCTAGCGGCGGATGTGCGAGCAAGTACTCCGAGTAATGCTGCTGAGTTGCTTTTTCCGGACAAAAAGGTCGAACGAATTCGTTTGGCTGAAAAACGGCAGGAATTGGCACGACTTCTCAGGAACTATACGGTTGCCAAGCGACAAAAAAACCTTGAATACAAGGAGGACCTTGGCGTGTATCTGCAAGTTGTCCTTGATCGAACACGGCAGGCAGCGCGCACCTATCGAGATGTATTAATTGCGCTTGATCCAATGCTTCCGCTCGAGCGTGGATACGCGTTGATTCGTGATGAGCGGGGCGAGAAAATTGTGGATGCCACCAGTGTGTCTATTGGGGACTTGCTACGAGTGCACCTGAGGAATGGAACGATATTGACAGAGGTAAAAGCCCACTATGCGGATGAAAAGAAAGGAAAAGCATGAGTAAAAAATTTGTCTACAGCGAGGCCATCGCCGAGCTTGATGCGATTGTGTCCGAGCTACGTAATACAGACATACCACTCGATAGAGCCATTGAACTACATGGAAAAGGGCAGGCGATAGTGCATGATCTCGAAGTGTTTTTGGACGGCGCCGAGGTAGAAATTAAGCAGCAAACGGCCAAAGGATAACCATGAGCATTACGCTGCTGATTTTGATGATTGTCGTATCGTTGTTTGCGGTCGTGCTTCTGGTGGGTGCGCCGTATCTACCAACGTTGTCTACTCAAATTGAGACTGCCTTTGACTTACTGGATTTAGAAAAAGACCAGACGGTTTTGGAGCTAGGTTGCGGAGATGGCAAAGTACTGCTGGCGGCCGTTAAGCGCGGATATCAGGCCGTTGGAGTCGAGCTTAACCCCATTTTATTTGTGATTGCATGGCTTCGGACAGTGCGGTATCGCGGGCGGGTGAGAGTGATATGGGGAGATTTTTGGCGTATGGAGTGGCCTCCAAGCGACGGGGTGTTTGTGTTCTTACTTGATAGATTTATGCCTCGGCTAGACACTCAAATGCGACAGTACAAAAGGCCACTTGTGAGCATCGCATTTCAGATCTCGGGCAAAAAACCTGCCAGAGAAAAGCAGGGTGTGTTTTTGTATCGATACTAAGCCTTGTCGGCGAGGCCTATTTCGAGTACCATAAGCAATATGAAATATGTGGATCGAGAAAGGGGTGCAGCAGCTGGCGTAATTTTGGGCTTCGTGTCGCTAGGTGGTTTGCTTCTCGTTTTTGTCGCCCTGAGTGCGTGGGCGATCAGTGAACGAACAACATACAAAAGTAAGAGTGATGAGCTCGTTGCAGCTGCCGTAGAGAAGAACACGACAGAGGTTACTGCCAAGCTAGAGAAGGATTTTGCCGACAAGGAAAAATCTCCATATCGAACTTTTGTTGGTCCTGAAGAGTACGGTAGTATTCGAATAGGGTACCCAAAGACGTGGAGTGTATATACGGAGAGCGGGGGGTCGTCCCAGCCACTTGACCTCTACATGGACCCCGGTGTAGTCCGTGGTTCTGGCGGAAATGATGCCGTCTATGCGCTTCGTACGCAGGTGACGAGTCAGTCGTATGCTGATGTATTGCAGCAGTTTACAAGTGGAGCAAGTAATGGTGCGACAAAAGTTGCGCCATATAAATTACCATCGAACGAAAAAATTATAGGGTCGCGTATTGAAGGCGTACTCGAAAATCAGAAAAAGGGCACAATGATTGTGCTGCCTCTTCGCGATCGAGCCATCAAGATATGGACCGAAACAGACGCCGGTAAAGCGGATTTTGACACGGTTATTTTGAAGAACCTCACACTTGTTCCGTAGTAGCATGCGCTGCTCTTGGTCTAGCCGATGACGAAAGTTGTAAATAATCTCGTATTTTTCATAGCCTGCAATCGGTATACTGATCTATAGAAACGAGGGTAGTATATGTCGCGGAACTCTGCAGACAAACATATGGAGCAGTCGGAACGGCTGTTTGTGAGCCTAGCAGAACAGCTCAGAGATGCGTATTTGCAAATTGCGCGCCTCGCGGAGCTTGCAAAATGGCAGAATGACCCCAAGGCAGTCGAGCATATTGCCATACTATCCCAAGCAGCGATGAAACTTACCGATGGCTATGTACGCGCTATGCGAGGTGGAGGGGGTGCTATCGAGATAGCGGCCGAACCGGTGTCGGTCGCATCGCTCCTATATGATGTCGAGCTCGTACTTCGGCCCTATGCTTCACAGCGCAATGTTCAGCTCGAAATTGCTGCGTTGCCGAAGCTCGAGCCGGTACTTTGTGACCGTGAGTTTATGCATTCTGTGTTGGTTTGTTTGGGTCAGGTTTTTGTTAACGCAGAAGCTGCCCAAGATAGCCCGTCGGCTGTGCGTCTAGATGCGTATCGCACTAGGCATGGTATTGCAGCCGGGCTGTATTCTGCAAATACAATTATTAATTCTGCTACGCTTCGGCGTGCCAAACGATTCTTTGGCAAAGTTCACCAACCTTTTAGTTTGCTGTCCTCTGGGCCAGTTGCAGGTGTATTTGTAGCAGATAAGTTGCTCACAAGTATGCAGGCGGAGCTCCATGTGGCAAAGCATAATAGTTTTGTGGGTCTCGCGGCCACGCTTCCAAGGTGTAGCCAAATACAGTTGGTGTAGATGAATATATTACTGATAGAACCAGATGCCATTTTGGCTGATATGTACGGCAAGGCCTTGGGTGTAGTGGGTACCGTTGCGTGGGCGCCTACGGCCGAACGTGCAATACAGCTAGCCGACGCGAAATCACCAGATGTAGTGGTACTAGAGCCGAGGCTAGCGAGACACAACGGGGTTGAATTCTTGTACGAGTTCAAAAGTTACCCAGAGTGGCAGAGTGTGCCGGTACTTATTCACACAAGTGGTGCGCAGCTACTGTTGTCCGACAGCACCCTCGGCGACTTATCGATTTGCGCGCAGCTCGACAAGCACGAAACATCGCTGCAAGATTTGTGTTCGAAGGTGCATGCAGTTGGGTTACTATGAATCAAAAAAAGACCACCGCTATCATACTGAACCGCGTCGATTTCGGTGAGGCCGATCGGATACTGACAGTACTAACTCCGTACGATGGCAAGTTAAGCCTTATGGCAAAGGGGGTGCGTAAGGTCCGAAGTAAGCTTGCGGGGGGTATAGAGCTGTTTAGTGAAAACGAGCTAACGTATATCCCTGGCAGGGGAGAAATGGGCACACTGGTGTCAAGTAGGATGACGCAGCACTACTCATCAATTCTGACAGATATTGACCGAACAATGCTTGGCTATGATCTTATCAAATTGCTCCACAAGTCTACCGAGCAACACGCAGAACATGGATACTACGATGCAATGAGGGCAGGGCTCGAAGGCCTGAGCGGCACGGATGTGCCAATCAAAGTGGTACGACTGTGGTTTTGGGCTCGGCTCCTCACCCTTGATGGGCATGCGCCCAACTTGCTAACCGAACGAGAGGGGGCAGCGTTGAGAGCGGATAAAAAGTATGAGTTTGATTTCGATAGTATGGCGATGAGTTTGAGACCGAGTGGAACATTTGGCGCGCCTGAGATCAAATTCTTGCGGTTACTTTTTTCGCGCCCCAGCCCAGTGCCCTTCAAAGGAATTGATACTGTCGATGAGCTTTGTCTTGTGTGCCGACCGCTTCTGAGTTCACTCAAGAGCCTATACCTTGCGGGCAATTAAGCACAGCGCCTTGGGAGAATGGCTAAACAGAGGTATACTACACCTATAAATAGAAGTAGGGCGAAAGTGTACTGATGAGTGAAATGAATGAGCAAAAAAATGAAGTAAAACTAGAGGATATTGTAAGCCTTTGCAAGCGCCGTGGCTTTGTATTCCAAGCAAGCGAGATATATGGTGGACTTGCAGGCTTTTGGGACTACGGCCCACTAGGTATCGAGCTGATACATAAACTCAAGGCAGAATGGTGGAAAGCAGTAGTTACTGAAAAAGACAACGTTTTTGGAGTGGATGGGGCGATTATACAAAACCCCCGTTTGTGGGAGGCAAGTGGTCATGTCGCTGGTTTTACCGACCCACTCGTCGACTGTCGAAATTGTGGAGCAAGACATCGAGCAGACCATTTGGCAAATACGGATTCTACAAATCTTGCAGAGCTCAAGGAGCTGCTAAAAAATGCAAAGTGTCCGACGTGTGGTAAGCAAGACCTCACCGAGCCTCGGCAATATAATATGATGATGAAAACTTGGGTGGGGCCAGTCGAGGATGAATCGAGCGTTGCTTACTTGCGTCCGGAAACAGCAGGGTCAATATTTACGAATTACGAGAATGTGCGCGAAACCATGCGTGCAAAGTTACCATTTGGGGTGGCGCAGGTCGGGAAGGCATTCCGAAACGAGATTAGTCCGCGTGATTTTATTTTTCGTGTTCGAGAGCTAGAGCAAATGGAAATGCAATATTTCATTCGTCCTCAGGCTCAAAACGAATCATATGAACAGTGGCGTGAGTTTTCTTGGGATTTCTTAACTAAAAGACTAGGCATCCAAGAAAAAAACCTGCAATGGCATGAGCACGCAGAAAACGAGCGAGCACACTATGCCGCTGCTGCGCATGATGTGTATTTTAGATTTCCTCAAGGTTTTAAAGAGCTGTGGGGTACGCATAATCGGACGGACTTCGATCTTGGAAATCATGCCCGTGTGAGCGGCAAGGATTTATCGTATTTTGATGACGAAATCCGAGAGAGGTTTACGCCGTATGTTGTTGAATCGTCGGTGGGGGTTGGCCGTATGTTCATGGCAGTACTGACTGACGCGTATTGCGAAGAAGAGATCAACGGCGATAAACGAACCGTACTAAAGATTAAGCCAGAACTTGCGCCATATAGGTTCGCCGTGTCGCCACTGCTGAAGAACAAGCCTGAACTTGTCGAGAAGGCTCGGGAGGTGTACTCAGCCCTAAAGGAAAAATATGGCAATGTTATGTGGGATGACAACGGTAACATTGGCAAGCGCTATCGTCGTCAGGACGAGATCGGTACGCCGTACTGCGTTGTAGTAGACTTTGACACACTCGAAGACGGCACGGTAACTATTCGCGACCGCGACACCACCGAACAGCGACGAGTCACAATCGATGAGCTATGAGCCGTCGTGGACTGACGAATATCGTGAAATAGTCGAATTCTACTGGTGGGAGCCGCAAATTATCGGTCGTTCAGAGAAGAACTATCGGAAGTTTCGTTCTGCCGACGAGATGTGGCACAGCGTCGCCCCAAAAGAGGTGGCGCTGAACCACATCTTGAACATATTTTTTGCACTATTTCCTCTCGAAAAACTTACCATTTTTGACCTAACCGAGCAGCACCAAATGCTTTCTTCGAAAGAGTTAGCCGATATACAAACAGCGATGGGGAATGCAACGCAACCCGATTTCTTTTTTGTAAGTGAGAAGGAACATGTTGCGATCGAGCTCAAGACGGCTACCAAAAGCAGCCGACAACAACTAGAAAAATATCGAAAATTACACGATTTTATCGATACGCAAAAACCGTTTCGGATTATATTGTTGACGCCCCATACTCAGATTCAGGATATTGTGCGGGAACCAATCGATGACTATCCACATCCCATCGAGGTAGTGAGTATCAATGCTTTCCATCAAGAACTAGGAGGGCTACATGATCTAGGCAGCACCGAGCAGCGGCTCGTTCGAGGAATTCGACAGTATTTAGCTCGGTACTTTTCGGGTATACTGACTACATACTAAAGGGGAGTAAATATGGCGACCGAGCATCAAAGAGTACAGCTAGAGAAAAGACTTCGAGAATACCGCAAAAAGAATCTCAAAAAATCCGACTACAATGAGTCGGCCACACGTATTTACGTCAATGAATTCTTGCAGAATGTACTTGGCTATACCTTCGACGAAGAGATTAAGACTGAGTATGCCATTAAGGGTGAGTACGCAGACTACGTTATTCAACTCAAGCGTAAAAAGAATTTCGTAGTCGAGGTGAAGGCGATGAGTATCGACCTGAACGAAAAACACCTTCGCCAAGCACAGAACTACGCTGCAAACGAAGGGATTGATTGGATCGTGCTATTTAACGGCCGGCAGCTCCAACTCTACAGACTACTTTTTACAAAACCGATTCGCAATCAACTCGTGATAGACCTAGACCTTGGCGACCTGGCGCAAATGCGGAAGGCGTCCGAGCAACTTCTGGCGCTTACGAAGCATGGTGTGGAGCGCGATGAACTGGAGAATTACTGGAAGCGAGTCGACGCACTGACGCCAGCAAGTCTACTCAAAACCATTTACACCGAAGATGTTATTCGGGCAGTACGCCTCAAAGTCAAGAAACAGTCGGGTATTAGCTTCAATCAAGATGAAATCCTCGATGCGGTCCACGATCTGATACTAACCGGCTGTCTCGAAGCTGTGCGTCCTAGGCACTTAAAGTAACAGGAGATTTGCATGAAGTTGTTGCTAACATCGGGTGGTATAACTAACGACACCCTCGCCAAAGAGCTTGAGTCGTTGGCTGGGAAGCCATTTTCTAAACTTAAGATTGCGTTTGTACCGACGGCAGCATTTGAGAGCATCGGTAATAAAAACTGGCTGATCGATGACCTATATCGGCTTAAAGAAAGGGGCGCCGAGGTTGAGCTAGTTGAAATAGCTTCACTACGTAAAAAAGATGTACTTCAGCGTTTTGAATTGGCCGATGTATTATTTTTTGGGGGTGGCAACACATTTTACTTGAGCTGGGCCATTGAACGGCAGGGGTTATTCGAAGACTTGCCAGCACTGTTATCAGACAAGGTGTATGCAGGAATAAGCGCAGGGAGTATGGTCGCAACAAAAAGTATACGTACCGCCTCACAAGTTATGAACTCAGATAGGCAATTCGACGAATCATACAATGAATTTGGCCCTGTCGGCAGATCGCACACAAAAACTTTTGGCTTTGTAGATTTTGCGTTTCGTCCGCATTTACATTCTGCACATTTTAGAGGTGTTACGATAGAAAAAATGCAAATTTTTGCAAACAAAACCGGCCTATCATTGTATACACTGGATGATGAAAGCGCTGTGAAGGTTGTCGATGATGTCGTAACTCCCGTTGGTGAAGGTCAATTCATAAAATTGGTACCACAAATATGATTCATGAAAACTGGGGCTATGTAGCGGCGATAATGAACATCCTTGGCGTCATAACGTATTTGATTGCGGTAGTGAAAGGCACGGCGCGACCAAACCGCGTGACGTGGTTTGTGCTTAGTGTCGCACCATTGGTGGCGTTTGCCTCCATGCTGTCTCAGGATGTCAGCTTGGCGCAGTCGGCGATGACGTTGAGCGCTGGGCTTAGCCCACTAATGATCTTCATAACAACGTTTCTTGTTAAGCATCCAGCTTGGAAGATCGAAACATTTGATATTGCCTGTGGCGCACTGGCTATTTTAGGGATCGTGCTATGGTGGATAACGGGCGAGGGGAATGTGGCAATTGCCTTCAGTATTATCGCCGATAGCTTGGCATTTTTGCCGACACTCATTAAATCTTACAAATACCCAGAAACTGAGAGCCCGTGGGCGTTCATTATCGGTACGGTCGCTTGTATTATGTCGGTACTAACTATTACATCTTGGGATTTTGAACACTATGGCTTTCCGGTTTATCTTGTCATTGCAAATGCGCTGGCGGTGTTATTTATATATGGCAAAGTGGGCGTGCGAAAAAGTCTAGAACAAAAAGACTGAGCTTACCCATGCCATGTACCGCACGGCATTCCGTAGATAACCGCTAGCAATAACAGGAAGCAGACTGGTATACTGCAAATAATGGAGCAGAGTAGTCTAACCGCCAAAGAAACATTTTTTGAACTTCTTAACCTGTATCCATCACCACACAATGGCCAACCAATGATGTTGCGCAAAGTGTCAAACGATGAAGGTGTAGAGCGATACGACGTTCTATTTCAGACGGATCGCGGACTCAGCGCCACCAGCATATCTTATCTATTTAGCTACGTTACTGTCGGACTATTCGTTGAGTATGCTCGATATTGTGCCGAAGCTGCCGGTGTAAAAATTTCGTTTGCAATGGATCTGCCAAGGCAACAGCACATGGCAGACCTAGGTGCTCTGCGACTTGGGAAGATGACCATAGAATCACAAAATAGTATACCCAATAGAGAGCTTGAAACCGTGCTGCGGTTTAGGCAGACATCGCGCAAAAAATACCACCAAGGTCTGCGGGCAGAGTCCATACAAAAATTGACAGAATGGCATAAAACTAGCCCGATTCAGGTACTATTTTTGGGCGATACAGAAGCAGCAGAAACGATATGGCTGAATCAACGTGCTGTTTTCGATGATATGTTTGATACGAATGTTCGCGAAGAGCTTAAGAAATGGTTGCGGTTTAGCCATAAGGAAAAATTGGCTAAAAAGGACGGATTGTCCTACGATTGTATGGAGCTTAGTGGTCCAGCGCTTCGGTTTTTTGTAAAATACTATCGAATAATTCGCTTGCCGATTTTTGCCCAAATACTGCGAAAGTACTATCTAAGGACCATGACAGATAAGAGCACAGTCTTGTATATGAGGGCACCATTTGCCACCGAGCAGAATGCGTTTGATATCGGTACGGCGATGCTGAAAATGTGGATTGAAGTAAGCAGACAGGGCGCGTATTTGCATCCGTTCGGTACGATAGTATCAAACCTAGAGGCTCACCGTGACTTTCTGGAGCTGACCCATATCCAAGAGGAAAACATCGACGAGAATTATGTAGTTTTTATTTGCAGAGCTGGCTACTCAGATTTGCCAGTACGAAGTGAACGAATTCCTAGTACAGAACATTTAATTAAAGCAGAGGATTAGTATGTTTGAGTCGCTCTATACAGTCGTGGTAGGTATTTTAGATAAAATTATTTGGTACACCGACGTGCATTCGAGAGTGCACAAAATATTTTTAGCTCCGCAGCTTGGCGATTTTCGTGTCTTTCTAGGAAGGGTACGAGCGGTTGTCGTGTATCGTTTTGCTCTTGCGAGAGTTCCAGCATATCGCGATTTTATGAGCAAAAAGCAGTACAAAGGCCCACGCGTAACCTTCAGGGGTGCGGAACTCGCTGATATACCCGAGATTGATAAAGCAAGCTATGTAAAGCAATACAGTCTCCAAGAAAAATTAGTTGATGGGAAGATACCTACTACGGGAGTCATGTTTGACGAGTCTTCTGGGAGTAGTGGTAAGCCAACCAGCTGGGTACGAGGCGCCAAAGAACGTCGAATGACACAGCGAATTATGCAGGTCGGCTATGGGCACTTTATTGGACGCAAAAATCCGATTATTTTGAATACATTTTCGATGGGAGCATGGGCAACCGGCTTCAATACGAGTACCTGCTTACTGGGAATAGGGCGCGTGAAGTCAATTGGCCCTGACAAGACGAAGGTTATCGATACGTTACAAGAGCTAGGCCCGCAATTCGAGTACGTGATACTCGGCTATCCACCATTTTTACGGCAACTGACAGAAAGCGATGAAATAGACTGGGCCAAGTTTAAGATCAACGCCCTGTATGGTGGCGAGGGTATGAGCGAGTCGATGCGCGACTACCTACTTAAGTACTATAAGAATGTCGTTGGTTCCTACGGTGCTTCAGATATAGAGATTAATATTGCACACGAAACGAGATTTACGATTGCGCTGCGAAGAGCGCTGGCTGAAGACAAAGAGTTACGAGAGCAACTACTCAAGGTACATAAGGGCATTTTGCCCATGGTGTTTCAGTACAATCCGTATGATTACTTATTCGAGACAAATGAAAAGCAAGAATTACTCGTGACCATCTGTCGCACGTACAATTTAAGCCCAAGGATTAGATACAATATTCATGACCTCGGCCACTCAACCGAATTCTACACACTAAAGAAGATTCTAATCACTCATGGCTACAGGGCTATTGTCGATAAGGCAGATCTAGACTTTGGAGTACTTTTTCATTACGGAAGAAGTGATTTATCTGTAGACTACAATGGCGCTGTAGTGGGTCCGGAGGAAATTCGTCAGATCATCGAGAACACGGTTTTTTCTAAGCGAATCAATACGTTTAGGCTGGTAAGTTACGAGGACAAGTCGGCTCGCAAGCACCTGCTGATCGCCGTAGAGCTCACAAGAAATAGCCAGTTTAGCAAAATGGATCAGAATGTGCTGCTCGAGTTGATCATACAGCAGTTGCAAGAAGTGAATCTGGACTTTAAATCCGCACTACGCACCGCCCAGCTTCCGCCAGAGATGAAGGTTTATAGAGCCGGTGAAGGTATTTTTGATGCTGGACATACTAAGCTGAAAAATGATTACATTTGGAATATTGACTACAAACGAGCCAAAGCAGAGGGAATTATATAGAAGCTACAGTGAATAGGCAGACGTAATGGTAAAAGAAAGGACGTGGTGACATGACGGCAACTGGATATGCGGCCGGAGCCTTAGTAGCGTACATCGTGATGGTGGTAGTAAATTTCTTGGCGAACGCAGTGCCCATTGCAGGGCGGACAAGTGCCCAAATAAGTGATAGTTACGCAAACTTGTTTGCGCCTGCTGGATTTACGTTCGCAATTTGGGGCGTTATATACATTTTGCTTGGCTTTCATGTGGCATGGCAGCTTGGCCTTGGCAGGCCTAAGCAGTCTGCGGTTTCTGAACGAGCAAAGGTTTTGGTAGCAAAACTTTTTATAGCATCGTCGGCCTTAAATGCAGCGTGGATAGTTGCATGGCACGATAAAATCATCTGGCTTTCGCTCGTGTTGATCCTAGGCATGTTGCTGCTCGTGGGGAAGGCTGCAATGGTGCTCGCAGATCAAAAAATTGGTATGAGGGAGGGAGTTTTGACGAGCCTACCGTTCAGTGTGTATTTTGCTTGGCTTACGGTTGCAACAATCGCCAATGTGACTACATGGCTTGTGAGCGTTGGCTGGGATGGTGGCGGCATTCGTGCCGATATTTGGACGGTAGGCGTGCTTACATTCGGGTTTGTTATTGGCGCCGCAATAACTTGGAGATTGCGTGATGGTACGTACAGCGCGGTGTTAGCTTGGGCGTACTGGGGAATTTTGGCAAAGCATTTGCCTACTGGGGCGTGGCACGGGAAGTACGAGCTTGTCATTGGTGCCCTCGCCGCATTGGTGCCACTGCTTGTTATCCTGACGCTTACAATGTTCTATACGAACTTTGCCAAGCTAAAAATAGACGGTAGCATACGTGGCTAAGATGGGCATAAAGGCGTCGATGTTTTTATAGACTACCGGCACCAGAACTTGCAAGATCTGCAGAAAACTTATTGCGCTTTAGCGGCAGAGAGACTACTATACGCCCATATGAGCAAAATCGAGAAATTTCAGAACCCGTATGATCTAGCAGAGTATTTAGAGACTTTCGCGTGTATGTATAGTAAAGATTACGGCGCGGAAATACTACATAGTGATGGCCGGTCATCTGGTTATCATGCGCAAGATGGCGTAGAGGTTACGAGAGGCTCAAGTGATGTTGGTGGCCTACAGACGAAGTTGAGCTTCACGGCCGAGCGAATACGAGAGACCGGTATTGCCGGTCGATTGATCTTGGTCGAGTATGAGGTTGGAGGAATCGTACAGCAGGATGAGTTAAACCTGAAAGATATGCCAGATGATGTGCGGGACTATACAGAATTTAGACTGGGCAATAAAAAGAAGTACAAACGGCTTCAGGTACCGGGCTCGGTTGGGCTACAGATAGCACAGTCCTACTATACGACGAGTGAGGGCGTATTTGACCACGAATTCTCACTGAATCTTTGCTATGGTGGTTCTCGAGACCCAACTCTAGATATACCTGAAGAATTGTGGGAGGGTGGGTATGCGGCTTGTGTCGATACTCCGCTCAAGGTGCCACCCGACTGGAATGATTTTATGGCAATTTTTAGCCCAGATGAGGTCGCATCTATGCGGACCTCGGCATCCGCAATTGAAGACGAGCTATCGACTCGTCAGACTTTTACGGAATTTGCGATGGCTGCGCAAGAAATGTGCTTCTGGGCAGAGGCAGATCGTATGCGGTACGCCGGTAACTTGGCCCGAACGATATTTAGCACCAAATACAGCTAGGCTAATGTGTTTCGTCAGAGAGAAGCCTCTGTTACAATGGGAGTGAATTAAACGAGAGGGGTTCTAAGTGGCCAAACAACAGACTGGCATGCGTCCTTTACAGCGTATCGCATTATTTTTCTTTGAACGCACGCGCCTAACAGCCATACTGGCTTTGGCGGTGGTGGTTTTTGGGGCGCTTTGCTACACAACGCTACTTAAGCGTGAGGGTTTCCCGACCATCAATGTGCCCTTTGCCATCGGCCAAGGAGCGTACCTAGTAAACGACCCAGCAGAGGTAGACAAAAGTGCTGCTGCGCCTGTTAGCAAATTTCTGGCGGATCAGCCGGAAATAAAACAAGTTCAGACTACCAGTCTCGGGAACTTCTATACCGTGTTTGCTCAGTACAAAGAGGGCACAAATCCGCAGAGTGTTACCAAAAACCTCCAAGATCAGATTCTAGACAAGCGCCTAGCACCCGAGCAGTCAAAATTCTCCTTTGAGGCCGCAAGGTTTGGCTTTACAGAACGAGGTGACGACGCAGTCGTTTCATACTTCTCTGTTAAGAATGCCAATACCCCCGAGGCAGAATTGATCGCTGGCGCCCAAAAGGCTGCCGAATTTATTGCTAGCCAGAAAGGATTGATCAAAAGCGCCTCGATCATTAGCCCTGTCGAGTCTGCTAAAAACCCACTGACAGGGGAGAGTCAGCAGATACAAAGCCGGTTTGAACGCTTTGGTGAACGGCAAGACGGCAAGACCGAATTCTACACATCGATACCGATAGGTGTAAGTATCGTCAAGGGTGGCGATGTCATAGATTTTGGTGATCAGCTCGAAGAGGCTGTCGCTGCCTATAACGAAACAAAAAGCAGCGATGGGTCGATGACACGAGTCAGTGCAAGTTTTGCGCCAAGCATTCGCCAACAGATTGGAGAACTACAAAAAACACTTTTCGAAGGTTTTATCGCGGTTCTTATCATCGGTTCGATCGTCATTGCCGTTCGAGCCTCTTTCATAACTGTGCTGTCAATGCTTACGGTCATTCTGGCGACGCTAGGTGTACTCAAACTGGTTGGCTACTCTCTCAATACAATTACACTCTTTTCACTTATTTTAGGCCTGTCATTGATCGTGGATGACACTATTATTATGGTCGAGGCGATGGACGCTCAGCGCAAACGAAAAACGAACGCTAACAATATAGTTTCGACGGCAGTTGGCAAAGTCGGTGGGGCAATGATTGCCGCTACGCTGACAGCCGTGCTTAGCTTTACGCCACTCCTGTTCGTAGGTGGTATCTTAGGCGAGTTTATCCGCGCCATCCCAACGACCATTATTTCTGCGCTACTGATTAGTCTCGGCGTGGCACTGATATTCATTCCGTATTACGCACGATTTTTGATGCTCGGTCGCAAGCATCTCGGTAAAAATGCCGAACACGAAGTTGCCGAAGATTTCGAGCGCGCAGTTGCTCGTGGGTTGTCCGCACCAATGCTGTGGGCACAGCACAGCAGAAAAAGACTGGTTGCTGTCTGCCTTGCGGCCTTGAGCATCAGCTTGATTTTTATTGGGGCGAGTGGCTATTTATTTGGTAAGGTTAAGTTCAACATTTTCCCAGCGGCAAAAGATAGCAATCAGATACAGTTAACACTTGCCTTCGCGCCCAGTACAACAATCAAAACTGCTGAACAAGCGACGGATAAAGTTCTAGAAAAGGTCAAAACAACGCTTGGAGAAAACTTTGCGTACACGGCCAATTACGGTCAGGCAAATGCACAGCAGGCCACCTTTACTATCGAGCTTATCGACTACAACAAGCGTAAGCCAACTGCCACGCAGCTCATCGAAAATCTCAAAAATGAGACAAAAAATACCCCAAACACAAAAGTGACGGTGAGCGCTCTCGGGGCGGGTGGTCCGGCAGGGGCTCTAAGTATCCAAGTTGCAGCCGACAAAAACCGCGCTGCGGCCCAAAAACTTGCAGATACTATTGCCAGATTCATTCGATCGAAGGACATTAAGAAGCTCGACGGTACAAAAGTCGGCATAGAGTCGGTCGAGGTTGGTAGCGCCGATGTCTATACACGAACAGATAACAAATTGTTCATTGGCGTAACGCCTACATTCACAGACACCGATACGAGCGCGGTATTCGTTTTGGTACAAAACGCAGTCGAAAAGGAGTTTACGCCCGAAAGAGTAGCGAGCTATGGCCTAGAAAAAGATGCGGTGTCATTCAACACCGGCCAAGAGCAAGAAAATACCGATAGCTTTAAAACGCTAGCTATGGCGTTTCCGGCCGTCTTGCTGATGATATTTATCGTTTTGGCCATCCAGTTCAGAAGTCTCTTGCAGCCGCTCCTCATCTTCATGGCGATTCCGTTTAGTCTTTTTGGCATTACGCTCGGTCTTTGGCTAACCGACAACCCATTTAGCTTCTTTGCCATGCTCGGCTTCTTTGCTTTAATTGGCCTGAGTATTAAAAATACGATTCTTCTTACCGACTACGCCAATCAAGCTCGTCGAGCTGGGATGAATCCGGTCGATGCGGCACACGAAGCTTTGGCAGAACGATTCCGACCACTTATTGCGACGAGCTTGACGGCAATCGTATCAATAATTCCACTGGCACTTACTAGTCCGTTCTGGCAGGGTCTTGCCGTGGTATTGATGTTTGGCTTGTTGTCGAGCACTTTCCTGGTGGTAACGGTATACCCGTACTACTACCTTATGGGTGAGTTTGCCCGAGGTGCGACCCGCCGACAATTTCGCCGGCTAATTCGCAAAAAATAGGCACATAGTACGTACGCATTCCGACTATTTTCCGCTACGCTTATATGCTACAGTGATCGTATCAGTTTCATAGGAGGTGAACTACATGTCTGAGCACAAACGTAACAAGACAGCCTTGGCAAATGCCAAAAGCCCAAGCAAGCCATCGGCGCAAACAGCACGGGACGAAGAAATCCAAATCGCAATTGAGCGCGATCGTAATGCCCGTGGTGGCTTTCTACTTGATGGAGCCGTGTGGCTGCTATCGCGCTTTCCACTGACGCGCGACCGGTACCAGAACTGGACGCGCACTAAACGCATTATTATTGGTTGGTTACTTTGGCTTATTTTGCTGCCAATAATCCCAATCGCAATCGCAATCATTTGGTTTGTCCGTGACCCAGAAGGGTTCAAAAAAAGTCCATGGGCAAAGGCCTTAATTGTACTTTGTTTGGCATGGGGAGGCTACTTTGGTGCTGTTGCGACAAACCCGTCTCAAGCAGACGTAAACGGTCGCTACTCACCGGTGCAAACTGCGCCAAATGGTGAAGTCGCTGGCAAGCAGGATAGCCTCAATACAGCCTCTGAAGAGTCTAAGCAAAAGGTCGCTAAGCAAACCGAAAGCAAAGACTCGCAGGGTCGCAAATTCAAGAACTGTACAGAAGCCTTCGAGGTAGGCGTTTTCGACATTAAGCGTCCCAACGCCTCATACGAGCGCAAGCTCGACCGCGATAACGACGGTATAGCCTGCGAGAAATAACTATGGAACAGGCAATAAAAGATGCAGTACTACAGCAGGTTACCGGCAAGGTAAAAGATGCGATATCGCAGCGGACCGGACTTGATGGCGGCGCAGCAGATGACGCTATCGACACAGCCCTAAATACAATTCTGGGTGGCTTACAAGGCAGTGTAAAGTCAGAAAAAGGTGCAGAAGCGCTCGACACAGCAGTCACACAAGACCATTCGGGCGGTATGCTCGAAGACCTAGCAAGCTCGGTTGCAGACGGCAGCTTACAGGGCGACGGTGCGAAAATTTTGGGCCACATTTTTGGTCAGAAAAACACCGAGACCGTTGCCGAAAACGCTGCCAAAACGGCTGGTACAGACACTGGTGCGATGGCAGACGTATTGAGCACGCTTGCTCCGATTGTGCTTAATCAGCTCGGGCAGAGCAAAAAGAGCGAAGGGCTCGACGCTGGCGACATTGCCGACAAGATCTTGCGCCAACAACTACCAAAGGGTCAAATGACGAACATCCTCACCGGATTGCTGGACCGTGACAACGATGGTCAAATTATCGACGACATCCTAGATATGGGTCAAGGCTTCCTAAAGAAAAAGTAGCTACTTTAGTACGCTAAGTAAAATCGCACAAGTGACCATGATTGCCGCCCCAATAAACCGTATTTTGTATACGTATGGCGGGTGACTTTCGAGCCAGCTGCTAAACTTCTTAGATGCAATCCAAACGAATATCATCGAAAGAGGCAAAGATACGATTACCGAGCTAATCGTATAGGCTTTGCCGTACGCAATTGCAGACGAAGCAACGTATATAAACCCCGTGACGCCAAGCGCGGCGAAGGGAACGGCTTTCTGCTTGGTCCATGTCTCGTCCTGCCATTTAACGAAGAAAAGTGAGGGGGCTAGGAACAATAATGTGAAGGTGTCTTGCCACAAAACCGTCGTGGTAAAGCCGTTCTCTGCATAGGCCTTGTTTACGAAATATCCAGTCAGGGCAAGGGCGGTCATCGAGGCTATGGCCACAAAAATGTACTTGTTCTTGAATGCCCTTAAGCCCAAGTGCTCATCGAAAGAGGCGAGCGGACTGGCCAAAATGATCACACAAACCAGTAGTATAGAGAGTATCGACAATTGTTCGTGTAACACTACAACACCCAATAGCACTGCAAAGACAGTGCGAAACGAAAATAAGGGAGCCATAGTCGAGGTATCTATCTTAAATAGCGCCGTAGAGTAAAGCAAAAAGAACAAGGCATGAAAAATCCCTAACGCGACGAAGACGCCCCAACTGTGGGGCATACCGGCACCCCACAGCAGCATCAATGGCACGACGAGAGGATAGGTTGCACCAACCCAAAATACATTAAATAGCCAAGAGCTTTTGATCAGGGTTTTACTGCTCGCCTTTAGGATCAAAGGCTCCAGCCCAGAGCTTATCGATGCAATCCACGCCAAAAGTATCGTCATAGCGGAAGTATAATACAAAGACAATCAGAAGTACGCGTGCTAAAATGGTCGTATGGAAAATGAGAAGGTAACAACAGGGGTGGAAAGCGCCGATGAGGCGAAATCAGTCGAAACATATCAAGAAACCGATGTATTTGCCTGGGCGAATAACCTCGTGCAATATAAAGATGAGCTTAAGGTGGAGCTGTTTTTTATTAGTAAAAACTATGTGCTATACAAAACAGCACTAGCCGAAGGGCTCAAGAAGCAACTCGAGCCGCTATTTATCGACGAAATGCTCGAATATATTTTGGACGGGGCGGCCAATGGGCTGATCGTGCGTGGGTTTGAGCAGGCCGAGGCCGAGCAAAACGTACTACAGCGCACGCGTGTCGACAATGTCGAGAAGCTCAAAGAAACACTAGGCTGGCTTAAGACACAGGAACGCGAAATCGTGCTATTCAAGGATGACGAGCACGACATAAACCATATGAAGGGCGTCTTGGCGCGTATTTCGCACGCAGAGGTAAGGCAGCCGTTTTACGTTGCAAAAGTCTTGCCACGTAGCCAAGTAATGAAGGGCAAGCAGGGCTGGATGCTCAGGAGCGACAAATTTATACCATTCGATGCAGAGGCGGCTGTGCGCTTGCCGAGCGATCCACAACTACTGGTGCTCGACCAAGATCTATACGTGTTTAGCCAAGGTAAGCTCAAGACATTATTTGGCTACGATGCTAAAGAGGCCGCCATCGCCGAGAGCAAGGTTCGCGAACTCGAAGAAGCGTACGACCTAAGTTTTCCGGAGGGCGCTAACATCCAAGACTTCCTTAAGGGCAAAAAATCGATTATCAAAAAACTCCAAAAGCTAGATGTCGGCAAAGTGACGCAAGAGCAAGCGCTGAAGTACGCCGAAGATATGGACATAGAACTCATGCCAGACGATGCCGGCAAGATCATCATCATGGACGAGAAAAACCTCGAAACTTTCGTGAATGTCATCAATGAGGACTACTGGGAATCACCACTGACGGGCGAAAAGTACGAAATCATCAAAAAACGTCCTCTCAAAGTCAAGGCCGAAGAAGACCAAGCGTAGCTTTTATTGCTAATATTCTGGACACTGGCATATACTGAGAGTATTACGAATATGAGGGGATAAAAATGGAGCCATCACAAGATTCAGTAAACGAAGTAAATCAGTCAGCCGCCCAGCCGGTTGTACCTACCGTTGCACCTGCAAATGTAGCACCGGTAAGCAGCTCGGCTGGAAACAGTAAGAAGAAGTGGCTATTTGCTTTAGCGCTCGCTTTACCACTCCTAGTTGTAGGTGGTGCTGGAGCATACTACGGAGTTGTACTGCCAAATAAACCAGAAAATGTACTCAAAATGGCGGTCGTAAACTCGCTATCTGAAGAAAATGTTGCCATGAACGGCACATTCGATATGGAATCTGCCGACAAAGCATCAACCAAGCAGTCGGTGCCTGCAACGAGCATCACATTCAATATAGGCCGGAATGAAGATAAGACGTTTGCGGGCACAATGAACGTAGCAATGTCTGGAGTGAAGATAGATGCCGATATGCGTTACATTGGTGAGAATCTTTATGTCAAGCTTGGAGATCTCTCGACAGTAGCTAGCTTGGCAGACGGGTATATGGCTGGCGCCTCAACAATCCTGACTAAAATTCAGAACCAATGGGTCGAAGCAGACAAGACGCTCCTCAAGCAAGCAAATGTTGCATGTTTTCTGGAAAGCAAAACTGAATTAACGGATGCGGACTTCAAGGCGCTCAATGCTGCCTACGATAAAAACAAGTTTGCAGAGATTAAGACAACTGCGAAAGATACCGTGAACGGCAAATCGGCCACAAAGTTCGAACTGCTACTGGACGATAATAGGATGGCCGATTTTTATAAGAACGATATCATGAAACTTGAAAGCGTCAAAAAACTGCAGGATTGCGGCGGTGACAAGGTCGACACGGCTCAGCTCGATAAGCTAAAAGATAACGACAAAACTCTGCTTACTGTTTGGATTGCAGACAAAAAAATCGTCAAGCTTGCCTCGAGCTCTACGAAACAAGATGCGGACAAGTCGAATCTTAAGGGAAGTCTAAGCGCAGTTATTGACTACAAAAAGACAGAGGTCGCAAAGCCTACTGGAGCCAAGCCTCTGATGACTCTAGTGTCAGAGATTCAGCAGTCGAGCGGTGCATTGGCTTCTCCGTCGACAGTACAGCCAGCAACTAGACAGTAAAAACCGCTCGCCAACAGCGAATACGGGTGCATACATGCGCCCGTATTTTTAGTAAACACAACAGTATTTTAAAAGCTCTGTCGGTATACTGTGGGTATATGAGACAACTGCAGGCATTGACGATTTTGATGCGAGGTGACTCGGCGTTTTTGACTGGCCCTCCGGGCGCAGGGAAAACACACACCCTTAACGAGTTTATCCGGCAAGCACGAGCGAGCGGCAAAACGGTCGCCGTCACGGCGAGCACGGGTATCGCAGCGACGCACATTGGCGGCACGACCATACATAGCTGGTCTGGTCTTGGGATCCGAGAGGTAATTAGCGAGCACGAGGCAATCAAGCTTCAGGCGAATTCCAAACTCATTAAGCGCTATAATGGCACTGATGTACTGGTAATAGATGAGGTTTCGATGCTGCATGGGCATCGGCTCGACCTTGTGAACCATGTTGCCAAAATGCTCCGCAAATCAGACAAGCCGTTTGGGGGTATGCAGGTAATCCTAGTTGGTGATCTGTTCCAGCTACCGCCAATTACTAGGGGCAGGGATATCGTCGATTTTGTGCATCATTCCGAGGCATGGCAAGAGCTGAGCCCAACTATCTGCTACCTAACCGAACAGCACCGCGTGAGCGGAAATGATGAGCTGCTTGATCTATTAGGAGCGATGCGTCGTGGCGATATCAATGAGTTTCATGAGCAAGCGCTGCGTGAGCGGCTAGAAGCTAGCGTGGGTGATCAAACCGTCACAAAATTGTATTCACACAACACCGATGTCGATAGCATTAATGACCAGCATCTTAGGGCTTTGACGGGCGATGGCAAGCGTTTTTTGATGGGCGGAACGGGGAGCAAAACCAAGCAAGAAGCGCTGCGTAATAGCGTGCTTGCACCGGAGGCACTCATTCTAAAGCGTGGCGCAGAAGTTATGTTTGTGGCGAATAATTTTCCGCAAGGGTTTGTAAACGGCACTCGAGGCACCGTGGTAGATTTTGTAGATAATCGTCCGCTCGTGGAGACGCGTGAGGGAGAGGAAATTAAGGTCGAGCCGCACAGCTGGAAGTACGAAGAAGACGGACGTGTCCAAGCCGAACTGACCCAGCTACCACTTCGCCTAGCATGGGCGATCACTATTCACAAAAG
Organism: Candidatus Saccharimonadota bacterium; assembly: GCA_018062785.1. Classification (GTDB taxonomy): domain Bacteria; phylum Patescibacteriota; class Saccharimonadia; order Saccharimonadales; family UBA4665; genus JAGXIT01. The sequence goes on from JAGORO010000003.1 coordinate 59,084, forward strand.
TCAGGGGATGAGCTTGGATGCTGCCGAGATAGACCTGAGCCGTAGTTTTACGCCCGGTATGGGGTATGTAGCGCTGAGCCGCGTGCGGGGAATGGACGGTGTATACCTAAGGGGTGTAAATAACCTTGCACTTGCTATGCACCCAGATATTTTCGAGTTCGATGGCGCACTGCGTGAGGCATCCGAGGCGGTGGCAAGTGTAATCGAGGATTTTGCGCCAGATACCAAAACCGCAAATGAGGATGAACCCGTCGAAAACGAGCTGCTCCTAGCCGAGCTTAAGGCATGGCGAACCGAGCGGGCAAGAAGAGACAAGATTGCACCGTATATGGTACTCCACGATACTACCTTACAGGAGCTTGCGCGCCGGAAGCCGCAAACCGAACAGGCCCTGTTGGGGGTGAAGGGACTGGGGCCTATGAAGATCGAAAAATTCGGCCAAGAGATACTCGGTATATTGACCTAAGTCAAAATAAATGCTAGAGTATTAAATTCTATGAGTACAAAAAAACCTATTCGACGAATAGCACCCTATTATGAGGTGGGATCTTTTGGTGTTCCCAAGGAGTATGCAAGTGCTGTTTGTCGGTCTGCGGTTGGCGTAGTATCGCGATATGTTGGTCCGATAGCTCTCGTAAGCATAAAAGGAATGCGCATTAGAAGCGATGGTTCTGAGCTGCCATTATCGCGGTTGCACATCATGAACGAAGAGAGCCATACGGTATTATTTACTAAGCGTACCGTGACGGATGCTGCTGGTGGCCTAGAAGGGCATAGACTCGGTGGCCTGACGCGCGTTGAGCGAATTCTTGTAACTAGCTTAACTCCTACAGAAATTAAATTTGGCATAGAGGAGAAAACTGCTATAGCGGTCGCTGTAAATAATGGTACCGGTCTAATGAATCAGCCTGCTGCTATGATGGCCACCATTCATGAGATTGGCCATAGTTTTAGTTTGGGCCACTGCGAAGTAACAGAGACTTGTGTGATGTCGCCCACGGATGAAGGCTGGAGGGGCAGTCACGCAGTGCCCAAAAAGCCGTTTTGTGACGATCATGGTAGCGAATTAAGGAATTTTGCTGCAAAGGCCGCAGCAGATGTATTACTGAACTTTCAGTAGGTGCAGTACTGTAACGAATGTGAGTTATTACTAATTCTGGTATCATACCTGTATGAGTGAGAGTAAAAATCAGAAAAGAGGCGGGTGGTTTCGTCGCAAGAAGCCTCAGGCCCAGATTCAGGCCAAAAAAACACTCCATAACTATGCGTTTATCGACAGTCAGAACCTAAACCTTGGTGTACAGAAGGTTGGTTGGAAGATGGACTGGCGAAAGTTCCGGGAATGGCTACGGACCGAACACGACGTCGAGCAGGCATTTATGTTCATCGGCTACTTACCCGAGAATGAGAATCTTTATCAGCAGATGTATGACCATGGCTTTTTGGTGGTTCTTAAACCAACATTGGAGATTAGCCAAGTAGAGAAACCGGGCGATAAAAAGGAAGACAAGCCCGCCACCAAGGGGAATATCGATGCTGACCTTGTCCTCCATGCCATGAAAGAGCTGCCCAACTACAAAAAAGCCATCTTGGTCAGTGGCGACGGAGACTTCTTCGGGCTAATTGAGTATTTAGCAAGTCAAGAAAAACTCGCGAAGGTACTCACGCCCAATCGCCGTTACTCAACACTTCTAAAAGATTTCGATTCCCATATTGAGGATATCAACGCCTATCGCCGAGAACTTGCCTACCGAGATCGTAGAGTGGGCCCAAAACGAAGAGCCATAGCTACACAGAGACAAGATAGAAAATGAGCTGGCAGGTGGCAATTGTGCTCGTTATCATAGCGAGCTCGGTGCTTCCTCTGTTTACGCGGACGCTTACACTTCGCCATTCACATGCCTTTTTTACCATTGGCCTTTCGATGTATGCTGCAGTAGCTACCGTTGGCTTTGTGATCAGCTTTCTGGGGCGCGGTGGTATTCCTCCTTTGCCCGTGCCAGAAGCTTGGCCATACATTGTGCTGGAAGGCATATGTATACCGATGGCTTGGCTCATTATGTATAAAATTGTTGGTATGATTGGTGCTAGTAACGCCGCTCTCGCTAATTCGGCGAATATAGTACTGTCGGTCATCGCCGGCGTGATAGTTTTGCACGAAGGTGTATCTTGGAAGTTTTTACTCGGCGCAGCTTGTATTATTGTTGCCATGCTGCTGGCATTGACGATTCGGGCAGACAAAAAACACGCATCAAAAGGCGCGCTTGGGCTAAAGGTGCTGTTGCTGCTTGTTGGCGCAGTCCTCTATGCGATCGGCATGCTCACCGAAAAACAGGCAATTTCCATGATTGGTGTTTGGGACTATGCACTGTATGGCTGGACGGCACAGGCGATGGGGGTGGGTGTCATTGTGGGCATCTTTGGGTGGAGAGAGTTCAGGAGAACTACACCGAAAGTACTACAGGACGGTTTCATTCTAGGTTTGCTAACGAGCGTAGCTGGAGGTTTGTATATATACGCGCTCAGCAAGGGCACCCTAAGTGGTACCATGCTTGCGATTAGCGCTAAGATAGCGCTAACGATGGTCTTGGCGACTATCTTCCTCGGAGAGCGCAACAATATAGAGATGAGGTTCCTTGCGTTTGTCTGTACAATCATCGGCCTAGCTTTGGTGCTGTAGACGATACAAGTATCAAGAAAGTAGCGAAAGTAGCTTATAATACACAGTATGATCGATCACGTGAGAACATTCATCCGAGCTGTTATGCGGAGGGTTGCTGGGGGGTTGCATGCTGCATCTCGGGGGTACATAACACCAAACGGTGTAACGTGGTTTGGGTTTTTGATGCATGTGTCGATTGCGTACCTGATAGCGACGGGTCATCCATGGAGAGCAGCTGCTTTTTTGGCGGTATTTGGGCTGTTCGATACGCTCGACGGCGAGCTAGCACGTTTGCAGGGCAGAGTAAGCGACTTTGGTGGTTTGCTTGATGCGACGACAGATCGGCTCAAGGAAGTGCTTTTGTACTCGGGTGTAGCCTACTTTTTTGTAACGTATGGCACGCTCGATTGGCGTAAGTATGCTGCCATAGCTGTGGCAGCCTGCGGAGCGTCAATTTGCGTAAGCTTCGTGAAATCAAAGGGCGAGACTCTCATTGCAGCGCAAAAGAAAAAGCTTAGCTACTCCGAGCTCAACCACCTTTTTGGAGGCGGTTTATTCCCATTCGAGGTGCGTATGGTGGTCTTGCTTGCGGGGCTTATCTTTGGGTATCTGCCACAAGCTGTGACCATTATTGCAGTCGGCGCAACCCTAACGGTTTTCCAGCGGCTCTACAGAATTTCGAAGGTTGTTTGACATTAGTAGCATGTACAAAATTGATTTACACACACATTCATACGGATCATCAGATGGCGCACTGACCGCAGAAGACTATCGCGAGGCTCTAGAGTCAGGCAAACTCGATTACATTGCCATTACCGACCACAACTCTATTGACACAGCCAAAGAGATTAAGCTAAAGCTTGGTAAACTTGGCGATCGAATCATCATTGGCGAGGAAGTATCGACCCTGCAGGGTGATATCATTGGTTTGTTTATGACGAAAAGCGTTGGCGGCGAGCCATTGTTTATCGAAGACGCAATCGCTGCCATTAGCAAGCAGGGTGGACTGGTCTATATACCGCATCCATTTTCGACGTATCGGAGTAGCGTGGACCGCATAACGCTCGAGCGGATTATGCCTACGGTAGATATCGTAGAGTTTCATAATGGGCGGTGGTTGATCGAGAGTGGAGATGTCATGATAGGCAAGAAGTACCTTCAGGAATCGGGCAAGCCACTAGCCTCGAGTAGCGATTCTCATGGTGTAATTGGTTGGGGCAAAACCTTTTCTGTAATTGCAGAGCCACCTACCAAGGAAAATCTACTACCTCAGCTCAAGAGGGCAACGTACTCCACAGGAATCGTTGGCCTCGGCGTAATCTACCCTAAGCTTAACCGCATACGAAAGCTACTAGGCAGATGAACGAAATTTTTAAGGAAGTTTTTTTGGCGGCATGGTTCTTCTTGCCGGCCGGTATCGCCAATATGACGCCAATTTTTGCAGCCAAAATACCACTGATCCAAAAATTAGATTTTCCGATGGATTTCTTCAAGACCTTCAGGGGAAAAAGAGTGTTCGGCGAGCACAAAACATGGCGCGGTCTTATCACGGGGATCATTTTCGGCACACTGACGCTATACCTGCAGGTAGTTGCCGTTGAGCATAGTGCGTGGCTGGCTGGTGTAGCGAGTGCTATTGGGTATGAGTCGTTGCCTATCCTTGTGCTTGGTCCGTTGTTTGGCCTAGGCGCTTTACTTGGAGATGCCATAGAGAGCTTTTTCAAGCGCCAAATTGGTCGCGCACCTGGAGAAGGGTGGTTTCCATTTGATCAGACGGACTACATCATTGGTGGCGCTATTGCCACTATGCCGTTCGTACAGCTCACCATGACCCAGTACGGAGTACTGATTGTGCTCTGGTTGATCATTCACGTTGTATCGAGTGCTATCGGCTATCTTCTTGGGCTCAAGGCTCGTCCAATCTGAGTGACGCTTTTACGGAATACAAAAAACATGTTGCATACTTTTACGCCCAGAAAACAATGCACGAAGACATATACTTGACAAAACGTAAGATTTTTGTTACTATGTACTAGTCATAAACAAACAAAAAGTTTATAACTATGAAAAAACAAAAACAACACAAATTTTTAGGCCTAAAGATAAACGTACATCCTGCAAAGCTACACATTGGTATGTTTGTCGCCTTGGGCATGATTCTGCTAACGGCAGGCAAGGGTAGCGCCGAGATGATCCAGACCGCCTATGTAGAGCCAGAGCATCACGAAGCGGGCGAAAGTTCGGAGCTTCGCGAGTGCGAAGTCCGCCACGATCTTGCAATTTTGTCGTGCTCTCGCTTAGTAACGCACGGTGGCAACGGGGAATAGGTAATCGCTATGAGTACGATATTTGCTGCGGCTATTGACTTGCGTGAATCGATGCACCATTCGGTATCAACGAGTAGGCTATCGATGGGCATGACTCGTTTGATGGTTTTGGCACTGACATATCCGATAGGTAACGCCATTATTCAGACGACAGTTCGTGGGTTTATCTTAGGGTCGCTTTTGCTCACGCAAGAGATTCCACACCCACTTATGTAAATAATATTGACAAAAGTAACAATAAGAGGTATAATGTAGTCATGAAAAATGCACAAATAGCCAATCCAGAAGTCGCCAAGAAGTACAGTAATGCCGCGCTTGCTATAGATGAGTATATGCAGCGAAATGGTGAAGCTGGTTTGAGTGAAAAAGGTATGCGAGTTATCACAGGGGCAGGTCGTATCGCGACCGGTGCTGTCGTTGGGCTCGCAACAATCGGTGCCCTTAAGATGGGTCTAACGACGCACGAACTTGGCTCGGCAGAAATCACCCCCGAGAGAGGGGAGTCGATCACGCATGTTATTAAACGGGGTGTCACAGAGGCCGGCGTCAAGGGTGTTGATAAAGGCGCAGTTGCTTCTGAAGCCTCCAATATTGCAAATTATTCACAGGGCTTTATAAACCCCGAAGAGTCTGTAATGATAACAGTTACTCAAAACGGCTTCCAGAAAATGGTTGGCAGTGAGACTGTCCAAGTATCGAGTCCTGAGCTCGAGCAAAAGTAAGTCTTCGACAATCACGCTATATCACAAATTTGTGAACATACCATAAGTATGGTAAAATTATACATGATTGTAATGGATTAGGAATTTGAGATGCCCGTGGGCGCTGAACAAGGATTTGTAATAGAGATGGTGCGTAACTTTGCCGAACGTCACCCTGAGATGGTCGAAAAAAATAAGTCGACTAGTCTTCCGGTCGGACTATTGCGTGTTGCCGGCGTTGCGCTCGTCGAAATGAGCCAAGGCAGTGCAAAACTGAGTAAACGGCTATGCGAAAAGGGGATAGAAGCTCAGAATAGACCTGCTCCCGAGTGGAGTGAATTTATTGATGGACGAATCGATGATGATACCACTGATGTGGTGAGTTATGTGCGTGACTTTGGTGCGAAGGCGGCGGGTGCACTGCAGAGACATGGAAACACGGCATATAAGGCCCTTCAAGAAATGTCGGAAGATGTAGCTGTGGCTGTGATCGAGCGAAGTATGGAGTGGTGGGGCGATGCTGGACGCAGCCAAGTCGCCACCGGTGCGGTGATTGTTGGGTCGTTGGGCATGGTTGCTGGCGGAGGTGTCGTGCTTATGACGGCTCCAGTTGAGACCAACACCCTTAAGCCGACGGATCTTTCGATGGCGTGCTCTGACCCCAACAATGTTGGTAGTATTGATGTTTCGCAGAGTCCAAATCTATCGGCAGAAGAGTATGCCGAGAAGGCCGCACCCTATGTAATAGGGGCAGTGACCCGAAATGGCACAACCGAGCCGGTGTACCCTGATCGATTGAATGGCGAACTTACTCCCGTAGCCGCCAGCCAACAAGTCGCTAGCATTCTTGAGGTAACAAGGTCTGCAGAGCAAGGTGTGTTTACTACCGAGGGCCTGTGTGTCGTAGAGGGATACTTCCGAGGCGAAGAGGCGTGGCAGCCAGTTGCTGTCGTTCAGGCCGACTGATAGTGTCGCGCTAACATCGGGAATCGCTACATGTGGTGTAGTTATTTTTTTACAACAGAAAACTGTGGAAAAGTGGCGCGATGAGCGCCACTTTTGCTATAAAACACTTGCAAGTGGGTAAGCGTGGGTAGTAGACTGTTGTCAGTGGGTAGCGGTAGGTAGCATGAGTCATACGACTCGCAGCGAAGTGCTACCTGCGAAACGAAAGCAAAAACTTTCAATAAACAAATAAAAATCCTTAAAAATTAATTAACACGAGTAGGGCCAAAGCAGGTGAACGGTACCGATTATTTTCAAAGGAAGCTGGATAATAAACGGCGGTTGACTATACCGACCGAGCTTCGTGCAGACTTTGAATCCGGCACAGTTGTCACCAGAGGCTTTGGGAAGTACCTACATTTATACCCAAAAGGGGTATGGGATAATCTGGTCGAACCGCGACTCGAGGGAGACATTCTCGATGAGCGAACGGCAGATTTAAACGTACAGTTCCGGATGGGTAAAGTGCAGCAGCCACTCGATGCCAAGCAAGGAAGAATTACGCTAGAACAGCATTTGCTGGACTACGCTGGTATCGATAAAGAAGTGTCGGCAGTACGTGTTGGTAAATATTGGCGGATCATGGCGACCTAAGATTAGTTCGTTTGCGCATTAACAATTTATATACAGATACGGTATACAGCAACGATGTTAGAAAAAACATTCGATGCTCCTTGTCATTACCTATCCGATAATCAACAAGTGGATTGAAATAGGAAAGAACCACTCTAAAAACACTTTTGCACCTTCCATAAAACACCTCCCAAAACTCCACCTCACACATAAGTCTCTCAAACTTACCTGAAGTATTTCGCTCGAAAGGTGCTTGGTACTCTATATGTCCAAGCACAATACACGGAATGTGCTTTCGGCCAAAGTGATGTACTTTGGGATCACAAAAACAAAAAAATCCAAAAAAAACAAAAACGTTGATTATCGGTTAGGTGATTGCAAAAACATAACTAAGGGTAGTGTATAGAAAAAGCGTAAGCGATATGCTATACTCTAGCCATTGGTTAAAAACAAAAAACCAACACCAAAACAAAAATAAAAAACATGATGATGCACGCGACATACGATGTCCATACTCCTGTACTCCTTGGCGAAGTCTTGGAGTCTTTGGCGCCTAAAAAAGGCGAATCGTACCTAGACCTTACGGCTGGGTATGGTGGGCATGCGCAAGCAATTTTGGAATACACACAATCGGCTACGAGCATGACGCTCGTCGATCGCGACCAGTCATCGCAAAATTTCCTAGCGAAATTTGCGGAGCAGGGGGCTCAACTTGTCCATCGAGATTTCTTGGGTGCGAGCAAACAGCTGGCAGATGAAGAGAATACGTACGACATGATACTCGCAGACCTTGGTGTCTCATCATTGCATCTTAATGAAGCAGTTCGAGGATTTTCCTTTGGCAAAGATGGTCCGCTCGATATGCGTATGGATCAGCGAGCTGAACTAATGGCTGCAGACGTGGTAAATACGTACTCACTTGATGCGCTAACGCGGATTATTCGAGAGTATGGAGAAGAGCCTCGGGCTAGACGCGTCGCCGAGCGTATTATAGAGTCTCGACCACTTGAGACAACGGGTCAACTCGCCGATGTGGTGGCGAGCGCGTTACCAAAAGGTAGCAAAAAACATCCAGCGACAAAGACGTTTCAGGCGCTAAGAATTGCAGTCAACGATGAATTAACGCAGGTGGCAGAAAGTCTGCCTCTTTGGCTCACCATGTTGAAGCCAGGAGGTAGACTAGCGGTCATTAGCTTCCATAGCTTGGAAGACAGAATCGTTAAGCACGCCTTTGCTGCTGTTAGTGGCGAACGGTACGATGCAGACTTCCACGCTATAACCAAGCATCCAGTCGTGGCCTCCGATGATGAAATAGTTTCCAATCCGCGATCACGTAGTGCAAAATTACGTGGCGTAGCAAAAATAAACACAAAAGAAAGGGGATAGCACTATGCCAATCCGCGTAAAAAGCAATTCCCGTGCGTACAAAGTCAAAGTACGTGTGCGCTAAATAAGCCGAGTCTGGTTGGCGGGGCAAAAAGCTCCGTCAGCCAAACCAAAGTAAACTCAAAATAAAATTTAACTGCGAAGCCCCTTCGTGCTGCACTACTAGTGTCCAAAGGGAAGTAAAAAACAAAAATATATGACATATTCATCAACAATGACGCTCGGTCGGCAACATATTGCCGCTAGGCGCAATCAAAATTCGGTGTCGTTTCGGCCGCGTGACACGCGCCTCGGGCCAGTCAGTAATACGATTATCCTTATCGTGCTGGGTTGTATGCTTGGGTTGCTGTACCTGACGCAGGTAACGAAGACCAACGCCTACGGGTACGCAATTAACAGCCTCGAAGAGCAAAAGACATCTCTACGAACTGAACAAAACGACCTTCAGGTAACGTCGGCACGATTGCAGTCGATTGAACGCGTACAAAATAGCGCTCAAGCCAAATCTATGGTGGCCGCTGCGCCGGCCGACATCGTACAATAACCAGTTCTTGCCGAGTACCGCTCCGCAAGGGCTAGTTTTTGTGTAACCGTACCAGCGTGCTTGTACGGTATACTATGCTTATACTTATGAACACCACCGATAGTCGAGAGGCGAACCCAATTCAAAGAACGCGAGTGTGGTTTTACTTACTGCTTACCGTTTTTGCGGTATTTGTATTCCGCCTATTTTACCTACAGGTTATCCGCCACGACTACTACACAACGATGGCAGCCAGTGATCAGTTGCGGGAGTATAATGTGCTGCCCGAGCGGGGCACGATTTATGTGCAGTCGGGCGGTAGCCAAATACCGCTCGTCTTGAACCAGCGGATGTATACAATAAGCGCAGACCCTACAGTTATTAAGAAGAAACTGGAGACGGCAAAGCTGTTGACTCCGGTCATTGGTCAGTCGGAGCAGGAGATCGTTGAGAAGTTAAAAACCAAAAATACCCGCTACGTCGTGCTCAAGAAAAAACTTGACGAGAAGAGCGCCAAGAAACTTTTGGAGTTAAAAGTAGGTGGCATTGTTGCGACCAAGGTAAATTATCGGATATACCCCCAAGGTAGTCTTGCTTCACAAGTTCTCGGATTTGTAGACGAAGATGGCAACGGCAAGTACGGCATTGAAGAGGGTTTGAATAAGGTCGTAGGTGGTAAGATGGGTAAACTCAAGGCGGTTACGGACGTCAATGGTGTGCCGCTCGCCGCCAATAACGAGAACTTTTTGATCAACCCAGAGAACGGCAAGGATCTGCTTTTGACAATTAATATGGGCATGCAGGCTCAGCTAGAGCAGATAGCAAAGCGTGCCCAAGAAAAGTTTAACTCCAAACATGTTAGTGCTATCGTTATGGAAACAAAATCGGGTAAAATTCGTGCCATGGCAAACTATCCGACCTTTGATCCTGGAAAATACACCGAGGTTCAAGACGCGAATCTATTTCAAAACTATGCCGCGACGCAGCAAATTGAACCTGGTTCCATCACTAAAGTTTTGAGCGCTGCTGCTGCGCTCGATAGCGGTGCGGTGACTATGAACTCGAGCTTCTATGATCCAGGTAAATGGGTCATTGACGAGGCGACTGTGACTGATGTCGACAAGGAGCATAATGTCGGTACCCAGACCGTTAAGTCGACGCTCGACTATTCACTTAATACTGGAGCGACGTGGTTTTTGATGCAAATGGGCGGAGGCAGGTTGAATGAGGTGGGGCGTTCGAAGCTCTACGACTACTACACCAATAAGTTTAATCTTGGCTCTGCAACGGGAATAGAACAGGGCTACGAGGCAGAGGGTTATTTGGTGGGCCCAAAGGATACCGGCTCTGGTATCGATCTTACCTACGCAAACATGGCATTCGGACAGGCCTATAGTGCCAGTGCCGTACAAATGGTCGGTGCATTTAACTCAATTATTAACGGTGGAACGTACTACCGGCCACAGCTGGTCGAGAAGATTGGTAGCGGCTCCGATGAACGCACGGTACCATCAAAAGCTGTTCGGACGGGCGTAGTAAGCCAACAGGTAGGGAAGGACATTGCGACAACCTTGAGCCAAATCCGTGAACGACGCGCAAATAGTGGTTTTCCAGATTTAAAGTTTGACGCCAAGTACTTCGTGGGCGGTAAGTCCGGTACGGCCCAGATTGCTAAAAAAGAAGGTGGATATCGGGAGGATCGATTCAATGGAACATACCTCGGTTTTGTCGGTGGTGATAGCCCAGAGTACTCAATAATTGTCTACAACATCGAACCGGCAGTTGCGACAACGAGCTATGCAGGTACGGTCGCAGGCCAGACGGTGTGGGCAGAAATTGCGCATATGCTCGTAAATAATTATGGCGTAACACCGAGAAAAGTGTAGACGATAAAGGTGTATAATATTGCGTAAGGTAATCTAAAGAAAAGATCTAACAATGTTTGAACCAGATATTCTCCTGACACATGATGCGTTGCTAAAAATTGTTCTCTTGGGCGTAGGGGGTTTTCTGCTGTCGATGGCCCTGACGCCTCTCTACACGACCATTGCGTATAAATGGCAGCTTTGGAAGAAACCTAGGACGACCACCCTAACCGGCGAGCAGGCTTCGATGTTTACGAAACTGCACGCTGCCAAGCATAAGCGACATATACCGACAATGGCAGGGGTTATCTTTATCCTATCAGTGGGGATTTTGACTTTCTGCTTTAACCTCTCACGGTCTCAGACATGGCTGCCGCTAGCAGCATTTATGGGCGCTGCAGTTGTTGGCTTGATCGATGATATTATCAACATCCGCGGTACTGGTTCGGGAAAGGCCGGATTGCCGTCGAGGCTAAAGATGCTCCTGATTACACTGGTGGCACTGGTGGGCGGGTGGTTCTTTTATGCAAAACTAGATGTCACGAGCATCCAACTTCCGGGCTTCACCGAAGGGCAATTGATGCTCGGTTGGTTGATTGTGCCGCTATTCGTGCTGGTTGTCGTTGCAACGGCAAACGCTGTAAATATTAGCGATGGTCTCGATGGTCTCGCTGGTGGACTAACGGCCACCGCCTTTGCGACCTATGCTATTATTGCGGCGCTTGAGAGTCGATTTGGTGTGGCAGGTTTTTGCCTTACAGTTGTCGGTGCACTCCTAAGCTACACATGGTTCAACGTATACCCAGCTAGGTTTTTTATGGGTGATGTTGGATCATTTGCACTTGGCACGGCACTCGGTGTCGTAGCTATGATCACGGATACGGTGCTACTACTGCCGCTTATAGGCGCAGTGTTTGTTGCCGAAGCCGGCTCTGTTATTTTGCAAATTGCATCAAAGAAGTTACGGAATGGGAAAAAGCTATTTCTCATTTCGCCAATTCATCATCATTTTGAGGCAATGGGGTGGCCTGAAACGAAAGTTACGATGCGTTTTTGGGTGATTGGACAAGTATGTGCGCTGACGGGTTTGGCGATATTTATCATAGGTAATTACGTGTGAGCAGACGAAGTTTACAAGTGAGTGGGGCGGGACTGAGAAGCACCGCTACACAGCTCCGAAGTCACCGGCCAGATTACTGGATTATAATTCTCTCACTTCTACTTGTTAGTCTCGGCTTGATTGTGGTGTACTCTATTGGTCCCGCGCTTTCGGCGACGCATGGGGGTGGCGCACGCTACGTTGGGCGCCAGATAATTGCCATTTTGCTTGCCGCCGTTGCTTTTGTGGTTACTGCGCGCGTACCGCTTGCTCAGTGGAGGAATTGGCAGCTTCCACTTCTTGCTGTTGCTGCAACCGGAACGGTGATTGCGCTTATTATTCCGGTAAACCCAGACTATCCTGCCCATAGGTGGATTCGTATCGGTGGCTTTTCTCTGCAATCAGTAGAAATACTTAAATTTGCGCTCCTAATTTGGTTTAGCGGGTTTTTGGCCGCCGCGCAAGCAAATGGGTACATCGCAAATTTCCACAAAGTCCTGAAGCCGATTTTATACATTCTGCTCGTGATTGGCTTTGTTGTCGCCGGTGTACAGAGTGACTTGGGGTCTACAGGAGTTATCGTGGCCATGATCGGTGCGATGGCTTTTGTGGCTGGTATGCCGATGAAAAAAGTTATGCTGGCTGGCGTCGTGGTGGTACTCGTCGCTGCTGTAGCGGTAAGCTCTACTCCGTACCGACGCGAGCGACTGGCAACGTACTTGCATCCGGAAAAAAATTGTCTTACAACAAGTTACCAAGCCTGCCAAGCACTCATTGCGGTTGGCTCAGGAGGTGCTTTGGGTCAAGGGGTTGGCAAAGGCGTTCAGGCATATGGCTATCTGCCCGAGGCTCAAAACGATTCGATTTTTGCAATATACGCAGAGAAATTTGGTTTTATTGGCTCGGTTGCTCTACTAGGTTTATACATGCTGCTTTTTGTCCGCCTGAGACGTATAATTGAGAGAGCGCCAGACGCGTTCAGCCGGATGCTAGTTGCAGGAGTATTGGCATGGTTGAGTACCCAGGCATTTATTAACATTGGTGCCATGATAGGCCTGTTGCCCCTGAAGGGTATTACTCTGCCACTCGTGAGCTACGGTGGTACGAGTGTGCTGGTGGTTGGAGCAATACTCGGTCTTGTATATCAAGTATCGCATTACACGACATTTAGTGCGAGGTTTGTACCGAATAGCAAAGTAAGGGAATCAGATGAAAATAGTCATGACAGGCGGCGGGTCAGGGGGGCATATCACTCCAATCCTAGCGGTCGCAAAGGAAATTAAGCAGCAACAGTCTGATGCCTGGATCGGGTACATTGGTCAGCGTGGCGATGTGTTTGGGGAAGTCGTGGCCGAAAGCAACATTATAGACAGTACATATACGGTGCAGGCTGGCAAGTTCCGGCGGTATCATGGCCTAGGCATCGGACAGTTCTTTGATGTCAAAACCACTTGGCTAAACCTCAGAGATGCCTTTCGAACGGTTGCTGGTATTGCTCAGGCCATTATCTTGCTGCATCGCCTAAAGCCCGATGTGGTATTTTGCAAAGGCGGCTTTGTGGGCGTACCAGTAGGTCTAGCTGCCGCGTTTCTAAGGGTGCCGTATGTTACGCATGATTCCGATGCCATCCCCGGTTTGGCGAACAGGATTATCGCTCGGTGGGCTACCATGCACGCCGTAGCGTTGGAGGCTGCGCTCTATTCATACGACCAAAAGAAGACCGTCTCAACAGGCGTTCCTGTTCATGATGACTACTCGCAAGCCTCTCAGCGGCCTCAGAAATCTGTTCGCACCCAGCTTGGTATCGAAGACTACGGAAAGGTTCTTCTGATTACTGGTGGCGGTCTCGGAGCGGCTCGCTTAAACACTGCTGTCTTGCGACATGTTGGCGAGCTGCTGGAAAGATTTCCTGACCTATGTATTATCCACAATACCGGTCAGCTCCAAGAATCAGAAATTAGCGCTGCATATACGAAATGCCTAACCAAGATGCAGCGTAGACAGGTGATTGTTCGGGGGTTTGTGACAAACCTGCATGAATACATGGCTGCAGCAGATGTCGTGGTGGCGCGTGGCGGCGCTACTAGTTTTGCCGAACTGGCCTTGCAGGAAAAGCCATGTATTATCGTACCAAATCCACTACTCACAGGTGGTCATCAGCTCAAAAACGCGCTGGCTTACGAGAAGAAGAATGCCATTGTCTGCGTGCAGGAGGCCGATATTCTAACCGATAGCACCGTACTTCTTGATGCAGTCACGACGCTACTCGGCGATGACAAAAAGCGGGCGAAGCTAGCAGGGTCTATTCGTACGTTCGCAAAACCAAACGCCACGCGTGACCTTGCAAACATCCTACTAAAGGTTGCTACTTCTGGAAGTGAGGAGCGCTAGGGTATGAGTCGAGGTGGGTTTTTGGGACGACGTCGCGAAGCAAAGAACGCTGCCACTAGGGCTACAATCGCGAGAGAAGTCCGACGACAAGGCATGGCGCAACCTACTTTTTCGTACTATGCAAATCGTATGCCATCTGATACGAGTAGGCTCCGCTTGGAGCAGACGATTGCCGCTTCTGAGTTGGCGTCCAAAAATACAAGCTCGCCCAATCGTCTCTCTCAGTTCATGTCATGGGTCGGTGTGATGGTCTTTGGTGTGGTAGTCATTAAGGTACTATCTCTCGGTACAGAGAGTAGGATAATCGTTTCCGACAAAACTAACCAGCAGAGTATTTCGGCCAGTGCGGTCGGTGCATACGCAGCGTATGCCAATACGCTACTCAAAGAGAGCATGCTCAATCGAACTAAGGTAACAATTAATACGGGCGGTATCGAGAGGGCTATGCAACAAAAATTTCCAGAACTTGAGAGTGTGGTTGTTACGGTGCCTCTTTTGGGTGGGCGACCGATCGTATACGTCCTGCCCACGCCAGCACTCGTGAGCATTGAAACCACTAAGGGTACATTTAGCTTAGGGAGTAATGGGCGTGTAATTGCGAAGATTCCAGAAGGGGCTAATAAAGGGTTGGTTATTCGTGACCTTTCGGGCGTGCCACCAGAGGTGGGTAAAGACCTCCTGCCCTCATCCACTATGCGATTTATACAGATGCTAGAATATCAATTTTCGAAGGCTAACATGCCCATCCAAGCATTAACCTTGCCTAACGCCTCCTTATTCGAGCTCGACGCGGTGGTTGCGGGGAAGGGCGGTACAGTCAAGTTCAATCTAGAGGAAGACCCAAAACAGCAGAGCGGGGCGGCTTTGGCCGTCATACGCAGGCTAAACACAACTCCTTGGCAATACATCGATGTTCGTGTGCCCGAAAGGGTATATTACAAGTAGTCGGCCTCTTCTTACGCTACCCTCTTAATGTTCGTAAAATGTTCGTATTCGTTAATGAAATGAATAACTCTAGAAATATATATAAATAAACGTAAAAGGGTACATGTCAAATATTTTAATATATGAGCAGGAAAGGAGAGGGGTGGGCAAAAAAATATACGAGGGTGTCAAACATGAAAAAAAGCAAACTTTTCACAAGGACGCTGTGGAAAACTCATAAAAACTATACAATACTAGCGTATTAACAAAAAAGCAAACACTATGCCACTAAACCGCTAGACCAATACGGAAGCCGTCCGTAACAGATATAAGATACAGCTTACATCATGTTACGAACGTACGACTAACAACGAAAAGTAAAGCCAGTAGCCGATTAGTCCCCTGTAGCGAGGGGTATCCATACTACCCACTACTTGATTAATTAATGTCGTAAAATATACATTGTGCGACATTGTGTTTGTATTTCGGTTTGCTCCACTGCTCCATGTTTTGCTCGTGTATTTTTGATGCTACCAACATACCTTACTATTATTTGTTACTGTTCTGCACTTTTATATCATGTGACGGGTGTTTGCCGCACTTTGGCTGGCCTGCTACGCATGATAGATTTTGTTCGCATTTTGATCATTTTTGCTTAGCTAGATTTCTCCTCTGTTAGACAGGGGTGTGACCAGAAAAAACATGGGTGATATATCTGAATTATGTGACACATCACTAATGTTCGGTATTTGTACGAAACTTCGAACTTGATTCGGATCTGAAATGGAGGGGCGTGCCCCTCCTCTAATTTACTCGCTTAGCTCGTACGTGGCTTTGGCGACGCGCTTAAACTGTGGTTTGCTTTGTAGATTTAGCAAAATAGTCGTTTCTTTAACAAAACGGCTCTTGAGCACGCGTTTGACGATTTCGTCACGGTGAAGCGGCTCATTAGCGTCCTTTAGTACATCGGCGATGATATCGGCGACAGTGCCCTTACTGTACCCCCACTCCTTGAGAGCGTAGATGCCACGGCCGATAAGCACGAATCGTTTGTCTTTGATGAGCTCGTTGTGTATCGCTTGGGTGGTGACGTCTTTGCGCTTAAAATCGCTTGCTTTGATCGATTCTGCAATTTCGTTGAAGTGCATGTGCTTGCCATTTTCGCTGAGGATAACGTAGATTTTGTCGCGAATATTCTTCGGGTTGACGGTAGGCCACTTAACAAGACCCCATCGGCCATTTAGGGTGGCTAGCTTCTTCGAGATACCAGCCAGTGCGGTGGCGTACTGCTGGTCATCCATGGAGGCTAGCTTGGCAAGATCTTTGGCCCCGACCGGCTCCCCTGCCTTTTTAATCGCCTGTATGATGTCTTCGACTTCCTTTTTCACTCCAGCAATATCTCGGTCTATGGCGGCTGCTTGGAAGTAGCTATCATCTTCGTTTATCGCTGTAATATTGGGGCAAAGTTCGGTCAAGAATGCAATACGAGATTGATCGGTTCGAGTATTTTCGGCCGTAAGCGCGGCGGATATGGCCGTAATACGTGCGGTCTTTCCTGTTTCGGTAAGGGTTGCTGCGAATAACTCCTCAACCCTAGCTATGCCAGGCAGTTCATTGCCGCTCTGGCGCAGCTTGGTAATGACGGCCTTCTCTAGCTGGCGCACGCGTTCTCGCGTGATACCTAGGAGCTCTCCTACCTGTTCAAGCGTTTCTCTGCGATCAAAAAGACCAAATCGACGAGCGATAATTTCTCGCTCGCGTTCTCGATCGATGCTATTGAGTATGTCCTGTACGACCGCTTCGGTATTGATTACTTCTCGTTCTACACTCATGCTATTCCTTAATTATACAACTTTTGTGATTTATATGCAAGGACTATATGTAATAAGAATATTGTAGCACATAAATCGACATACTCTGACATATCATGTTGTAAAAATGTAGTTATCTCAGGTTTTGCCGTAGGGCAAAAAGATTATGCTAGCATCTCAGAACTCGCGTGCTTCGACAAGGCACGTAAAGGCTTGCTCGAGCGCTGCTCGCCGTACATAGCAGTCTATGGCACTTTTACCAGTCGGCACGGAGTCCAAACGCATGATGGCGTTGAGATCAGTTGGGGTGAGTCCTGATTGTGCGGGATTTAGCGCAAAGTCGTCGGCAAATTCGTTGAAAAGATGTGGGTGTGCCACCATTAGCGAAACCTCACTACGGAGGAGTCGATTGCCAATAATACTCGCGAAATGCCGTGTTTCTTGAGGGTAACGTTCGGTAAATGCTTCAATTCGTGGGTCCATGTTGTGTACCATATATAATTTTATATACTATAGTAGCACAAAAAACAATAATCTAGCAAAAATTCAACGCTACGTAGCCTTTTTTCGGCGAAAGGCGGGTCGTTTTTTTGCAGCGGGAGCTTCAGAGAGCATCTTAAGAGCCTGCTCGCGAGTAATAGAGGTGGGGTCGATATCTTTGCTTACCTTGGCATTTTTGGACCCATCGGTAACATACGGCCCCCACCTTCCCTTTAGAACTTTGATGCCATCTCCGAAGTCGGCAATGTTTTTTTCTGCTTCGGCCTGTAACTTGGCGGTGTAAAATTCACGAGCAGTTGTGAGGTCGATGTCGTGAGGGTCGTGAGGTTTGATACTGATAAAGAGTGAACCAACTTTTATATATGGCCCAAAACGACCGATGTTTGCCAGAATGTCTTGGCCATCTTCGGTTTGACCAACGAGGCGAGGTAGCTCAAAGGCCCTAAGGGCTTCCTCGAGCGTAATTGTCTCGAGCCGAGCACCTTTGGGTAGTGGTGCAAACTGGGGCTTTTCCTCATCTTCGCCAGCACCAAGCTGAAGCATTGGTCCAAAACGACCAAACCGAGCCGATACCATCTTGTTTGTCTTCGGATGGAGGCCGATCTCGCGAGTCTGTGCAACGCTGCTGCGGTCGATAGAGCCGGATTTGTCGATAAGCGCGTGAAATGGATCATAGAAGCTCTTGAGCATGGCGTTTCGCTCTAACTTGTCGCTGGCTATATCGTCGAAGTGTTCCTCTACACTCGCGGTAAAGCCGTAATCGACGATTTGGTCGAAGTGATTGGTCAGAAAATCAGCTATCAATTCCCCACTACTCGTTGGTACTAGCTTCCCTTTATCGGATCCAGTTTTTTCTTGAACGATTTCTCGGCTGATGGTGCCGCCCTTGAGGCTGAGTAGGGTCACATCTCGTTCGTTGCCCTCCCCTTCACCGCGCAGAGCATACCCCCTAGCTTGGACGGTGCCGATAATCGTTGCGTAGGTACTTGGTCGGCCAATGCCCAGCTCTTCAAGTTTTTTGACGAGGCTACCTTCGGTAAAACGAGCTGGTGGCTTTGAGAATGTCTCGCGGGCTGTCGCCTCAACGAGGGGTACTTCCTGCCCGCTTTCCACTGCCGGGAGTACGGAGTCGTCCCTGCTGCGCCCATAGACACGCAGGAAGCCGTCGAAGACAATGACTTCCCCCTTGGCTTCAAAAATGTGCGATGTGTCGCCAACTTTGATGGTAATAACGGTTTTTTCGAGTCGTGCTGGTGCCATTTGGCTGGAAACGGTCCGTCGGCGGATTAGATCGTATAACTTTTGGTCGTACGGGTCGCTACTCGCCACCTCTAGTGCGGCGTCGGTTGGGCGAATTGCTTCATGGGCTTCTTGTGCATTCGCATTTTTGGTTTTGAAGGTGCGAACTTGGACATATTCTTTGCCGTGCTTTTTCTGGATGTACTCGGCGGTGGCTGCAACGGCTTGTTTGCTCAGATTCACACTATCGGTACGCATGTAGGTGATTTTTCCGGCTTGGTAGAGGCGCTGGGCGCTGGTCATGGTGGCCTTGCTGCCAAAACCGAGCCGAGCATTGGCTTCTTGCTGGAGGGTGCTGGTAGTAAATGGCGCACTAGGGTTGCGGGTGCCAGGCGAAGTTTTGACACCAACGACGGTACATCTCGCTCCATGTAAGGTTTCTAAGAAGGAGTTTGCATCTCGTTCGGTGCTGAAGCGCTCGGTTAGCTCGGCCTTAAACTCTTCGCCGTCGTGCGAAAATAGCGCAACAACTTTAAAATCTGAGGTGCCCTCGAAGGCACGAATTTCTCGTTCTCGTTCGACAAGCAGCCGCACAGCTGGGCTTTGGACGCGCCCTGCGCTCTTGCCTCCAGGCACTTTCTGCCACACTACAGGACTGAGCTCGAAGCCAACAATACGGTCGAGTATCTGCCGAGCTTGTTGAGCTTGGACGAGGCGCATGTCTACGGTGCGTGGATTTTTGACCGCTTCTTCTATGGCCGACTTGGTAATCTCGTGGAATACGATTCGTTTGGTCGTTTTAGGATCGAGCTTGAGGACCTCACATAAGTGCCAGGCGATGGCTTCACCTTCACGGTCTTCATCGGTTGCTAGCCAGACGGTATCGACGGCTTTGACAGCCTTTTTGAGCTCGGTAATGACTTTCTTTTTCTCTGGATCAATTTCGTACGTGGTTTTGAAGTTATTGCCGACGTCAATCGGCGGACTACCATCTTTATTCTTCTTTGCAATTGAGCGAATATGCCCAATGCTCGAAAGTACCTTAAAGTCCTTACCGAGGTACTTCTCGATAGTTTTTGCTTTTGCGGGACTCTCTACGATGACGAGGTTTTTTGACATTGCTCTATATAAGTATACGTGTCGATTGCTAGGACACAAGTACTCAGGCTACAGTATTTGCCACTTGCTATGCAAGTTTTGGGTATTTTCGACGTACAATTAAACATATGCAAAAAAAAGCTTTACTCGCTGGGGGGTTGTGTCTTCTGGGGGTCTTATGTATTACTCTCGTCTTTACACTCTCTCAACCTCTTCAAGATACCCAAACACACGGTAGGGGACCACAGGCAGCGTTGTCGACGGCAGCTCGGGCGAAGATAGGCGGTAGCACATTCGATTTGGCCGTTGCGCGAACGGCCCAGGCACATGTTTCTGGCCTAAGTAATCGCGACAGCCTACCTCCAAATCAAGGGATGATTTTTGTTGGTCTTGACCCTGAAGAGATGGGGATTTGGATGAAGGATATGCGGTTTGATATTGATGTTTTGTGGGTGAACGAGAAGAACACTGTTGTCTACATTGCCCCTAGCGTGTCGAGGGAGAGTTACCCCGCAGTATTTCGCAACCCTCCCGATGTGCCCGCAAAATATGTTATCGAACTAGCTTCGGGACAAACCGAAAAATCCGCCATACACATCGGCTCAACGGTGCGCTTTAGCGGCGAGTCACCTCTATAACGTAGCCCAGTGGTTGCTTCCGAGTGGCTTGATTTTTCCAGAGAGCTCGAGCATGGTTAGCGCTGTCGTGTAGTCGGCCGCAGATAGCTTACTCAGCTGTAGCAATTCGTGGCCATCGGTCGTGCCAGAGTATAAAATGTCGAGGAGTATTTGCTCGTGAGGTTCTTGACTCTTGTGGCGGAAGGCTGCCGTTAGGCCTGATTGCAGATGGAGCGCTTCGAGAATGTCTGCACTGGATGTTACCGGTATGGCTCCGGATTTTATGAGAGTATTGGTGCCGGCGGAGTTAGGACTAGTTATGTTGCCAGGTACGACAAGTACGTCTTTTCCCTGTTCGAGTGCAAACCGTGCGGTATGGAGCGTGCCACTTTTTTCGGCGGCTTCAATGATAAGAAGTGCATCGGCCATCCCTGATACAATGCGGTTTCTGAGGATAAAGGTATGCTTAAGACTCGGGGTAGTATCGTCAAATTCACTCACGATACACCCACCATGTTCGATAAGCTTTGCGGCCAGATTTCTATTGGTGGCAGGGTAGATCGTTTTGAGTCCGGTCGGTAGCACTGCAATGTGTCCGCCGCCGACCGACAGGGCTGCTTGGTGTGCAATAGCATCAATACCAAGCGCTAGGCCACTAATGATACAAACACCCTGCTCTGCAAGTTCCCGAGAGAATTTTTCGGCCACTTGTTTGCCATATGGCGTGACATGTCGACTGCCAACAATAGCTACTTTTGGCTTGTCGTCCCAGTCGCTCGGCGGGCTACCAAGGAAAAATAGCTGTTTTGGTGGATTTGGGATCGACCGGAGCAGCGAAGGATAAGCAGAATTGGCTTGTGTCAGTTTTTTTACAAACATACAAAAAGATTAATAAGTATTGACAATATGACACATTTTTGCTAGAATGACAACTTGGAAGTAGCGTTAGGCCACTTTTGCACCTTATATCCCCCATTTCGCTGTTCGTTTCGAATAGCGACTAACATTTTGTTAGATTGTTTTAGAGCGCGTAGACAAGTTGTTACCCTCCACTTCTCTTTTTTAGCCCTTTCCTAAGGACTAAACGTTCTAAAACAAACTAACCCCTTTAACTAGGACCAGCGGTGCGCGTGCGCACCTATGGCCCCAGAAGTGGTTAGCAAGTCTGGATGATTCCGAGTATTCGGAGACACGGCGCCGCAGATTCCGTAGGTTGTTCGATGTTTTGCTCTCTGGTGGGTTGAAGGGTGGATGGAGATGAGTGTCTTTACGATGCTCGTCTCCGAAATAGGCCTTACAAGCGGTGCCCACCCCCTCTTGTGAGGCCTTTTTTATTTAAACAAATGTGATATAATATTAAGTCTATGGAATTAAGTGCCGACCAAACCCACATTGAATTTACAGCCGAAGAGTGTGATTTGGCCGGAGCGCAACCTAGCTTGTGCCTCGAGGACGCAACTAGTCTTGCTGATGAGATCGGGAAGAGCTTGCGGGACAGGGCTCGAAGCAATGAATGGTCACCAACCATGTTCAGGCTCTCTTACTTTAATCTTGAGCTGGTGAGCTTGCTTGGAGCGATAGGTAGTGGGCATGCAGGAGGTTCGCAAAGATGAGATTTGATGGCGAGAGGCAGGCGTTTATTTTCGAGAGTGATGCCGAGAATAGGCTTCTGCGCATACACTCCGGCATTGCAGAGTGGCCATTGCATGACGCTGGGCATCTATATGATCTGTTGTGCGCGGCCGGACTAGAGATTGCTTCGTTGGACGTATCGGAGTTTGCTCCAGGGTCTGCACAGCAGCAAGCAAAAGAATCGGTGCGACGAAAAGCTGGCCTTCTCGCGCATATGCGAACGGTAGTCGGCGATAACGGGTTCAATGACCTTCCGGACATACGAGATTTCTTAGATTTATAGACGACCATACCCCTAGTACTTCCTCTCGACGAGTGCTGGTATCTACAAAAAGCTGCGGGTTTCGGCCGCGCGCGGTGCACCGTAGACGTACTCGCTAAGGGTGGCGTTAACCTCTTTTGCTAACTTGGGTAGATCTGCCTGTTGTTCGCTGGAGAATTTTTGGAGTACAAAGTCTGCGGAGTCTATTTGCTCGGGCACTTTGGGGCCGATGCCAACGCGTACACGGCCGTATGTTTCGGTGCCGAGAAGCTTCGTAATCGATTTTATGCCATTGTGCCCCGCACTACTACCGCCGGTACCGAGGCGGATTTTGCCGAAATCGATATCGAGCTCGTCTTGTACAGCAATGACATCACTTGGCTGGATTTTATAGAACTGCGCGAGTGCCTGCACGGCTTCGCCACTGAGGTTCATATAGGTTTGAGGTTTGCAGAGAAATACAGTCGTTTCGCCTATGGTTTGTTTGGTCATCAGACACTTTAGATCCTTCTTGTTGACCCAGCCATCGAATCCGAGTTTTTGTGCAAATGAGTCGAGACAGTAAAAGCCTATATTGTGTCGCGTGAGGTCGTACTCTGGGCCGTAATTGCCTAGACCGACAAGTAGGAGTTGCTTGTTCATGCCAAAGGTAGTGAAACGAATGGAGCTGCCCAGTTCAGGTCGCTTCTGGAACAGGGCCATCTACTTACTCTTCCCCGCTCGAGCTTTATTTTTGATGATTTTGCGCTGTGTGTCGCTGCGCTCGGGCTTGGTGGGGCTATTGCCGTGCTTGTGGCGGCCTTCTTTTTCGATAAACCAGAGCTGGACCGCCGTGCCCTCAAAATTAAAACTCGAACGTAGCTCTCGCTCCATGAATCGCCGGTAGCTCCAGTGCAGGAATTTAGTATGAGCGCCGAAGACTTTGAAAGCTGGGGTTGGATTGTCATCTTCCTGAACCATGTAGTTGAGCTTGGGCGCACGGTTTTTTAGCCCTGCGGGTGGGTGCTTGGCGAGAACGTCGCCGAGCCAGAGATTGAGCGCACGGGTTGAAATGCGCGTTTGGCGCTTAGCACGAATGTCTGTCACGATGTCGAACAATTTGGTGACGTTTTGGCCGGTAATTGCGCTGGTAAAGATTAGCGGTGCCCACGGTACAAAGTCGAACTCGGCTGCGATGCCCGGCGCGAGCGCGTCGCGAGTGTAGGCATCTTTGCCCTCGACTGCATCCCATTTCGAGACGACCAAAACGAGGCCTTTGCCGGCTTCTTTGACCATGCCGGCAATTTTTTGGTCTAGGCCAGTGTGGAGTTCGTTGACATCCATTAGTAATAGGCATACGTCGGCTTGCTCAATTGCCGCAAGGCTGCGAATGACGCTAAAGTGCTCGATCCCCTGCCCAATTTTGCCGCTGCGCCGAATACCAGCCGTGTCCATAAGTTCGATAGTAGCGCCTTCGTAGCGCACGGTAGCGCGGTTGATGTCGCGAGTGGTGCCGGCTCGGTCGGCGACAATAGCCTGTTGTTTTTTGGCGAGTGCATTAAACAGTTGTGATTTACCAACATTTGGTCGGCCGACGAGGGCTACTCGTACAGTGTTTGGATCGTCGTCTTGGGTAACGGCAGGGATGGACTCTACGAAGCCGTCGAGGAGGTCATCTATGCCCCGATTTTGGGTGGTTGAGGTTGGGTAGATAGGCTTGATGCCGAGGCGGTCGAAGCCGTCGAGGTCGCGACCGCGTGCGCGGTCGACTTTGTTGATCACTAAAAATACTGGTTTTTTGGTTTTGAGGGCCATCTTGGCGATCCGTCGGTCGTCTTCGTTGATAGCAACGTTGGCTTCGACAACCACCCATATGACGTCGGCGCTGTCGGCAGCTTGGGCAATCTGCTCTTGGATAGTGAACTCAAAGTCATCCTCGGCGTCTTTGATTCCGGCAGTGTCGACGAGCCAAAAATCGTGGTCATCCCACCTGCCCTTGGCCCAGATGCTGTCACGCGTGGTTCCGGCCTCGCGAGCAACAATCGCCTCGCGCCGATCGAGGATAGCATTAAATAGGCTAGACTTGCCCACATTAGCTCGCCCAATAATGGCAACAATCGGTAATTTTTTACTCATTACGCACCAGTATATCACCTCTGTTAAATATTGACAATATGTATTATTTTGTGATAAAATATAAAGATGTCCGAACATTATCCTACCCCTGAACATAGCAGGGCCATCCAAGTTGCTCTCGACGGTACGAGCCTTGCATTGCATTCAAGGGTTGACCGTCCATTATTCAGTACCGAAGCAGCTGGCCAAGGCAGAATGAGTCACCGCTACTACAGTGCATTTGCGACGAGTGGCATACTCGCAAACGAGCAACGCCACCGCTACGTTGCGGCTCGAATGCTGTACCCCAAAGATGACGCTAGCGAAGAAAACAGGCTGGTGGCTGGTTTGCAAGAAGTATATTTTGACGATGGCATAGAACTCACGCTGGGGATGACCACCTCCCAAGCCAGCACGCTTTGGCGCGTTGAAGGGAGCGGCAAGTACAGACCATCGGTGCTAGCAAAGCGCAGGGGCGCAAAACTTGTGGTATCCGAGGCTCCTCTGGCTGCCATACTATTTCTTACCCCAACTGATACGGTGGGGAGCGATAGGTCGACGAGAGAGTTGGAAAAAATTATACTTGTTAATGAGGCAGTTACAGCCCATGTTGGCCTATCGTGGCTGATCAAAGCCGAGCAGCGCGCTAGTCAACCGTCGTAAACGAGCCAGATTGTAGCCCGTTTAGGGCATACGGACCAAAGTTCGTTCGGTGGAGAACTGTTACGGTATACCCAAGTGCGGCGAATGTTCTTCGGATTTGTCGATTCCTGCCCTCCGACAGTACTGCTTCGTATGTATTTGGCCTGTCGTCTATGCGTGTAACCACGAAAGTGCTCTTACCGTCCCCTAAGGTCACTCCGTAGTCGCTAATCATTTGCTGGTGAAGTGGTTGTAACGCCGTATCTAAGGTCACCTCGTAGCGTTTAGCTTTGGCAAATTTGGGGTGCGTTAGATGGTTGGCAAAATCACCGTCATCGGTGAGCAGCAGTAGTCCAGAGCTATCTTTGTCTAAGCGCCCAACCATATTGAGTGCATGGAATTCTGGCGGTAGCAACTCATACACTGTTGGGCTGCCTTGGCCGTTTCTGGAGCAGACGTACCCAACCGGCTTGTGCAGGGTAAGTGTGGTTGTGTGGTTGCGAGGTATGATTTTTGCACCATCTAGTGTGACTTGCGAGGCATCGGTGACTGCACTTCCTAGCGTTGCCCGTACGCCGTTAACAGTTACGCGACCATCTTGTACCGCTGCGTCGGCGGATCTTCGGCTGAGTTGAGTGTTTTGGGCTAGGAATTTATTTATGCGCATGCATGCCGCATTATAGCGCAAGATTATCGATATTGGGATTAATCACTTTGGGCTGTGGCTCTTGTGTATCTTGGGTTGTCTGCTCACTCGGAGCCGCTGTGGGCTGAACAATCTGCTCGGTGTTTGCTTGTTGCGCGGCTGCTTCTTGTGCCAGTTCTTTGGCAACGAGATCTTCTAGGCTTGTTTTTTCGCCTGCTTCTTCTATGATCGGCTGGATGACTTTCTCGGTGTTTGTACTTTCAGTCGCTACTTCTGGTGGCGCATCGGCTGCTTCGACGACGGGAGCTTCTTCCGTATCAGCCACAGTCTCGGAGGGCATGACAGTGGTGTCGGGCTCGGCAGTGGCAACTTCGGTTTGGACTGATGTCTCTACAGGTGCGGTTGCTACCGGCTCGTTCGACGATTCTTCTTGACCAACTAGACTGTTGATTTGGTTCTGTAGCACCTCTTCCTCGCTGGCGGCTGATTGAGGAGCTGTGGTGTTTATGGAATCTTCGGCGGTCTGAAGGTCGGGAGTAATCAGGTTGCTATCGGGTAGCTCTGGACTGGCGCTTGGCTGCTGGAGCTCTGCTTGAGGTTTTAGTGTGACTAAGGGCGTGGACTCATCTACGGTGGCATTTGTCTCTGACAGTTCGGGCGCTGCCTGCTGCGTAACGACGGTCTCCGTAGGCTCGACTACGGGCTCGGGTGCTGCAACAGGAGCAGTAACTTCATTGGAGACCGAGGAAGCTTCTTGGGACGCTTCTGGAGCGACTGGCTGAACGGAGGTCGTCTCGACTTGAGGCATAACGACTTCGCTCGATTGAACGTCGGGGGTACTAGCTGTATCGTTTGCGGGTGCTTCTGAGGTTTCTGCAGCTGGAACTGGTTGCTGCAGAGCTTCTGTAGCGGCCGGTTGTGACTCTGCCGTCGTTGCGGGCACGGGCTCTCCTCCGGCTACGCCCTCGCCAAGTAATTCACGGGCAGAGCCTACAATATCTTCTAGGGTAACTTGAGACTTCACGAGGTATTTATCTGCTCCAAGATTGTCAGCACGTCCACGGTCGTCGGCCTGACCAAGGGCGGTCAGCATGATAACTTTGGTGCTTTTGAGCTCATCGGTGTTGCGTAAGATGTCGAGCATCTCGAAGCCGCTGATACGTGGCATCATCACGTCCGAGATGATCAAGTCTGGCCGGTGTTGCTTGGCGAGCACGAGGGCTTCCTCGCCGTTCTGAGCGGCCGTAACTTCATAACCTTCGGCCATGAGTCTTGCCTGGTATATCTCTCGCAAATTATTGTCATCTTCGGCTAAGAGTACTTTTGCTGCCATTTTAACCCCTTTGAATGTTGTTATGGTTTGTTCAATCTGATTATAGCACGGTGTGTAACCTGAGGTAGTTAGATTTGGGGTAGTGGTGTTGTGAGCAGCCCATCCGCCTCTTGCTTCTTTTGGCGTTCGGCAGACGCTGTGTCAATCCTAGGAAGGTTTATGTAAAATGTCGTACCCTTCTCTAGTTCGCTTTCTACCCATATTCTCCCTTGGTATAGCTCAACAATTTTACGGCAAATGAATAACCCCAAACCCGTACCGCCGATAGTACGCGTCGCACTATTATCGACTCGGTAAAATTTCTGAAAAAGGTGCTGTATGTCTTCGGGCGGTATACCATGACCCGTATCACGTATATACAGCTGTACGACCTTGTCATCGCCGGTTAATCCGAGGGTTACCTTGCCCTCATCGGTGTACTTGCAAGCGTTATCAAAAAGGTTTGTCACGACCTCTCTTAGGCGATCGGGGTCAACCGAGGCGTAGAAGAGTGGCCGAATGACGCGTTCTCCTTTCTGCGCGGTTGCATCCGTGAGGTTACCGAGTAGGAATTCGGTGTATAAGCCTTTTTTCTCTGCGGAGAATTTGAGGTCAGAGGTAAGATTTTGTAGAAACTCACCCAGCTCAACAATCTGTGGGTGACTTGTGAGGCGTCCATCTTCTGCTTTGGCGCTCGTCAGGAGATCTTGGAATAATTGGCCGAGGTGCTTGGTGCTACTATGGGCCTTGTCGAGGTAGTCTTTGGCACGGCTATCGATGGTTGCGACTTTTTCGTTTAAGGCTAAACTTAGGTAACCCTCGATGGCTGCAACCGGCGTTCTCATCTCGTGGCTTGCCGTGCTGATAAAGTCGGCTCGTTGGTTTTCTTCTTCGCGTTCTTGGCTTACATCGCGAAACACGCCAACTACGCCCGAGACCTTGCCGGTTGCATCTTGCAAAGGAGATACAGTGATATGGGTTGCAATACTCTTGTTGGAGCGACTAATAGTATTGGCGGTATTATCTCGTGTGGCTTGGTTCGTAGAAAAAGCCTTGCCGATTGCCGTGTCGCTATCTGGCAAAGTTTCGCCCTTTGCATTAACGAAACGGAAGACGGACCGCCAGTCGAAGCCCTCTGCCTCTCCTTGTTTCCAGCCCATAATGTTACTCGCTCCAGGGTTAAAAACGCGAATGACTTGATCGGCATCGATGAGGATGACGCCGTCTTCAATGGCGTTAAGAATGATGTCGGCAACGGCTTTTTCGTCGCGTAATCGTGCGGCTGCAACTGGGGCCACATCCGAAGGCTGCCTAGTATTTTTGCTCAAAAATGAAAATACACCCACTCCTACATCATCCCACCACTGATATATGTTCGTACAAGCATAATAATTTTATATCTGTAAGTATGCGTGTTTGACCGCAAAATCGCAAGAGGCGCACGCCTAGATCGGAGCGCAAACGTACTTTAACGGTGCACTCGGACGCTATTCTTGTGGCGGTTGCTCTATTGTCAGCCTAGGGTCGATCACTACATTGTGAACGACTGGGCGAAAAGATCGCCTATCATTCTAAAGGTTGGTCTAAAATGAAAGCTGGGCATGTGCAAACAGGAAAGGCTACCTACTATGGGCGATAGTCTGTTGATTGTGATATGTCTACTTTTAATGTAGTCGAACGAACCCCGCAAACACCTGACCGTATTTGGCAAACTTGAATCTGATAGCCGTAGCCTCTTACGAATGTTACGGTGACAGGCAAGGCGTTCATGCTTGATGTAGCTGCTGTAGTTACGCTTCCCATAAAATCATCATTTTGTACTGGTGGATATTGCGGTTGACCGTACACGCTCCAGTACACTGCAAAACCTTCAGGCGAGATAGCGTCGACATTTGTGCGCCACCATATCGTCCACTTTGTGCGATATTGATCTACTTGAGCCGCAGCCTCCTGTGAATGCACTTCGATATTTGTCACGGGAATGGTAGCGGCCGGCGTAGCTACTCTAGGAGTTTTTTGGGCTGGGGCGGACCCATTGGTGTTCGCGGGAGCAGATATCGTGGATGTATCTGACTGCGTCGGTGGTGTCAGGGAACTCTGTGCGTTCTTCTTGGCCTTAGCCAGCTGAGAGACAGTAGTCAAGCTAGGGGTCTCTTTTGTGGCCTTAAGTTTAGTTGCCACTGGTTTGTTTGCCTTTTCGTGAGAGTTCACTGCGGTATAACGTATGCCTACTGCACAAAACAAGGTAATCAAGGAGAGGGCCAGTAAGAGCGCTTTATTCCGCCGCAAAGTAATCAAGTATGTATTAGGTAGTTTCTTCACCATAACTATATTATACTACTATATCTAGTTTATGTCAATAGTGGCTTCGTACTTCCTCTCCTTGTCTTGAGTCAAGAGCTGTTAGGCGGCCCAAATATGGCTACTGCCACTGATTAAGTGCCGTATCGACAACCTTCATTATTATCTGCTTGGCTTTTTCCGAGTCAATTTCTTTTGCTTCATATCCTCCACTGTACAGTAGATTCTCATCACGGTATGGCGTGAAAAACCGATGCAATGTACCATCTGCATTCATTCTAAAATCACTAGGGCGATAATACGCAATACTTACCACTTCATCGGTATTAGCGCCACCATCATGAATGCACCGCCCAATAGTACGAACACGCAATGCTTTGTCGGTATCGCTATACAGCCATATTTTTTTGTAGCGTGCCATTCTTGCCATACGATATGCTCGGCATGCCTACGAATAATAGTGTCTTTTATAAAACTCGCCAACTCATGCCCACCATCAAAACTAATGTATACGTATTTTTCCTTGGGTAGCCACACCTTCTCAAGAGCGTCATTGCATTGCATGATCCTTCTTTTTTGAAATGGTAGATCAAGTATTGCGAACAGTAGTAGAAACGGAACCCATACGATAAATAATACCGCGATAAATGGTAGAAATACGATACCTATAAAAATCTTTGTCCTTGCAGCCATAAATTTACTATACCACCATACGCAGTATGGGTGGACTTGGAAGGTATCACATCACCAACGCAGCGCAGAAAAGGTATACAATTGCGATACAACATATGTTTATTCAACAAAATCAACGTAAGAATCTTTAGAGTTATCTTGTTGAACCAACTGAGCTGGATGAGTGCGAGTTACTTTGGCACTTAACACATCTTGCATTTGTAGGTTGCGCTATCGTTCCAAGCTCCATCTGAGTCGACGTTGTAATATAGCAAAATGGTGAGTAGGATGACTGTTAGGATCATGAGCCAGTATGGAAGGTTTTGTTTAGTGATTTTAGGGATTTTCATCACGATTTCTTGACACTTTCTGGTTTTGGCGGAGATATTTCCGAACAGTAGCACAGACTTTTGCCAGCGATAATTATTGGTGAGCTTGGCAGGTGTGAACTGGTATCATAAAAGCGGGAACTGGCAGTAGCGTTGAACCTAGTGAACGAGGTGAGGCAGTTGATGCCCGTTATGAATCGAGTGTTAGAGATTGAGTCGATATAGATTGCGGCATTTGCCTCAAGTAGTAATAGCGTTAAGCCATGTAACAGTACTATGTTCCTGCGGAAGTATTTCTTCTGCCTGGAAGGTCGAGGGGCCTGTCGCACTAATACATTACTTATGCTTGCGAGCATACAATATCGAGACTGTAGTTTGCTAAACGTAAGCATTGGTATGGTAGTCTTAATAATATGAAAAAACTACCCTACCCCGTACCTTTTAAGCCGGTAGGTTTTTCAGCACTACCAGTATCAGAATGTACTGACGGTGCTAAGGTAGGGTTGGGGTCATTTTTCTTGGACAAGAAGCCAATACTCCGACCGGACAGTCCTCTGTTCAACGGGCCTCACAGTAAGCTTTAACTATAACGAAAGATCAAACATGAATATAAATTTTGGCTCGAGTATGCAAGGTCAAGCCACAAGCAGTAGACAATGTTGTATATGGTCTCGTAGGATGTATTTTGGCGGAGCATTCATATATGGCGGCTTCAAGGGGCTAAGGAGTTTAGATGCGGCGACCGACTAACAAGTATTTGTTCAGGGGTGTAGTGAGGTTGGTCATGGCAGCCGTACTACTGCTCGTTAGCTACCTATACCATACACAATTTCCAGTTGTTATTAACGGGGCTGTGCTTCTGGCAGTGTTTGTTTTTTCGAGGGGGCTGTACTATGTCATCCCCTTTTCGCCCAACAGCCCATGGAATGGAGAGATGCGCTTTTATCACACCGCCTTTGAGTTGTATGCCTTTGTGTTTGCGGCTGCCATTCTTGGGGTTGTGTCTTCCGGGTTCAAGATGCGATCCGTCGTTGCGTCCATCGGGATGTTGGTCGTGATGGGTTTCTTATTCTATTACCTAGGAAAACTGGCACCACAACGCAGGCATGGACCCGTAGGCACGAATACCCTCGATAAGCTACTCGAGAGATTGGGTATTTTTTAGGAAAAAGCTTGTAGTGCAGCTGAAGTTTTGGGTTATACACTGTGACGTGGAATATCCAGGTTGAGGCTACTAAATGTCAGCTCTCTTCGTCGTGCTTGATAGCGTTAGGATCGACTGCGAGGATTTTATTTCTGATATCAGGCCCATAATCTAGTTCTAATTCGGTCATTGGGTCAATCATGGCATGGTGCTCTTTTGCAATTTTGCCGACAGGCAGGAATGGGTCGCCGTCCATTTGCTCTGTTATGACAGACAGCCATTTGTATGCGCTAAGATTATCGCTCACCGTCTCGGGTACTTCCGAGAACTGTAGAGCGGTATCACCAAGCCATTGTTCTAGGTGATGACCAAAATTAGACCCCCAGCTTTCGCTGAGGGCTTAATTTTGGTGACCTCACGGGGAATGTTGCTGACACAACTTCCGTTCAATCACCAAAAGAAAATACTCTGTGCTTTCTTTTGGCTCAATCACTCCACCGAACCCTCATTCGCTACGCTCATTCTTGGGTTCGCTTCCACCGGAAAGTACCAAATAAAAAACGCCGCTAGCGTGACGTTCTTTATATGGTGACC
>JAGORO010000014.1 GCA_018062785.1 Candidatus Saccharimonadota bacterium
CGAGATAAGGCTACTGTAACGGCCCCCCAAAAAGACTCCACCAAGTGCCGTCGTTGCTGCTGCGCACCTTATTCCAATCCGCCTCATCCACAGTGCCTTGGCGGATCATTCTGCCCCTGTCTGCTGCGCGTGTTTCTTGCGGAGGGTGGAAAAAGGCTTTTTCGACATCTGCCTTTTTGACGGGCAAACGAAAGGCGCCTTTATTACGTAGTCTGTAGCCGACACCTTCTGTCACGTGCGCCTTGCCATCTCTGTCGGTTGCGATACCCTTGTAGTCATAGCGCAGATCATCTGCCTGTGAGAATATATCACTCGGGATTCTAGAAATACCATACTCTCTGCTTCTTGCTATGGCCCGAGCAATGTAGTGAAATTTGGCTGCTACGTCCGACCTATCGGCAAGACTCCCCCAAGTATCATGGCCATGTAGCACCTTGCCAAAATCGTCACAGTACCACATTGCTTCTTCAGTAATCCGCGTATACTCTTCGGGAATGTCGACATATTTCGGCAACTCGAAGTATATGGCATCGAGTATTTTTCTTTGGACATCGACTGCCCGAAGAACATCTTTACTCATACTGAGCTGTCCGTCGTCATCCACCGATACTTTATCGTATTTTTTATAGTTACGTAGTTGCTTTGACTTTTCAGTGGCAGGTCCTACTCTCTGTAATAATGCATCGGCAACCGGTGTCTCGCTTAGAGCTAGAAAAAGCGCCGATGTTCCGAGTCGTATTTGTGTTGCCCATGGCGAAATAGCGATGTCGTTGCAGCGGATTTCAAACCGATGGCCGGTCGATTCCTCGTCAGCATTTCGGTAGGCTGAGCTGAGGTACCCGTACGCATTGATGTACTCGAGTGTTGTGGTTTTTTGAGCAAATCGATAACCATTATCACTTACGTATCCGGCTCCTGTCATAAACGACCGTGTAGCTAAAAAGAGATTCAGAAGCGCATCTTTTGCTACCTCCTCCTTGTAGCTAGGTGCCTCTGGATCATAGCTAATCCCAAAATTATCATGACAACCCCGACTATTGCCAAATGAATCAATTACCCTTCGTTGGAGGCGGACTTGCTCCGGTGGACCAAACTTTGCTCTATTTTCGACATAGGCGATGAGCATTTTGGTCACTAGTACCTCATTTGCCTCTATGTACGTAGCGGCTTGATACGGTGTTACGCATTCCGGAGTGGCACGTTCGAGATTAACGCTTAACCCGCTGCTGCCTAGAGCGCCCCCATCGTATATCTTAGCTCCGTTTTGCAAAAACTTTTGCGTGGCACCTCTCGGTACATGGCGCAAGCCATCTGGAATGTAACGTTCAAAGGACGACACGAACCTGTTGGGGTCGCCCATTGCCTCGCCAATG
Source organism: Candidatus Saccharimonadota bacterium (assembly GCA_018062785.1). Taxonomy (GTDB): domain Bacteria; phylum Patescibacteriota; class Saccharimonadia; order Saccharimonadales; family UBA4665; genus JAGXIT01. Next base: position 1,374 of record JAGORO010000014.1, read on the forward strand.
CATCCCGATTGAAGCATCGTCTCTTCTTCGTTGCCAAGCGTGATTGGGAAAAAGTTTCTGCCTGCACCACTCATGATTCACTAACTATAGATATTTATACAAATTACGTCAATATCATTGTTTTTTATGTTTGCTATACTGTAGTTGATGAAACCAGATGCCTTCACTATTGCCGAGCACCACCTCGATGTAGGCCACAAACACCGGCTCTACATCCAGGACTGGGGCGACAAAAAGGCCAAAACACCAATCATCTTCTTGCACGGTGGGCCGGGTGGGCAGTGCAAGGACAAGCACAAAACTCCGTTCGATCCCGCCACTCAACGCGTTATATTCTTCGACCAGCGTGGCTGCGGCAAAAGTACGCCGGTAGGGCACTGGCACCACAACAACACCCAGGAGCTTGCCGCCGACATCACCAAGATTGCCAATTTTCTTGGTATAGATACATTTATTCTTACGGGTAGTTCATGGGGAAGCTGTTTGGCGTTATATTATGCACTTTGTGTGCCATTGCGCGTCAAAGCCCTGGTAATTTCTGGTGTCTTCACCGGATCGCAAGCCGAAATTGACTGGATAGACAAAGGACTATTTCGAGCCCACTTTCCGGAAGCCTGGGAACGCTACGAGCAAACCGTTCCCGAAGCTTTTCGAGACAGCCCAAGTACCTACCACTACACCAATGTACTTAGCAGCGACAAGACACTAGCTAAAAAATCTGCTGAAGCATACGGAAACCTAGCGAGTGCTGCATTGTCACTTGACGATACGTTCTATCCCATTAACCCAGACGATTTCGAACCAGAAGGCATGATCATCGAAATGCGCTACCTAAGCAAACGTTGCTTCTTGCCAGACCGTTACATCCTTAAAAATGCCAGCAAGATCAAGGTACCGATGCATATCATCCAAGGGCGATATGATATGGTGTGTCCGCCCACGACTGCCTATGAGTTAAGCAAATTGGTGCCAAATGCACATCTCACTTGGGTACTCAGTGGCCATCGCGCCGAACACGAAACCTTCACCGCCCAAAAACTCATATACAAACACCTCGCAGAAAGTCTTTGATGAGTCAATAATCGTTCTTCGTGTTTCACAATGCCAAAACAGCTGCTACAATCAAGGTGTCATACGGCTAGGAGATACCCATGGCACTTTATATTTCACAAAAAAGACGCGCACTAACTTTTCTCGAACAGTACAAGACTCAGCAGCCACATATTTACGCAGCCGCTCAACAAGGTGTTGGCAATATACTAATTATAGATAGCCTCACTGGAGCCGGAGGTAGATTTAGTTACAAGTTTAGTCGTCGTGGCATTTTTAACGCATTTCTCGGCATAGTAGGCAGTGTATTCTTTATGCTCTCACCAGTGTTAATGCGCGATTCGTTATCTCAAGAACTTACAATCGACGAGCTAAAAGCATTGCTTTCCGATTCTACGACTGCCATTATGTCTACCGCCAACTGGAACATGAGTCTGCTGCCGTTCTTTATAGTTGGTGTCTTGTTTTTTTTGATCAGTCTTTATAGCTTTGTCAATGGCCTTCTAATTATGATCACAGGGTGGAGGATCCGAAGAAATGGGTATGCGTTGGCGACCACATTACCGGTGGGCACCGATCTATCGCTGCCACGTAAAGATATTATGGGTAAGTTCGTTGTCTTTTTGCTTTTGCCGGATGGAGCAACAGTCGACTCGCTTAATGCTATGGTAACAGAGGATGACTTCGTGTACCCGTCGGCGCAAACCGAGCCCCTAAGTAGCGACGACGTAGCACCCCGTCAATAAATTCTAGACTTATCGCGCGGACCGACGACGGCTGTATAATCTGATTCGCAAAATGCCAAGGCAACCAGCACATCTCGCACACTTGCCACACCCGAGCCCATCTCGACCTTGTGAGACAAACTGTCTATACTGACGGGATGGTGTCTAAACTCACCCGTAGCAAACTCCAGCAACTCCTAGCAACTCAGCCGACATACCAGCCTAGCTCTCCAGTACTAGCACAAGCTCGGACTATAAAGGTGCTTTGCTTTGTCGGTGCCAGCTGCATGGGCAAGACAACTGTTATGGATGCCCTCGTGGCGTCAAATAAAGACTTTGGCAAAACCCGCAACTTCACCTCAAGACCACCTCGCAACGAAGATGATCAGAAACGGTACTACTACTTTGAGCATTCCGATGAGGGCCTTCAGCCCATCTTTAGCCACATAGAGAACAGGGAACTTCTCCAGTACAATATTAACCCCTTCAGCCTCTACGTGTACGGCAGTGAAGTCAGCGGCTACCCATACCGCTATAATCTTGCCGATATTTTTGCCAGCTCAATCAGTGATTTTCGCAACCTTGAGTTTAAGAAATTGGACGTTTTCAGTCTTGTGTCGCCAGCCGAAGTGTGGCTTCGCAGATTTCAGATACGATTTACTCCGGACAATCCGCAGTATGTAGCTCGCCTACAAGAAGCAGAGCAAAGTCTGCTTTGGTCGCTCGACCAAAAGGATAATGACCACTGCCTTCTACTCAATGATACTACGCCCGAGAATGTAGCTACCTCTGTGGTTACATGTCTCCAGGGCGAAACACTAGCTCAAGCCCAAGCTCGCAAGCATGCCCAAGAATGCCTAAAACTGGTGCGGGACCTGTTGTCACAAAACAACCACATATAGTTTATTTATTTGGTATTTTATGATATTATATAGCTATGAATCATCTCAATCCTAAGCAATCGGAGAGCGCAGTGGACCACCTCCGCTTTACCGACCTACAGCCAAACAGGCCCTTCTTGACCTATGGCGGTCAGGCCTACGATCTGCAAGAAGAGCTAGAGCAAACACAGGCAGGCGGCGAGCTCGCAGGCTGGGCGCTGTATTTTTTTGGTGGCCAAAACGAAGAAGAAGCTCACAACACAGCGCAGATATATGCCTCGTACATGGCCGACTCAAGCTGTAACCCAAGCGCATATGAAGAGTACCTTAGATATGCAAAATTCCATTTGAATCGAAAGGCACCCGATGATGGCGAAAGCTTGATAGGCTTACCGATTGCCCCAACCCTCGGCATTACTTCGGTCGACCCGACACACACGGATCGTTAGGTCGTATACTGTACCTACTATGACGATTCAGCTTGAGCATCAGGATCAGTCCTCACCACTGTTTCCAAAACTTCTTTGGGCGCGGCCAGAATCGCGCCATTCTGCCGGAAAATTACTACTCGTCGGTGGTACCAAACAAAGCTTTGCGCTGCCAGCCACCCTATATGCCAGTGCCGACAGGGCAGGGGTAGGTGCCGCTCGGATCGTCTTGCCGGATACGCTAAGCCAGTCTGTAAAAAAACTTATCCCCGAGGCGCTTTTTGCACCCTCTACGCCGAGTGGCAGTTTTGCGACTGCGGCCTACGGAGATTTGGTCGCCGAAAGCACGTGGGCCGATGGTGTGTTCATCTGTAACGACATAGGCAATAATAGTGAAACATTGGTGCTGTTAGAAAAATTTATTGGTCGGTATACCGGTATCCTCGCCGTACCGATTGGACCACTTTTGGCACTTCCAGCGGCTAGTATTTTACGGTTATTTACCCGAGATGAAACGCTGTTTTATGGCAATTTTGACGGTTGGCAACGCCTCTTTAAACACTGTAGCCAACCCGCAGCACTGCGCTCGGACATGGGCGTCGTACCGCTCGCCGAACAACTATCACGATTGCAAGAAGGCACGCAAAGTAGTTTTTTGTGTGACTACAGTGGCTCTGCCATGGTCGCATCAGGAGGCAGGGTATCGGCTACTCCAAGCATAAAAACCATCGACGAGGCCGCTACCGCAGCCACGGTATGGTGGCTCCAAAACCCCACAAAACCCTTCGAGGTAATTACTACAAGTCTCATCGATAATCCAACATAAAACCTAGAATTCGAGATTTGGCATACAGATTCAGGGGAGGATCCGAACGCAGTGAGCTAAGGAGGGGATGTTCCCCTCCTTACCACGGTTAATAGTGAACCGAAACGCGCATGCCCATATACGCAAAGTTATACATCATTTTCGCATCCGCAATCGGCATATTAATGCAGCCGTGGCTCATCGGTGTACCGAAGTTATTATGCCAGTACGTGCCGTGGAATGCCTCGCCGTCGTGGAAATAGACCACCCACGGAACATTCGGTACTTCGTACGCCTCGCCATTAATAACACCCTTCATGGTCTGTATTGGTATTTTGCCGTAGACATTCCACTCGCCAGGGTCCGTAGGTGTAACTGCTCGACCAGACGAGATACGAAACGACATAATCACCTGATCATCGAGATGCATGTAGGCCATTTGTTGACTCAAGTTCACCTCGGCCCAACGATTTTTGCCAGTAAATCGCTTTTCGGGCATAGCGCCGCCGTCCTCCACCGTAATCTCTTTGGCGTACGCCGTACCGCCACGCAGAGCAGTGGTGATGTCAGTTGCTAGTTTTTTGTTGCCAGCTAGTTTTTGGCCGGGCGAGCCTTCTTGCAGTACCGTTGTCTGGTTGGTGTCTGGGTTTACGATGACAACCCTTTCTCTGGCAGCACGCGCCACCGTGTTGGTAATGTCCGTATCGACAAATTTTTGGACTCGACTTTCGTTGACAGTAACATCGATGGTACCTTTTTGGGCATCTGGAATAATATCGAGCAAGGTGTCTATCTCTTGGGGCTCGAGGTAAAATACTCGTTTACCGGCCTGTAGCATCTTAATATCACTCTTGAGGAAAGTATTGGCTTTTTGTTGAGCAGCCTTGGCTACTCGATTCGTGATCTTAGGGGAGGTAGGAACCGGATGGATAGCCGCCGTGACAACTCGTGGCCTCGATGCGGCCATCTCGACCGCTTGCTTTACTTGCCAGTACTGCACACCCTCTCCCGAGATAGCATCGACGACGACATACTGTTTTTGGCTCGGATCAAAGGTCAGCGACGCATCCTTGGGCAGCTTCCAGCCATCAGCAATGTTTTTCTCGAGATACGCATCGAGGGCGGTGCGATTGACGGTGTAGGCCAGCGGGACATTTTCGACCTTCCAAGGACTCAATCGCTCCAGTAGACTGCGTTTAGATTGTAGGGCTTTGGTGGCGGACGTTTTGGGGTCAAACGTGATACCTGCGGTAGAGGGCAGGGCAGTCACAGTCTTTTCTGGCGTCTTGAATTGAATACGAATAGCCTTGATTTGCGAGGTCGCAACTCTTTCTATCTCGCTTCGTGAGCTACCAGAGACAGCGGCACCTGCTACCTGTACGCCGGGCTGTGCTCTCGCTGCAAAATATAACCAATATAAGCCGATCAATATGCCGACGACAATCGTACCTGCAAGCAAAAACTCAAGCACACGCTTCTTTTTTGCTGCCCGGCGAGGCGCAGGATAGTCATCACTATAAACTTTTTCCTCGAGGTCCGCTTTCGCCGAATGGTCGGACGCTATCGCGGCGGGCGTTTCGCTTTGATCCTCACGCGCAACACCACCGTTAGCTTCATTTTCAACGTCGTGTAAGCTGACATCATCCTCATTGACAGGTTCTACCTCTGTTGCTTCAGTCCCATCGACAGTACCAACATCTTCATCAACGACTTCTTTAACCGCCACGGCAACGTGCTCTTCGGCAGGAGACTCGACCGCACCAACCACTTGCGTAGCCTCGTTTTGTTCTTGTGGTACTGCTTTAGACTTTTTTCTGGCCATCTCTGACGCCTCTCGCGTTATATCCTTATCGGACCATCTGCCTGTAAGTATAATCGAAAACCCCAAAATACAAAGCAAGTCGGTGGAGTATCTAACATACTACATTCTATTTGGGGGCTGGGGGGCTTGAACCCTCACCCCGTTCGGAGCACGTTTTTTGGCGCAGCATAAGCTACGAAGCGAATTGTCGATGCAGTTCATTATTTTCTTGGTGGGCTGGGAGGGACTTGAACCCTCACTCACAAGTGTGAACAAGATTTTGAGTCTAGCGCGTCTACCAATTCCGCCACCAGCCCGCCAAGAAAATAATGAACTCGTCGCCCAAGAGACGGCATAACCATACTTGTTACTATGGTTATCAGGGGTGTATTGTACTATACTTATACATGAAAGGCGAGTGGGCCTACACGCTCAGAACGCCTTCATTACATATTTAGACTATGGACACGAATCCTTTTGGCGTCAATACTCAACTACCACCTCAGCAAGATCCTGTTGAGGTTGATTTTGCTCGCTCAAAAGTCCAGCAACTCTACTCTGGCGATGTACCATCTACGGCATCGGCGCAAACGGCAAGCGCATATGCCGCGCCTCAAAGCGTACATCGAACGTACATGCAGCAGCTACAAGCATCTGGGATGAGCCTAGCCGACATCCAAACCGCTTGGCACAACTACTACATGAGCTTGGATGATACGGGGAAGACTGAGATATGGAACGAGTTTTATTCTACAAACCAAGCCTCTTCACAGTATCAGCAAGCATACTCACAGGCTCAAGCCCAGCAGCAACGCCCAACCGCTTTATCTGGAGCAACGGCTCGCAGCCCGCTACAAACAGGTTCTCAGAGCTTAGCCGCAACGCTCAAAGATTCTGTAGTGCCACCGCTCGGTAGGCTACTCAATATTCCGGGTAGGCTGGTTGGTGCCGCCTCATCACGCATCAGTAGTCGACCCGTCCAGTCTACGGCTAGGCAAGAGAGCGAACTCGGTTCACGTTTCCAGTCACTATCGTTCGGCATTTCTATGGGCGGGCTTGTCTTGCTGTTCATGCTATTTAGCTTCTTTAACGAGTTTATTATTGCACCCTTTATCCAGCCGAGTCGTAAGGTGGGTGCCACCCCAATTATTCTCAGTGACAAGGTTAGCGTTGGCAGCACGCAGGCTATGCTTACCGTCAGCAAGGTCAACATTCAAGTCCCTATTGATTTCACGCTTCCCGTAAACGACCAAGGCGCTGTCGACGAGGCTCTCATCCAAAAAGCACTAGAAAACGGCATCATTCACTATACAAACACTGCGCTTCCGGGTCAGAACGGTAACGGGGCCTACTTTGGGCACTCGAGCATGAACATCTTTAACGCCGGAAATTACAAGTTCGCCTTTGCCACGCTACACCAAGTAAACGAGGGGGACACGTTTTTTATATCCTATAATGGCAAAATGTACGCCTACCGCGTATTTGCCAAGGAAATCGTTAGCCCATCCCAAGTAAGTATCCTTAACGATACCAAAGGCAAACAAGCAACCGCGGTACTGGTAACCTGCCACCCGCCGGGGTTCAACACCAACCGTATGGTTGTCTGGGGCGAGCAGATTAGCCCAAGCCTGACGGCCAATACCCAGCCTGCACCTGTCAATACCGTACAGCAAGAAAAACCACAAACAATATCGAGCAACAACCAGCGTCTCTGGAGCTCGATCATCGATAAAATCACTTTCTGGAATTAGCAGCTAGCGCGTTATTGCTCGACTATAAACGATGTCGATGTGAGGATTATGCCTTCATTTACTTTTGTCATCGTAAATAAATACCGGAAGTCTGGGGAGGCAAATGGTGTATAGGCAGGGTCGGCAGGCATCAACGAATGGTCATTGCCATTATCGTAGTCTGAGATCGTAACTCGATTGTCCGAAACATACATCAAGCGATGCCCGTCAAGCCATTCGGCATGAATCTGTGGTGCAGCCAGCGTGGCCGATTTGCCATATTTATATACATCGGTCGTCTCGGCGTCGTACACCGCGTACGCATCGCCCGACTGCGCGAGCAAGAACCGAGTATTGCGAGAAAACGCCATGTAGCTTGGGTCTTGTATTTTGATAAAGCGCCACGGCTTTGGTCTGTTTTGTTCGGCCGGCACACGATCGGGGTTTTTGTATATATAGACACCGCCGTCCGCTATGCCACTGATCGCGGCATACCAATTGTCGTCGTACTTTGCGATATCCAGCAGGTACCCCTTGTCGCTCACAGGCATGCTACGTATAAGTTTTCGGTCTAACCCGCGCTGCAGAACGATAAACACTTTGTCGCTCACTGGATGACCAGCAGGGAAGGTATTTGTCACATACAGAAGTGTGTCGTCGCTATACGTCTTGTATGCAAGTACATTGCCGGCGCTCAGAGCCGACTCCTTGCCGTCAGCCGACACAAGCCTAAGGGTCTTAGCAGTTGGCGAGTATACAAAATACTTGGCAGCTTTTTTATCGAAGAGCGTTGGCTCGTCTTCGCCACCAAGTGAGAGGTCTTTTGTGATGTTACGGGACTTATCTGGAGATTCGCGGTTAACCAACACAAACTCGTGTTGCTGCGTTTCACCTTCGGTGAATGTATGCTTTAGCAAGACGTGTACGTTGTCGTTTGACCACTCCACCAGCTCCCAAGTGTGCTCAGTGGCTGTCAGGGCATAGACACTCGACGGGATGACAAATTCGCTGATTACAGGCTTCTTAGGCGACTTGATGTCGTACGATATGAACACTCCAGGCCTAGAACCATCACCTACCAGAATCCAACGACGATCAGGGCTCTGCGTTACAACTTTAGGCTGAGAGATAGCAGAGCCGACTACAGTTGTTTTGAGCTGTTTAGGTATAAGGAGCGGATAGTCAAACCTCTGCAGATCGCCACCGGCCACGCTAACAGTACGCTGCCAATCAAGGTATCCAGTGCGACTAACCCGCAGATCATAGACACCACTGTCTATCGACAGCCGCGTGTCTGTCTTGTCGAAAAGCTTGCCGTCCAGATACACGTCGGCTCCCTTTGGCTGGCTAGACACGAACACCAAGCCACCTTGCTTGACCGTGCCGTCTTTGCCTACGCCGTATCCGTACGAGCGATAGAGAAGCAGAATACTAACGAAGCCTACGATCAGAGCTATCAGGGCATAGCCCACGAACAATCGTCGGTGGTGTCGCCGTTCGGCCTTAGGGTCAAGGAAATCCATTGTCATACTTACGTAAGTATACCTAACAATACAGTTGCTCGGAAGGTAAAATCTCGCACGCGTAGATTCTTAGGAATGTTGCACAAGACTTACGAGCTGTTGGTCACTAAGAGACCCAGAGTCATCCAACTGGTTAAGAACACCGTCTTTGAGCCATGTAACCGTCCCATTATCGAATCGGTACATCTGGACTCCCATGTCATTCTGGATGATTTCGTAATTCACGACACCATTACGGTTGGTCGAGCCAAGAGAGCTAAGCATAGCATCGTCGTCCCAAGCGGTTTTTTGCTGCACTAGGTTGTAATTCGTCCCCGCTTCATCTGCCAAGGCAACTACGCGCTTTGAGTTGGTGGAGTTTACCCCCTGATACGCAAAGCCAGCGGCAGCGTAGTCTGGACTTGAGGCAGTCGCGAGACCGGCGTGCATGCCGGCTACCTTAAGCTGCAAGCCAGGTGTGTTTTGGTACGCAGCAAAGCCAGCTAAGATGAGCAGCCCAGCAAAGCCAGCCATCATTTGCATGCGGCTATTGCGGACTTTTTTCTTGTGGTGACGAACTTCGGCGTGGACATCTCGGTGATGTGTCGAGTTGGCGATAGCTTGTTCGAAGATGTTTACCTTATCCGAGCCACGAGGCACAGGATTTTTGGCGACAGAAGCTGGCACTTTCTTGACCGGAATCTCAACGTACTTCGGCGTAATGTGTGTATCTTTGACCCGTGGAGATAGCGGTGCTACCTTGCCTACGGCCGGACGCTTCACCGAACTGCGCATAAGTGTACGCGAGCTCTGAGTCGGCCGACGTTTGGTCGAAACTCCACGCTTAACAGGAGTGGTTACTTTTTTGACTTTTGGTACGACATGTACATCGATCTTCACCGGCGCGCCTGTCACCGCATCGTAGTGTTTACCATTTAGCTGTATTGTTTTGCTGCTCATTTTTTATTCCTGTTACAGATTGTTTCTTTCTTTTTACGCGTTTCTAGGACAAATTATACCGCTTAACACTAGCGGAATGCAAGGTTTTTTACAACTTAATTATTACGCGTAATTCATCGCCTCGTCTCACATCTCCTATTTTACATCTGGTATTATTATATCCACCTCTGTTAAACTATGTGCATGACAACAGTAAGAACTCGATTTGCCCCCAGCCCCACAGGCCTCTTGCACGTAGGAGGTATACGGACAGCGCTGTTTGCCCACCTTGTCGCACGGCAAGCGGGCGGAGCGTTTGTGTTACGTTTTGAAGATACCGATAAAAAAAGAGAGGTCGAGGGTAGCCGCGAACACCTTATAGCCTGCTTACGCACGCTAGGGATTGCCTACGATGAAGGTCCAGACATTGGCGGCCCATTTGCGCCCTACGTGCAGAGTGAACGCCTTAGTACCTACCAAAAATGGGCTCAGAAGCTCATAGCCGCTGGTCGAGCCTACGCAGACCCATACACAACAGAGGAGTTTCAGATCTTTCGCGAACAAGCTCAAACCACTAAGAAGCCCTTCCTGTACCGCAATCATCGCCCAGAAAACCCACCAACTTGGGATGGCTCACAGCCGCTTCGCTTCAAAAGCGACCCCAAGGCCTACACCTGGCACGACGAAGTCATGGGCGATCTTTCTACAGGCCCAGAGGTTATTGATGATTTTATCCTTATAAAGTCCGACGGCTACCCCACCTACAACTTCGCACACATCATCGACGATGCCGAAATGCAAATTTCGCATGTTATACGTGGCCAAGAATTTATAAGTTCCATGCCAAACTATCTTAACCTCTATGAAGCCCTTGGTTACGCCATGACCACCGCTCGCTCAGCAGACCCCATTGATGCGGAGCACGAGCCACAAGGCAAGCCCCTCCTGCCAATATTCGCTACCATGCCGCATATACTGAACGAACAAGGCAACAAAAAGCTCGGTAAGCGAGATGGCGCCAAAGATGTGCTCGACTACGTACGTGACGGCTACTTTCCCGAAGCACTCGTTAGCTTCATTGCCACGCTCGGTTGGAACGATGGTACAACACAAGAAGTATTTACTATGGGCGAACTTGTCGACAAATTCAGCTTGAATAGGGTAGGGCGCAGCGGTGCGCGATTCGACGAAAAACGACTTCTGTGGGTAAACGGACATTTTATTCGCGAACTCTCACTCGATGACTTGTATGCTCGCGTCGAAACGTTTTGGCCGGAAAATGCCAAAAATGCAGACGAAGCCTACAAAAAGCAAGTTTTGGCTCTCGCGCAAGACCGTCTAAAGACCCTAGCCGATCTTCGAGGCTTCGGTTACTTTTTTGCCGAACCAGAAGAAGACTGGTCGCTCATAACAGAGAACAAACAGCTCAAAAAACTCGAACGGGACGAAATAGCCCAGTTAGTAGCCACCGCCAAAGAAGCATTCGAGCAGCTAGAAACCTGGACCCCAGAAAGTATTCAAGAGTGCCTAAACCAACTGCTCGAAACCACGGGACAAAAACCAGGCGTACTCTTTAGCCTGATACGCATTGCCGTCACGTGGGCACCGTTTAGCCCTCAGCTCAACGACACGCTCGCACTGTTGGGAAAGGGCCGCGTCATCGCGCGACTCACCCAAAGCACCCATTAATGTGCCTTCTCTGCCTTTGGATCTTTAATCTTTCTGCGCTCCCGTTCGCTCATGCCACCCCATACACCCCATCTCTCGTTGTTCTCTAAGGCATACTCAAGGCACTCTACACGCTCATCACAGCGCAAACATACAGCTTTTGCTGCACGACTTGAACCGCCTTTTTCTGGAAAGAAGATTTCAGCATCTACCTGTGTGCATAGGGCTTCACCACCCAAATTGACAACCCGACCACCAATGAGCTTCAAAATCTCTTCCTCTGTAGCAGTTCTCGGCTTTTCGTAGTCAGTTACTACACTAACTGTAGCTATATCATCCGTTGTCCTACCCACTCTGCCTTTATAGAATGAATGCGCTTTCCCTAGTGCGCCATTTGTAAGATTTGAGATTTTGGTATCGTCCTCTCGATCTGTAGTACTGCTCTCTACAGCTACTTCACCACCGAGATTTGGGCTAAAAAATCCTGCTCCCCCTCAGGATCTTTTCCTAAACTCAACAACCGAATCTTTTTGTTTTCCACTAAAAGTACTTTGTCGTACCAATCGACATCCGCATCGCTGCAGGCCGAACCAATTTGGTTTAATCGAATATTTAAACTTTTTGGGTTGGGCACTGTGAGGCCAAATACTTCAGACTGCCTTTTTAAAAGTGCGGAGTAGGGCATGACGCCTTGGGCGATAATTTCTAGTAGGATAGCTTGTGCCTCTGTGGAAAGATTGAGTGGGATATGATTATTAGTTCGCAACTGATCTTCGGCGGTCAGTTCTAGGCCGACTCCCGCAAGCTGCAATTCCAGTAATGCCCGAATGTCATCGTTAGGCTCGTCTTCGAATTCATCAAGCATAGTTGTTTCTTGAAGCACCTCATCAGTAAAAGCATGCGCTTCCTCCACATCAGGCGAAAGCATTTGTTCCTCCAGTGGGCCGTCTTCTTTGATTTTTGGCAAAAACGTAAACGTCGTTTCCGCTCTGTCAAGATCGATTACGGCAGTATCGGGTGATGTAGCTACATTATTGCTATCTTCATCCTGAAAACGTGGTCCATGCCATTCATATACTGCACCCCTTGTCTTGCCGTGCTGCTTAAAATATTCTCCGTATCCAGCAGCAGTCAGCGCTGCAACAGCTCTTTTGAACTGTCCTCGCCAAACATTTCTAGAATCAAATAACGCAACATCGCACAGGTCAGCAGCACTACACATTCCAGCGCTCCTTATGAGTGCTGCGAGCGCATTCACCTGCTGTTTTGACCGTAGGTCTATATTAGGAAGGATTTGCTGAATTTTTGCGTAGTCTGGCTCGCGCATTGCTTCATCATAAGCCTCTTTGTGCCACTTACTCACTCCACGAACAACCGTAGTTTCTTCGGCTACAGTCGGCAACAATCCTTGTTGCTGGCTTAACAAGTCCGAATCATACAATCGTTTTTCTTTGTTTTCTGTTTGATTTGGCTCATTGTTTGCCTGCTGGCTAATCTGCTCAGAGTGTTGAGCGGTATGTGCACCCTCCTCAGTAGAACCTACTCTTTGTAAACTGCGCAAACCTACAATGCTTGCCGCTAGCTTTGCAAGAGCCTCTTGAGCGAGTGCAGCTTCACACGCATCTTGTTCATTACCAACTGCCGCGACTAGAAACGACAGCTCTTCTTGTAGTATAGGGAGAGAAGTAGCAATCTCTCCTTTTAACTCAGGTCCCATTTTGTCCCTCATTTTCTTTTATAGTCGTATTATAATAAAAATTTTGCCTTTGCAAATTGTGAAATGAACAACCAGCAATCTAATTTTATTATCAGGAATATCAAGCATGCACTAAACCTTCCACTCATTTGCTCGCCTCAGATAAACATCGCAAATATTTTCTGCTACAATACTGCTTATGGATGAAAACAAAAATGGCTGGTCCGGCGAAGAGTCGCCCAAGCCTCAAGACGGACAGGTGTTTATTAATGGGGAAGTGCAGGATATCCCTAAAAAAACTGCATGGCGACCCACACAAAACCAGATAAAAATTGCCGCAATTGCCCTCGTTATTGCAGTCCTCGGGGTAGGGGGTTGGTTTGCATTGCAGCATACATCGCCCGCAAAATCACCTATCGCAACCAAAAAGACCGCACCAAAGCCCACAACCGTGGCAAGTAACCTTACTGGATTGCAGGTTGACCCAAGCGTCAACCAACGCCCAGTAACCGGTGTGATGATCGAAAACAGCCTCGAAGCCCGACCACAGAGTGGCCTCGACCAAGCCGGCGTGGTTTTTGAGGCCATCGCCGAAGGTGGCATTACCCGACACTTGGCCCTGTACCAAGACTCCGAACCAGACTACCTAGGCCCCGTACGCTCAGTACGACCCTATTATGCTCAGTGGTGCATGGGCTTCGACTGTACGATTGCACACGTCGGCGGCAGCCCCGAAGCCCTCAGCAATATCCAGACCTGGGGTGTCAAAGACCTCGATCAATTCGTGCACGATGCAGCCTACTGGCGCATACCAAGCCGCTACGCACCACACAATATGTACACCTCGACCGCAAAATTGCGTGAAGTGCAAGCCGCCAAGGGATATAGTGCCGGTACCTTCACGCCGCTCGCTCGCAAAGCCGATGCCCCTAGCCAAACCCCCAACGCTCGCAGCATAAACATCAATATATCGAGTGCTAGCTTCAACTCGCACTACGACTGGGATGCCGCCTCTAACACCTACCGGCGTAGCTTGGGAGGCGAGCCACACATGAACGTCAATAGTGCCGGAGCTGCTGCGCAAATCAGCCCGAAAGTCGTCGTTGCTATGGTTATGCCATACGGTGTTGCACTCGACAAACACTCGAGCTATGGAACTATCGGCAGCGGTCAGGCCTACGTCTTCCAAGACGGTATCGTCACCGAAGGTACTTGGAACAAGGCAGACATGAAAACCCAATTTAGCTTTGTGGACGGAGCGGGCAAGCCAATCGCTCTTAACGCTGGCCAGACATGGTTCGTCGCCCTTGGTGGCTCAGGCAATCTCAACTACCAGTAATCTTGGGGGCCTTTTTGGCACAAATTGCCTATGTTTATCGCCATTTCGGTGTATACTAGAACGTAGCCATGTGAGGACTTTGGTAGTTTCGATATCTCCGATTTGCCTCGCAGACTATATTTTCGGCAATCACACCTCGGTCCCTGTGCGCCTACTTCTACAACCAGAGCTTATAGGTCCCTCGAACACCGGCGAACGTTCAGCCAAGACCGCTCAAAATCTCCTCGTCATCTCTTTTTTATAATCGTTATAGCTTTTGTAGGAGTACTAGTATGTCTATCAACCAAACCGTTACTGTTAACTCTTTTTATTTTGTAAACAAACAAGGTGAAACATTACGGACCTTTCCGCGCGAGATCACCTGGAATGGCCGCTATATTACCTTCAAAGATGGTCTGCGCTACCTCGTGGGGCAGGGTACACAAATCTTCGATATGGTCGATGCATGGGGCCGCCAGACGTACCGCCTGCGCCGCGATGGAGACAGCTGGACCCTTCTCACCGCCAAAGGAGCATCTGTATGAACAGCTTTTACCTCATCGAGGATTTGCAGCAAATCCAGCGGTATTTTCCACAGGCCCAGCCAGTTGCGCTCATC
Organism: Candidatus Saccharimonadota bacterium; assembly: GCA_018062785.1. GTDB lineage: Bacteria > Patescibacteriota > Saccharimonadia > Saccharimonadales > UBA4665 > JAGXIT01. Next base: position 16,536 of record JAGORO010000014.1, read on the forward strand.
ACCCCCTTCGACATCACCGAAAAGCCGTCACATACTTCGCTGCGCGAGTTTGATGCCTGTCTCGAAGAAGAACTGTACCTAGTTGGCAGGAGAGTAGCGGCATGAGCTTTCTCGATACCACCGACCTGCTCGAAGGCACCGAGGTAGGGGTGCATGCTGGCTTCCCGAACGCCGGTGCCGAGCGCACCAAAGAGCAGTGCCTGAGCCTAGACACCCTCCTCGTGCCTCGCCCCCACAGCACATACTTCTTCCGAGTGCGTGGCCATTCTTGGCACCGCTTGGGTATTTTCGATGGCGATATTGCCGTTGTCGACAGAGCGCTCACTGCCAAACGGGGCAAAACTGTCCTCTGGTGGACAGAGGCGGGCGAGCTCCGTATCGGCAAATGGGATGAAACGCTACGCCAAACCAACCAAATCTGGGGCGTCGTCACCGCCATAATCCACAAGCTGGACGTTGGAAGATAGGAAAGTCTTCACTCCCGCATTACGAGGCGTTAGCCGAGCAACAATATTTTCGGAATGAAAATATTGTTGGGGGAGGAGCAGGGCTAAAAATGCGCCTACCGAAGGTAGGTTAGCTTTTACCCGAGGAGGGGCTCGCCCCTCCTAAGAGCAACCGAAAGACCAAACAAAACAATCTACGTCGGATACGCCAGCCGAGGAAGTGCTGGCATGGACGGAAGGCGTGGAGAGTAGAGTTTTCTTCCCCTCTCCCACTAGGCTTGAAGGGCCCAGTGGAATACTCGGCTAACGCCTCGTAATGCGGGAATGAGTGTCTTTATGGCCTCCAACGTCCAGCGTCTAATGTCAAACATCCAATGTATACACCATGCTAGCACTCATAGATTGTAATAACTTTTTTGTAAGCTGTGAACGGCTGTTTCGCCCTGATTTACTCAAAAAACCCGTCGCGGTTCTGAGTAGCAACGATGGCTGCGCCATCTCTCGGAGCGACGAAGTCAAGGCACTCGGCATTCCAATGGCTGGGCCCATGCACAACTACCGCGTGGTTGTCGAGAAGTACGGTATTGTTTCATGCAGTGCAAACTTTGAACTCTACGGCGATATCTCTCGCCGCTTGCGAACACTCCTCACAACCGTAACCCCAGCCTTGGAAATTTATTCCATCGACGAAGCCTTCCTGGACCTCGCTAAGCTCCGTATACAAAACTACGAAGAATGGGGGCGGGTAATCCGCGACCGTATCGCCCAAGAAATCGGTGTGCCGGTGTCGGTCGGTATCGCACCGACCAAGACGCTCGCCAAGCTTGCCAACCACAAGGCCAAGGAGCTGCCCGAGTTATCCGGTGTACTGCACTTAACCAATGCCAACACAACCAAATATCTCAAATCGACTCCGGTGCGCGCAGTTTGGGGTGTCGGGCGCAAGCTTGCCCCAAAACTGCTGGTAGAGGGGGTCGTCACCGCCTACGATCTAGCACACATGCGCCCTAAGCACGCGCAACAACTCCTCGGCATCCATGGTCGCATTATGGCAAGTGAGCTCCTAGGTACACGCTGCTTGCAGCTTCAGCAAACACACAAACCTCAGAAAATGATCGCCCGTGGCCGACAGTTCGGTGCCGATACGAATGAATGGGATGTTGTTGAGTCGGCTGTAGCCTCAATGACCGCACGCGCCTGTTTGCAACTACGCAGAGAAGGGCAGCTAACAACCAAAGCCTTTGCCGTTATGCGCACCAACTGGCGCAAGCCTGGCTATACAACCACCGTGGCAGCTGTGGATTTGCGAGAGCCAACGGCCGATACTGGTGTTGTTTGCCAGCAGCTCATCGCCAGTTTGGCGCAAAAATTCAACACTAGACTAAGCTACCACAAAGCCGATGTGTTTTTGGCCAATTTTGTACAGCCAAATTCGATCCAGCTCGATCTATTTGGACAGATCAAACCCTCGGCTATGGCCACCCAAGCACGTCGTATGCACGCTATCGATTCCCTCAATGCTACGCACCAACCACAGTCCGTGCAGTACGCTGCCGAGAAGCTTTCGGATGCTTGGACCCCGCGAAAAAACCATGCCAGCCCACGCTATACAAGCCAATGGTCCGATATACCAGAAGCTTTCTTAAGCTAGCAAGCTCGGTGTGTCAGGAAATAGCGTGCCTCGAGAACGTACGCCGAAAAAGCCGAAGTAGATTCATTGCCAGCAAGAACCGACGGACTTTGTATCGCCAAAAAGGCGATTGAGCGAGCGATAATCTCGCCATCGCCAGAATCAAACTCTACACAACCACCATGAGTGAACAGCTGCTTAAGCTGCTGGTGAATGTTTTGCATTGGACTTTCTACGCCCACCTCCTTATTGATAGCCGATGCGGGCACTCCATAGAGAGTAGTCGAGATGTGGTTCATTGCCGTCATAGCCAAGATGGCCGTTTCAGCCTGATCAACAACGCGAACCGGGGTAACATCCCTTGATGAAGGCAATTCGACGGGGGCAATATATAGTTCACTCATTTTTGTACGTCTTATGTGTTACTAAAATACACCGTACACTGTAGCACTTCGCATTCTGGAATGCAAAGGCTACACTACTAGTACGGTATGGATGTAGATACTCTTCTCAAAAAACATACATAAAACTCGGACCAAGTAAATCAGCAGCAGGTCAGGATATTGCTTAGAGAGCTGCAAAGTGTACTCAAAACTAACGTCGAAGGTGATGTAGCCAAGCTTGATTGCTATATCGGTACAAGCTCGCTATTTTTGCAGCGGTTCTTGCTGGCAGACGGGTCAAAAGAAGTCTTCCATGTCCATGATAGCTTCGAGGGTCTACCACACAAATTAGCCTAGGATGCCTCTGCGACAGGGGGGAGTTTCGTCACGGGCGAACTGGCGGTCAGTAAAAAAGCTTTTATCCGCGAGCTCCAGAAAGCCCACCTTACGCCACTAATCATCCATAAAGGATGGCTCTCGGACCTCACCGAGACCGATGTACCAGAGCAAATTTCATTCGCATTTTTGGACGGCGATTTTTATACCTCAATCCACGATTCGCTCAAGCTGGTAGTACCGCATATACAGAAGGGCGGAGTGATCACTACCGATGACTATGCTCGGGAAGCGTTACCTAGGGCGGCCAAGGCTGTCCATGAGTTTTTCGCACCTAGTTGTATTAGGGCCGAACACAACTTCGGTATACTACACCTATGAAGATTCATTTTGTGACCGTTGGCAAGCCTAAGCTATCCTACGCAATTGAAGGCGTGCGAGAATACAGCGTACGTCTTGGGCGGCTACATTCGCTCCGCACGACGCACATCGCTGACAAGAGTGCGTATGACGCCACAAAAATAGCAGAGATCCTTGGTGGAAGTACCGTAGTTATCTTAGAAATTACTGGCCAAAGCTACACAAGTGAGCAGCTTGCGGAATTCTTAGAAAAAAGAGAGCTAGAGAGTAGGGAAGTCAGCTTCGTCATCGGTGGACCAGAGGGTCTGCCGCAGGAGATACGAGACGCAGCCGCCTTCGCATGGAGCATTGGCCGGCACACCTTGCCGCACGACCTCGCCATGGTCGTGACGCTCGAGGCCCTTTACCGCGCTAGCACCATCGACGCTAGGCTACCGTACCATAAATAATCTACACTTTGGACCCTAGGAGCCGACACCGTAGCACCTACCGCCGCCTGCGCCGACATAGGGATAGCTCTCTGGCGTCTCTAGCTTTTTTTCCTAGCTTCTTTGACCACCGCTTGGCAGACTTGTGCTTTGGTTTTACCCTGAGTCACAATCTGCACCACAGGGCCTTTGATACTCTTGGTTACGGCCCACTTCCAGACAAAGCCATTGTCGCCACTACCGTCAGGGTGTGAACGAATAGACATAAACTTTTTAGCCTTGTGGACCATTTGGGTGTAATTGCCGCTCATAGCTGCCTTGTAGGTGACGTTTATTTGGTCTGCTTTTACTTTTTTTGCCACGGCAATACTTGGTTTGTTGTCAAAAAATCCGATCAATTCCGAGTAGACCCCTGGGTGGTTTTTCTCGAACCAACCAATGACCCGAGGTGATGCCGATGAAAAGTTTACTCGATCAACAACTCCGGCTGCATCTAGTATCTTGTACTGCTTTTTCAGTTCTCCGGTACTCCATTGCCCCCGATAGTCCTTGGTTTCAAGCTGTATATGCTTGGTTCGGTAGTGCTGCAAAAGCTCGGCGGTCTCCTCGAGCATGCCAACTTTTTGGCCGTGGTTTGTTCGAAGTCCCTTGATATACGAAAGCGTTCGACTGGGTATCGCACCAGTACCATTCGTACCGGCATTTAGTGTGTAGTCGTGGTAGTGTACTAATTCGTGGTCACGTGTTGACTGTACGTCCAGTTCGGTCCAATCATGTTTACGAAAACTGGACAGGATCCATTGCTTCGTATTTACATCTGGACCACGCCCGCCTGTACTCTTGTGATTGACGATTCGTAGTGCCTGGCAAGCGCCCCATAGCTGTTGCTGTTCTGGATTCATCGCCTTCGGACGATTCATATCTTGCGTGGCCAATTCGGCCTCACCCTTGTTCTGGTCAGCGGCAACAACACTCGCCGCTTGTGCCGTTTCTAAGCTCTGCACTACGCCCGAAAAACCTAGAACAGAAGCACCCATTGCAATAGATACGGATGCAAGTCGTGTTTGCCACGAATGTTTTTGTTCGGGTCTGTCGATTTCAGGAGTACTAGCCAGCGAGGCTTGAGACAGATTTTCAATGCTACTCATCTTTAATATTATACAGTGTTACAGTGACTTTGTAAATAGCTTACTGTACATAGGCGCACTTTTAACTAGATCTTCCGGCTGTCATATGCCCAATGTAGCAATGCTTGCCGCTGCTTGCGCCGACATAGCTCATCACCTTTTTGGCAATTAGCTCGGATCTGCCCCGCATGCCGGCGAATCGCCTTCCAGCGCTTGATCTGTCGAGTATCCTCCTCGCCAAGCCGTCTGCCCATGTAGTATCTACAGTACCGTTGGAACCAACCACGTGGATCATCCGGATGAATCCAGCCCTTACGCAGCCACTCGGCTCGACTCTGACTGGCATCTATCTCAAAATAGTTTAGTTCCGAATGACCCACACCATCCATCGAAAGTACCGCCGACGCAAACCACGAGGCCGGAAACTCGCTGTACTCACCCTCGAAGTAGTTACCACCAAATACACCGAGTGCGAGCATCTGTTTTGGCGTTAAATCTGGGGTAAATTCGGACGAAAAATCTTGGCCCATCGGCGCGACCAATTGATACTTATACTCTTGGAGCGAATCACGCACAATAACGGTCTTTACTGCGATTTTCATGCGTCGTAGTATACAATACAGTGCATAAACGAGAGGGGTGACATGATCATAAAACTTCTTGTGACGGGCGGGTTGATGGCAGCTATCGATGCCGTCTGGCTTGGCGTGGTAGCAAATAAATTTTACAAAAGTCAAATTGGCGATCTGCTGCTCGCAAAGCCAAATATGGTCGCTGCAGTGCTGTTCTATGTACTATACGTTATTGGCATCGTTTTGTTCGTGTTGTCGCCGGCACTCGATAAAGACTCACTTAGACACGCCCTTGTGTATGGTGTGCTATTTGGGTCCATCTGCTACGCGACGTACGACCTTACAAATATGGCCACACTCAAGGGATCTTCTTGGAAACTTGTAGCAGTAGATTTAGCTTGGGGGACACTTTTGACCTCTGCGGTTTCTAGCTTGGCGTACCTAACCCTGCATAAATAAGCTATGCAGTTTACCACGAAAAAACGAACACTCTTTTTGGTCATTGCAAGTATCTACGCTTCTATTTGCCTCTGGAAGCTCCTTGCGCACCACATGTTTTATATAGTCCTGCAAAGCATGTTCCTATGCTGGCTAGCCGCGCTGCTCGTTATGGTACTTGTATTTGCTGTTTCTTACAAAAAACACCGCTACGACTATGTAGATGCTGGCTGGGGAGTGAGTTTTATCGCAGTTGCCCTCACTGTTTTTTGGATGGGAGTGGTACCGCATCAGCGTTTTGAGCCCGTGCGGTTGCTAGCGCTCGGGCTTGTAGTGCTATGGGGGTTGCGACTATCGTGGCATATTCTTCGCCGCATCCTTGCTAGTAGCCAAGAGGACCCACGGCATGTTGAGCTACGCGCTGCATGGCATCAAGTAACCCCAATTAAGATTTTTGGACGCATGTTTTTGGTGCAATCAATTCTTGTGACATTCGTGAGTGTGCCAGTTATCCATATTTTATTGAGCAAAAAGGCAGAGTGGATGTCGTGGACGACGGCAGGGCTTATTGTGTGGGTACTCGGCTTCGCCTGCGAATTTGTAGCTGATGCGCAGCTAAAAACATTTACTTCCAGCTCACAGAATCGCGGCAAGCTGCTTCGTACAGGACTTCGCACATACTCTCGTCACCCAAACTACTTCGGTGAAATTGTTCTGTGGTGGGGTATGGCCATCATTGCCCTAGGTATACCGCATGGTTGGGTAGGGGCAGGGGGCGCAGCACTGATTTCTTTTCTTATTGTATACGTATCCGGCATACCTCCCGCCGAAAGACGCAGTGCCAGTAAGCTAGGCTGGGAGGAATACAAGCGCACCACGCCCGCCCTAGTACCGTTTGTATGGAGATGGTTATAAGACAGCCATAGATTTGCTTTGACTACCTCTGGCGTAACTACGAAAACTATGCTATCGTATACCAGCATTCGTGGCCTCATCGTCTAACGGTTAGGACACCAGGTTCTCATCCTGGCAATCGGGGTTCGATTCCCCGTGAGGTCACCATA
>JAGORO010000004.1 GCA_018062785.1 Candidatus Saccharimonadota bacterium
CACCACACCTGCGGCATGTACACCGTGGCTACGCACTGTACCCTCCAAAATAACAGCGTAATCAAGCACCTGCTTACTGACTTCGTTCGTCTGATATTCTTGCTTAAGATCGGCATCAGACTCGAGCGATGTCATGAGCGGGATATGCCGCCCCTGTACCGGCGCTGGGATCATCTTGGCCAAACGATCGGCGTCGGCATATGGCACCTGGAGTACGCGCGCAACATCGCGAACGGCATTGCGAGCAAACATCCGACCAAACGTCACGATATTAGCCACGCGCTCTTTGCCGTACTTCTCGACGCAATACTGAATAACCTCGTCTCGTCTGGTATCTTGAATGTCGATGTCGACATCGGGCATAGAGATACGGTCGGGGTTTAGGAATCTCTCAAAGAGCAGATCATATGTTAGTGGGTCCAGTTCGGTTATCTTGAGTGCGTAGGATATAAGCGAACCAGCCGCGCTACCCCTGCCTGGGCCAAACACAATGCCACGGTCCTTACCCCAGTTAATAAAATCTTGGATGATCAAAAAATAGCCATCGAATCCCATCCGCTCAATCACACCCAATTCATACTCGGCGCGCTCCAGAACTTTCTTGGGTAATGTCTTTTTGGCGGCTGCAACCGATAATTTTGCGGCCGCTTCTTCTGTTTGGTTACCATATCGCCAAGCCAAGCCTTGGAATGCCAGTGTGTCTAGGTATGATTTTTCCGTCTGGCCCTCTGGAACGGGGAACTTGGGGATCAATATTTTGCCGAGTTCAATGTCGACATCACAGCGATCGGCGATAGCTTTTGTATTGGTCAGGATCTCTGGGTGCGTCGAGCCCCATCGCTTAATAAGTTGATCCGGCGGTATAACGTGCAGCTCATAGTCCTTGAGACTCATGCGCTTTTCGTCGGACAAAAACGCACCTGTCCCAACACATAGCAATATTTCGTGCGCGTCTTGGTCTTGATGCTTCAAATAGTGCGCATCGCACGTGAGCACAACGGGAATTTCTAGTTCTTTGCTAAGTTTAAATACGCCGTCGTTTACCACTTTCTGTTCGGTGCTATGCGACGGAGCCTCTGGGTGCCCATGGTCCTGAATTTCTAGATAGTATCGGTCGCCAAACACACTTTTGTACCATGCGGCGACTTCTTTGGCCTTTGTGTAATCATTATTCTTGAGCGCATCGCCGATTTCACTGCCGAGGCATGCACTTGTCGCGATAATCCCCTCGCTGTACTTCTCTAGAAGTTCATGATCGATCCGAGGAAAGTAATAGAATCCGTCGAGATTGGCGGCCGTACTCAGCTTCATTAAATTTTGATAGCCAGTGTTGTTCATGGCCAACAAAATGAGATGAAAACGATTTTTGTCTTTTTGAGGGTCTTTATCGGTATGTTTACGTGCAGCCACGTATGTTTCGATACCGATGAGCGGTTTTACGCCTTGCTCCTTGCATTCTTTATAAAATTCAATGGTACCACTGAGAGTACCGTGATCGGTCATCGCAACGGCTTCCATGCCTGTCTCTTTGGCGAAGGCAACAAGTTCTGGAATCTTCGTCAATCCATCGAGCAGGCTAAACTGTGTATGGTTATGCAGGTGAACATACTCTGCCGGAGTAACCTCGGCAGCTTTTGTAGTCATTTTTTTGGCGGCCACCTTCGTAGGCACGCTAAGTATTTCCCCTCATTGCTACCCTTAAGTATACCTTACACTGAGTACTGAAGGGTATAACTACTTTTACAACGAAAGTCTACTTCTTTAGGAAGTTGCGGAGATTTTCGACTGCCTTGCTAGCTTCTTGGATGGCTTTTTTGAGGTCTTTGTCGTCGATTTCACCTTCGTGGAAACTGCTCAGGACATCTCGTGCCTTTTCTTTTGCATCCTTGCCTTTACTGAGCGCTTCGTCGAGCTTTTTACTTCCCTCGGATTGCAGCACGCCGGCTTTTTTGCCTATCTCGGCGAGTGTATCGCCAAGTTCGGTGTGAAGTTTCTTTAGCTCTTTTTCGGCCGCGCTGTATGTTTCAACTGCTGCATTTTTGAGATCTTCGCGTGTCTCGACACCACTCTTTGGTGCCGTCAGTACGCCTGCAACGTATCCTGCTGCGGCGGTCAGTGCGGCTCCAAGCGCAAATTTTGCAGCTGTATTATCTTTTTTGGGAGGTTGTTTTGCAAACATAATTTCCGTGCTCCTTCTAGCGTCTACCGCGTTATTACTTCTTTGACTTTACTGCCTTAGCGACCTGCCGAACGAGCAGACTCGCCAATCCCGCAGCCGATGCATTTCGTTTCAGTGTTTGGCCGAGTTCCTCGGCCCCCGCAACAAACTGCTCGCCGCGATCAACCACCTGTCGGACCGCAGTAATAAGCTTGTACATCATTACGCTGATCGTAATGGCAACAATGAGAAAAACTGCCAATAGCGTACTGAGAATAATAACTAAAATATCAAATGATTGTTCCATATACCTGCACTATAGCATACTTTATGCTCTGTTCTGTTAGGATGCTTACTTTTTATCACCATCGAAATGCTTACCGCGGAGATATGCAGACAGCTGTAGGCCATACTCCTTGTGAGCTAGGCCAAAATCTATAACAGTCTTGAGGTATTCCAGCGGATCGCCGGTGTCATAGCGCGTGCCCTTCACTTCGTACCCATAAAAATCATGACCATCACGCAGCATAGGCGCAATAAGACAATCAGTGGCATAAAATTCTTGATCGGGATTAAGGTTTCTCAGTCCTTCATCTAGGTATCTGAACACTTCAGGCTTAAATAAGTAGCCTCCCACAGCCGCAAAATCACTCGGCGCATGCTCTTGGCCCGGCTTCTCGATAATGCCAGACATTTTAATAACATCGTCCGCAACCTCCTCGCCGGCAATAATGCCGTACCGGCTGTAGTCCACAGGATCCTGTACCTTTACGCAGGGCAAAATACTTGCGTCATACGTTTCATAACAAGACACTAGTTGCTGAAACGTATTTGGCTGGCCTACTGTGATGTCATCGGCAAATGCGTAGATAAATGGCTCATCGCCTATCAGATGCGCAGCATTGAGTATCGGCGTACCGGTACCATATGGTCCTTTCTGACGTACATAAATAAAGTTTGCAAGGTTTGCAACAGTTTCGATTTTGTCGATATACAGTTGTTTTTTGGGCCCACCCGCTCGTAAGTTGGCGAGCAAATCCTCTCTCGGCACGTCAAAATGGTCTTCGATAGATCGCTTAGTACTGCTACCAACGATGATAATGTCTTCGATACCTGCGGCCACCAAATCTTCGACGATGTACTGGATGATCGGCTTATCGATAAGGGGCAGCATTTCTTTCGGCATGGCTTTAGTCTGGGGCAAAAATCGCGTGCCAAACCCCGCCGCCGCAATGACCGCCTTCGTAACCTTCTTAGCCACCGTTTTTTAACTCCATCAATTTGTCGTACGCCAAAAAAACGCCCTCAACATCTGTCATTTCTGCCTGTCTTGCATGGAGCATTAAGCCATCGATACTCACTAGCTCTACTTGGATAAACTCAGTTGCTTCCGTCTGCTGTCCTTCGGCATGAGGTGTACAATTGGTCGCCAAGAAATAATGCCAAATTGTATTAGTGTAGGCATCCTTGTAGCAGTCGCCTACGTGCACAATTTGGCCGACTTGGTAGCCAGTCTCCTCAAGGAGCTCTCGTTTCGCGGCTTCTATATGCTGCTCGCCATCCTCCGACTCTCCGCCCGGTAGCTCATAGAAAATTTTTTCAGGCCCAGGACGAAATTGCCTTGCTAAAATTACCTCGTTAGTAGCCGTAAGTGCGACCGTTGCTACACAGTGACCATTTTCTGCGTCCTTTGTGCCATACTCGTGTACGGTTCCGTCTGGCAATCTAAAATGTTTCGTAACGATCGTACGCCAAGCTACCTTTTCTGTATTGGTGGGTTCAATTCGCTCCCAGTCTATTTGCATTTGCTATACTCCTAGTTGTTTTTTGATAAGTTGGGTGGCGAGAGCTGGATTGGCCTTGCCTTGGCTGGCTTTCATAACCTGACCAACAAGGAAGCCAATGACCTTCATTTCACCCCGTTTAATATCCGCGGCAGCCGCTTCGTTCGCGGCAATAACCTGACCAACTATCTTCGCCACAGCACCCTCGTCACTTACCTGAAGTAAGTTTTTGGATTCGGCGATTCGCTCGGGGTTTTCACCAGTTTTCTGCACTTCGGCAAACACTTCTTTAGCGGCCGTCGAGCTCAGCTTATTATCGGCAACCATTTGGCTCAGCGTGATGTACCGTGCAGCAAATTCATTCTGGGAGGTGGTTTTTTCCTCTGTCGGCTCATCTTCATTCTGGGCAGTATCACCAAGCATCATCCAGAAGGTAATCCTTTTGGCATGTTCTGGGCCAGCAGACTCAAGCACATGCAGGACCAACTTTGCTGTCTCTGGCACGGCAATGATATCTTCGATAACGGCTGTATCGAGTCCAATATCAGCCAACTCCTGTCGATACACTGCGGGCAAAACAGGCATGCCTTGACGAATGGTATCAATGTACTCAGGGCTCAGCTCGACGGGCGGCAAATCTGGATCGGGCATGTAGCGATAATCGTGAGCATCTTCTTTGGTACGTTGGCTAAAGGTTTGTTGGGCCCCGTCATCCCAGCCGCGCGTTTCCTGAACGACCTGTTCGCCGTTTTCGAGTAGTGCAACTTGGCGCTCTATCTCGTATTCGACTGCCTTCTCGACGCTCCGGAAACTGTTGAGATTTTTGGTCTCGGTGCGTGTGCCGAGCTCGCTACTCTTACTAACGCTCACATTAACATCGAACCGCATATTGCCATAAAACAAGTTAGCGTACGAAACTTCTGCATATTTCATCGCAAGGTACAGCTCGTAAGCATAGGCCTTGGCCTCGGCTGCGGTGTGCATATCTGGTTCGGACACAATCTCGAGTAAAGGCGTTCCAGCTCGGTTCAAGTCCACAAGGCTATACTCTGCACCCGCGGGGTGGGTAGATTTGCCAGCATCGGCTTCGAGATGTGCTCTAGTAACCCCAATTCTTCGTACTTCGCCGTTAACAACAATATCGACATGACCGCCCAAGATGATTGGTTCGTCGAACTGCGTTATTTGGTAGCCCATCGGCAGATCGGGGTAGAAATAGTGTTTTCGGTCGAACTTACTAAATACCTGTGGTGTAGTATTGAGCGCAAACGCAGCCTTGCTGGCCAGCTCGACGGCCATCTCGTTGAGCACGGGCAAAGCGCCCGGCAAGCCAAAATCGATATGGTTTACGAGCGTGTTTGGTGCTGCCTCCCTCGCATCGTTATCGGCCGCACTGAAAAGCTTCGACTTTGTCTTAAGCTGCACATGACACTCAATACCAATAGTTGCGGTGTACTGACCCCGTGTATCACTCATAGTGCTCCTAAGTCCTTGAGCGCGCCTCGGACACCAAGTAGCGCATCCTTGACATCAGTTTTTCGCAGCTTAACGTCGTGTTCGTGGACGAGTCGATTGCGCAGCTTGTGGGCAAACCATACCTCGTTGTTATTGCGGAGATCGTGCTGGGCAGCAACTAGTCGTTCGCCCATTGTCTTGCCCTTGTAGCGCTTGGTTCGCAAAGCTTCGTCGAGTAGCTTATCGGCATCAATAATCGCCAAGGACCACGTCTTTTTATCACTCAAGTAGCTTTGCAGCTCCTTCCAGCGACGCTCAAACTCTTCGGGGTTTATTTTGCGAGGCGGTCGCTTTTTGAGGTGCAGCGTCAGCGCGACGATACCAAGCACCACAATAAGTCCTGCTAGCACCGCGCCACCGGTAAGTAGTTGGTTCATCATTTCAGTAATCCTTCCACTGAGCGTGCAAGCTCAAACACTTGTCTGTCCTTTTTCTGAGCGGCCATAATTTGTAGGCCTACCGGCATTCCTTCGCTCGTACCACACGGGATACTAATAGCTGGTACGCCCGCTAAGTTAGCGGCAACGGTCATGATGTCTGCAAGATACATCTTGAGTGGATCGGCGGCGTTCTCGCCGACCTTAAAGGCGATACTTGGCGATGTCGGACCAATCAAAAAGTCTACCTGCCTAAAAGCTTCGGCGAATTCTTCGATCACCTTAGTGCGCACCGTCTGCGCCTTTTTGTAGTAGGCATCGTAGTAGCCACTGCTGAGCACATACGTGCCAATTAGCACACGTCGCTTGGCCTCGCTGCCGAAGCCTGTTTCGCGCGTACGGGTGTAACTCTCTTCGAGATTTTTTGCGTCCGGCATATGGTGCGCATAGCGTTGGCCGTCGTAGCGACTAAGATTACTGCTAACTTCGGCTGGACACAGCACGTAGTAGACGGCCAGCCCGAGCGGTAATGACGGCAGGCTAATATCGACCAGCTCTGCACCGGCAGCCTTCATGGCATCGAGTGTCTGCTGCACCGCATTTCGGACACCTTCGTCTAGACCTGATTGCATATATTCGGTAATAACGCCAATTTTCATCCCCATTAGCGGCTTTGTAGCCTCGGTAAGCACATAGCCATCCTCGTCGCGCGAAACCATAGTGCTATCGAGAGGGTCCTTTTGGGCGATCACATCGACCACAAGCGCGGCATCCTCTACGCGAGTGGTTATGGGGCCAATCGTGTCAAGGCTGCTGCCCATTGCTACCACCCCGCTGCGACTAACAAGGCCATAGGTAGGCTTAAAGCCGACGGTACCGGTAAAGCTGGCTGGCAAGCGGATCGATCCGCCGGTATCGCTGCCAAGCGCAAATGGCGCCAGCTGAAGAGCGACTGCCGCGCCCGAACCACCCGAAGAGCCACCAGGTACACGAGTCTTGTCGTGTGGGTTAAGGGTCGTAAAGAAGTCGGAGTTTTCAGTCGATGAGCCGTGCGCAAAAGCATCGAGATTGGCCTTAGCCACGCAAATTGCACCCTCGGCTTCGAGCAGCTCGATAACGGTTGATTGGTACGGTGCATTGAAACCCTTGAGAATATTACTCGCTGCGGTCGTCTCGGCACCGAACACCAAAAAATTGTCTTTGGCAATAAACGGCACGCCGGCCAAACGACCGACTTCATCGCCACTTGCCACTTTTTGATCTATAAATTTCGCCCGGGAGCGTGCCGATTCAGCAAGAGGGGCGATGATGGCATTGAATTCTTTGTGTTCTTCGATTGCCGCCAGTGATCGCTCGACAAGCTCGGTGGCCGTAGTGGCGCCCGACTGTACCTCGGCGGCAAGTTCGGCAATTGGCTTCCAGTTAGTACTCATCCGATCATCCTCTTTACCTTGATTTGATCGCCTTGAGTAGCAGGCACATTTTGGAGCAGACTGCTTGGTTCGTAGCCGTAGCTGCGCACTTCGTCTGGGCGCATAACGTTTGTTAGGCCGGTAACTTGGTTGGTTGGCTTGAGCCCATCCGTATCAACTGCCGACAACTGTTCGACATAGTCTAAGATTGCCGTCAGGTCTGTGACTAGCGCATCGACTTCATCGTCTTCAATCGAAATTCGTGCTAGGCTCGCAAGCCTCTGCACGTCATCACGTGTTAGTTTGCTCATTTCTATATTCAAGTATAGCAGAGATTTTGCTGTATAACCTATTTGCAAAGCGCTTGTGACAAGCCTATACTTCGAGTTAGGACAACAAGAATGACATGAAAAACCAAACAACGTCATTGCCTTCCCCCTCGTTCGAAATCGAACGTGCTCCGAGAGCGCTCGGACAGTTTGATTACTATGCCCAGCACTCTCAAGCTGCCAGCTACGATAATCACCCCGTCAAATATGACTTCTTTGAGCCCGATATTTCACAGAATGATGACCCGACGCCAATTCTCATCAATAACGGCTACTGTGCGCCTGCAATTGTCTACGATGCACTAGCGATTGGATTGGCCCAAAACGGTAGACGTGTCATTCGCATCCATCCACCTAGGTGCGTATCGCTTGGACGGCGATTCTTTGGTGGTCATGTTACCAATCCACTCAAGAAACACGCTCAGGCCGCTTGGGCCGTAACGAAACACGCCTCTCAAGAATTTGGTTTCGATCAAATTGATACGCTCGGCCACTCTATGGGTACGCCCATCTCACTGATGCTCGCCGCCGAAAAACCGCAAGCCGTGCGTTCGGTTATGTGCACGGGCGGCGCTGGTCTCGACGGGGCCGGCGGATTCATTGCCATGAGCGCAAAAGGAGCCGCACTACTTAAGCACGAGGTGTATGATGAACGAGCGAAAATTGGCGCTATTGGCGATAGAAATGCCGTGGGCCGCGAAGTAGCCCGCCATATCTTGAGCCATCCACTCGACACCCTCGCCGAGGGCTACTACGTCTCGCGAGCCAATGCTACGCCGAGTCTACGAAGGGCTCGTGCGGCTGGCGTACTTGTCGGTGCACTATTGTTCGAAAAAGACAGCTTTTTTAAGGCCGATGCAGTTCTTCGGCACATTGGGTCGGAGCTAGACTACTCCGTCGTCATCCCAGATGCAAAACATATCCATCCGCAGCTTTATCCCACCGAGCACGCCCGCGAACAAGTCGAGGCCTTTGCCGCACTCAACACACCTCGATTCCGCAATTCCGCCGCCTAGGTCTAGACTTACACTTTAGCTTTGATGTCAGTAATAATGTCGCGGAGTTCGGCAGCTTTCTCGAACTCGAGATTTGCCGAAGCTAGGTCCATTTGGGCAGTGAGGTCTTTGATCAAATGCGCGTATTCGTCCTTGGGTATTTTCTTGAGGTTAAGCTTGGCGGTCTTGGCTTCTTCGGGCAAATCGGGTCGCAAACCCTTGTCAATGTCTTTTGAAACACCGCGCGGTGTGATGCCGTGTTTCGTGTTGTAGGCTTCTTGTATGGTGCGGCGACGGTTTGTCTCGTCGATAGTACGCTGCATACTACCGGTAATGCGGTCTGCGTACATAATCACTCGGCCCTTTTCGTGACGGGCCGCCCGACCGACAGTCTGGATCAACGCTTGCTCGCTTCGCAGAAAGCCCTCTTTGTCTGCATCGAGAATTGCCACCAAGCTTACCTCTGGCAGGTCGAGGCCTTCGCGGAGTAAGTTGATACCTACCAGCACATCGTAGACACCGAGCCGTAGGTCGCGCAAAATGTCGGTACGATCAAGCGTGTCGACATCACTATGCAGGTAGGCCACCTTGAGATTGAGATCCTTTAGATACTCTGTTAGGTCTTCGCTCATGCGCTTGGTGAGCGTCGTAATAAGTACGCGTTCGCCCTTGGCGATAGTGTCGCGAACTTCGGCCAGCAAATCGTCGATCTGCCCCTCGATGGGGCGAACCTCTATCGGCGGATCTAGTAGTCCTGTCGGGCGAATAACTTGCTGAACAGGTTCGGGACTGCGATTTAGCTCGTACTCTGCAGGAGTGGCGCTAACATACACTACTTGATTAACGTGTCGCTCAAATTCCGTAAAGGTTAATGGGCGGTTATCGAGTGCGCTCGGCAAACGGAAGCCGTGCTCGACCAGCACCTCTTTGCGCGCCCGGTCGCCATTGTACATACCGCGGACCTGCGGGACAGTCATGTGGCTTTCGTCGATAAGCAGCAAGAAATCGTCCGGAAAGTAATCGAGGAGCGTTGCCGGTTGTTCGCCAGGCTCACGATTTGTGAGGTATCGACTATAGTTCTCGATGCCTTTTACAAAGCCGGTTTCTTCGAGCATTTCTAAGTCAAATCTGGTACGCTGACCAAGCCGCTGCGCCTCGAGTAGCTTGCCCTCGTTTTTGAATTGACCAAGCCTGTCATCTAGCTCCATCTCTATCTGGCCGAGTGCTACCTTGAGTTTGTCTTGTGGCGTCACGTAGTGGCTGCCCGGAAACACTTTGTAGCTCTGTAGTTTGGCCATTATCTCGCCTGTCAGCGGGTCTATTTTGGTAATTCTATCTACCACATCGCCAAAAAATTCTACACGGTACGCCCACTCCTCGCTGGCCGGAAAAATATCGACCACATCGCCGCGGACACGAAAAGTACCTCTGTGAAAATCAACGTCATTTCGCTGATACTGGATGTCGGTGAGTTGTCTGAGCAGCTTGTCTCGGACACGTTTTTCGCCCACCGAAATATCGACCGACAAGCCATCGTAGTCTTCGACCGACCCAATGCCATAAATACAGCTTACACTGGCAACAATCAATACATCTTTGCGACTGAGCAGTGCGTCGGTGGCGGCATGGCGCATACGATCAATTTCTTCGTTGATCTGGCTATCTTTTTCGATGTAGGTGTCGCTGCGAGCAATGTAGGCTTCGGGCTGGTAGTAGTCGAAGTAGCTTACAAAGTAGTGAACGGCGTTATCGGGGAAAAAGTGCTTAAACTCCGTATAGAGCTGGGCGGCAAGGGTTTTATTATGGCTCAGTACAAGTGTAGGTTTTTGGATATTTTGCACCAGATTCGCCATGGTAAACGTCTTGCCCGATCCGGTCACGCCGAGCAAGGTCTGCTCTTTCACCCCATTTTGGAGCCCATTGGTGAGCAGCCGAATAGCCTCAGGCTGATCACCTTGCGGCGTATAGCTACTTTTAAGCTGAAACTTTGCCATCTCTACAGTGTAGCAGCTTGACCGTTTTTGACTACCACCCGTCTCAATCTAGACCAAAAATTGAGAGGTTTTGTTTGTTGAAACGCTTAAAGCTTAATGATGTCTTTTATTGCGTTGTGTTGAGCATTCTTGAACATTGAATAGTCACCATTGCATGCTTGCTGCGGGCCGCTGGGAACGTAGTAAAAATCATTTATGACAGCTTTTGCGCCATAGTTTTCGTTAGCACCATATTTGGCAATTGAACCTGGAGCAACATAGGAAGCCTGAGCTTTCGTTAATCTTACGATATTTTGCGTAACGTATTTACAATCCTTCACCAGCGGATCCTCACTGTTACTTAAGCTAATCGATGAGTCGCTCTGGGAGATATCGCTTGTTCCCTTCTTAAAAACATACGAAAGATTGCTCTTTTTAATTTCATCATTCAGTAAAAGTTTTACACCCCATTCTTTAATTTCCAAGTAATTTTCATCTGTCGTGTTTATTGCCGTTTCGACCGGCTTGGTAATAGCAGTTTTCTTCTTGGCCACGAAACCAGAAGTAACAGTCTGTTCAGTGGTTTTATTTGTTTGTCGTTGGCTGTTCCAGACGAACCAGCCGGTGAATCCTAAAATACCGACCAGTATAATTACTAATAGCCCCTCGATGGCTGTAAATCCTTTTTGACTCTTGACCATTGTCACCCCCTCGTTAGTCACTTTTTATTATAATCCAGCCAGGCGCTTGCTATATCTATTCTTTCTCTAGCATCTGCCACACGAGGTCAAAGCCCTTTCCGTGAGCAAATACTGGCTCCATAAAGGCAATATCTGCTTCTGGGGCATTACCAAACCCTGTTGATGGCTGCAACACGTAGTAGTAATCGTTTACCTGAATAAAGCTGCTCGCCGGATACTGTACGCCGGCATTGACGAGTGCTTCTTTAGTTTTTGCCCTATAAAGACTAATCCCTGCATTGGCGGTCGTGGGATTGTTCTGAATTTCCGTCGTACTCAGCGTGATCCTTTCTACGCTACCAGCAGTAGAAGGAGCAACAGTATATACAGCATGCTGTACTGCCGTATTAGTTAACGGCATTTTAACGCCCCACTCTTTAATTATTAAATACGGCTTCGACACTTCTTTCTGTTTGCTAGCTGGGGCTGTTACCTTCGCTTTTTTGGATACATTGTAAGCATTTTTCACCATATCGTTATTTGTGTGGTCTAACTTTTGTTGGCTTTGCCAGACGAACCAGCCAGTGAATCCTAAAATACCGACCAGAATAATTACTAATAGCCCTTCGATGGCTGTAAATCCTTTTTGACTCCTATTCATTATGCCCCCTCGTTAGTTAGTTACTTTTATTATACCCCTGACCAGACGGAGCACAAGCGGTATTCCAAATTTGTGCCAAACACCGTACAATGGGGTCACACTATGGCACACAAACACATTCACGAACACAAAATATGGAAAATGAGCCCAGCGCAGATCGAAGCAATCAAGCATTCTGCACGTAATCTGAAATCTAGCGATGAAGAATTTGAGGAAGCCTTTGAAATTCTTCGGAAATACCCAAAAAGAGTAACCTTTTTTGGGTCTGCTCGAACCTCATCTCGGCACAAAGCCTACCATCGCTCTCACGACTTAGCTGCGGCATTGGCCGAGGATGGTTTTGCAATCGTTTCTGGCGGAGGTGGTGGCATTATGGAAGCCAGCAATCGTGGAGCGTTCGACGAGCAAGAGGTGTCCGTTGGCTTTAATATTGTCCTGCCCCACGAGCAACACCTAAACCCCTACACTACAGACAGTCTCGCCTTTAACTATTTCTTTACGCGCAAGGTGATGATGGCGTTTTATTCGCACGGATTCGTGTATTTTCCGGGTGGGTTCGGCACTTTTGATGAGCTTTTCGAAGTACTTACGCTTATTCAAACGGGCAAAACGGCACCTGTTCCTGTAGTTTTAGTCGGCAAAAAATTCTGGAAACCACTCGATAAATACCTGCGCGTGCACATGGAACGGAATGGCCTGATATCTCCCGGAGATCGAAAACTCTACCACATTACCGATGATTTAACCTACGCCCGTAGGCTCGTCAACCAAGGGTACGAACACAACAAAACTCGTATCGGTAATATTTACGTAAAATAAACCGTCTTTACTCGATAGCATACTCGGGAACAAGTTGGCGCTCAATCGATTGAAGTACCTCTTTTTGTAAGACTGGGTATCCTAGATACCTGCCGATAATCTCCCGCTGTAATGCCTTGCTCATGTAGCCGACCAACCGTTCTGCATACTTGCGAGCATTGCACACCGAAAGTGCAACATCGAGAATATTGAGAGAGACTGCTCGCTTGCCATCGAGTAAGCCAAGAAAGTGAGAATTCTTCCAAAAAGATAGCGAAGGATCAAGCCCGATTAGAATATCTTCGGTTTCCGCTAGCCACATGTCTTCTGGCTGCATGTGGGGCTCAAATAGTTCTGAATGACTACTACCGTTACTATGCTCGCTTCCAAAGAACCAGTGAAGCGTATTCCAATGCACCTGCCTGTTTCGTAGCTCAACCACCTGTGACCATTCCCTTGCAGACAGCCCTGCGATGACCTCGCCGAAATCTGGACGAACTTGGTGCATTTTTAGAAACGCACTGGTCGAACGAATGGTATTCAGCTCGTGAATGCACATAGTTATTACCGTAATTGCTAGTGCCGGTAGTTTACATGACAACGGTAAGACCACTATAGTTCCGAGCTCTGCAACAGAAACAATATTCTGCCTGTTTCGCTGCGTATACTCCTCTGATACGACGGGCCATTTTTTGCCAGTAGGTATTGTGAAGTGCACCTTTCGTGTCTCAAAATCACTCGGTGTAAGTGCTTGGTACGCCGCAAGGCGTTTTTTGTGCCATGCCTCCGATTCGGCAATAAAGGTCGCTGCGAGTAACTCTGCTGTCGATTCATGCTTAAGCATGCTGTCGAGACTGCGGTAGCCCAAAAGCTTCATAGTATTCTTGGGAGCAAGCTTCTTGAGGATACGCTTAGCGACAACCGGTTTCATGGCAATCACTTCACTCTTCTGCTCGACGGTATTGAGGTGCGAGACAATTGCAGCTAACAGCTTCTCTGGCTTGCCATCTGCAAGTCCCAGCCCAGCTTCAATGCGTGCATCGTCGGCGAGTAATCTGGCTTTGAGCGCTCCGTATAGCTCTTCTCCGGTTGTGTCGGTTGGGTCTAGACCAAGCTGTACGGTCTTGTCTCGCACTTCGTTCGCAATATGCAGCGAGAGCCGAATATCAGTACCTCTCGAGCCAGTAGCATTTTCAAGGCCTCGCAGCCATACCTGATACTCGGGAAGATCCTTCCCTGCTAGTTGTGCCAATACCCTCGACATCTTGCTTATAGTTTAGCAGAATAGAGGCAAAAACACAGATATATTTCGCTTTGTTAGAAACTTTCTGGCTTGTACCAGTCTGGCGCTTTTTCTAGCCATGCTTCGATTTCGCGCTCAGTCAGAAGACCATTTTGTGCTCCAACTTGCTGGACCACGCTCATAGAGTTAATTGGCGCCCACTGCAATGCGCCGGCGAGGTCAAAACCTCGCGCCAGTGCCGCAACAAGTGTACTCGCGAAAGCGTCACCCGCTCCAGTTCGTTCAAACGGTGGTGCTGGGTCTGGATATAACGGCATCTTGTATCGATTTACGCCGTCAGATGCGTACGCACCATCTGGACCGTCGGTAATAACGACGATTTTGCAACCATATGAGTGGAATCTGTCGAGCAAATCATGCAGATTGTGATAATCGCCGCCAGAGACTAAAACAGCCTCTTCTCTGTTTAGTATGACGACTTCGGTTCGGGCATAGAGTCTCTTGAGTCGCTCAACGCCTGTCTTCATCTGGAATGTTCCCGGCTGAAATGCAAGCTTAACCTCTGGATATTTTTCGAGCCAACCGGCGATTTCGTCGCTATAATCTAGAGCGTTTTCGCTGATCGAGCTAAAGTAGACCCATTTTGGCATTTCGGCAGGGCGGAAGTGCGGCCAATTGTAGTCATACTCTTCGTGATTAATTAAGATTGTACGCTCTTCTTTGTACCACAAAACGAAGTGCAGATTGCTAGCCTTCTTAGGATTCACATGCACAAAACGATGATCAACATCTTCTTTTGCCAGCGCCTTAATGATATCGCGGCCAGCATCATCACCACCAACATTCGTCTCAAAGGCAACGTTTAGACCGAGTCGCGAGCATGAAACGGCTGCATTTGCAGCATTTCCCACGGCGTGCAGGGTCTCGGCATGATCGAACGGTAGCTTCATGCCGAATTGCATGGCAATCCATTGGCCATGCTCATTTTTGTACGTGTGCGCCTGGTCATCGTATAACTTGATGAATATATCGGTTACCACGTCCCCGATACAGAGTATGTCGATTGGTTTATGCTTAGTCACGTTTTCCACCCCTTATATTGTTCTTGTTGCTTATGCTTAATTGTAGCTTACTACCCCAGAAAAGGCTAGCAAACCTTGACCGCCTTATAGGCCGACCCGAACATGTCGATCTTCGATTCGACAACTTGCTGCACGCTATCGAGCACTGGTCCACCGATAAGCTTAGCGACGCTCGATTCTTTTGGATTCCCCTTGAGCGCTTTTTCGAGCGCTTCGCGGTATGCAATCCGCATATCGCTATTGATATTAATCTTGCTAACCCCGATATTCACGGCTGACTGGAAGAAATGTCCGGGCGTACCACTGCCACCGTGCAGGCTAATGTTGCAGCCAATTGTGTCCCTGATTTCCTGCAACAGTGATAGGTCGAGTTGCTTTGGAACCGGATACTTGCCGTGCAGATTTCCAACAGCGGCCGCAAACGTATCTATGCCTGTCGCTTCGACAAATTTGTGCGCACCGTCGGGGGTGCTAAAGGTTTTCTTAATCTCTGCATAGTTGATTTTTTCGGTATGTAGATTGCTGCTACCACCGAAGTAATGTGGCTCGCTTTCAACGAGTGCACCAGTAAACTTTGCGTACTCTACGACTTCCTTTGTAGCTGCAATGATTTCCTCGTCGGTAGCATCATGATTAGCCTGACTCACGTCGATATGGATAAACTCATACCCAGCATCTACACCTTTTTTGGCTGCTTCTACGCTTGGGCTATGATCGAGGTTAATGTAGATTTCTACCCCATACTCTTCACGCAGATTGTCGACCATATCTCGGACCGTATCGAGTCCTAGGTCATCGACTTCACCTTGGCTAACCTCTACCAGAACTGGGGAGTTCTTGACCGCCGCAGCGCGGACAACAGCCTTGAGGGTCGTAGCATCATCGAGATTAAATGCGCCAAACGCCCATCCGTTTCTTCGCGCCTCATCCATCCGAGCCCGAGCCCGAACGCAGTTTTTACGCATTTCTACCAATGTTAGTGACATAATCCCTCCCTTTTACACCTAGTATAGATGGTTATGCTTGCTTCCGCAATCTCAAGGACTATACTATCAGCCATGAAATCGTGTATCGGGCACATACCCTTCAAGAAGCCGAAGAAGGCATCCGAAAAGTCAAGACTGGCGGGCTAGCCATCCAAGCGGTCTTGCTTGATGGCAATATAAACCCAAGGTCAAGACTTGGCGAAGATGTGTTGCGTCTCGCCACTGCTATACAGCAGACACCCGAGGAAAAACGTCCATATACCGTCGGCTTCTCGATAGATTCGATAGATACCTATGGGATAGTTATAGATGTCGATATGACGAAAGAGCATGTCTACGAGTTACCGCTGATACTAGACACACTCAGCACACAAGCTATACACGAGCGTCGGTTTTCTGGCCAATAACGTGGTGAGCCGCAAGACGAATGTGCTTGGCGTCTAGGCCAAAGTGCTCCAAAAGTTCGTTGCCATCACCGCTCTCGCCATAGCGGTCTTGCATGCCAAGCCGCTTTAGGTATGCTGGGCATTTATCGCCAAGCAGTTCTGCTACAGCTCCGCCAAGCCCACCGACGATCTGTGCCTCCTCGACCGTAACAACGCAGCGTGTTTTTTTAACACTGCGAGCAATAGTAGCTACATCGAGGGGCTTGATAGTTGGCACATGGATCACCTCGGCATCGATACCATCCTTGAACAGCTGTTCGGCCGCGAGCAGTGCATGGTATGTCATTGTGCCGGTGGCAATAATCGTAACGTCTTCGCCCGGTTCAAATACATAGGCTTTACCTATCTCGAAAGGCGTCTTATCTGTCGTTATGACTGGGGTTGCCTCGCGACAAAGTCGGATGTAATTCGGATGTGGGTTCTTGGCCATAGCGAGTGTCGCTTTCTCGGCCTCGACAGAATCGCAAGGATTTATAACAACCATACCTGGCATGACACGCATCAGCGCAAGGTCTTCAAGCATCTGGTGCGTTGCGCCATCTGGACCCGTATATAAACCGGCGTGGCCACCAACAATCTTAACAGGCGCATCATTGAGACAAGCGGTCGTCTTAATCTGCTCCCAGTTACGCCCAGGACTAAATGCTGCGTAACTGGCTGCAAACGGGATTTTGCCAGCCAGTGCCATACCAGCAGCTACAGTTGCTAGGTTTTGCTCGGCCACCCCAATCTGCACAAACCGCTCTGGGAATTTCTCGGCGAAGCCATCCATCTTAACCGACCCTGTAAGGTCGGCACACAAGCCTACGACGTTCTCGTCTTGCTCTCCTGCAGCCACAAGCCCGCGCCCAAATCCAGCACGAATTGGCTCGGTTTTCATTTCCTTTTTTAGTTCCTCTAGATGTAAATCACTCATAATTCATCCCCATTTCGTTTGGTAGCATAATGTCGAGACGACCCCCTGCACACTTAAGCGAGTGTTTTGAAGAAGGGTACTCGGGCGAAACGCAGCCCAAGCTATTTGTGGTAGCGTGGCGCGAAAGTGGTACCCTGCGGCAAAATGTGAGCGACTACTCATGCTCGCTCCGGATCCTACCCCTAAGCGTACGCAGCTCATGCAGCGCCTCTTTGGCCTGCTCGTGATTGGGCGGCACGCCGTGCCACTTAAAATCGTACTCCATAAAGTCCACACCCTTTCCGGGAATGGTATAGGCAATAATACAAACCGGCTGCTCAGTAATCGCCTTAGCCATCGCGCAAGCGTCAATGACGGCTTCGATATCATTACCATTGATTTCTAGAACATGCCAGCCAAAGGCCGTCCATTTGTCTTTGAGGTCGTTGAGTGGCATAACCGTCTCGGTCGGGCCATCGATCTGAATGTTGTTGCGGTCGATAATCGCGGTAATGTTGTTGAGGCCATACTTTGGACCGAGCATGGCTGCTTCCCAAACATTACCCTCGTCGAGCTCACCGTCGCCCATCACGACATAGATATGCCGCTGTGTCTGCTTGTCGAGGCGAAATGCCAAGCCCATACCACAAGCTTGGCTCAGGCCGCAGCCCAAGGGACCACTCGTGCCCTCAACACCGGGTAGCTTACTCCGCTCTGGATGTCCTTGGAGCCTACTGCCTAGTTTACGCAAAGTGGTTAGCTCACTTTTAGGAAAATAGCCCGCTTCAGCCATGGTAGCGTACCGCACTGGAACACAGTGCCCGTTGCTAAGAAGTAGCACGTCCCGCTCTGGCCAATCAGGTTTTTTGGGATCATGCCGCATGACATCAAAGTACAGTGCCGTAAATATATCAGCCAAGCCGAGTGGGCCAGCGCTGTGGCCACTACCGGCAGCTTCGAGCATCCGAATAATGCTCTCCCTGATAGAGGTAGCTTTTAGGTCAAGCTCTTGAACTGTGTATGTTTTACTCATAATGCTTACGATTATACAGTAGTTATAGCCATCCAGCTACTAGGGTTAGTGAGTGAGTAATGTTTTGATACGCGTGTACGCCTCGGCGGGATTATCACCGTGGAGATAGCCACCTGCATTCAAGACATCTACGCCACCTTCGGCGAGCGCACGTGCGTTTGTATCGTTCACGCCGCCATCCCAGCCAATCTCGAGCTGTGGCTTGTGAGAACGCAAGGCCCGAACCTTCGCAAGCAGGCCGAGATCGGCCACTCCACGCTGGCCTAAGATCCCAGAAAAAATCAAAACATGGTCGATATGCTGCAACGCTGGCAGAATTGCCTCGACCGGCGTTTCCTGAAGTAAGCAGACTCCAGATTCAATGCCGTGCGCTCGCAAGCGCGTCGCAAATTCTACAAAATCTCCTTCGGCTTCTGCGTGTACGATAACCAGCTGGGGGCCAAGGGCAAGCATAGCTTCCACATGCTCAAATGGCCGCTGATACATGACGTGCAGGTCGGCACGTACTCCGCCCGGCCACCAGATATTCTCGACTTCGACAAACCGTTTTGCAAAAACACCATCACCAAGATCAATGTGGACACGGCTTGCGTACTGTGCAGCTTCCTCCATCTGTTTCTGGAAAACCGATGGATCGTCGGTCATGATAGTCGGACAGATGTGTACGTTTTTCATTTTTTACGGCTCAAACGAGCATCCCATATGCCAAGTATGGCTACGTAGGTCGCAAGGCCGATAAATAAGAAAGTGATATCAGTCTGGTATGCCTCCCAAAAGCTGGGCTGAGTAACGTATTGCGTCGGCGGGAACCAACGATAACGAATAAATGTCTCTACCTGTACGAATGCACCGTAAGAAATCGTGCCAACGAGTCCCAGAAAACCCACCATAAACCATCGAAGGAGGGCACCTCGGTAGTGGCGCCAGACGAATGGCATCGCCAGAACAACAAAAACCGGCGGCACAAAAGATTGCAGACCAATGTAGGCATATAAATTCTCATTAACGCGTACGCTCGTCATAAGCATACTCATCACTGGCACCAGTAACGTCCCCATCCAGTTCACCACCAAAAGCACGAGGAATACCTTTTGCACAGTTGGCGTAATGAGCGCGGTATTCACGGCGACTCGACGCTCGGGCGATGAAGCCGTGACTTTTTTGGTTACGCTCCTCATTTAAAATTCATCCATTTCTTGAATTCTGCGTCGAAAACGAGGCGCCTCAGCAAATGGCGTTATCAGCCACGTGTGCATGATGCCGAGTACTTGGTCGTACGTCAGAGATCGCGCAGGTAAACAGAGCACATTACTATTATCATCGTTGCGAGAACTCCGAGCCGACTCTTGATCGTACGCTAGCACCGCTCGAATTCCTCTAAAGCGATTGGCCGCCATGGCCATCCCCTGCCCGCTTCCACACAGCAAAATCCCACGACTGTTTTCGAAATCCTTGTCGCCAAGCATGCCGTTGCACACTCGCGCAGCAAACTGGGGAAAATCATCCTGAGGTTGTCTTGTACCACCTTGGTCTTGAACCTCGTAGCCACCACGAATCAGGTAGGCTTCGAGCTTTTCCTTTAGATCGTAACCGTTATGATCGGCCCCAAGATAAATCTTCATTGCTTATGCCTCGTATACGAAATAAGGAACGGTATCCACCCAACGAACATGTAGAGAGCAAGAAGTATTGAAAGAATACTACACAGATGTTTCACGAGTGTAGCTGTATCCGACAATCCTATACTCCCCCCAAAGACAAACTGCGTAACAAACGAAATGACCAAACCTAGTGGCAGTGCTACTAGCCAGAGCACCAGCCATTTCACCCAAGACCTAGACTGTGTCTGCTCCCCCAAGGTGGTCTGAGGCGCTTGAGCCACATCTGGCGTAAATGGTTCGTTTGGATTATCTGTCTGCACTGCTACGCCTTCTTTTTCAAAAGCTTACCGACGTCGGCGACAACTTCGACTAGGCGGTTACTGTAGCCCCATTCGTTGTCGTACCACACCATTACCTTCACTAGATTGCCGTCGACTACCTTAGTGAGCTGGAGGTCTACCGTTCCCGAATGACTATTACCGATGTAATCACTCGATACGAGCGCTTCGTCGCTCACACCCAAAATGCCTTCATAAAACGGCTCTTTGGCCGCCTTTTTAAATGCAGCATTGAGCTCATCGACTGTTACATCGCGCTTCAAAAGCGCAGTAACATCACTGAGTGAAACTACGGGCGTCGGCACGCGTACGCTTACTCCATCGAACTTATCCTTGAGCTGAGGAAGCGTAAGCGTAACAGCAACTGCTGCCCCGGTGCTCGTTGGCACCATATTTTCGGCGGCGTTGCGTCCTTCGCGCAAATCTTTTGATGGTGCATCCTGTAGCGCTTGGCTAGCAGTGTAACTGTGAACTGTTGTTAGCATGGACTTCTCGACGCCAAATTCCGAATCCAAGATCGCCATAACAGCACCCAGAGAGTTGGTTGTGCAGCTCGCATTACTGATAATATCGGTTGAGCTTTCTAACTTATCGTCGTTAGCGCCAAGTACAATTGTGTCGACACCCTTACTCTTGGTAGGACCAGATATGACGACACGCTTGGCCCCAGCTCGCAGGTGGCCCGATGCTCCTTCTTTGTCTGTGAATCGACCGGTACTCTCGATAACCACATCCACATCGAGCTTCTTCCACGGGAGTAAGGCTGGATCTTTTTCGGCGCATACCTCTATTTTGTGTCCGTTTACTATAATGTGCTCGTCGTCACTCGACACCTTGTGCTCATACGTGCCGTAGTTGCTGTCGTGCTTCAAGAGGTACGCTAAGGTTTTGGTATCCGTCAGATCGTTCACTGCGACTACTTCTAGGTCACTGCGATCAAATGCGATCCGAAATGCGTTCCGCCCAATGCGTCCGAAGCCGTTGATTGCTATTCTCGTTTTCATATTCCACCTCTGTTGTTACTAGGTATTTTCATTCCCATTTTTCTTATGCTTCTATTGTAAACCAATTACGCCACCGTCGGCAAGTTATGAACAGCTACGCCCGCGATAGAACCACAAGGCTAGACAGCGGAATCACCCACCCCCTGTCTGATTGGGCGCCAATATCCATATCCACGATATTACCAAGACCTCTTGACACCAAGATAGTAGCCGTCTCCGGAGAATCGAACGACCCGATCTCGACCCCGACAACGGTCAGCACTCCCTGTATGGCATTTGCAGAAGGGTCACTGTCATAGCTACCGATTTCGTGACGAAACAGCTCTCTATACTCTCTGCTCAGCGGATGTCCGACAAAACGCATCGCGTGCGATGATCTGCCTGCTAGGTACAGCTCTTCGCCGGTTGTCGCTTGGAGCGATCCTACTAGCTCACTATTTGCTACCACGTATGCTGCCCTTGCCCGCCGAACGTTTGGTGGCAGCTGATCCTCATGGTAACGATTTTGTCCCGCAATAGCTCTATGAAGCGTCGCATAGAAGTCGTTTCGGGTTTGCTTTCGCGCTTGGTGTAATTCCTCGAGAGACCGAGCGCTAGGGTAGCTGGAGGCTGTTTGTTCGAATGACATAGTGTTTGTTGTTAGTACCTTACAGCAGGTACTATACACTCCTCTGAGCAGACGTCCAGAAGCTGTGATAAAAATCACTACCTACCCGATGACGTGCAAGAGTTAGTCGATAGTAGCGGTTAGCATTACGGTTGTTGGTCTGTCAGCAAACCACTCTCTTGTGCAAAGCGTAACCCTGTGCAGTACACCCGATGGGGGAAGGCTAGGAGTGCCTCCTCGACGGTCATCCATTCGTATGCATCATGTTCAAAACTCAATACTACGTCTGTCTCGACCGCTAGTTTTGCTACGTATACAAACCGGTGGATTATCTTTGATCGGCGCTGATCATGCTCGGAGTTAGCATATGCGAGCACAAGTTTTGCCGGTTCAATCTCTATTCCCGACTCTTCGAGAGCCTCTCTGCGTACTGCGGCAACATACTCTTCGCCAACGTCCACACCGCCCCCAGGGAAATCCCAATCACCGGCACGATTTTCATCACCCGCGTGCCTGCGCAAAAGGAGCACTTGTCCTTCTGGGTTGACTACGATCACCTTGGTGACGTAATCGATTGTAGTTATCTCTGATTCCATCTTTCGACTGACTGACTAATAATAGTCTTGGCTGCCTCGGCATCACCCCACCCTTCGACAATTGTAGACCCAGGCTTCTTGAGATCTTTGTAGTGCGCAAAGTGCTCACTAATCTTCTGCTTCCAACGCTCACCGAGGTCATCGAGGCTTCTAATACTGTCGCCAGTGTCTCTGTCGTCAGCAGGCACTACCACCACTTTGTGATCGGCCTCGCCATCATCGATAAAGTTCAGTACGCCAATAACGCGTGCTTCGAGCCAAATTCCAGTTGGCAGCGGTTCGCTACAGACGATAAGTGTATCGAGCTCATCACCGTCTTCGTCGAGCGTCTGGGGTATGAAACCGTAGTTTACGGGTTTTGCATAAATACTTGGTTCGACGCGATCGAGCATAAAACAAGCTCGCTCCCTATCCCACTCCACCTTCAACATACTGCCCTGCGGGATTTCTACTACCGTATTTACTGTCGCATTCTGCCAGTCGCCAGGTGTTAGTACTTGGTTAAAATCTGCCATATTCTCCTCCTTTAGCTACGTTTACCCTGTAGATATTGTACTATAAAGAAATGAAAATTATTGGACATCGGGGTGCCGCTGGCTTGGCGCCCGAAAACACCATTGCCGCTTTTGAGGTGGCCCTTCGTCTCGGCGTTGATGCAATCGAGTGTGACGTACACGAAACCCGAGATGGCAAACTCGTACTCTTCCACGATCACTATTTTGAAGTTGCATCAAAAAATGGCGACAAACGGCAGGTCTACATCCACAAGCATTCACTGTCCGAACTACAGAAACTCAAACCGAACATCGCTACCTTCGAGCAAGCTCTTATGACCGTCGATGGAGCCTGTGAACTCCTCGTCGAACTCAAGAAAAACGTACCGTATCTACAGGTCGCCAAGCTAGTAGACCAGTACAACAGGGGCTTGACCACCGATAAAACCGCCAAAATTATATCGTTTGAGTTCGCTACGCTCAAAGCAGTCCATCGAGATTTTCCCCATATCTATCTCGTCGTGAACGAAAAATGGTCCAGTATCCGCGCTATACTGCGTGCAAAATATCTCCACACTAACCGGATTCAGATGGATCAAAAGTGGCTGTGGCGTGGCGTTGTTAAGCATGTACATAAAAAAGGGATTGCCCTCGCTCCCTATACTGTCAACGACCCAGCGCGAATCCGCTCATGGGAACCGTATCTTTACGGCGTGGTGACGGATCGGCCAGACCTATTCATCACCTCAAGAGATACGCTATAATACCTCCTATCATGAAACGACAGCCTGAGCTCCTGCTGCCACAAGCCTTTGTCCAAGAAGCTATCAAAAAAATCGGTACTGCAAAAGTACGTGTTCGACTGATCTCAACGATTATGACCGAGGATGCTTCGACCCGACGGCTCATACGGGCGCTCGCTGCCGCATCAAAACGAGGAGTAGATATCGAAGTCGGTGCCGATGTGTTCACGTTTGGGGTCGTCAACAACGATTGGAATCCGTTATCTTCCTTTAACCGTGGCCTCCGCTCTGCCAGACAAATGCGCAAACACTTATTGGCAGCTGGTGTAACATTTCAATGGATTGGTAGGCTCGGGCCAGTCCTGTTTGCCGGTCGTACCCACATCAAGTGGCTTATCGTTGACGATTACGTGTACTCATTCGGGGGTGTCAATCTTTACAAACCGGGTATTAGCCATGCTGACTACATGCTCGGCATGGCTAATGGCAGTCTCGCCGACCGGCTCGAAGATGAACATCGACGCATCGTTCGAGCGGACAAAATCGACAAATTTTATAAAAGTCACAGTTTTGAATCTATGTACGGCACAGTTTTGATCGATGGTGGTATTTTTAATAACTCGATCATTTACAATCGTGCCTGCAAGCTAGCCCTAGAGGCCGAGAAAGTTCTGCTGGTTTCACAGTACTGCCCTTCGGGTAAGCTTGGCAGAATTTTATCGCATACATCGACTCGTTTTTACTTTAATCACTGGAAAAACGCCACCAAATTTAATCGTATCTTAATCCGTACTGGCATGTTCTTTAGCGGCATATTGACGGATTACACCCGCCGTGAATATATCCACGCCAAGTTTATGATCTTTGAGATGCCCGACGGACAGAAGATTGCCCTAACGGGCTCACACAATTTCGTCCACGGAGGCGTACTACTCGGCACGCGCGAGATCGCACTCGAGACAACCAACCCAACCATCATTGCCCAACTCGAAGGGTTTTGGAAAGAGCACATCGAGTAGCAACCGCTATGACAGATATACTTTTTCTCAAAAAACGACAGATCGGCCACAACACTTGGGAGTTTATTTTTCAGCCCAAACAACCGATACAATACGCATCTGGGCAGTATATTGATGTGTTTACTTTGCGACTACTCGACGACCCACGAGGCCAGAGTCGCACCTTCTCTCTCACCTCGACTCCAGTCGACGACTTCATCTCATTTGCTACTTTTACCCCTGAAAATCCATCGCCATTTAAGGAACTGTTGCTTGCACTGCAACCCGGCGAGGCACTACAAGCCTCCGAAGCCATGGGCGATATGGTCCTACCGAGGCTACAATCAACCTCGCTTGTGTTTGTGGCGGGTGGCCTAGGCATCGCTTCATTCATCTCGCACCTCAAGACGTGTGAAAGGTCTAACCTTTCACACCCCGTAACGCTTTTGTGGGCACTACGCAAGCTATCGGACGCGGCAGACTTTCCGGTTCTCGATACATTCGATTTTGCTTACCGGCATGATTATGTAGCGCCCGAGCGTGTACTGACTAGTGAAATTCTTGCACGTGCTGGCGCAACGGGGATGATTTATGTCTCGGGAAGTCAGAAGTTTACCGAGTCTATCGTTGCCGAGCTACGCGCGCTAGGGCACCCAGATACTCGCCTCGCCTTCGACTATTTCACAGGCTACCAAGATATTCTTTAGTGTTTAGGTTCATATTTTACAGGATCTCTAAGCCATAACTGGACGGTAAACTCAAATTCAACGCCTGCACTGAATACATCTTCACTCAATTCCTCATTACATTCACTTTCATCCCAAAACTGACCATGATAGCCAAAATCCAACAAATGCGTTTTGCCATTTAGAACAATATGCCCGTACCCATCTCCTTGCTCACCACCATCTTCGATTAGTAGTACGCGAAATGCTTCTGCAACAATAAATTTACCTATGCTGTTTGTTTGATGTTGTTCATAAAATTCTGCTGGTATTTCATCCCTGCCGCACGAACCGTCTGAGGCTGAGAATGCCCGAACACTCTTTCCCCATTCGTTAGGCGCAACACCTAAAAGTTCAGCGATAGCGTTAATGCGATTCTCGAGTTCAGTCGCATGTTCTTGCGGTTGGAACGCTGAATCTACGCTCCCAACCCAACATTCTCCGTCCTCTGGCCGCCAGTTTCGCAATACTCGTCTCTGGGATTGGCTCAAAACTTCACTCATACAAAGAGCATACCACTTCTATTACTCCATGTTCTAGGTTGCAAACCTACCACTGTTGCGGCGCTTGGCGGCCGCACGAGTGCGCAAGCGCGAGCATGCGGTAGCGTGGTGGAAGAGGCAATTCCGAATTTAGTTCGGAATGCCAGAGAGGGGCGAGCCCCTTATTTACCTATTACCCTTCGAGGTATTCGCGGATTTTTAGGGCGGCGGTGGCACCTTCACCGGTTGCCGAAGCAATTTGCATGGTGGCACCCGAGCGAATGTCGCCAGCCACAAAAACGCCTGGCATGGATGTTTGGAGATTTTTGTCCGACTTAATGAGTCCAACTTCATCGAGTTCAACTGCGCCATTTAGAAATGCGCTATTGGGGCTTAGCCCTACAAACACAAACACACCATCTGTCTCGAATTCTACTTTTTGGCCTTCGTGAGTGCCGATGACCTTTTTTACCATGCCGTCTTGGCCGACGATTTCGTCGGTCGTGGTAGCTAAGTGTACAGTGATCTTATCGGCATATTTTTCAGCCAACTCCTTTTGGAGTATTTCGCTAGCGCGCAGTTTGGAGCGAACAAGTAAGTCAATATGCGAGGTAAACCGTGTCAAGAACATTGCCTCTTGTACAGCCGAGTTTCCACCGCCGACTACCACCAGTCGCTTGTCGCGGTAAAACGCACCGTCGCACGTGGCACAGTAGTGAACGCCTCGAGCATAGTATTCTTCTTCGCCCGGAATGCCGAGCTTCTTGTACTCGCTACCGGTGGCAATCAACACTGCTCGAGCATATATATCACCGCTTGTCGTCTCCATTCGCTTCCATTCGCCTTCGTCATGCAAAGCCGTCACTTCCGCTGGCTCAATGACTGCACCAAACCGCTCGGCTTGCGCCTGAAGGTTCTGTGCAAGCGTTAAACCCTCGATACCCTCTGGAAAACCAGGATAATTATCGACCATGTCGGTAATGGCTGCCAAGCCCCCGGGTATAGCCTTTTCGAGTAGCAATGTCTCGACATCTTCACGGGTAGTATAGATAGCAGCACTCAGAGCCGCTGGACCAGCGCCAATTATGACTACTTGGTGTTGGTTCTTTGCTGTCTGATCGCTCATGCTATTTTCTCCTGTTTCTTCTAATGTTATTAAGTGTCTGGTATGCTTTGTAGCCATAGTACTTGCCCGGCCTGAGAGGTATATCCCAGGTGCCGACGTACTCACGCCGCTCACCCCCAAACCGTTGTTTAAACTTAGTAAACCCTGCCCACGCGTGCCGTGGGTCTTCCTCGGGGCTCTTTGGAGCAATCCCAAAAAGATCGAACTCTTTTTTGCCAGACTTCATGGCATCGATAATCATATAGGTGACCAACGCCGTACCGGCAGAAAGCTTGCGAAAGTCATCATCGGCGGCAGCGTGTGCGTAGTACCGAGTTGTTTCGTCGTCGTAGACAATGCTCGCCGCAATTGGCCTACCCTCGTACTCGGCATAAAACAGTTTAGCGGCCCCAGTACGAAATAACGAGGCTGCCTGTTTCTTAAAATACTCATCGCTGTGCGGTCGCAATCCCGTGCGGCCTGCCACCTTGTGTATAAACCGCAAAAAGATCGCTACGTCGGCCGAGTCGCTCGACTCACGCATAGCAAGACCCTTCTTGGCATACGCCCGATACAGGTTGCGATTATTAGACTGCATGCCGGCCAGTATTTCGTCTTCTGTCTTGTTCGCAAGGGTGATTATTTGGGTTTGCGCAGGCTGTAATTGATTGTACAAAACCTCTTTGCACCCCATTTTTTGCACGGCCTTTTTAGTGACACTGCCTGTTGGCTCGATGCGCAAAAATGTTGCGCCCTGCTCGCGGCCTAAGTCTTTGAGCGATAGGATTGCCTCCTCAAAGGCGTCGTCATTCGTACACACTGGACCGTACGGACAGTATAACCGTGTGTTTCCGCGACCCGTCTCAAGTACGGCCATGTAGCTCCAACCGCGCCCCGCCTTCGCGAAGACCTTATGCCCGAGCGCACGCTGAAAACCAGCCCAAGCTTCGCTCTGCAAAAAATGCACCTTACTCATATTGCCCATTTCTATGTATTAGTATACCGCACTGGTGTGCTGCCTTCCGTATTTTACCGTATTCATCGAATACACCAGCATATGTTCGTAGCCAAATGAAAACCTCGCCCATCTTGCCTCTTGCGGTGACTAGGACGAGGTTTACTATGTAGCCTACCTCATGTGTATTAGGCAATTGCAGGCGCAAGCTTAGCGAGGTTGTAGCCAACGACTACTTCGCGGCTGTCATCTTGCTTTGTGACAACGGTCACTGGTACGGTCAGCGCACCAGAAATCGCCAAGGCCTCTTGCTGACGGTGCGGCTGCTCGTCGAGGTTAACCTCTTCGTACTGCACACCTTTGGCCGCTAGGTACTTCTTGACCATCGGACAGTACGCACACGTTTTGGTAGTAAAAACAGTTATATTTTTGACCATGAATCGCCCCCTCCACACTTTGGGTTTTTTGGTTATTTTATATGTTCAGCTTTGTTTTGAGAGAATTACTAAAACTGTATGTATCAGTATATATAGTGCTTATGAATCCGTCAAGACACCACATATTGTGTTTTTGAGTACAATTTGGCCCGCAGTCTAGTCTATCGACATAAGTTCGATATCAAAAACTAGGTCGGCATCGGCGGGAATACCGCTGCCGTATGGCGGCCGGGATCCATACGCCTTTGCAGCTGGGATGACAAGTCGACGTTTGCCGCCAACTTTCATGCCGGGTACGCCTTCTGTCCAGCCAGCAATTACGCCACTGAGCGGAAAACTGATGGGTTTACCAAAGTCTTTAGAACTCTGGAATACCTCCCCAGTCTTGGCCACCGCGCCAGTGTAGTGGCAGGTCACCGTTGCGTTGGGCTGTACCTCATCCCCATCGCCGGTAATGAGATCGATTTTTTGAAGCTCCGAAACGTTGTCGATTGGGTCAAAATTATCTAGCATAGACATACTACCTTTCTACGAGGTTGCTTATTTTTTGATACGGAGCAGTTCGACGGTAAATACGAGGTCGGCATTAGCTGGAATCGTACCCGCAGATTGCGCACCATAGCCCATTTCTGCTGGGATGATGAGCCGTCGTGTACCGCCTTCCTTGATACCAACAAGCCCTTGGTCCCAACCCTTTATGACTGCGCCTGCACCGAGCGTAAAGGCAAATGCCTGTGGCTTGGTGTAGTTTTGGTCAAACATAGTCCCATCTTGGGCGAGCGTACCATAGTACTTCATAACGAGGCAGTCGCCAGCCTTAGCCGTCGCACCGGTACCAACCTTGGTGTCTTCAGTTTTGAGGGCCGTTACATCCCCTTCAGCCTTGAATACTTCTGGAGCCGGCAGGTTGATTTCGGTTTGGTTTGCCTCACACGCCACTTGTGATTGCTGGTTTTGAGACCCTTGCTTAGTGTTCTGAGACGTTAGATCAGTCTTGTCCTTTGGTTTAAGCATGTCCACCACCACAAACACCGTTAGTGCAGAAGCGCTTAAAAGAAATACAATCGCGCCCGTACCAGCTATGATACGATCGCGCAGTCTAATAGATGCCATACATTATTACCCTCACTTAGTTTTACCGTACTAGTGTGCCACGTCGAGCGATTTATTTCCAGTTAAGTTGCTGGACCTCCTCTGGGAATCCATTGGCGCAAGCCGCAAGAATCGCTTCCTTAAGCGAAGAAGACACAAAGAATGACCGTTCCAACTCATCGAGCGGTAGCCACATCGGCGTATAGGTGTTTTGGCCCATGGCAGATATTTTTGACTCCTCGGCGTCTGGACTTAGTGCGGGCTCACCCCCCAAGTACTCGCACCAAAAAACATGCTGCATACCGTACATATCGCCTGCATCTTCTACGAAAACCTTGCGATATTGGCCAATAGATATTCCCGTTTCTTCACGTACCTCTCGGACTAGGGCCTGTTCGATCGTTTCGCCAGCATCCACCCCGCCACCGATGAGAGTGTAGTACTCTTTGCCAAATTTGTTGCGCTTCATGACAAGCAGATTGTTGTCTTTAAAAATGATTGCTCGTACCGCATCTCGCATATGTATTACCCCTTTAACTCGTACTTGGTTAATTGTTTTTTGCGCTGCGCACTGCTTCCGGTTTGCAGCGCCAGAAGCTGTGCATAAATACCACCCGATGCAGCCAGCTGCGCCGGTGGGCCGACCTCGTCAACCCGTCCACCCTTAAGCGTAATGATACTGTCGACCGATTCGATGGTGCTTAGACGATGCGCGATCACCAAAGTAGTTCGCCCTCTCATCAGTTTTTGTAGCGCCTCATGAACGAGCCTTTCGCTACGCGTGTCAAGACTACTCGTCGCCTCATCAAGAATGAGTATTGGAGCATCCTTGAGGAGCGCGCGTGCAATCGCGACTCGTTGCTTTTGGCCGCCACTTAGCTTCAGGCCTCTTTCGCCAACTTTTGTCTGGTAGCCATCGGGTAGTTTTGCGATGAACTCTTCGGCATTGGCAGCACGCGCGGCTCTTTCGATATCCTTTTTTGAAGCGGATGGGCGACCGTAGGCGATGTTTTCGTACACCGACCCGCTAAAGAGTGCTGCGTCCTGGAACACAACCCCGATGTGCTCCAGCAGATTAGCTGCCTGTACTTCCCCGATGTCTTGCTGGCCAATAGTGATCGACCCAGAGGTTGGCTGATACAGACCTAAGAGTAAGTTAGTGATGGTCGTTTTGCCCTCACCGCTCTCCCCTACCAGAGCGCTAGAGGTGTTTGGCTTAAGTGTAAAAGATACTCCCTTAAGAACTTGCTTTTTAGCCTCGTAGCCAAACGTAACATCGGTGAACTTCACCTCATTTTGTAATGGCGATAGTATGTTCGGCGCATCCACTCGACGCTCGATCGGTACGTCCATTGCCTCGAAGTATTCTTTTGAGTTGGCGATTGCCCGCTGCGACTGGTCGACAAGGAAGCTAATTGAGAAGATTGGTATGCGAATGCTAGCCGCGTACTGTATAAGCAGTACCATAGTACCTATGCTGTAGTTGCCTTTTACCGTCTGAACAAACACCCATGCGTATACTAAAAAGAAAATCACGTTAAGAACTGTTCGACGGATAATATCCTGCTTGTGCCAAAGGCGACTCTGGGGGTACGTATTCTCGATCGCCTTCGAGTAGCGACTGCCAAAGAGGTTGAGCTCTCGGGCTTGGCCGCCAAAACTTTTTACAACCTTGACTTGCCCGATCACCTCAGCGAATCGACCCGTAGCTTCATCGTACTGCTCATTAATTTTAGTCTGGTATTTTTGCCACGTAACACTCGTTCTGGTCGTCAGCCAGATGAATATTGGGTACAGTGATAGCAGCAAAAATCCTACCTGCCAAGAGTAGAAAAATACAATTGCCAGCGACAGTACGGTGCTAAAAATGAACTGCAAAAAGTTATTGCTGAACATATGCGTAAAATTCACAATCTGGTCGATGCTGCGATTGAGTCGGTTGATAATCTTGCCCGATGTCTCAGTATCGAAGTATGACTGTGGCAGCTGCAGTAAATGCGCAAAGTACTTTTCGCTTAGATGCTTGCGCATTTTATTTTGCAAAATATCGCCGTAGTAGCCGCCAACATTGCTGAATATCGTACCTAGCCAGTCGGATATAAATATCAGGACCACACAAATAATGGCGACCTTCATGCTGTTGTGCCCACTACCCGCAAGCTTGGTCACCTCGTCGATAACACGCTTTATGAGCAGTGGCTGGATTTGGGCCGAGAAGGCCAAAAGAATCGAAAAAACACTGATCACACCATACAGAGGCCATAGTTGTCGTGTGAACGATATTATCCGCCATAAACTTTTCATAGTTGTATCATACCGGTTTTTGCCCCAGATGTGCAGTGCCTATACACTAAAGACCGAGCAGTAGGCAGGCCTTGACACGATATTACGCCCGTTCGGCCGAGAATTTGACTGCAGCCGCATCAGCAACCGCGTCGAGCAGTGGAGTAACTTCGGAGTCTTTAAGTGTTTTTTGCGTATCAGTGATCTTCACGCGAAGTGTGATAGTTTTATGGTCCGAATCTTCCGGCCAGTACACGCCACGCCCGCTCAGCTCAACCCGAAGATTGTCGTGACCCGATTCATCCAGCGCTTGGCTGGCCACTTGGTACACGTCTTGGTACTGTACCGAGGTTTGAACTTTGAGTGAAATATCTTGGCTTATGGATGGGTAGCGACTAAGTGGGTGGTACGGCTTCTCGGCTTGTTCGGATGCACGCACTAATCCATCGAGGTCGAGAGTCATGGCAGCGGAGTAATCGGGCAGCTTGAAGCCCTTACGAACCATCTGTCGTAACTCGCCTATCATGCCAATAAATACACCTGAAGGCGTTTCGATCAGCGCACTTCGTTGCTGGTTAAATGGCGCTGTTACAGGGAAGTCGAGCGGCTCTTCCAAGGGCTTATAGACAAGTTCTATGCCCAGTGAACTACAAAGCGAATCGACGAGTGCGCGAATATGGTAGTACGCTGCCCCGTCTCGTGGGTTCTTACTTGCATACACGGCATCTACAAATTCAAGCTCTTTTGGCAACCCATTATCGTCGTTGGCATGGTAGCGTTGGTTATGCCCCTTGCCAATCTCGAACAGCACAAATTCATCGTATCCGGCCTTGATGTTGGCATGCACTTTATCGAGTAAACTTGGAAGTACGCTGAGCCTGAAGTACTGCAGTTCTGGACTAAGCGCGTTACTAAGGCGAAAGGCTTGAGTTGCATCTTGTCCAGCTCTTTGGAAGGTTTTTTCGTGGACAAAACTATACGTAAGCAGCTCGTTCGCACCAGCACGACTTAGAGCTTCGCGGACCCGTTGTTTAATAGCTAGTTTTTGATTCTTAACCACAGGGCGTACGGTCCGTACTGGCAGTGCTTGAGGTAAGACATCATAGCCGCGCAGACGTCCAAGCTCCTCAATCACATCTTCGTCGATGGCAATGTCCGTCCGCCAAAATGGCATATTGACGTGCAAATCATCCCGATTATCTTCTGGGTCTTCTGGACTCCAGCCACAATCTTCACACAGTGGAAATTCAACATTGCCGAGCAAGCTTACCATATCTGTTTTAGGCATGTCATAGCCAAGCATTGTACGAATCTTTTGAAGATTGACACTGAGCGGTAGCGCCACTTCGTCTGACTCGATCTGTCCGGCGATCTTCTCGCTCGTCAGATCGTACACATCACTTGCCTGCTCGCCTCCAGCAAATTCTGTCAACATTCTCATGAGCTCACGCAGCACACGAGGATTCTGGAGCGGTGACTGCCCTTTATTAAAGCGGGCTAATGCGTCGGTGAACAAACCGTGGCGCATCGAACTACGACGGACGGCATACATATCAAAAGAGGCACATTCGAGTACAATCGTTTTCGTTGACTGACTGACTTCGCTGGTATTACCGCCCATGACACCAGCGAGCCCCACTGGACCTTCGGCGTCCGCAATAACAATATCGTCCGCTGTGAATGTATACGTCTTGCCGTTGAGCAGCCTTACCGACTCGCCATCATTTGCCATTCTAACACCAAGTTTTCCACCACGCAGCTTGTCATAGTCGTAGGCGTGGGTTGGCTGGGCAGTCAGGAGCATGATGAAGTTCGTAGTATCGACGATGTTATTGATAGGCTTGCCGCCCATAGCTACGAGCGCGCACTGCAACCAAAGGGGACTTGGCTTTACTTCTACATTGCGCATCACAACTGCCATAAAACGCGGTGCCAGATTTGGACAATCATTAAAAACCTCAATTTTCATGTCATTTCTGGACTCGAACACCGCCCTCTGCAAGTACCACTCAGGACTTTCGAATTTTTGACCCATGATGCCGGCTAACTCACGCGCGATACCGAGCTGGCCAAAACAATCTGGTCGGTGAGTGAGCATTTTGTTTTCTATATCAATGATCGTATCATCTAGGCCAAATACCTTGGCAAACCTAGCTCCGGGTGTGATTTTCTCGTCCGATGGGAGGTACTCGTCCGGACTAATCTCGACAATTCCATCGTGATCATTTCCTAGGGCTAGTTCGTCTGCAGCCGCAAGCATGCCTTGGCTCAAAACACCACGTAGCTCGCGTGCACTGAGCACAAAAGGCTCGCTGTCGTCGAAACTTGCTGGTACGGTTGAGCCCGGTGGCAACCAAGCGGCGTACATACCCTCGCTCACATTTGGTGCACCACACACCACCTGCACGAGACCATCATCGTTGCGTTCGACCTCAGGCCATGCTCCACTATCATCGACTAGACAAATATTGAGCCTATCAGCATCCGGATGCTTGCTGACTTTAACTACCTTAACAATTACTACGTCTCGGTACTTTTTGGCAAGATCGATCACTGCTTCGACCTGTCCAAGCTGAGCGTTGATTTTCTGCAGCAACTCATCGGTCGAACCGTCGAGACGCATTAGCTTATTAACTTGGTTTACGCTAACTTTCATCTTTTATTGCTCCGATTTTGTAGGCTGTCGTGTATACGTGTCATCATGCGAACTGCCTCAAAAAGTCCAATTTGCCAGACTCGAAATGACGTATATCTTCCACGCCATATTTCATCATCACCAGTCGCTCTAGGCCGCAACCCCAAGCAAAACCAGAGTATGTTTGTGGATCAATTCCTGCCATCTTAAGCACAGTAGGGTGGATCATGCCGCAACCGAGCAATTCGATCCAGCCAGCTTGGCTGCAAATATGACAGCCCTCGGCATCACAAAATGGACAACTCAGTGCCATCTCAAAACTTGGCTCCGTAAATGGGAAGTAGTACGGGTTGACTCGCACCTGAAGGCGCTTGCCGTAATATGACTCGAGAAATGTCTGTAGTGTTGCAATGAGGTTGCCGATGTTTACGCCCTTGGAAACATATATACCCTCGAACTGGTAAAACGTGTGTTCATGCCGTGCATCAAGATCTTCATTTCTAAAAACACGATCGGGCACGACAACAGCAATTGGTTCGTCGTGCTCGAGGTTGCGGGCATACTTTTTGAGCATGCGATTCTGCATTGTACTGGTATGCGCCGGTGCAACGAGTGGTTCGCCGCGCCGATCGACCTCGACTGTCTTGAAGGTATCGTAATCATCACGCGCCGGATGGCCCTTGGGAAAATTAAGTGACTCAAACATGTGGTATTCATCATCGATCTCTCGCGATTCTTCAACTGCAAATCCCATTCGATAAAAAATATCATGTATTGCATCGAGCTCCTGCATAAGTGGATGGATTGAGCCTTGCTCGGTGGGCAGCAAGGCCGGCCGACTCACGTTGCTATCAAAGGGCGCTGTGACATCAATCGGTGTCATTTGCTCTTGCACTTCGGGCGAGGCATTGACAAGACCCTGTAGTGCTTGTTTTAGATCGTTGAGCTCTTTGCCAAATTTTGCTCGCTGCTCAACCGGCAATGATGCCAGTACCCCGTACAGTTGTCGCAGTTCAGGGGCTTTTAAAATCTCTGCTTTTTGCTCTAGGGTGACGATGCGGTCATTAAGCAGTGTGGCGACGTTTGCTATATTTTCATTTTCATACTTCATACTTAGTTAGTAGTATACACTGCTATACCCCTGTCGCACCACCAAAATACTTCCCGTTCTGTTGGTCTTGCGCAGCCCAAAGGGCCTATTATTCGATGGTGATGCCTTCTATCTCTTTTTCTAGCCTAGAAGTGTCGATGCTCGTTGTGGCATTTTTTTCTGTAACTTGAGGTTGAGCTTCGACTTTCTGGGGCGACGGAGTGCCTCGCGTAACATCGGACTTGGTCGTAACACTAGATGAACGTTGAGCAGGCGCCGGTGCCGAGCCACTCTGACGCGTTACGTAGAGCCAGCCAGCAATCCCCATGCCGAAGGCTACTACAGCAACAAGTAGCGCTAGCCTGCCGCCGAAGTGTCTTTTGCTACTAACCATGCCCAGTTAGCTCGCCTTACGTCCTTTTTGAGGTGTAGTCGCGGAAACCGAGTGTTTAACTGCTGCCAGTAGAGACTTCACACTTTTCTTGTAGTTGTGCAGTGATATTCGAGCTTGAGCAGCCCTTTGCTTGATGAGCGCAGGGTCGGCGGTTGATGCTGTTGGGTCGGCGGCACAATCGACGTGAGCCGCCAAAACCTCGAGCTTACTGATACTCGCCGCCGCCAGTTCCTGATTTGATGCCGCCATAGAGAGAAGTTCCTCGTATTTGTCGGTTTGGACACTCGACGCCTCCTTCAGGGCAATTATTTTGGTAAACACTTGAGTGATCTGGTCGTAGCTCTTGTGCGTCGAGTTACTAAACGCCTTCACCTTGTTCTCGGCTGTATTGCGACGATTCTCGCATTGTTTTTGAGCCTTAGAGCTGCTCGTCTCCCGC
This sequence comes from Candidatus Saccharimonadota bacterium, assembly GCA_018062785.1. GTDB lineage: Bacteria > Patescibacteriota > Saccharimonadia > Saccharimonadales > UBA4665 > JAGXIT01. The sequence continues at coordinate 36,386 of JAGORO010000004.1, forward strand.
CTTGTAGAAGACGCTTTTTCGCTAGCGCCATTACCATTGGCTTGCTTTGCCCAGTTTTTCTGTCCATTCTGATTACTCTGTGACTGCTGGCTAGGTACTGCTCCTGCCGCTGGCGCCACCAGAAATAGTACGGCGCAAACTGCAAGTGCTGTGTTGCGCGCAAGCAAACGTAACGCTACTGGGTTGTTTCTACTCATATTTACTGTGTATTTCCTTGCGATTAAGACGTTAGTGGATGGCGTCTACTATAGCTGATTTTTTAGCCATAAAAAGTAATGCAGGTTACAAATGGTTGAGTATTTTGTAGTAATCTGTACAACTACTATACGGGAGTCTATGGTATAGTTAGTGTATGGCAAATTTTTCATTTGATATCGTAAGCGAGTACGACAAGGCCGAGATGAATAACGTCTTTGACCAGACCCTGCGAGAGATTGATAATCGGTACGATTTTAAGGGTACTCCCGCCGCCGTGGAATGGCTCGATGACAAAAAAGGGATAAAAGTAACCGGTAACGGTGAGTGGCAGATCGATGCCATCCTTGATGTCGTCCGCAAAAAGCTCTCCACTCGCGGCCAGAGCCAAAAAGTCTTAGACACTACGAAAGAGTCGGTCGAATCCAACCTCAAGACCACCAAAGAAGTGCTCTTTAAGCAAGGGCTAGACCAAGACAAAGCCAAAGCGCTTACCAAGCTTATTCGCGAACAATTCCCTAAGGTTAAGACCCAGATTCAGGGCGATGCAGTACGTGTTATGAGCAATTCCAAGGATGAACTCCAAGGCGTTATGAACCACCTCCGAGGCCAAGAAGACTTAGATTTCCCCCTTTCTTTCACGAACTACCGCTAATCTCCTTTATTGCGGAAACCATGTGTCTATTTTACTGCTAAGTTTAGCTTGATCTGAAATGTCTATGCCCCAGACTGTCGGGTAGTCCATTTTTAGATGGTGAACTGACGAGGGCAATACTTCCTCGCCAATACATCCTTCGATAACCCATTCATTGGGCTGAAAATCGTTGGCTGCAGTGTACGCAACAACCGCCAAAGGCCCTAAGTGATACCCAACTTCCACAAAACTCTGCTGATACATTCGTTCGGCTGATATTCTTGGCTGGCGAGTAGCCTGCTCTGCCCGCCTAAGCGCCAACTCTGCCGTGTGTGCCAAGCCCACGACACTACTGCGCAAAAGATATACAAAGTTTCCCTCGTCCAGTCCAGCCTCGATAGCGCGCCCCGACCACTGCATCAAAGCATGCTTTTTACCCTGTTCTACGACCTCCGCAAACGACATCTCCTCTTTTGGCCGAAATGCCCACCACTTATCTTCTTTTTCCTGATAGGTCCAGTATTGCTCACTCATGCCACGACACCTACAAGCTCACGAAAGATTTCATCGCTGGGCAAGGATGGCCAGGGTCGACGTAACTCCCTTACACCATCAAAATCTGGCGGGAACATATCCTCAACAAACACGACTCGGCCGAGCTGTCGAGCGAAATCCTCGGCCAATACTTCCTGCTCTCGGGGCAAAAATACTTCTGGGTTAGGTTGATACATACTGAGACTCCTTGATTACATTTCTTGTTTTTCTAGCTAAAGCATATGTTGTTCTTGCACGTTCATCTAGGCAAAACTTTTTGCCTTAGCTACACTACAGGGCATGATCGAGCACCATATCCAAAGACAAATCATTCGGCTCTTGGGTGCAACGTCTCACGCGCGGTTTACCGACATTAAGCCAAATGGTCTAGCGAATAATGCGTTTCAGTACCACCTAAAGCAGCTCATGAGCGAGGGTATTGTAGGTAAGCACTCAGATGGAACTTACGAGCTGACTCCCAAGGGTACTGGCGAGTACATTACAAGCCACTTGACGCCTACAGAGGCGGCCGCACAAGCGCATGCAATATTTCTGCTTGCCATTCAAGACGGCGACAAGTGGCTACTCGTCACCAGAAATGTGAAGCCCCAGCAGGGTTTGGCCGGCTTTTTGCATGGCGAGCCGGTATGGAACCTTTCTCTTCAAGAAAGTGCGAGACAGCGACTCGAGAGCAAAACTGGTCTTCGAGCCACCTTTGAGGTACGTGGCTCGGGCTATATTCGTATGATTTCAAATGGCGCCTACAGTAGTTTTGTGCATGCTACTCTACTCCACGCCTACACGTTCGAAGGGGTATTCGACCCTAGCCTCTCATTTAATACCCTCGCTTGGCACACCCGTGAAAATCTTGAGCAGCAAAATCTCATCCCAAGCATGCCTCATTTGTGGAATATTCTTAATGACAAAGCAGAGCCATTTTTTGACCTGACTTTTGACGTTTAGGAGTAACTCTTTATACTGATAACCATGAGCGATATTCCCCAAGATCTTGAACGCGACGTAGACGAACAGTTAGATGCGCTAGAAGCTCTCGAGGATGATACCGACACCATCGACACCACACCGAATACGTCACCCCTCGACGAACAGGCAAAAACCATCCTAGATGAAAACTACAGAGGTAGCTACACCGTCCCAGCCGAAAACCTGTACCCACACCAGTGGCTGTGGGATAGTTGTTTTATTGCCATTGGCTTACGACACTGTGACATCGATCGCGCCAAAACGGAGCTTCGCAGCCTTGTGCGTGGCCAATGGGCCAATGGCATGCTCCCCAACATGATATTTAGTGACTTACCACAATACCAAAACGACCGAAACTATTGGCGCTCTTGGGTAAGCCCAGACTCGCCAGATGGATTAGCAACAAGCGGCATCACTCAGCCACCTATGCTTGCAGAGGCTGTTTGGCAGATTGGTCAAAAACTTCCTGCACCGGAGCGACGGGCTTGGTTCAAATCTATGCTGCCTCATATTCAGGCATACCACGAGTGGCTGTACACTGAGCGCGATCCGCACAACGAAGGCTTAGTGCTACTCGTTCACCCGTGGGAAACAGGGCTCGATAACACACCACCTTGGATGTATGAACTTCATGAGCACTCAATGCCCAGCTGGATCAGGCTTGTGCAAACGACCCATCTCGATAAGATCATTGGGCTATTCCGCCGTGATAGTCACTACATCCCCCCTGGTCAACGATTTTCTACCATCGAAATACTAAGCTTGTTCGATGCTCAGCGTCGTTTGCGTCGCAAAAAATACCAAACTGCCAAGATACTCGACCGTGGGCTCTTTAGCATTGAAGACCTGAGTTTTAACTGTATATTCATTCGTGCCAACGAACACTTGCGTGCTATCGCCAAGGCCGTTCGTCACACACTGCCAGGGGAGCTTCTTGACAACATGAAGCGCACCGAAAAAGCTCTGGACAGTCTGTGGGACCCCTATGCAAACACGCATTGGTCGCGAGTCTTTATTACGCATACGTTGCTCAAACAGTCCAGCATTGCCACTTTTTTGCCGCTGTATGCTGGCAGTATCAGCAAAGATAAAGCCGAGAAGATTGTCCAACATCTCGAAAACGAAACAAAATTTGGCGCACCCTTTGCCGTACCGAGCGTACCACTCGACAGCGCCCAGTTCGATGAAAACCGTTACTGGCAGGGTCCGACCTGGGTCAATACCAACTGGCTCATCATCGACGGCTTACGCAGGTATGGCTATAACGACCACGCCGATGCCCTCACCGAATCTACGCTCGATATGGTCGCCAAAAGCGGTTTTTATGAGTATTTTAACCCTCTTACCGCAGAGCCGCTCGGCGCACGTAATTTTTCTTGGACAGCCGCGCTTGTTCTTGACCTTTTACAGACCTCCGAGTAGAGATTTATGGCTCGGTTCTACCTCGTCCGATCTGCTTTTCCGACCAAACGATGCGAACCATCATTTGCAATTTGGCGGCTCGGCCTTGGGCTCGTATACTTATGAGGTATGCTACACGTCATCCAAGCAATCATCCTCGGTATCGTAGAGGGTATTACCGAATTTTTGCCCATTTCCAGCACTGGACATCTCATTTTGACGCAGAAACTACTCGGTTTCAAAGACCACCATGATTTATATACTGTAGTCATTCAAGTCGGTGCCATCGCAGCAGTTATGTGGTTTTACCGCGAGGATCTATGGAAAAAAACGGTTGGTTTATTTCGTCGTCAGCCCGAAGCACTTAACTTCTGGAAAATCATCATCATCGCAACAATTCCTGCTGGAATTATCGGTTTGGCACTCGATAAAGCCCTCGAAAAGTTTACGACGCCGCTCGTAATCGCCATTTCGCTCATCTTTGGCGCCATTGTGCTTTGGATAGTCGACAATAAGCCAGCTCGTACGACAGAACTGGCGACACCGCTCGAAAATATTTCGGCAAAGAAAGCCCTGCTGGTGGGCCTCGGACAGTGCGTCGCAATGGTTCCTGGCATATCGCGATCGGGCGCAACCATAGTCAGCGGCTTGGCCGTAGGCCTCAATAGACCTACGGCAACCGCACTATCCTTCTACCTAAGCATTCCCGTGCTGCTACTGGCAAGTGCCTATAAACTTGCTAAGTATCATGCTGAGATACCCAACATAACCGGTGGTTACACGGCTCTTTTTGTTGGGCTGCTCGTATCATTCATTACAGCCCTCTTGGCCGTCAATTGGCTGCTGCGGTATATATCCAGCCATAATTTCCGACCATTTGCGATCTATCGGTTTATTGCCGGTATCGTTGTGCTCCTGTTGATTGCTCTAAAAATCCTGCCAAGCTAGTTCAAACCTTCCAAAGCGAATAGTACCGCTGTTATTTTGAGCTTCCGAGATAAAAGCTTCTGTTTGGTGTCATAAAAAATCAGCCGTTTTGGGTAGCTACCGTGTGATATTTCGCACATACTCCGTATCTACAAAGAAAGGAATATATGAGTCGACATGAACTTACTGGCACTGACGGATTCCGTGATATTGCCACTACTAGCCTAGTACCCGGCGAGATGAACCAGCCAACTATCTTTGCGCTCTCTAAAGCTCTTACCGAGTACGCCCTCGAGCGCAACCCCCTAGCTGTGGAGGTATGCATCGGCGAAGATACCCGACCTTGTAATAGATTGCTTACTCCGGCGGCAATCAGCGGTGTACTCTCGGCGGGAGGCGTCGTGCGATACTTAGGCGTATCACCGACACCCACTACACTACGAGCTGCTCAAAACTATGGCGCAGCGGCGGCCATCTCTATGTCAGCTAGTCATAATTCCGCCGAGTATGGCGGGTGGAAAGGCACTGTAGGACCCGACAAATTATCTGGCGTTGAGCCCCAAAAAATTAGCAACCGAGCGTGGCAAATCATGGATACCAAATCGCCGTTACATGCCGTCTCAAAGATGGGTGCTCGGCTACGACCGCGCTATCGCCACGACTACATTGATGCATACGTAACCGATGTGGCAGAAGCTATTGAGTCTTCATTTGGTGCACAGCCACTTATGGACAAAGCGTTTGTAATCGACGCTGCTCAAGGTGCGGCGCAACAGGTTACCCCTCAGGTCTTTCGGAGGCTCGGCGCAACGGTCCACGAATTCGCCTGCGACGGCGAAACACCAATCAATGATGGCTGCGGCGCAACCGACCTTTCTGGCGCACAACGCTATGCATACACACAAGATCTGCATAAAGACCCAAATTTTGTTGGCATTATCGCCAACGATGGCGACGCCGACCGCATCATTGGCGCATTTCCATCCATCGACACCTCGGGCAACATTCATCCAGCAACTGTAGATGGCAATCGATTGCTCGAATACATGTCCGAAAATGAACGAGGCGTTGTCGGCACTGTGTATACGAACGATGCGTCCGTTGAGCGCATCCGAGAGCGCGATGTTGACTTTGCGTTTTGCGGAAATGGAGATGTGGCAGTTACCCAAAAACTTTATGAACACGGTTGGAGAATTGGTAGCGAATTTAGTGGTCACCACGTAGATCTTGCTTGGCTTTCGAGCGGTGACGGTATTCTTAAAGGCGCTTGGCTCGCGGCGTATGCCGTCAAAAATGGGATGAACTTTGCTGATCTCGTCAATTCAACACCCCTATACCCAGAGGTTATGCGCAAATTACAGCTGCCCCAAGGTACTCGATCCATTGATATTGGCAAGCTTTCGCTCGGAACGGTTCTCGATAGCAGCCCTGCGGATCAAGCACAGTCTTTTCGGCACGTAACGCGTGCTTCGGGCACGGAGCCTGTTGTCCGCATTTGGGGTGTCGGCAAGAGTCAGGAATACGTCAATAAACGCACCAAGCTCATCGAACAAGCAATTTCCCAATCATTACATCTAGGTACCCCGAAGAGGTAGTTTGTGGCACGATTTATAAGACTATATAATTCCCCAAATCCCGAGCAGCCTGGTTCGGTGCTTGGCTTTAGCAGGGGCATAAGCGAAGCAGCCTACGACCCTTTTTTACACAAAAGATTGAAAAATCTCGGCTATCTCGTTACCCAGGAAAGCACACGGCAAAAGGAGTGCCACATAAAGTTACCATCACCGCCAAAGAACTTAGTTAGGCTGCAACTCGGTCTACTCGGTATCAGCGAAATACAGCTGAGTATGCTCGCAACTAGTTACGTTGTACCAACTCCAGAATATTACGATGCTCCTGGTATACCCATTCCCGAAGAAACTGTCTCTGTAACGCATCTGTTAGTCGAGCCACCACTTAAAAATGAGGATGTGGGAGTTGTGGCGGACTGCCTTCGATCTCTGGAGTCAGTGTATGACGCCGGCCTCAGGCAACACTACTTCATCGATAATCGTGAGGCTATGCCAAAAGCAGAAAACGCCGAACAAGGCTCTATAATAGCTTTCTGGAATTAATCGTCGGAGGTGGGCTTGTCGAGGAGGAGTGGTTCTACGCTGTTGGTGGTGTCGGGATTGATAAAAGAGGGGCACGCCCCTCTGCTGAGGTATTCGAGGTAAATTCGAATACCTTGCACTCCCCCGTCTCGCTGCACTCGCGATTTGGCTAACGCCAAACAAAATTGCCGAGCGTATCGCTACTTAATCGTCGGAGGTGGGCTTGTCGAGGAGGAGTGGTTCTACGCTGTTGGTGGTGTCGGCAATTTTAACCACTTCTTTGTCGATTTTGCCTAGGGACTTATGGGCGGCATTGTAGTGGTTGACAGTTGTGCCCAATGTGTTGCCAAGCTTTTGCATGTACGTCTCGTGGGCGGCAATGTGACGGCCAAGTTCGCCAACTCGCTTCTGAATGTCTTTGGCCTGCTGCTCAATCTGTAAAGACTTGAGGCCTTGCATGACCGTTTGTAAGTATGCAAGCAATGTCGTTGGGCTGACAATAATCACCTTTTTGTCGATAAATGCATACTCTATAAGATCACGCGAATTCGTACCGGTCGAGCCAACATTGTTTACAAGCAAATCGTAGTATATCGCCTCGCTAGGGATGAACATAAAAGCGTAATCGAGTGTATTCTCGCGTGGGCGAATGTATTTGCTCGTTTCGTCGATCCGGTTTTTGAGGTCGGTTTTGAATGTTTTTACCAATACCTCCCGTTGGGTCTTGTCTTTTTCGTCGATGAGGCGGTTGTAGTTCTCTAGTGAAAATTTGCTGTCTATTGGGAGAATCCGATTTTGATCAAGCTTGATGATAGCATCGACGATTTCGCCGTCCTTAAACTTATATTGAGTCTCGTAGATATGCGGCGGCAAAACGTTGCCCAGTACTGTATCGAGGTAGTATTCGCCGAGGCCTCCGCGCTGCTTAGGGTTCTGTAGCACGTTCTGCAGGGTTTTGAGCTCGTCCGCAACGTCGACAACACGTTTGTTGCTGTCCTTTAACTCGGTTAAGTTACGTGTAATCTCGGCGATGATCTTGTTGCTCTCACTGCTTTGCTTTTGCAAGGCGCCCATCATTGTGGCCTGAGACTTGTCTAGTCGGTCACTTATTTGCCCTTGCATACCATCTTTGAGCCTAGTGATATCCTCGGACAGCGCACGCAAATCCTCCTTGAGAAGTAACGCACCCTCTGAGCCGCTAGATTTGCGGGTTAATGCAAGAATAAGTGCCCCCAAAAGCACAAGAACTGCCACTGCAAGAATGCCTACCACCATTTCCATCTGCCTAGTATATCATCTGGTCAGGCAAGCCGAGTTACAAAATACATTATTGTCGCACCGAGTACAGTTAGCGCAATCGTACCGTACGACGATTTACCACTATGCGCCTCGGGCAAAATCTCAGCGGCAGCGATATATAGCAAAAAGCCCGCAAAGAAAGATAGGTATAGCACTACGAATGCGCTGCTTAATGCCACCGTCATACTCAGCAGCACACCTGCAACGGGCGCAAGAGCGGCGATAACCAACATACGCTTTGCTTTTTTGCGATCATTTTTGTTGGATAGCATCAAATTGACGGTGTTAAGGCCGTCTGAAAAGCTGTGCGTGACCACCGCAATCGCCACGGCAGTACCAATCACCGCGTTTTGCTGAAATGCCAAGCCAATGCCGAAGCCGTCCAGTAGGCTGTGCCCAGCTAGGGCAAGAGCGCTCGCCCAACCAACATGGGGGTGATGATGCTCGCCGTATTGTTTTTCATCTGCATGGGAGATAAGGATCGATTTTTCAACGATATGAAAAAGCAAAAATCCTGCCATCAATGCAATCATAGCAGTATGGAGTCCAAATGATTTTTGACTCAGTTCCACAATCTCCGGCAAGAGCCCAAACACCACTAGACCCATAACTATGCCGGCGGTTAGGCCCAGTAAGCGCTGTAATCGATCTTGGTTTTTAAGCGCAACGAATCCGCCAAACAATACGGAGGCGAAGGCACAGGCAGCCAAAAGGATTGGTATCATTACGCTAATTTTAGCACTTCGGCTTTTGCGTTACTACTCAATGCCACTCATAAACACTTAAAAAAGGCCGGAAGTATCGGCCTTTTTGGCGGAAAAATCTCTTTCCATGCATTACTGTACTCCGTTCCTTCTTTCGTGCCAGTAATCTTTATCACTGCAATGTATTTTTCCTATGTTTCACTCTGTCGCTGGGCGCATTTACCTACCCCGAACAGTCCACCGCAACCGACTCACCCCAACCCGCCAAGCGAGGTAGAGGATTGCTCCGGCTACTCCCACAGCTCCGAATGTCGTGGCACCGGTCTTGAGTAGTTGTCCGCCCATACTACCGCCTGAGGCAGTTGGTACGTCGGCGGGTTTGGTTATGCCGAGTACGTGCTGTGAACTTGTGCTGTTACCAGCTGCATCAGTTACCGTAACGGTAACGTCATAGCTACCGGGCTTCAGTGGAGTGATGGTACCAGCTCCAAGTACCCAGCTACCATTGCCGTCGTTGGTAGCGGTGTACGTCTTGCCGTCTATGGTCACCGTGACGGTTGCACTTGGATCAGAGACGGTACCGGTCAGGGCTGGGGAGACAGAGGCTTGGGTAGTGGTGAGGTTTGCCGTTGGGTTAGTCAGGTCAACAATGAGGCCTCCGAGTAACGGATGAGTAAAGTTATCCCTGTTCACACCGGCACCAATCAGGTAGATGTCGTAGCTACCTTCTGGGAAAGCGGTGAAGTCGTAATGAGAGCTAGCGCTATTGGCGTCGTCAATATAAGCTTGGAGATCATCGTCGATACTCTGTAGGCGACTGTTGTACTGTTGCTGCATCCAGTCACGACAGTCTTGTTCGCTCACAATAGTCACACCCCACCAGTCACGGATACGCTGTTGGACGTCGGTGTTAGTACAGAGACCTTGGAGACTACTCAACGAAGTGACGGTTGTTGCGTCAACGCCAGGAATACTAGCAAACCAGTTTGCCATGTCTTTATAGAGTGATAGTTTTCGTTCAGCTGCGTCGGCTGTGATCTTAGTGACATAGTCTGTCTTGCTGGTTACTATCTTCCACGAGCCAGTCGTGAGTTCATTGCCACTCGCGTCTTTGTCGGCTTGCCAGACAAGGACACGTTCTTTGGGCGGAGTGTTCCAGTCGATAGCCGTTCCTTTGGGAACAATATAGGCGTTGCTGAGCCAATACACATCAGTTGCACTCCCATGCAAAGTTGGCGTTTGGTTGTTGGTGATCATTGTGGTGTAGGTGATCTTCGGTGCCTTGACAGTAAGGCCCTTGACGTAGGTATGGGTCATGCTGAGGCCGGTGATAGGGTCAGTCAGAGTGAGGGTAACGTCGTACTGACCGTCTGGAAGGGCGGTAGTGAGGTGGCCGATAGCATTCCAGCCACTACCCGAAAAGCTATAGAGACTATTCCACTGGGCGGGTGGTTCGGTGTACTGCAGGGGTTGACCGTTGACAGTGAGCGAGACGGTCAGTCCAGTTTTTTGGATATTGTCTTCGTACTGGCTAGTGGTGTCGTTCCAGGTTGGGTAGTTACTGTACTGGATAGTGGGGATATCGGTCCCCGTCCAGTTAGCACCGAGCCGAAAGTCTTTAGAAGTGTCTATGACAACCTGATCCATTGTCTGACAGTCATCGAAGCGCATGGTGTTGATAGAACCGAATTCACTAGTGTTGCCACTTGGGTCAGTCGCGGTGGCTGAGGGATAAGTAATGTTCGGGATGGTTAGGCTGGCGTTACCCTGAGCATCAGTCGTGACGGTTTCACTACTGTGCCAAGTTTCACCTTGACGAGGTATCGTACCACTTGGGTCCCATGAGGGATTAGCGTAATAGTCGATAGTAAAGGTAGTGTTAGGAGTCGAGCTGAACATAGGAACGTTACTAGTATCAGTGGTGCCGTCACACTTTATCATACTGCTGGTAGTGATAGGGTAGTTTTGGAGGTTGTTGGGGCCGGTGTCGGAGTCGAGGGGGTCATTGGGGGTGGGGCCATCAAAGAATAGATCGATACCCATGCCGCCATTCATATACATAGAATTACCTCGAATAACGTTGTTGACTGCATTATACGCATGGATACTAACGCCTAGCGAAGTGTTATAGGCAATAACATTGCCCTCGCCCGCTCCAGTGCCCCCAAACTGATTATTTGCACCCCCGTAAGTAGCTATCCCGTACTGGTTAGGATGCTGTCTGCCACTCCTATCAACGCCCGAAAAGTTGCCATATACCGCAATCCCGATGACGCTTTCGGTGTAAATACCTATTTCAGTGTTCCCTACTACATTTCCGTCATTGGGTGCGCTGCCACCAACGGTAGTGTTTGTGCAACTTCCTCCCCCGATTAAGATACCGGCGTTCATAGTTGTAGTAGCGGTACTTTCTCCAGTCGGCGCCACGCCAATGTAGTTGCCCTTATAGCTCCTGCCGTCACAACTCCCAGAAAAATCCGTTATACCCCTGTACTCTGCCGTGATAACATTGCCCTCCGCGGGCGATCCACCCCCTATGACGATATTATTAGCTGAACCTCCTATGCCAATACCCACTTCGTTGCTACCTACATGCGTTTTTTTATCGATACCAACACCGAGCATATTACCTACCACTGATGTGTTAGGCGTATTCTGTAAAACAATGCCCCCACCAGTTCCGTCTTTGCCAGCGATAATATTACCCTCCCCAAGGTTACTGCCACCTATGATATGTCCAGTTCCACCACTGAAATATAATCCATGACCTCCATTAGGATGACTGCCTATGCCAGTTATATCGACGCCTATATAGTTACCCTTGACCACCGCAGAATCACCACCCATCAAGTTAAAGCTCGTTTCAGAATGAGCCATCATAACATTGTAGTTAAATTGCAGGTTATTCACCCATAGGTTAGAGAGTCCCCTTCCTACAAACGATTCGTTAGATGTTGTGTTGGGAAGTGGTGTCTTGCCATCCGCTGCAGAGCCAATAAGATTGTGGTTGATATTCCAATTGTTGTGCGTTTGATTATAATGCCCCCCAATACCCCAACTACTACCACTCAGTAAGTTGTTTTGTATGGTGGTATCATCGCTCTGCAGCCATATCCCGACTGCTCCATTAGACACACCAGACATCCCCGTGCTATCGGTGCCGATATAGTTACATTCGATGGTCATATTCTGCGCCTCAACTGTGATATGCGCGGAAGATGTCATTCCTAGTGGAGTTTTAACACCATTTACTATCAATCCCTTCACTTTCGAGTTGGAGGCGGTTGATGAAAACCGCAACGTATCGTTAAATGGCGCGCTGCTGTAGCTTATCTCCACATTCAACACATGCGGCGTATTACTACTAGCAGGCAACTCGGGCACTAACTCCCCGCAACTACTACCGGGTTGTGTGGTACCGTCGATCTCTGTCGGGTTAGTAATAGCAGGGAGTAATGTCTGAGGTGCTATGGTATGCACTCCCGTCCCCGGTATGTTGAACTCTATACGGTGAGGAGCAGAGGGAGTAGTTGGCTCTGCATTAGCGTCGAGTATGGCTTGGCGGAGTGAGCCAGCACCAGCATCGGCGTTGGTAGTGACGGTATAGATATTCTGTGCAGCGCTAGCAGTATGTAGATCGTAGGCAAGCCAGCCAGCAGTAGCTGATAGGAACGTGCCTAGTAGAAATGAACTTATGAAGAGTATCTTCTGTTTTGTAATTTTTTTGAACATTTTTGTCTCATTTACTGTAGTGGACTATAGTAAATGATACTACGAATTGGGGGTAAGTACAAGGGGAATAATTGTATTATCGTAGAGCTTGATTGTGTAATATTTTCTACCAAAAGATTGTGAATGGTCTTATGGAAGCGAACGGCCGATATTGCCATACTATAGGAGGGTAGTATTTAGGGATAAAGGAGCAACTGCATATGCAAACATTTCACAAGACTCGAGGTACATTTGACTACTGGAAGATGGTGGCAGATAAACAGTTTGAAAGTCTCGACAAAGAGACACGCGCTCAGTGGGAAGAATTGCGCCACTAGAATTTTCTTCGCTCTTCTGCCCACGTACCTGTATAGTTATCGTTGATGAATTGGGATATTTTCTGGCACAAGAAACTGGGCCGACCATATAAGCTGCACGTAGAACGGTACGGTACGGGTAAACACACCTCCAAGCCCGTTATATTGATGATCCACGGTCTAGCTGCTAGCGGCAAGGACTGGGAGGATTTTATTCCTCTCCTCGCGGCTGAGTTTGAATGCGTTACCATAGACCTGCTTGGCTTTGGCGCTTCGCCCAAACCAGACTGGAGCACTTATGATATGGATACGCACATGTCATCCCTAAAGTACACCGTTGATAAGCTGCACCTGAGGAGTGATTTTATTATGCTCGGCCACTCGCTAGGCAGTCTCCTGAGTGTGCGCTACGCAAAAGAGAACCCCAAGCACATCACACGGCTTGTTCTACTCAGCCCTCCCGTTTACCCAGAGCTCAAAGACATCTCGGGTCGTTTTGCCAGAAGGCTCACCGGCATTCTGCTGAAAGCCTATAGTTTTTTGCGCAAAAATCCGCGCGTTACACCCGAAAACTTTGCAAAGATTGCAAAAATTATACCGCTACCCAGAGGTATCATTCTTGATCCTGAAACTTGGCAGCCATTTATGCGCACTCTGCAGAATTGCATAGAGCAGCAAACAATCCTGAACGATGCCCAAGAGCTCACGATGCCTATTGACGTCTTTTATGGGTCGTTAGACCAAGTGCTCGTCAGCTCAAATGTTGAGTTACTTGCTCAGAACAAACAAGTTACCCTACACCAATACGTTGGCAACCATGATCTCACTAAACGATACGCCCGTCTAGTCACGAAAGTCCTGCAAACTTCACCACAATAGTCCTTCAGCACTCGTCATAGGTCGTTGTGTAAGCGTAAGTAGTATGGGAAAATAGAGTGAATGGACCATTCTATTTTCTTGCAGCTTAGCGCTGTCCTAGCAGTCGCGGCAGGCGTATCAATCATCATGCGCATTTTGCGGCAACCGCTCGTCGTGGGGTATATATTAAGCGGCGTGTTAGTGGGCCCAACAATGCTCAACCTAATACACGACCGTCAAGCATTCGACTCATTTAGTGAAATTGGCATTATTTTGTTGCTGTTCATCGTTGGTCTCGGCCTAAATGTTGGCGTGATACGAGCGGCCGGCAAGCCGGTACTGTTGGTCTTTCTTATAAATGCTCTCGTCATGACCCTGCTGGGCTTTAGCGCTTCCGAGCTCATGAGTCTTTCCGTGACAGAAGCTATTATTGTCGGCCTCGGGCTATTTTTTAGCAGTACCATCGTTATTGTAAAATCTCTCGTTGACAAGCGCGAACAGCATAGACTGTATGGGCAAATCGCGATCGGCGTAATCTTGCTCGATGATGTTTTGGCCACCATTGCCCTGCTCTTCGTTGCGACCGCCAAAACCGGCGGCACCAGCGCAGCAGAAATTCTCTTGCTACTCGGCAAAGGCTTGGGCCTCGCAACACTCCTCATTGCTGTTGGGGGCTTTATTATGCCACATGTGGCAAGATTCTTTGCCAAGAGCCAAGAAATGCTTTTTGGATTCGCGCTAGCGTGGGCGTTCGGCATTGCAAGCCTGTTTCATCTGGCTGGCTTTTCTGCCGAGGTTGGTGCCTTGCTCGCAGGCGTATCACTTGCTAGCTTGGCATACTCATCAGAGATCAGCACGAGACTTAAGCCACTGCGGGACTTTTTCTTGCTACTCTTCTTCGTGACGCTCGGCGAAAAACTCAATTTGGGGAATATTCAGGCAGCCTTTTTGCCAGCAGTTATTCTTTCGGCAATTGTACTCGTCGTAAAGCCGATTTCGACGCAAATTGGTATGGGAATCTTACACTTCACTAAGCAAACAGGGTTCAAGACCGGCCTGCACCTTTCGAATATCAGCGAATTTTCGGTTATTCTTGCTGTTTTGGCCCATAAGAACGCACTAATTCGCTCCGAGATTATCGATATCCTAACGGTCACCGCACTCATCACAATTGCTATCTCTACGTATCTCATGAAGTATGACGATGAGCTGTACGCCAAAATTGGTTGGATGACCAAAATTTTTGAACGCAAAGTTACTAAGCCCGATGCCGCCAAAAAACCCGATAACAAACTGGTGCTGTTTGGGTATCACAAGGGTGGTCATGAGTTTGTAAATACCTTCCGGGACATGAATAAACGCTATGTAGTTGTCGATTACGACCCAGAAGTGATCGAGACATTAGAGCGCCAGCACATTCGCCACATCTACGGCGACGCAACCGACTACGAGCTACTCGAAGAGATTGGCATCGAAAAAGCCGAGATGGTTGTAAGTATCCTACCCGGCTTTACTACCAACCGCGAACTACTCAAGTACTACTTGGCGCAAAATCCAGCTGGTATTTTCATTTGCAATGCGAGCGATTACGACAATGCTGCTTCGTTATACGAACACGGCGCAGCCTATGTCATGCTGCCTCGGCTGATCGGCACGGAAAAAATGAGTGCCTTCATCCGCAAAAACGGCAAAAACAAAAAGGCATTCAACGAATACCGCAAACACCACATTATCAGCCTTGGCAAAGCCGCTATTCGCTAGTTGCGGTGCGTCCGAGCAGCATTCTTGCATGCCATTTCGCCCGTAGCTCCACCCCTGCCGGTACTTCTTCGACTACACGACCATCCATTACTGGACAGATATTTTCCTCCGGTCCTGCGCACTGTCGCAGGTCACTGCGCAACTCCTCAAGTTCATATCGAGCATCGGTATCGTTTACGACATCAGCACCAAATGCAGGTCCGATCCTGCCACTTTCATCTATAGGAAAAAGGGTGCGGCGTATATTCTGTGCTGGAAGCGGCAATCGAGACGTCGCCAGAGAAGCTACCCTGCCAGCAAGCCTAGACACCAAACCTTGGCTGGGCATAACTGCCTCTGGATCGTCCGGCGCCACGACAATGTCGGCAATTGGCGACTTGCAAAGATTCACCTCTGGGCAACGTTCGCAAAATTTGGATTGGGGAAATTCAATCATTTCAGACATACCGCGCTAGTGTACCATAGCTACGGTACTATTCTGTCAAAAATATTACTTCTTGTTCGAGGTACTTTTCGTAGATGCAGCCTTGTTTCGTACCCGAATCGACGCCGCAATAGAAGCCATAATAACACCAATACCGGTAAGACCGGGCACGATTTCTGGTATGTGCCATAACGCGCTTGCGAGCATTACGATCGCCAATACAAACACCGTATAGTGCGCTCCGTGTTCTAGGTAAGCAAAGTTGTTTAGCGTGCCTTTTCGCACCATGTATACTGTCATGGACCGGACCCAGATTGCGCCAATACCAAGACCGGCTGCAATGATTAAGATATCGTTTGTAATCGCAAAAGCTCCTATAACACCGTCGAAACTAAAGCTCGCATCGAGTATCTGGAGGTAAATAAAGGTTACAAACGCCGCCATGCCGACTTGCTTGGCAGTGGAGCTACCTTTTTGTTTGGTTTGAAGTTTTTCCATCCAATGCACCAAGATCTGTATGGCAACGTAGGTTGCTGTACCGAAGGCTCCAGCCAAAATCGTCTGTCGGGCATGCGTATTCATCGGCAGAAATGCAACGAAAAACATAATAATCGACGTTACCGTCGGAGCCCACATCCAGTGGCTAAGCCGTTGCATTTTGCGCTCTATCCATCTGATCCACAGCACATCTCGCTCGTCATTAAAGAAGAACTGGAATGCCAGCATCAACAAAAACGCACCTCCAAAGGCAGAAATCATCGGGTGCGCCTCGGTAAGGTGTTGGCCGTACACCTTTGGATCGTTAAGGGCCAAGCGGACAACCTCACCAAAACCAAGTCCGGCCGTCAATGAAACGATGAGTATCGGGAAAAACACACGCATACCAAAAATGGCAATCAAAATGCCGATTGTTAGGAACATTTTTTGCCAAAATGGGCTGAGCCGTTCCAGTATTTTGGCGTTAATGATGGCGTTGTCGAAGCTAAAGGTAACCTCGACGATGACTAGAATAATCGCTACGTACAGCGCTTTCCAGCCTAAACCAACGGCCACTGCAATAAGCGAGGCAATAGTTACCAAGCCAGAAAATGCCAAAATGCGAAATGATGAGTTTGGATGAAAAAGATGCTTCATTTGCCCCCTAAGTATACACACTTTTGCGGGTAATCAAATCGAGTTTTCTTGAGGAGATTACTTAGATCCATTTTTTTTTGTGGAAGTACCACAAAAACAGCAGTGTAACACCACCGATAATGCTTAGTACAAACACAAAGGCGTGTGGATTGTCTCGAAACGGCAAAGCAACATTCATCCCCCATAACCCCCCGACAATCGTGGGGATTGTCATGAAAATGGCGATTGAGGTCAGCCGCTTAAACGTCGCGTTTAGATTGGTTGTTGCAATGGCATCGTATGCCTGACGCATGTTCACCAACGTTCTCAACCTGCCCTGTACGAGAGTAATTAGCTCGTCGGTACCACGCTCGATATCTTCTATCATATCGCGATCTTCTTCGTAGAGCCTAAAATACTTGCCGCTCAGCAGCGAACGAAAAAGCAATGACTGTGGCTGAAGTGCGCTCAAAAATTCATTAAGATCTTCCTCGAGCTCAATAATGCCTACAAATTCTCGTGTCGTAAGCTGCGATTGTCGCATTTTGGCCCGCAGCTGCAATATGCGTCGTGAAATCTTCGTTAGTTGTTGCTCGTAGCTTGTGTTTAATCCAGCCAAAATCTGTAGAACTGTTTTGGTTTTTTGGGTCGTCACAAATTCGACACGGTCGTGAGTAAGATTATCGAGAATCTTTGTTTCCAAGCGACCAATCGTAAACAGATGATCGGCGGTGTATGCCAAAAGCAACGGCTCGGTAGCGATTTCTTTGCCTTCGGGGTAGCAGTAGCGGGTAAATATATATACAACCCCTTCATCTACCTCAATACGGGGCGCCTCGTACAAATCTGCGGCATCCTCGAGAAAACTAGCATCTAGGCCGTACGACACAAGTCGTTGTATCTCATCTTTGTCCGGCGCCGTAGCCACAATCCAAGAGCCTGCCTTGGGTTGTTCGAGTTGCTGCAGATCTCTTTCTCGAGCGCGGCTGTAATATATTGTTATCACATTTTCTCTTTTCGTTTGGTGAATATACGGTTATTTCTAGTGTACACCATTGATACGGCCGCGGCTAATCACTCCGATTTTTTCCGTTTTGCCCTACCTTTTTGTACTTCAATACCTTAAAGTTGTATTTTTTTACATTTTGTGTTATAGTGTAACTATATCTACTAGAGGTGCTTTGCAGAGTTTGGAGTGTGATGCAATACTTTCGCAATAAATCACTGAGTTTTTGGGCAGCCATTGCGGGTACGTGCCTTGGTGTTATGCTGTTCATTGGCTACAGCATACGTATAGGCGACAGTGCTACCCCCGTATCCGCGACGCAACCCACTAGTCGCCCAAAGCTCTCGACCGATGGTATTAAGCCACTCAATACAAACACTCCACCCCCGCCACCATCCGACAGAGTTTCTAGCACGTTCCAAGCCCAACCTGCGACATGCACAGGGAGTACCTACCAAAAGCCCTCGGAGCTAAACCCTGCTAACCTGCCGCAAGGGCTAACCATTCAGCGCGACGCACCACAACGATATGAAATTTTTGGGTCGACTGTTCCTGATCTAAGGCGAGCAATCCGTGATTGCGCTATACGCGCTGCTTCGGTTGATACATTTCACGCACTTACCGGCTACCGCATGACTTGGTCGTATGTAACCACTCCGAACGCAAGTGGCGTATGCTCGGTCGATTCTGTCCGCGTCGCTACGCACATTGCGCAGTACTTGCCACTATATCAACAATCTGGAGCGGCACGATCCCATTGGGATACCTACTTTGCCGCACTCGTGACACACGAAAACGGGCACGCCGATATCAATATTCAACACGCCGAGCGACTCGTTGCTCGGCTACAATCGCTAAAAAGCACTGATTGTGCGAATGCCGCCGAGCTTGCACAGCAGACCATACAATCCGAGCTCGCAATGCTCGCTTCCGCAAACGAAGTCTACGACGCCCAGACAGGCCATGGCCAAAATCAGGGCGCCAGTCTTTAGTACTAGGCCTAGTGCTTCTGAATGAACGTAAGGGCGTGGCCTATACGACCAGCACGGCCAGTTCGACCAATACGATGCACGTAATCTTCGTACGTCTGAGGCTGGGCGTAATTGACTACATGTGTAATGTCGGAAACGTCTATGCCTCGTGCCGCCACATCGGTTGCGACTAGGATCTTTACTTCATTGTTTTTGAATGACCGGAGCGCCCTGCTTCGTGCGCCTTGGCTTTTGCCACCATGAATACTGATCGCCTCAAAACCTCGTTCTTTTAGTTCAATCTCAAGCCGCTCAACATTACGCTGTGTCTCTTCAAAAATGATCACTTTTTCGGTATCTGCATGGATCAAAATATCATGGAGCTTGTCTTGCTTGTCATACTTATCTTGGAAGCGCACTACATCTTGGTGGACCGTATCGCTTGTATCACCACTCTTGACCGTAACCGTACGGGCGTCTGGCGAAAACGTAGCTATCAACCCACTGACCCGCGCGTCCATCGTTGCCGAAAAGTAAAAAATCTGCCGTTCGTTCGAAAGCTTCGTCAGCAAAAGACGTACATCGTCTACAAATCCCATGTCTAACATGCGATCTACCTCGTCGAGTACCGCAATATTAAACTCCGAAAGTCTGAGCGTTCCACGCTCGATGTGATCTTTGATACGACCCGGCGTTCCTATGACAATCGAGGGGTTCTGACGGAGCTGAAACAGTTGCTTACCATACGGTGACCCACCTATGAGAAGTGCGCGTTTTATCCCGTTTTCGGGACTAATCGAATGACACTCGGCTTCAATTTGTGCTGCAAGCTCGCGTGTTGGTGCGACAATTAGTGCCCTAGTGCGACGGTTAGTCAAGATTTGGCTCAGTACCGGTAGCGCGAAAGCTGCAGTCTTACCCGTTCCGGTATTGGCAATACCAATGACATCCAAGCCCTGCAGACCCAGTGGAATCGCTTGGTCTTGGATGGGGGTTGGCACCACGTAGCCCTTGCGAGCTATGGTTTTTTGCAACCGTTCATCGAGCGCGAAATCGGCAAACGTATGTGTTGGCGTATACTCTTCGACTGTCGTCGATGTGGCAACGCGCACAAAAAGCTCAGGGTTGATATACTGTCCGCGGCCAGAATTTTTTCGCTTTGATCGATTTGCGTTGTTGGCTCGTGCGTATGGTCGGCGACTGCCCCTGTAGGCATACCGACTGTTAGAATTTGGCATAAAAATAGAATCCTTTTTGATTATTGTAGCTTGGTTATATTCATAGATTGCTACCATGAATCCGCTAAGCAAAACTACCGTAACTCTTGGACTCTATACGATTGGCGCGACTGTGCCCTACTGGGTGCACGCCCGTGTAATAACAATGCATCCATTATACCATAAAAATCTAGGAATACCTATTTTTGGCGTTTTCGCTTGTTTGGGTCGAGCTCTCGCTTACGCAAACGCAAGTTTTGAGGGGTTACTTCGAGCAGCTCGTCGTTCTCAATAAAATCAAGGCACTGCTCCAAACTAAAAATCGTAGGCGGTGTCAGCTGAACAACGCCATCTGACGAGCTTGAACGCATGTTGGTAAGCTGCTTAGCCTTACAAATATTAATCTCCATGTCCTCTTGGCGAGTATTTAGGCCAATGATTTGTCCGGCATACACCTGTTCGGCTGGGCCAATGAAGGTCGTGCCCCGTGCTTCCGCATTTTGTAGCGCGTATGGTGTAGAGACTCCTGTCTCATACGAGATAAGCACGCCATTCCGTAACTGCGGCAGCGCTGCACCGACCGGCTTATAGCTCTTAACGAGGCTGTTCATCACAATAGTCCCTTTGGTGTTTGTAAGCAGAATATTTCGCATACCAATTAGCGTGCGTGTTGGCATTTCATATATAAGTTTAGTAACGTTTTTTGAGCCGACACTAAACTGTTCCTTGAGCGTAGCCTTGCGCTGCCCAAGCTCCATTTGCACCGTACCGACATGTTCGGCTGGAACTTCGATAATCACCTCTTCGACTGGCTCCACCTCGACATCATTCTCAATGTGCGTAACCACCTGCGGGCGACCAACCTCAAATTCGTAGCCTTCGCGGCGCATTGTTTCGATCAGCACACCTAGGTGTAGCTCGCCTCGGCCGGCTACCGTAAAGCCGATACCGTCTTCACTAACCTCGAGCCCGACATTAGTTTCAAGCTCTTTTTTGAGGCGCTCGGCAATCTGGCGTGATGTACTAAACTCACCTTCTTTGCCCTTAAGGGGACTCGTATTTGGCCCTAGGTAAATGCGAAGGGTTGGTGCCTCTACCTCAATGGTCGGTAGAGCCTCGGGATTCTCTGCATCCGCTACCGTCTCACCTATCTGTGCATCGCCCACGCCCGTTAGTTGCACAATATCGCCGGCAACACCTTCGGGAACTTCATATTTGCTTACACCTTGGCTCATAAAAACCAGTTCGACCTTGGCTCTAGAAATCGTGCCGTCCTTTTTGCAGAGGGCTACTTGTGTACCTGCTTTGATTTTGCCACGCGAGATCCGTCCAATAGCATACTTACCCTTAAAGTTGTCCCATGCTAGTGCAGTAACCAGCATTTGGAATGGCTTGTCGAGTTCGACTTTTGGTGCTGGAATTTTTTCGATGATTGCGTCAAGCAGGGGTGAAAGATCGACATTTTCATCGGCATTTACTGGGGGCGTTGCCCAAGATTTGCCCTCGCGACCGATTGCATAGTACACGGGATAATGCAGCTGATCCTCGTGCACGGCTAGCTCGAGGAACAGGTCCGCTAGTTCGTCTTCGACTTCCGAGATACGGGCACCTGGTTTATCGATTTTGTTCATAACGACGATTGGTGTCAGTTCGGCCCCTAGAGCTTTTTCTAGGACGAATTTTGTCTGAGGCATTGGGCCTTCTTGCGCATCGACGATCAAAACACAACCATCGGCCATATTAAGCGTACGCTCAACCTCACCAGAAAAGTCAGCATGACCGGGCGTATCGATAATGTTGATGCGGTAGTCGCCGTGTTGTACAGCCGTAACCTTGGCGGTGATAGTGATACCGCGCTCACGCTCTTGATCGCCACTGTCCATAATGAGTTCTTGGTTCATTTCAGCCTGATTATCACGGAACGTATGGCTCTGCTTGAGCAGCCCATCAACCATGGTTGTCTTGCCATGATCCACATGGGCAATGATGGCAATGTTTCGGATTTTGCTGGGGTCTTGTTTCATGGCAAAAAATAAAGCGCACTATTAGTCGCGCCCTTTCGTGCAGTAGTATAGCATATTTTGTTGTTTTTCCTGCGCCAGCCTATCGGGCCAACAAATATATTCCGTTGCAACAGGGGTAAAAAATCGCTATACTGGCATGCATACGTGAACATCCTCATTGTCTTTTTCGAAGTAATTAGCCTCATCCTTGTTGCTGCAGTCTGCTCAGGGTTGAACGTTGCATTCATGTCTCTTAATATTGCTGACCTTAGGCGCAAGGCAAAACTCGGTAATGGCTATGCCAAAAAACTACTACCACTTAGACGAAATGCCCATCTTACACTGGCTGCTATTTTGCTTACCAATGTTGCCGCCGCTAGCATGACACCACTTGTGATCGACTCTCGGCTCAACGGACTTATGGCCGTCCTAATTAGTACCTTAATGCTAACTGTTTTTAGCGAGATTATGCCCCAGGCACTCTTTGTGCGGAACGCCGTTACCACCTGCGGCAGGCTGCATTGGCTCCTCGTCGGTATGATTGTCGTTACCTACCCAATTGCCAAGCCAATCCAGCTTTTACTCGACAAACTTTTTGGGACCGCCCGCCAAAACCTTCATTCTCGTCACGAACTCGGTCTGCTCATTAACGAACACCTCGGCAAGAAAGAGAGTGAGCTCGACGAAGACGAAATAGAGATCATCAAGGGCGCCCTGCAGCTCAGCGAAAAACGAGTACACAGTATTATGATGCCAATTCGCCAAGTTGCATGGCTTAAGCCGACCGATGTTATCGACGATGTACTGATAGACGAGATCAAGGCCACCGGCCATAGTCGTATTCCGATCTTCAATGCTGCTAAAACGATTTGTTTCGGCGTGTTACTTGTAAAAGAACTGGTCGATGTCGATTTCGACGAAAATCCGCCACGCGTCGACGAACTGCGGCTTCACCCTACTCAAACCGTCGGCAGCATGACCGCGCTTGACACTATGTTCCGCAAATTTATTGCAGCGCAGTCTCACCTTATTCCTGTAGAAAGAGATGATAAAATTGTTGGTATTGTCACCATCGAAGACTTGGTCGAAGAAATTGTTGGTCATGAAATCCACGACGAAACCGACCGCGATAAGCTCAAAACGTTGCAAAAAAAGTAACACCCAAACTACCGCAGTAAATTTGACAAAACATATGCTTTATGGCTATTTTTTGCTTGACCTACGTACCAAGCCTACGTAGTCTAGCCTTTGCGTGTCAAATTTTATGTGTAATTTGGAGCGCAAGTGGACATGGTTTGTCTAGGCAACGATGAGCATTTGATTTTTAGTAACACCTAAATGCTACGGTCTCGATGTAAGTCGACACCGAAACAAGGAACAATAATTAAACGCCCTAGAAGTACAACTGACCATTCCAAGGAGGTAAATAACACATGCGAACATTCGCTTTCAGAGTGGTACCTGTAGTGGCTCTTTTTGCTGTTACAATCATTGCACCCGTTGGTGCAAGCGCTCAAAACGTTCTCGCAAACGTGAAACCGACAAAGCATTCTGTCGGCAAGACAATCGCACAAGCAACCGAAAAGCCTGCTCCTGCAGCAAAGCCCGAGACAGCCCCAGCTGCCGAGGCTAGGCCAGCAGAAGTGAAAGTCACGGTGGCCGAAGGTGAAAGCCTAAGTAGTATTGCTACCACGCAAAACACAACTTGGGTTCGACTCTACAACGCAAACGAACAAATCGCTAACCCTAACATCATTAATCCAGGTGACCAACTTCGTGTACCAAATGCCGATGAGCAGCTTGCCGACCGGCCTTTGCCAGTCGAGCAGCCAGTAGCTGTAGCCGCTCCAGCGGCAGCAGGTAGCTACACAGCCTACCGAGCTCCCACACGAACGTATGCAGCAGCGACTGGCCCAGTATCAGGAAACGCTGCCAAGGACTTCATTTATAGTCGCGAGAGCGGCAATAACCCAAATGCAACTAACCCAGGCGGATGCTACGGTATTGGTCAGGACTGCAATGGCGTCGTCCGGAGCCAGTGTGGCGCCGACTACGCCTGCCAAGACGCATACTTTACTGGCTACGCCGAGCGACGCTACGGTGGCTGGGAGGGTGCGTATAGCTTCTGGCAGAACAACGGCTGGTGGTAGAGTACTAGAGACAAACATGCGCCGCCCCATTTTCTTCCAGAAAATAGGGACCCGCGAGCCTGCTTTTCTCATTGCTCACTAACCGTTCGCTGCTCTTTTCAATACTGAGACGACCGAGAGAGGTTCTCTCATCGTGCGGCTACACGCCAGCAAGCTGGCGTTTCGTTCGGGCTGCTCTTTCCTGAGTACTGCGACGTTTACCGGAATACATCCGACAAAATTTCAACTCGATACAGTAGAAAACGGGGTTTGTACGCCCCGTTTTTTATATTCTTTTTATACTCTGGTGTCTGTGTTTGGAATTACGTTACGACCTCGAAGAGTTTTAGCGCCCGAGCGACTATTGCTGGATCGTGCTGAATTTGGGAATACAGTCGCGTCATATCTTCACGTTGGTCAGGAGCCGTAGCCGTTTGGTCGCAAATCATATCAAAAAGGCGGTACTTTTCGGCCGTAACCTGAGCCGCTGCCTGTTCTTGAATCTGGTGTATAGGAACAAATAGATTATCGAGTGCGCGTGTTGTTTCGGCCATAGATTTTCCTTTTTGTTAGCTACTATGTGCACTTAGTTTTACGCTCATTTTCGCCAGAAGCAATAGATTGTGATAAATCACACACATCATTTTGGTATTTTTAAGCATTCCGACGTGCGGCCTATATACTATATGTATGGACTCGAGACCATTGGCAGAGAAAATGCGACCAGAAAAGCTGGAGGATGTCGTCGGACAGCAGCACCTGATAGGCACACAGAAGATCATCCGCCAGATCATTGACAAGAAACAGCCGACCAGCCTTATTCTCTGGGGGCCGCCTGGCACTGGCAAAACAACGCTGGCGCGAATTATCGCCAAAGAAACAGGCGCAGAGTTCGTCGAACTGAGCGCAGTCACCAGTGGCAAGGCCGATGTGACCAAAGTAATTGAGCACGCCAAGCAAAACAACCGGCTGGGGATGCAGACCGTGCTATTCGTGGATGAGATTCACCGCTTTAATAAAGCTCAGCAGGATGCGTTTTTGCCACACGTAGAAGACGGTACGGTAATCTTAATTGGTGCCACCACCGAAAATCCAAGCTTTGAGGTTATCAATCCACTGCTTTCTCGTGCCCGTGTATTGGTACTCGAGCCACTCAATGAGGATGAAATCATCACCATTATACAGAGGTCGGCAGAGCAAATGAAGATTAGCAAGAAAACGCTACCGCTCAAATCCGTTCAGCTTCTTGCTCGGCTCTCGGGTGGCGATGCCCGCGTAGCCATTGGCAATCTAGAGCTATCGCATAAACTCGCCGCTGGCAAGACGATCACTACGAAAATTGTCGAAACGGCCGCCCAAACACGTCTGCCTAGCTACGATAAAAACGGCGAGCAGCACTACAATATAATTAGCGCTTTTATAAAATCTATGCGTGGTGGCGACCCGACAGCCGCACTCTACTGGATGGCTCGCATGGTGCAAGCCGGTGAAGACCCAAAGTTTATTGCTCGGCGCATGGTAGTGTTTGCCAGCGAAGACATTGGACTCGCCGCTCCTGCTGCGCTCAATCTAGCTGTTTCGACTTTTTTGGCCGTGGAGCGGATCGGCATGCCCGAGGCGAGCATTACCCTTAGTCACTGTGCAGCCACGCTTGCCAAATCGCCCAAGAGTCGTGAAAGCTACGACGCATGGGGTCAGGCTCAGGCACTCGCCAAGCAGTACCCCGACCTGCCGGTACCGCTCGGCATTCGCAATGCTCCGACCAAGCTTATGAAGGACCTTGGCTACGGCAAAGGCGCCGAGTGGACTGCCGGCGCCAAGCACCCCGACGGTTTCCTACCCCCAGAACTCACAGACACTAGTCTTTTCGACTAACTAGGCTTTTTTTAGCCGCAAGCCCGTAGACAGTATTCACTGTCTCTAACGTACCTCTTGGGAGAACGACAGCTATTTGGCTATCTTTCATTTGCTCACCAACACTAAAACAATGGTCTTCTTCAATACTGCTGTCGTATGCCTGTCGTAATGCATTTTCGAGCAAATTCAGCAATTTGCGACTCCCAAGCTGGATAGTCATAAACGCTCCGGCAGTAGCGGCCAAAGAAACTGCGAGATTATCCGTATAGTGGGTTACTGTGAGCACCGAACCGACATAGGTACTCATAAGGCCTGCCTGGCCAAGCACATGTTTTCCGAGTAGTCTTCTGCCCTCTCGACGATGTTGGCTACGCTCCTCACTAAATTCGTCCAACATATCTACTTTGTAGTGCTCAATCTCGTGCGCGAGGGTATCGGATGCCTCCATGGTGGTAAGTTCGGCAAGTATCAGCTTTGCAAAATCGTCTCTGGCTTCACCTATTTGGTCATTCAGTATCTCTGTAGTGTCGCTAAAGTATAGCTGAATTCCTTTGTTTTTTCTTGTGTAGCGGCCGTACGTATGACTATCTGTATCGGCCAGCCTCTTGGGTTGGCGCGTAACATTGATCGTTAAGCCCGAAATTTGCTCGTCACTCAGTCCCGAATCACGCATATATTGCGTCGTCTTGGTAAGATCGATATCAACGAGATCAAAATATTTGCCCGTGTTCCTGTCCATCACAATCGTTGGAAAAGCCTCTGGAACGTATGGTTCCGGTACGCCACTATCTGATCCTGTAATGTACTCATAGGAAATCATGTTTAGTATTATAACATTTTTGTATTGTTCCTTCAACTTTGCGAATCTTGGTTACCTATGGGTTATTGATCGCGAGTGGCCATTAGGTTTGCGGGCTTGGACTATGTATACTGCTACCATGATCGAAAAAATGGACAGTATAGCGCTACGGAAGCACAAAGGGATTAGTTTCGTCGGTGTTACGGTGTCGTTTGTATGCTACGACAAGACAGGCCAAGTATTTATGGCGAAGCGCAGTAAAAATGCTCGAGACGAACACGGCAAGTGGGATGGAGGCGGTGGTGGCCTCAAGCACGGTGATACGCTGGAAAATACGGTGCGGCGAGAAATCCTAGAGGAATATGGTGCTGATGTACTGCAACTCGACTATCTTGGGCACTTCGAGGCTTTTCGGACCAACGAAGCCGGCCAAAAGACACACTGGATTGCACACTGCTACGCAGCGTTAGTCGATCATGGTCGGGTGCGCATTATGGAGCCCGAGATATTTGACGATAGTGGCTGGTTTGACCTGGATGCACTGCCCGAGCCATTACATTCCCAATGGGTCGAGAAGTTTTTACCACTCTACGGTAAGAAACTCCGCAAAATTATTACACCGTAAGCACTTTTTTAGGCGTATACTGTAGCCTATGCGTGCAAGCATCGATATTAGAGGGTTGTCCAAGACGTACGCGCGTAGCAAAACACCCGCTCTCGATAATCTAACACTACAGGTGCATCTGGGCGAAGTGTACGGGTTCTTGGGCGCAAATGGTGCCGGTAAGTCTACCACCATTCGTCTCTTGCTTAACTTTATTCAGCCTACTCACGGCACTGCCACTATCATGGGGCACGATGTTGTGCGTAGTACTGTAGAGGCTAAGCGATCGATTGGCTACCTCTCTGGAGAAGTTGCACTTTGGCCAAAGGTAACCGGAAATGAGATTTTTGCCTATCTGGGAAACCTAGCATCCCAGAATGACTCGACCTACATCAAAGAGTTAATTCGCCGTTTTGAGGCTGATCCACACAAAAAAATTGGCGAGCTAAGCAAGGGCAATAAGCAAAAAATCGGCATCATCACCGCCCTTATGCACAAACCAGCGGTCTTGATCCTAGATGAGCCGACCAGTGGGCTCGACCCACTCATGCAAGAAGTGTTTTACGATTGCGTCCGCGAAGCTGCCGCCAACGGTACGGCGGTGTTCGTAAGCAGCCACAACCTTGCCGAAGCGCAGCGCATGTGTGACCGCATCGGTATTATTAAGCACGGCAAACTTATCCACGAACAAGACATAAAAGATTCGACTGATCTCGCCAGTACGACCATGCGCATTACCCTTGCCCACCAAAAAGACGCCACAGAACTCAAAAAACACCGTGCGCTCAAAGTAATATCGGCCGAGGGCGCTACGCTTGTCGTACGGCCCTCGGGCTCTATAGCCACCGCGCTGGGGGCTATTAGTCACTATCCCGTGCAATCATTTAGCACCGAACAACTCAACCTCGAGGATGAATTTTTAGAATACTATGGAGATGGCGCATGAGACACGTACTTTTTTGGGAGTTAAAGCGAAGGCGCACTGCCTTACTATGGTGGACGATTGGCTCAATCGTCATGACAGTCGTTATATTGGCGCTCTATCCGTCGATTCGTGATCAAGCTGCTCAAATGAATCAGGTTATTAATCAGCTTCCCGAAGGCCTGCGCGAAATGAAGGCCGGCTCGGCTGGCTCGGTCGACGTCGGTGACCCACTAGAATTTCTCAATTCACAATTGTTCTATGCGACGCTACCGATTATGTGGATTATCTTGGCAATTACTAGAGGTGGTAGTATTCTGGGTCGCGAAGAACAGGATAAAACACTCGAGGTGCTACTTGCGCAGCCCATTACTCGCAGTCGCCTAGTCACCGCCAAAGCCTTAGCGCTAGCCTGTGAATCATTCATCGTCGGTGGAGCTACACTCATTGTTATATTGGCATTGTCACCGGTGTTCGACCTCCACATTAGCTCGATACGACTCATCGCAGCAACGGCCTATACAAGCTTGTTTTGCCTCAGTTTTGGCTATATTGCCTACTGTCTACAAGCCGCAAGCTCATTGACCCGCAAGGGAGCTGTCGCCCTAGCGACCGTGCTTGGGTTTGGAGGGTATATATTGACATCGCTCAGTGGGCTAACCGATTGGCTTGATATGCCAGTAAAGGCATTCCCCTACCACTACTTTAAGCCCTTGGATGCACTCCAAGGCCATGTACCCAAAGGATTACTACTCTACCTCTGTTTAGCATTTATTTTCGGTACACTCATCGCCATTGTCGGCTTTAGAAAACGAGATATTGACTAGTGACTTACGATCGTTTGTAATAATTATTACATAGACATAATATTGACTTTTTGTATTTATTAGTGTATTATACATTCATTATCGAATTGGAAGGAGTTTTCGATGGTGAAGTCAATACTACATAAAGCGCGCACAGGTTTTGCGATGGGACTTATCGCATTTGCTACGCTCGCAGGAAGCTCGCTCGTATTTGCGCAATCCGCGTATGCAGCGAACTGTGATAAGGTCAATATAGTGTACTGTGGCCTGTCTGGCTCGTCCATTCAGGGCTACATTAGTTCTATCAAGCAGCACTGGAACCAAAACCAGCCAGCTGACTTTCGTCAAATCGCCCGTTGGGGTGGCTGGACCGACGGCATAGCATCCGGCATGACTGCCAGTAATACAAAAGTTGGTACGCTAAATGCAAACACCGGCGCAATCACCGTTGATGGTCGCGTAGTGGCTACAAACACTCACATGAGTGCACGATTTAACGGAGGCCGCGGCTTTTACCCAATCAAGAGTGGCGTATGGGCTCGACCAATTACCGTAAGCCATGCTCGTGCTTCATACAAGGTTGTAATTGCATTCAACGCAGATGGCAAAGCTGTTGCTGGCATTGCCGAAGAGTGTGGGAACATCATCAAATTTACCCCTACTCCTCCACCTCCAGTAAAGCCGCCAAAGCCTGACTTGAAGTGCGTTAACCTAACCAAAGATAAGGTCGATGGTGTTAAGCGAACATGGAAATTCACTGCTAAGGCGTACAAGGCCAACACAACTATTAAGAATTACGTATTCGATTTCGGTGACGGCACTAAAGAAACCGTTAAGACCGATAATAAGCAAGCCCACATTCAGCACACCTTCGCCGAAGCCGGTAAAACCTATAAGGTACGGGCATACGTTAACAGCACCGATAAGAGCGATGTAACAAGTGCTAACTGTGTTGTC
Organism: Candidatus Saccharimonadota bacterium; assembly: GCA_018062785.1. Taxonomy (GTDB): domain Bacteria; phylum Patescibacteriota; class Saccharimonadia; order Saccharimonadales; family UBA4665; genus JAGXIT01. The sequence goes on from JAGORO010000004.1 coordinate 66,612, forward strand.
AGCGCCAAGACCGCAAAGGTGCCGCCACCTCCGCCGCCACCAGTTACGAAGCCTTCTGTTGTCATCACAAAAGAGGTCAGCAAGGAAGAGGTTGCTATCAACGAAAGCTTTACCTACACACTTAAGGTTACTAATAACGGCAATGTTGATCTTACTAACGTCGCTGTCTCAGACAACGCACCAGAGTATGTAGAATTCGTTAGCGCACCAGTTGGCACTCTAACTGCCAAGACATGGAAAACGACTATCGCAAGCTTAAAGATCGGTGAATCACAAACATTCACGATTGTAGCAAAAGCGACGGCATATGCAGAAAATGTTGTGAACACTGCCTGCGTTGATGCCACTGAAGTACCCGGCAACCCTGACGACTGTGACGACGTCTCGATAGATATACCTAAGCCTCCTGTTGAGCCAAAAGAGTGCAAGCCAGGTATTCCTGTCGGAAGCCCTGAGTGCGAGGACAGGCCGGTTGTGATTACCCACACCAACCCTAGCTTACCTAACACTGGTGCTGGTTCCGTGATTGCGACTGTTGCATTCGTTAGCATCGCTGCTGCGGTTACTCACTCGCTATACGTAAACGGCACGCCAAAGCTCTCGTTTAAACGTCAGTACGAAAACTAACTCGTTATCGTCGGCTAGAGAGCAAAAGACACCCTAGAATCCTAGGGTGTCTTTTTAGTGTATTAGTGTATGTCAGCGATCTGCTCCCACGTACTCTCCGGCTTGCCAAAATGCCCATAGGCACTCGTGGCGGAATAGATAGGTCTTGCCAGATCAAGACCGTCAATGATTCCCTTGACGCTCGTGTCGAGGAGCGTGTCTTTGTAGGCATGAAGTTCGTCGTCGCTCACGGTCGCCGTGCCAAATGTCTCAATGGTTTGCATAAGAGGTTGTGACTGCCCAATAACGTAAGCCAGTCCAACTTCGCACTTAGTTGCAAGCCCCTTAGCCACGATATTCTTTGCGATGTAGCGAGCTGCGTAGGCGCCGCTACGATCTACCTTGCTTGGGTCTTTGCCACTGAATGCCCCACCACCTACACGTGCGTATCCGCCGTACGTGTCGACAACAATCTTTCGGCCGGTCAACCCTGCGTCCGACTCTGGGCCCGGAATATGCCATAGGCCAGTGCCGTTAATGACGATGTTGATTTCGTTCGGTATGTCTAGTGTATATGCCCCTAAAACTGGTACGAATACATGCTCGATAACTCCACGGCGAACCTCTTCGGCACTGACAGCCTCGTCGTGGGCTACTGCAGCGACTAATTTTTCGACAGCCACCGGCTTGTCATCTTCGTAACGAATAGTTACCTGCGCCTTGCCGTCTGGTCGCAGCCACGCAAGCGTGCCGTCTTCGCGGACCGTATCAATGCGACGCGTCAAGGCATGAGCAAGGGCAATTGGCAGCGGCATCAGCTCGGGCGTTTCGGTACAAGCATAGCCAAACATCATACCCTGATCTCCCGCACCGTCCAAATCGACACCGAGCGCAATCTCGGGTGACTGCTGATGAAGGTAGTTGTTGAAATGGGAGTTATCCCAGAAGCCCCATGACTCGTTGGCATAGCCTAGTTCGGCGATTTTGTTCCGAACGATTTGCTCGACATCAATCTTGGCGGTCGTTTTGATCTCGCCAAACAGGCTTATCTGGTTTGCACCCACAACAGTTTCGATACCGGCACGGGCACGGGGATCGCCTGCCAGAAATGCATCTAAAATTGCATCGCTGACCGCATCGGCAATTTTGTCTGGGTGTCCTGCACAGACTGATTCACTCGTAAAAAGTTTGGTGGTTGACATAAAAAATCCTTTCTGTCACACGCGGAGAAAGGATGAGTATCGAAAAGATATACATATTTTCCCCGAATTGCGGGCTAGATGGAGCACCACACAGCTTTTCGCTGTAGGCTGCTGGCAGATCAAAGAGCTAGTTCTCTCCCTGCCTCCTAATATTAGTGAGCCTACCTAGTATAGCATGAGCCTAGCGTAGTCCATGCTCGCACTGGCCGCACAGATGAAAATAAGATATACTGTGACGGTTCGCAAGGCATTCCACTCTTGAAAACTTGCTTTCAAAGACGTAGCGACGGACTCACTGAAAGTGAGTCGAAATCCCCGCAAGAGACTCGGACCCCTCGTACATTATAGTTAGAAATCGTTGTTGGGGATTGGCCAAGTGGTAAGGCAGTGGGTTCTGGTCCCATGATCGGGGGTTCGAATCCCTCATCCCCAGCCAAATTGAGATTTACGCACCGCGCGAGCGGCGACTGACGGGCGGCACGCAGTGCCGTCCATTGGTTTTTCAGGGGGGAAGAAAGCGATTTGGGGCGTGCGGAGCACGCTTTTTTGTTTTGCAGAAAAAGGTTCGACCCAAAGATTTCTTTGGCAAGAACCTTTTTCTCGTTTTTATCGCTCTCAAGCGATAATTTACAGATAGAATTAGCTTCATCAAGCCATCGGCGCATAGGTTCGACCCACGCAGTCGCGTCAAGCGTTAGCTTGCTGGATTGCTCCTCCAATGACTTCTTTTCTCTCATGAGTTCGGCTTTCTTGTCTAGGTAGGTGTCGCGGTCAATGTCTTGGTCGAGGTAGCTATCAAGAAGTCTTTGGAGTTTGCTTTGCAAACTAGCAATCCTCGTTTGTGCGGTTGCCATAAACGTATGCGTCGAGCTTTGCTCGTTCCGTTCATCTTCCTCCAACCGTGCGAGTAAATCCGCCTTCCACGCGTCAGGTAAAGCATATTCTTGTAATAATTCCGTCAAACTCTCGTCTAATGCTTCTTCTCGCACGGCAGGTTCAAGACATTTCATGTCTTTGCGCTTTTTCGTGCAGTGATAATAAATATACTCGTGTCGATTGCCGTTCTTTTGGTTCTTTACACGTTTCTCGGCAGTAATCATCAGACCGCACGAATAACAGCGCAGCAACCCGCAATATACTTTTGGTTCGCTATGGTTTGCCTTGCGAGGTCGTCCGCGTTCGGCGAGCACCGCCTGGACTTTATCAAAAAGTTTCTTGGAAATAATCGGCTTGTGCGTACCCTCATAGATTTCGCCCTGATATACGAAGTGTCCGTAGTAAAACGGATTGGATAGAATACGGCGTATTCTATCTTTTTTGTATTTTGTGCCTTTACCGCGTGTAACAAGCCTCTGACTTGCTAGAAAATCAGCGATGTCTTCATAGCGGCTTTGGTTTTTGGCATACAGCTCAAAGGCTTGCACGATAATCGGCGCAACTCGTTTGTCTATGACAATACTTTTACTACGCAGATCATTTATATAACCGAGTGGCGCATGACTTGGGTATTCGCCGCGCCGCAACTTCTGACGCAAGCCTCGCTTGGTATTTTCAGATAAGTTGTCTACATAATATTTGGACTGACCAAAAGCGATAGAGAGCATGAACTTGCCCTGAGAGGTGTTTTCAAACCAAAACGTTGGAAACTTGAGCGATGTCAGCCGAGTTTGGTCGAGTAAATAGACGATTTGTCCGCCGTCAATAGAGTTACGGGCGAGGCGGTCGGGATGCCACGCAAGTATGCCGCTGGCTTCGCCAGCCTCAATGCGACCAAGCATTGTGCCAAACTTCGGGCGTCCTGGTGTCTTTGCGGTACGCTTCTCGATAATTGTATCGACAATCTGCAAGTCATTGTCTGCCGCAAACTTTCGCAGCTCCGTTATTTGTGCCTCAATGGATAAAACTTGTTTGTCCTCTACGTCAGTAGATTTTCTGGCGTATAGAAAATATTTCTCGCTCATCACTCCCTCCCAACTTAAATAGCCGCCTCGTTGCACACAATTCAGAAAAATCTAAATTGTACGAGACGGCTATTAAAGCCATAAAAATAGATTCTTCTGATTTGATTGTGTGCACCTCTTATTATACCGCCAACGGCGGCTGCAAAACAAAAAAGCGTGCTCCGCACGCCCCAAATCGCTTTCTTCCCCCCTGAAAAACCAATGGACGGCACTGCGTGCCGCCCGTCAGTCGCCGCTCGCGCGGTGCGTAAATCTCAATTTGGCTCCCTTGTACGCCGAAATTCGAACCTATTTCGAGCAAAATGACTGAAGCTCAGCCCTGCCGCCTCTACCACTTATGGTAGTCGCCCCACCAGAAAAACCCTTTGCCTTATTTTTTGATTTCCC
>JAGORO010000015.1 GCA_018062785.1 Candidatus Saccharimonadota bacterium
TGCCAGCGATAGCGATAAGCTTGAGATTTTTTTGGGAGATAATCTCATTTAAGAGTTCGTCTCGTTTGCTCATGCGTATGGCATGTTCTCTTCAAAACACAAATTCGGGCATGTTTGGGTTTTCGATAGCAACAGCACTAGAGTACACATACCAGTCAATTGGCGTTTCATCGTGCACCGTAGCAAGCTGCTGCGCACTCTGCCCAATATGAATGTTGGCGATGCCCTGCTTGCGTAAGTAAGCGACGTAGGATGAATCTTGCTTGTCGGAACCTGAGACAGTATGACCTGCTTCTGATGCGAGCAGGGCAAGTGGTCCAATTGCGGTGCCGCCAATACCAGAGAAGAAAATATGCATAGCTATAGTATTGAATACAATCTAGGAGTGAGCAAGTGCTGTTACAAAAAAACAGAGAATCAGGTGCTATAATAATCAGCAAATGGACGTAAAAAATGCGGTGGGAAGGCTACGGCCGATCGGACGATTTTTGTTCTTGCACGGCCAAGCACTATGTTTCTTAGGAATCTTGATTTTTAGTGCCACCGCAGTTCTCACTCTGCGTGCAAATAATCAAGGGATGATTGTATTACGACAGGCAGTGTACGATGCCGATGAAAAAAACGGCGATGTCGAAGGTGCCCTAAGGGAACTCCGTGAATATGTCTATGCTCACATGAATACGGGTCTTAGTTCTGGGTCAAATCCAGTCAGGCCTCCGATTCAGCTCAAGTACACCTACGAAAGGCTTCAAAAAGAGCGACAGCAACAGACAAGCAACATAAATAGCACGCTGTATAACGAAGCGGTCAAGTCGTGTGCTAGCCAAAATGTGCTGGATAGCGAGTTGATAACCTGTATCAATCGATTCCTTGCAGAAAGGGGTGTAAACGTCGACGATATCCCCGATGCGCTGTATAAATTCGACTTTGTATCGGCGAAATGGTCACCCGATGCGGCTGGATTTAGTTTGCTCGCCCTAGTGCTAAGTATTTTTGGGTTCGTATTCTTTGCGGCGGCAAATTTGATTCGAGCAATGCGAGCCAAAAGGGCAACACGAAAGGCTGCACAAGCTCAGGCGGTTGGATACCAAGGCTATCGTTAGCAGCGTGTAAGTTGTTACTTTTGCTGCAACCTAAAAGCCCGGCCTCAAGGGCCGGGCTGATTGTAGGCTTCGATAAATTAGCCGCGCTTTACGGTAAGGAAGCCGTTGCGTGGGTTTTCGTTTACGGTGAAGCCAGCAGGTAGATCACTTGCTTCTGGACGGTTGTCCTTCGAGAAGTAGTAGATGGTCTGTTCTTTGCCACCGCGTAGGGTAACCTTCTTTGAGTTAAGGTGGTAAGTCACTCCCTTAGAGTTCTTGTGCGTGTATGCCATGAGTATTTCTCCCTCTGTAACGTTAAGTTAGTACCCCTAACATAACCCCGATCGCTTTCCTTTGTCAACTCTTTCAGCCCGTATATGATCTTTTTTACAATAACCTACTTGCGTATATGGCACTGGATGTATTACACTTATGGTTGTATTAATCAAACATCAAAGGGTGGAAATACTATAATGGATTTTCGACAATCATTTCAGGGACCGAACAACAAATCGACAGAGACTCAGGAGTCTGCGCCTGCTCCAGCTAGATCAAAGGCTACGGCTAAAAAGCTTTCGTTCAATGCACAGAGCATCTTTAGCTCGCTTCTCGTATTCGGTGTAGCCGTATTGCTTGTATTGCTTACGGTAGCAATGCTCACAAGAGGATCTTCTGTAAGGACCGAAGGGCAGCTCGTTAAAACCGACAAGTACCAAGCAGTTTTCCTAAACAACGGTCAGGTATACTTCGGTAAGGTAAATAACCTCAATGGTCAGTACGTAGACCTCCGAGATGTGTACTATCTAACGCAAAACACTGCTGCTGGCGCTAACGGAACAACAAGTGCCACCGGTGACTACACGCTCGTTAAACTTGGTTGTCAGCAGATCCACAACCCACTTGACCAGATGGTCATCGCTCGAGAGCAGGTCGCCTTCTGGGAGAACCTAAATGGTGATGGCAAGGTAGTAAAGAGTATCCAAGAGTTCAAGAAGCAGAATCCAAATGGTCCTGACTGTTCTAAGGTCACTAACCAAACACAGTCTACTACCCAGAGTCCAACAACACAGTCTACAACGAACCCAACCGGCACACAGGCTACGCCACAAGCAACGACTCCAACCAGTACACGCTAGTCGTTTACATAGCTCAACACCAAAAACACTCCGAGGCACATCTGGGGTGTTTTTGTGATACAGTAGTACATGATGAAAAAAAGTATTGTCCAAGTGTCAGACCTAACGAAAAAGTATGATAAAGCTACGGTAGTGAAGGGTATTTCTTTTGAAGTTCACGAAGGAGAGATATTTGGGATTTTAGGACCGAATGGTGCTGGTAAAACAACTACGCTGGAAATGCTAGAGACATTGCGGCCAATCGATGGTGGCCGTGCAGTCTTGGACGGGGTTGATGTCGCCAAAAATCCAAATAAGGTCAAATCACTGATAGGCGTACAGCCACAGACTCCTTCGTTCGAGGAAAAGACTCGACTTACCGAACTGCTCGAATTTTTCTCGGCTAGCTACGGTGAAAAGATAGACGCAATGGAATTTTTGCGGAGTGTGCAGCTTGAAGACAAGGCAAAAAGTTACGTCGAACAGCTTTCGGGCGGCCAGAGGCAGCGTTTTTCGATTGCCGCAGCACTCGTACATGGCCCACGTGTGTTTTTTCTAGACGAGCCGACCACAGGCCTTGACCCACAGGCTCGCCGAAATCTTTGGGATTTGATCCGTGAGGTTCGAGATCGTGGCGTTACTGTCATCATGACCACGCACTATATGGACGAGGCCGAACTGCTCTGTGACAGGGTGGCAATTATGGACGAGGGGAGTATCATCGCGCTCGACACGCCAAAACGACTGATTCAGCAGCTGCTCAAGCGAGGATTCAAGAAACAGCAAGAAGTGCAGCAAGCAAACCTCGAGGATGTTTTTATTGATATGACAGGGAAGGCGCTGCGAGATTAATATGTACAAAGCACTATTACCAATTATCACATTTGTAAAAATCGACGTACGTCGATTGTTTCGTGACAAGCTTGCGCTCTTTTTTACATTTATATTCCCACTGCTCTTTTTGTTTGTGTTCGGCGGAATATTTGGTCGCAATAACTCCTCTGTCAGCTTCAACGTAGCTTTTCTTAATCAATCAAAGACTGAGTTTGCGAAACAATTTGAGGCTCAAGGCAAGAAGGATAAGTTGCTGAAAATTGATGAGCATGCCACTACGCTCGCTCAGGCGCAAGAAAAAATGAGCCGTGGCGAGCTCGATGCAACAATAGTGTTGCCGCCAAACTTTGGTACGGTAAGTGACAAAGGGTACCCTGAGGGCCAAGCTCAAGTCCTCTACAACAAGAGTAATGAGCAGGGTGGCACGACTCTAGCGTCAATTTTGACTAGCATGTTTGACGGCATGAATGCCAAGTTTGTACCTACCGAAAAACCGCTAACGGTTGTGGCAAAATCCACCGAAAAACAAGGGCTTACACAGTTCGACTATGTTTTCGCTGGACTGCTCGGGTTTTCACTCATGGGTGCGGGGATTTTTGGGCCGACGCAGGTGTTTCCAAAACTCAAAGAGAGAGGTGTTCTGCGGCGCTATCGCACCACGACGCTTCGTGTGTGGCAGTATTTCGTTGGTAATGCGATCTCGAATGTTATCGTTGGCCTTCTTTCGATTGCGACAATGTTTGCCGTTGGCTTGACAGTGTTTAATCTAAATATGCGCGGCAACTGGCTACTACTCATTCTCTTAGTTGTTCTGAGTTCGATGATGCTGTTTGGGATTGGCTTGGCGATCGGCGGCTGGGCTAGCAATGAACGGCAAGCCGCACCATTGGCACAAATCGTCACGTTTCCAATGATGTTCTTGTCGGGTAGCTTTTTCCCGCGCTTTCTCATGCCCGAATGGCTTCAGGGCGTTACTACGTACCTACCCCTTACGCCAGTAATCGATGCTGCACGGCTCATAATCACTGAAAATCGAGGCTTTTTCGACCTGTTGCCCCAGTTTGGGCTCATCGCTGGCTGGTGCTTAGTTGTATACATCTTAGCCTTCCGTTTTTTCCGTTGGGAATAAGCCGCCTATGTCTCCAGAAAATGAACCGAGTCGCCCGCTTTACGACTCCGAGCAAAGAGCTAGCATATACAGCCAACTTCGTGACAAGCACGATCGTGGTGCCAACAACCTAGCAGCCCTCCGGCTTGCTGTTACGGAGGCTTTGCAGAGGAGGCTGGGATTGACCGATTCGTCGTCAGAGCCAGACAGTGAGTCTACCGAATTTGGAAGAACTTCCGAAGAGTAGGAACAGGAAAATATTGCAAAGATAAGCATTTTATGCTAAAATAGATATTATGCCACCAAAGAAACCAATACACGCTGAATCACCTGAACAAGGAGAATTTTTTGTATTGCAGCCAGAAGTCGGTAATCAAACGGCCAAAGGCGATCAAATATTTGGAGTTGAAGGTGTGATCGAGGGAGGGGCTTTCCCTACTAATGCCCACACCGACCCAACATCGATCCACGGAATTAAAGCAGCGCGGCAGTCTGAGCGTCAAGCTACGGCAAATAGGCAAAAGGGTAATAGGGGTAAGCATTCCGCTCTAGATAGCGATGGAGTCTATCGACTACGGGTTGGAGCGTTTGTGCCCGGATTTGGCCCTGTCACTGAGCGGAACTGGGAGGATGCTAAACGCCACACTGAGGGTTTACATGCAAAAAGGCGTGATGATGCTTCTGTCCAGCCAGAACTGGGTACAGGAGATGGTGGCGTCTCGGACATCGTTAAAAGTGTAGCAGCAAGACTGAGCATAGATAGAGCATTCGGACATCCGATTGCAGATACGCACGACAAGCTTATTGGCCTTCAGATCGCCAATGGAGCTGGTTTTTTGCCGACAACGAACAGAGAAAAAAACCAAGCGTTTGAAATGCTCGACTACCTTGATAAAGACATGTTCCCCAAGGGCGTAACGACTCGTTTGACAGAAATATTCTATCGCCAACAACGAGAACGGCAAAAGGCGGGTGATAATCCAAGGCGAGCATGGGATGTGGCTAACGATTCAGTACGAAGTGTTGTGAATGAGTGGGGTGATTACGCAGAGAATGCTGCGTGGAGTCTCCAGCCCCTTAAGTCACTTACACAGCTGCTCGATTCTGGGCTTAACCCAAGGTTACCACTCTCTGTTGTATTACAGGATGACGAAGAGAACACCGCAGATGTGCGACCGCTCGTTCGCTACTTCGACCTACAGGCTTTGCCCGAACTACCCATGGATGGTGCGGTTGAGTCACTTATCACCAGAGAAAACAGAGCTGTTACGGCCGAAAAGAACAAAACAGTAGAAGACGGCTATACTCAGTCCGTCATGTCCGAACAGGCCGAGGAGCACGTAAAGGATATTTTGCGTCTCATGACCGTTAAAGATGCTCGCAAGCTCATGCCTCTGGCTATTGAGGACCAGACAAGGCGTCTTGAGTTTTGGAAAACAGTACTAGCGAATGCTGCGCGCGGTAATTTCGGAGGCGAGGTGATTCGGGTGATCGAGAGAGTGAAGCCAGCGGTACATACAGTACAATAGGCAGGTAGTAATGGAGTATACGCAACTACCAAAACCTTTTTTTGCGCTGGCGCCGATGGACGATGTGACCGACACGGTATTTCGGCAGATGGTTGCTGTCACTGCTACTCCCGACTTATTTTTTACCGAATTTGTGAATGTCGACGGTCTTATGAGTGTGGGCCGACCAAATTTACTCAAAAAACTTCGTTTTGATGCTGGCGAGACGCAATTAATCGCACAGCTTTGGGGGCTGAAGCCAGAAAATTTCCGTCATGTTGCCGAGCAAATTGCCGACGGTTCACTTGCGCGCGAACTTGGGTTGCCCGAGGGATGTAACTTTGTGGGAGTCGATCTAAATATGGGCTGCCCAGCAAAAAGCGAAGTGCGCAACGGTGCATGCTCGGCGCTCATCCGGCGAGAAAATTGGCCGCTCGCCCACGAGATTATAGAGGCAACCAAAGAAGGGCTTGCAGGTAGACTTCCGCTCAGCGTCAAAACTCGCGTTGGATTTAGCGTGGTGGATATGGAGTGGTTTGATTTCTTGCTCGGGCACGACCTAGACATGCTGACCGTGCATGGCAGAACGCGCAAACAAATGAGTAAAGTACCCGCCGATTGGGAGTTAATCGGCCAAGTGTGCGAAAAGCGCGATGCGTTGGGTGTGCAAACGCTGATAGTGGGCAATGGGGATGTGGCAAGCCGCGAACAGGGTGAGGCACTTGCCCAAAAATACGGCTTGGATGGAATAATGATCGGCCGTGGAATCTTCCACGACCCCCTAGTTTTTGCCCAAAAAACGAAGTCGCAAACTACTCAAGAAGACCATCTAAGGGTTAAACCCTTAGATGAGAATAATAATGCTGATTACCTCTGGGGAAATGTGTCGTCCGAGGAAAAAATCGCTACCCATAGACATCACATAGCCTTTTGGGAGGACTGCCCCTCCAAAAACAAAACCTCTCTCTATAGGCAGCATGTAGAACTTTTTGCGAATACTTGGCAGCACAGTGAACGACCGATTCAAACACTGAATAAGTTTTGCAAGATGTACATTCAGGGTTTTGATGGCGCAAAGGAGTTGCGCGAAAAGCTTATGAATGCCACCTCAACCGACGAACTTTTGGCTATTCTTAAAAATACAGAACTACAATAGAGGAGGTAGGGTCGTTGCGATTTCTACGATTTTATTTTTGGTATTGCCACGTATAGTTTATACATACCACAAACAAAAGGGGGAAATCTAATGACTAGTATTGAGCTTGGAGCAAACATGGGTCTCCAGCGAGCGCTCGAAAGAGGTGTGCTGCCCCTCCAACAAATCATCTCCAACGAAGGAGTGTGCGCGCAAACCGATCCAGAGGTATTCTTTCCAGAAAAGGGCGGGTCAAGTCGCACATCCAAACAGGTTTGTATCAATGCATGCGAGGTGACAGAAGAATGTTTGGCGTTAGCTCTTCTCGCCGGCGAAAGATTCGGGATATGGGGTGGCCTTACCGACCGTGAAAGGCGCGGGGTGGCAAAAGATCTTGGTCTGTAAAATGCCCAATAGCGTAGTATAAGAATTTTTACAGAACATAGTGCTTTTGTCATTGTAGACTCCAGAGAGTAGCAACGGTGATCAAGGAGATATACGATGGCAATCAATCACGATGAGCAAGTCATAGAAACACAAACTACTAGTGAGCGTGTTTCTGACGATCAATTACGAGAAGAGTGCCCCGTAACTCCAAGAGACGACCATCGCATGAACATGGCAGAGCGATTCGTCTGGATAATCGCTGGGATCATTATTGGCCTGTTGGCGTTTCGTTTTGTGCTTCGGCTGCTTGGGGCAAACCCAGCAAACGGTTTTGCCGACTTTGTTTATACGATCAGCCACCCCTTTGCGGCGCCATTCTTCAGCCTCTTTAACTACGATCAAGATCTTCTGAATGGCGGCTTCGAGCTCGGTACGCTCGTGGCAATCATAGTCTACGCACTGGTCGCGTGGATGATTGCGAAGCTCGTAACCCTCGGTCGTCGATAATCTGAAGCCGAGGCAAGAAAAAAGACCTTCACGCTAGAGGGTCTTTTTTGGTGGAGCTATACAACTCCGCTAGAACCTATTTTGAGGAAAAATGCTGACCAAAACAAGCCCCACCGCCTAGCACAGCGGAGCTGTGCTGCGCCCACCAGAAAACCCTTTGCATATTTTTTTAATTTCCCCCGCCGTGATTTTTTGAAGCTGAAAAGGGTTTTCTGGTGGTGCACCTGCCATAAATGGCAGAGGCGGTGTGGCACAGGGCTGCTTGAGTTGTCCGCGCTCCGCGCAAACAATGGCTAAGCGAGCTGAATTAAGCCGATAGTATTGCCGTCTGCATCTTTGACAGTGGCCATGAGCATACCACCGCCGACGTCTTTAGCGTCCTAGTGTGTTGTCGCGCCAGTGGCTAGAAAGGACTTGAGGGTATCTTGTATGCTTTCAACTTTCCAGTAGCTTACCGGCCCAGTCATGCCCTCAGCGTGGCCATTGGGGTCAAGGCCAATTTCTTGACCCGCACCTATCTGAAAACCGACATAAAACGGCTGGTCAAAATACGGCTCAACACCGAGTAGTTTGCCATACAGTTCCTTGGCCTTCGCCAAATCTTTGACTGGGTAGATGACTGATTGTATACCTTGCATAGGTTTCTCCTTTTAGTTATCTTTATGGTTCCACCACAACAGCTTGTCGGGATCGGGCTTTGCGGTGCTTGCGTAATACACCGCGCCCCGAAACACATACAAAATACAGCGGTCAACATGACCGCCAACTTGCGCCATGAGCCGTTCGTACATTGCCTCTGGGTTTTGGCCTTTGAGGTCGGAAGGTTGGTTATAGCCCAACGATGCTAAATCGGCAGCTATCGACTTACCAACGCCCGGAATATCGGTGAGCTTTGTTGCCTGCTGGATGGGTACTGCTTTCATGCTTTGCTAGTATGCGCCTTGTACGGCCAATCGTATTGTAAAAATCCGTCATATTCATCATGTAGGGCTTTGGGTGTCGTGCCAGCAAGCAATCGAATATCATGGGTCATGTGGGCTTGATCGACGTAGTCCAAGTCGGCGGCAAGATGGCCAAGATTAGGACGACGCCGTAAAAGCAACTCCTGAGCCACGGCCAGTTGGCGATTGATGCGAGCAAATTGCTTAGGGCTCAGACCGACATACCGTCGAAACTTACGCTCAACAGTCCGTGAACTGAGCGGCTTTGCGAGATTCTCGTCTACCACTTGGTTGCGTGTAAAAGCTCCACGTTCAACAAGTGTTTTTATGAGTGCGGCGAGCTGCGGGAGGATAGGTTCTTCGGTTTGCAACGAAACGGTAGGCATGAGTTGTGTCAGCGGAATAGACATATCTTGATAGTCGGCTAAATCGGTTTTGAACGACTCAAAGTAGACGCCCGGTAGAAAACGGACGCCGTAACTCCGCACATCTGGCGTGAGTGGGATTATGGCAGCTTTTGTCATCGGCCCGACAAACTCAAGCTGATAGCTATCACCGCATACATGCACTACAAAATCCCACGAGCCATCCGGCAAAACACGCAGCTTCGCCGCGTCTGTCGTTGACACTTCCCAAAAACGATGCACCAAAGGCCTGAGGCCAGCGGACGGTTCGATATGTTTGATGACTATGGGCATATATCTATTTTATACGAACCGTAGATCTTTCATTGTAAATCGGATTGAGGTGCACCACCAGAAAACCCTTTTCAGCTTCAAAAAATCACGGCGGGGGAAATTAAAAAAATATGCAAAGGGTTTTCTGGTGGGCGCAGCACAGCTCCGCTGTGCTAGGCGGTGGGGCTTGTTTTGGTCAGCATTTTTCCTCAAAATAGGTTCTAGCGGAGTTGTATAGCTCCACCAAAAATGGACTAAAGTCAGAATCGGCGGCGCGTTGCGCCGTTTTTTCTTTGGCTGCGCGGAGCGCAGACCAGATGTTTTCAGGGGAGAGAAACGCATTTGGGGCAGCCGTAGGCTGCGCCTTTTTGCCGCCACAGGCGGTTTTGATGTAAAATAAAAGTGCACACAATCAAATCGGAGTAACTTTTTGTATGGCTTAGATAGCCGTCTCGTACAATTTGGTTATTCCGGATTGTGTGCAACGAGGCGGCTATTTAAGTTGTAGGAGGGTGCATGCAAAGCCAGCAAAAATTTTACATCTATGCTCGCAAGAGTACAGATGTTGAGGACAAACAAGTTTTAAGCATTGAGGCGCAACTTGTAGAGTTGCGAGAATTCGCCAAGCGTGAGGGCTTGTATATTGCCGCCGAGTTTATAGAAAAGAAATCAGCAAAGACGACAGGGCGACCAGTATTCGGCAAGTTACTGGCAGAAATTGAGAGCAACGGCGGCAACATATTGGCGTGGCACCCTGATCGTCTTGCCCGCAATTCGGTAGACGGCGGACAAATCGTGTACCTTTTGGACGCTGGCAAAATTGGAACGCTTAAATTTCCCTCTTTTTGGTTTGAAAACACTTCGCAAGGCAAATTTATGCTGTCTATCGCATTTGGGCAGTCAAAGTATTATGTAGACAATTTGAGCGAAAACACCAAACGAGGTTTGCGCCAAAAGGTACGGCTGGGGTTTTACCCCAGCCACGCCCCGATTGGCTACATAAATGATGTCCGCACCAAAACCGTTATTGTAAACAAACGGCTTGCGCCAGTTGTTGCAGCCGCTTTTGAATTGTACGCAGAGGGCAGTCAAACGCTTGAAAGTATCGCCGTCTTTCTGAAAAGCAAAGGCATTACCACTAAAAGCGGCAAGCAACTGACCAAAGACCAGGTAAAACGCATTTTAGTAAATCCGTTTTACTACGGACATTTTCGGTATCGGGGCGAGATACACGAGGGCAAACACAAGGCAATACTATCAAAGAAACTGTTTGACCGAGTGCAAACAGTTATTACCAAACGTTGCCACCCGCAAAAAGGCGCAACTGCGCCACAAGTGTTTTGCGGTCTGCTGACTTGTGCAACGTGCAAAATGTCCATAACTGCTGAAAAGAAACTAAAGCACCTGAAAAACGGCAACACCCACGAATATATCTATTACCGTTGCACGAGGAAAAGTAAAACGATTGCTTGCAAAGAGCCACCAGTTACTGAGCCAGACCTTGCGGCGCAGTTATCCGACATTTTGCAGGGCTACGCCCTGCCGAGCGACTGGGCAAAGGAATTGGAAACAATGCTTGCAGATGATGAGCAGAAAACCAACCAATCTGCCAGCGTGTTTGTGGCTAATACCCAAACACGACTTGCGAACTTACGAGGCAAGTTACAGCGACTTTTAGACGGCTATTTAGACCAAGATATTGACCAGCAGACCTACCGCACTAAACAAGCCGAACTAATGAGCGAGAAAAAGTCGCTAGAGGAGCAAGTCGGCAAGCTGACACTTGCGAGCAATGCGTGGATTGAACCTATGCGCCAATGGCTAAAATTCGCTGTTTCTCTCTGTGAAATCGCAAAAAGTGGCGACTTTGTGGCGATAAAGCAAGCATATCTGAAAATTGACGGGTTGAACCTGTTTCTAAAAACCAAAAAGGCGCAGCCTACGGCTGCCCCAAATGCGTTTCTCTCCCCTGAAAACATCTGGTTTTTGCTTCGCAAAACCAAAGAAAAAACGGCGCAACGCGCCGCCGATTCTGACTTTAGTCCATTTTTGGTGGGGGTGGTAGGACTTGAACCTACGACCAATCAGTTATGAGCCGACTGCTCTAACCACTGAGCTACACCCCCATTTTGGAAAATTATGAATGAACCTACGTACTGTAGGTTATTTTGAGTACCTACAGCTGCAAAATTCATTACCAGTATAGCGTGTCAGGGGTGAAGAATCTAGCATAACTGGTATAATTGGGCGTATTGTGAACGATACAGACAACAAAGATACTCCATCTAAAACAACACTCAGGAGTCGTTTGGATGCACTGAAAGATGTACGTAACCTAAGCATGATGGTTTTTGTCTGCATGGTGTTGCTTGTTACTTACAGTAGTGCCCGAGTTATACAAACCAACTACGCTCTGCAAAAGCAACTAGAGCAGGTGAAGGAGCAAAATGAAGTGACAAGCTTAGAAAATGATAATATACGACTTCGTAACCAATACTACGATACGCCCCAGTACCTCGAAGTAGCCGCACGGCAAAACCTTGGCCTAGCTGCACCAGGCGAGACAGTATTGTTAGTACCGAAAGAAACAGCACTTCGTAATACGGTTTCTATGCCGCAAGAACTTACCGCCGCGCCTCAGGCAAAAGATCTGCCAGCTTGGCAGCAAAACATCCGCGACTGGGGCAATTTCTTCCTCCACAGAAATTAGCTGTGGCGCTAGGTGTTCGTCTTACCCGAGGGGCCAGAAGATTGGCTTTGCCTCTTCCGTTTCCTTTCTCCGCTCCACCGAACCATGGGACCTACGCACCAATTTTGTTGTCGCTGGCTCCAAGTTCGATACCTATGTGCTGCGACAAAAAAAGAGCCACAAAAGTGACTCTTTTTTCTTGGTTGCGGGACCAGGACTCGAACCTGGGACCTCATGGTTATGAGCCATGCGAGCTGCCGCTGCTCCATCCCGCGTCAAATGCCATATAACTATAGCAAACAGAGTACAAAGAGTCAATAATCATACAAATATAAAATAACTATTGACAAAACACAAGCTTTTTGCTATTATAACAATAGGTTTTGAAAAACAAAAACGAAATAAATATTTTCGAAACCAAAACAAATGAGGCCGCCAAGATAAGACCGTACGTAGCCACTCGTACCGCCTCTTGTCTGGATGGCATGATAGACGAAAGTATGTCGCTCGAATAACGACCTACATACTTAATACAGTCAATCATGCAAGCCTCGATATACACCCAAGTTCCACCGTGGACCGGTGTCAAAACAAACAGCCTGCCAGAGCTACATCTGGTAAAAACAAAAACATAACCTAGGAGCAGGCACATGGTGTTTGCAAAAAACATAGGGTGGGCGTACGAGTTCGTGCCGTGCAACGATAGCGCGATTCTAGCAATCGACGAAGACATAGCAGAACTTTAATAGCCCATATAAATCCCACTAAAAACAGCCCAATGCGAGAAAGGGCTGTTTTTGGATTTGCGACGGACTGTGTTGGCCGGTAGGCTAACGATTTTTTCTAAGCTCCATAATGAGGTAAAATAGAGCAAAGTAATGGCAGATAAACACAATGGCTTCAGGCCTAGACGACAGGCTAGTATAGACGGCTTTTTAGGTAGTACCGGTCAGCAACCAAGACGACCGGCTTTTCGTGATTTTGGGCCTGCAATACCACCAGTGCATACGCCATCACAGCAGCCAAAACAACAGGTTACATCTACTGTCACCGAAGATGCCATGCAGCGAAGACGACGTGAAGTTGCTCGTATGACAAGCGGTATGGATAAGCCTGTATTTGATGACGAAAAAACCAAGACACAGTCGGATAGCTACCTTGAGCCGCCGCGTCGACGAAGTGCTTTGCGGGACGAGACGAGACAAAAGCGGAAGTTTTTTGGCAAAGGGAAGAGTGATGGTCAGGAAAGTTTTGCTGCTCCTAAGCCAAAGAAGAAGCATCGTCTCCGTAAGGCAGTAATTGGCGTACTCGCACTCCTCCTGCTGGTCTTTGGCGGTCGACTGTTTATGAGTATTGCCAAGCTTACTGGTAACAATAACCCCTTGAGCGTCCTTGGCGCGCTTCGTGACGCACCCCTAAAGAACGATGAGGGCAGGGTCAACATCCTTGTGGCGGGTAACTCTGCTGACGACGTCGGCCACAATGGTGGTGAACTGACAGATTCTATCATGGTCATTAGTGTCGATACCAAAAAGAATACAGCCATGATGCTCAGCATTCCTCGAGATATGTGGATACAGCTGCCTGCGGGTGGACACGGCAAGATTAATTCGGTATACCCAGACTCCGGTATGAAGGGGCTGGCAAGCGTGGTTGAGGATGAGCTTGGTTTGCCGGTCCACTATAACGCGCTTGTAAACTACAATGCCTTTCGTGAGCTGGTAGATGCCGTTGGTGGGATTACAATCACCATCAAGAGTGACGATCCAAGGGGTATCTATGACCCCAACCTCGACTATACTTCTGCACGTTGCTGTGCACTTGCCAAGTACCCAAATGGGCCGGTGAACCTAAATGGCAAGCAAGCGCTTAACTTGGCGCGAGCTCGTGGCGATGGCGGCGGATACGGCTTACCACAAGGTGATTTTGATCGTACGAAGCACCAAAGGCAAATGTTGCTCGCTATCAAGCAAAAAGCGTCAAGTCCTTCGGTCATTGCTAACCCCCTCGCTATAAGTAACCTCGTGAGCGCCGTTGGTAACAATGCCAAGACAGACCTGTCTCTCGCAGAAATGCAAAGTCTATTCAAGGTTATGAAGAAGATAGATGATGGCAAAATCGATTCGTATAACGTGAACACGCTCAAAGGACCAGAGACAACAATGCTTGCAAACTACACCACTGCGGACGGGCAATCGGCACTGATTCCGGCTGCCGGCATCGATGACTACAGCGACATAGCTACGCAAATCAAAAAGACGTTTACTTCTAGCCCTGTTGCGAAAGAGGCTGCCGGCATCGTGGTGCTTAACGGCACTGATTTGCCTGGTCTTGCCAAGCTCGAATCAAACAAATTGGACGCCAAAGGCCTCAATACAATTCTGCGCGCGAATGGCACTGCGACGGCAAAGACGGTTATTGTCGATAACTCCAAAGGCACAAAGCCGAATTCAATCGCCTATCTAAAGAAACGGTACAGCGTGAGCACGAGTGTAGACACCCAGCTAGCAAGCGGCTATCCGAACGCCGATATTATTGTCTTGCTCGGCAACGATGCGGCCGCAAAATACAAAACCTCCAACGACTCCACATCACAAAATTAGCGGGGGCTACCTGTTATTGCCTCGCCGAAGTTTGCTTGCATAACATTGATGTAGCAGGTCGACCATAATAAAACTAATAAGCATAAGCAACAACTAGGCAGTCAATTTATGGAGGCTAACAAGATGCCAGTCGGTGGTTTGGTTCGGATAAAGCCAAGTTTTGGTATAGGTGCCAATATTTTCGGCAGCCCACACAAAAAATGCCGATAGTAACCCAGCGGCAATGAAGGGCATGCGTCGTTGCTTTTGGTGGATGGTGTAGTACACCCACGTCCGTCCGTATAAGACGCCAAAAGCTAAAAGCAGTAGCCAACGTGTATCGTATACGTAATGGTGCGTAAAGAAATTGACGTAAATTGCGATAGCGAGCAGGAATGTGTATATGCGTTTTGGGTAGGGACGGAATTCGAGCTCGAGTACACGCCAAGCACGGGCAATGAAGCTACCAACCGCAGCATACATAAAACCAGAGTACAGCGGTACGTTGCCGAGCTTAAAAAAGGCATCTTCGGGGTAGGTCCAAGACTGGATGCCGCCAGAAGTCTTAAAAAGTTCCATACCAAGGCCGACTAGGTGAAAAACAAAGATGGTAATAACTTCTGATGGCCGTTCCAGCTTGGTAGCGACAAGGAAGAGCTGTATCAAGATGGCAAAAACGAACAGCCAATCATAGCGCAGTAACCACGGCAGTTCAACATACTTTGTTATGACGATCGCTGCCAACATAAGACCGCCGAAAATCGCGGCCCAGCCGAGCTTGACGACAAATGCTACAAACCAGCCTGCCGGTAGCTTTTCTAGCATGTGCAATAGCTTCTGCCTGGGTGTCATACAGATAGTATACCCGCAGAGAAGTAGACACGGTGATTGCTATTTGGGGATAAATTCAGTATCATGGCGCGGTGCCGAAACCGTGTCGGTGGTGTAGGAGTCAGTATTTTTGGGTAAGTACTCATCGAGCCTTGCGCGAATATTGTCCGGCGTTATGTCACGGGCGTCCCTGATTCGCAGTAATGGCACGCCGCTTTCTTTTAGCATTTGATCGACAGTCGTATCACGTTCTTTTCTCTCATCACTATCATGGCTCCAGTCGTCTAGCTCGATAGCTAGAATCGGATTTCGGTATTGTCGACCGCAGACAACATAATCTACAGATTTTTGATTGATGTGACTAAATGCTGCCCTCCAGCTCTGTCCCTTTACGCGATGGTCTAAGAGGCTCGACAAATGTATCTGGGGAAAGACATAGTACTGAGCGCCCAAAACGTCGACTAGTACATCAAAGAAATCATTCTCGGCCTTTGTCATCAAAAAATTCTTGCGGCTATAATGATATTCTCTGGGCGCTTCTCCTTGTATTTCCTGTTTGCTTTCTTTTCTTGCGAGGAGGCTGTTCTTTGTAAGATAAAAAACACCAGCTAGAATGATGATCAAAAGCGTATATTTCATGAATGTAGTGTACGTTATTTTGCAAATAAATATACATACCGCGGCACTGAATATACGCATGGCAGGTGTTTGTTCCGAAGTTTTCGGCAGCGACGAGTGAACTATCGCCCCGTCTTTGCCCGCGCTCCTTCATTCGCTCCGCGGCCCACCGACCTACAGTAGTTTACTAGAGCAAAACCTCTGGTCAGTGGTTCAAGCCTATTCATGACCAAAGAAAAAGTCCCACCTCTCGGTGAGACTCTTTCTTTGGTAGCGACGAGTGGACTTGAACCACTGACCCCAGGCTTATGAGTCCTGTGCTCTAACCAACTGAGCTACGCCGCCTTAATATTTGAAGGTGTATAAAGTACAAATTGCCGCTTTCGCCAACATCTGGCTGGCTAGAGCACGAGTGCAATTGATTTTCGCTCAGGGCTGTCCAACTGAGCTACGCCGCCTCGTCGGAACCGACGCGCCTATCTCATTTTGCCTATTTGGCAAAAGTTTCGATTTGGCGCTATGTTCCTCCTCTCAAAATTCCATTCAGTCGCTTCGCTCCTTGGATTGGAATTTTATGAAAGGCATTTAAGACGGGGGTATTGTAGCAGGTTTTTTCTCTGTTAGCTAGATGATAGTGCGAAATATACTGCCGCTGCGATACCGATGATCGTGATGACAATACGGAGTAGGTGCGATGATACTTTTTGCGCCATGCGCGAGCCAAAGAATCCGCCGAGCGTGGTTCCGGCGAGCATGATACATCCGACGCGCCAATCGATCAGCCCCGAACCGGTGAGGCAAATGATAGAGACGACTCCGACGACGCAGGCCGTCAGGTTTTTGATGGCGTTCATCATGTGGGCGTCGCGGATGGAAGTAAAGCCCAAAAAAGCTAGCATCAAAAACCCAAACCCAACACCAAAGTAACCACCGTAAAAACAAATGGGGATGAGTGCCAGCCCAACGAGGATGATTGGTAAGAGGCGAGAGGTGTGTCCATGGATGTGCCGATACAAATGAAAATGAAGCAATGGCTGAAACGCAAAGAGAGCTACCCCAAAAAGCAGCAACAGGGGGACGTATGTTTTGAATTGTTCGGCAGGGGTACTGCGCAGATAAAACGTGCCAGCTGCCGCCGCCAGCGCAACAGGGGCTAGCAGTAGGGCATAGCGTCTAGGGACTTTGCGCAGGTATTCACGGTAGCCGAACGTTGCCGAAAACAGGCCACCAGTCGTCGCGAGGTGCCCCGTAGCATTGGCGACAAGAGGCGGAATGCCAAGCATGGTCAGCACCGGAAAGCCGATCAGCATGCCACCGCCTGCGATGGAATTCATGCCGCCAACAATCACGCCAATAATAAAGATAATAATGTCGTTTTGCATTGCTTTGTATATTCGTAAGAACAGGTGTAGTATAGCATTCATTGGTTAAACCATCGAGTATGCACAAAAAAACATTCGAAATCAGTAGTCAGGGAACAGTATCAAGCGAGTTCTTGGTGCCGTATGCGCAGGTAGTGACAATGGCCGCAGATATTTATCCACCAGATGCGAGCGTTGATGCTATTTGTGGTTGGGTTGCAGGTACGGAGTGTCGCACGGTGACTGGCTCGAACAATAGCGAGCGGGTGCTTGGGTTTATGTGTCTTGGCCAGTCACTGTCGCCTGCGACTGCTTGGATCGAGGCACTGGTGGTAAGCGAGGAAAGTCGTGGCTTTGCGATTGGCAAGGGGTTGGTGATTGATGCACTTACGGTAAGTCGAGCAAAAGGCTATGAGGCAGTAGCGCTCGATGCGGTCGAAGGATCAGAAGCATTTTACGCTCAGCTAGGCTTTCGGGAGATTCCCGACGACAACATCGATGCGTACATGTCCAACGACCCGAGTACGCCAATGATTTTCCATTTTATCTAGCCGACAGTTGGGCCTATTGGAGAGTAAGTAACTCACCATGGGGTAGTGATTTTGTAGATTTGTCCATGGTGAACTCAAGTGTGTACGGCTCGTTATGCAGTGCGCGGCGGAATGCTCGGCCGAACCCACTATGCGAGACGACGAGTACAGACTCATAGGGCAGTGACTGTACGTAGGCGAGCGCTTTGGCGGCTCGTTTTTGGAGCAGCTCAATCGTCTCGGCATTTTTGTAATTACTAAGGTCGTGGTATGTCTTGCCAGATTCCCAGAAGGCGTTCCAAGGTGCGCCTTCTAGCTCACCAAACTGCAGCTCGATAAAATCGTCGGAATATTCTATGTCGCCGATTGGATAGCCGAATATTTCTGCAATAATTTCGGCCGTTTCGTGGGCACGGCGTGAGGTGGAGCAAACAATATACTCAAACTTGATGCCCTTTTCTTTGGCGTGCAACGCACCATCTCGGGCTTGCTGTATTCCCGTCGGTGTCAGCCCTTTGTCTAGCGGTGTGCCTGGGCGCGATGAAAAAACATCCTCGACATTTATAAAGCTTTCGCCGTGCCGCGCATAGTAAATCTTTTTCATATCATTCTTACAATCTGACCATTTATGATCGGTTTTTCTGGATGAACAAGCGTAGAGCCGACAGCCGCAAATAGATATGGTGCAAATGAGCTATGGCTAACAAGCAATATCGTATCTTCTGGGCGAGACTCTAGGTATTCTACTGTCGCTTGTGCCCTGAGCTGCATGGCTTCGGCTGTCTCAACGCCGACTTTGCCTTGGAGCGACTCCTCGAAATCGAGGAAGTTATCGTAGTCGGCGTAGGAGGCATTTTCGTATGGGCCAAGATCTTGTTCGGTGATTTCTTCGTATAACTCGGTTTTGGGTGGTTTAAGGATATCGGCCAATATTGCGCCAGACTGTTGTGCGCGTTTGAGCGGAGATACTAGCATAAGATCGACCTTTAGGCCGGCGTTTTTAGCGTGTACTGCTCCATCTTCTATTTGTTGGTGTCCAAGGGCGGTTAGTGGAGTGGCAGACCGTGAGCCGAGTCGCTTGAGGGCGTTTGCTTCACTTTCGCCGTGTCGAACAAAATACACGTGCTTCATGAATTATTTTTAGTCCAACGTTGTTTGAGGTATGAGATCGTGAGGGTCGAAAGCAAAAAGCCCAAAACCGGCACGAGCGCGTTGAGCCAAGGGTTGATGTGAATCACGAAGTGCAGATACGAAACCACAACAAGATAGGTAAGCACCATGATGGCGATGCGTCTGGTCCAGCTGGTCTCCCAAGCTTTGTCGGCTTCGACGCGGCGATTTCTAGTTTCTAGCTTGGTGACTCGTTTTTCGAGACTGATTTGCGTAGTTTTCATTGGTATAATGTAGCACAGAATGGACTTTGATCTTGAGGGTGGGAAATATATTGTAGCGGTCAGCGGTGGCGTTGACAGTGTCGCTCTGCTTCATGCGCTGTTAGAAAAACAACATTCTCTAGAGAGAAAAGCAAATACAAAAAATGAAAATAATTCATCTGATACCGAAGTAAAAACCCCTTCTAAGGGTTCAACCCTTAGAAGAACCCTTAGAAGGGGTTTAACCCGTAGGGAAATTGGTGGAGGGGATGAGTACGAGTTTGTGGTGGCGCATTTTGATCATGGGATTCGGAGTGATTCGGCGCAAGATCGCCGTTTTGTCGAGAAACTGTGCAAAGCATACGGGGTGCCCTTTCTGTACGCGACCGGTAATCTTGGCAAGGACGCCAGTGAGGCAACGGCGCGCGAGGCTCGCTACAAGTTTTTGCACGAGGCTCGTAGGGCTGTACGCGCGCGAGCAGTGCTAACGGCACACCATCAGGATGATGCTGTAGAGACAATCATCATGAACTTGCTGCGTGGTACGAATAATCGTGGCCTGCACTCTCTAAAATCGACAGATATTGTCAAACGTCCACTGCTGGGCATGCCAAAAAAGATGCTTAAAACATACGCTGCGCTCCATAATCTTCGTTGGCGGGAAGATCCTACAAACGCCGACACAAAATACCTGCGGAATTACATTCGGCATGAGATTGTACCGAAAATGGGAGTAACGCATCGCCAAAAACTGCTCAAGCATAGTACAAAGGCAGCGCAATTGCAGACGGAGATAGACGCGCAGACAGCGCACATCCTCCACCTGCAGCCACATACGCATAGACTTGATCGACTCCAGTTTGTATCGCTTGGTCATGGCGTGGCATGCGAAGTGATGGCAACTTGGATTCGGCAGCGGGCAGGTGTGGAGTTATCCAAAAAGCTCATAGAGCGCCTAGTGGTAGCGGCAAAAACCGGCAAGCTGAATGCCACAGTAGATGTTACGCAAGGTTGGCGCTTGCGTATTCTGCCCAAAATGATCGAACTTTGCTGGGTTTCACTCGTGTCCTAATCTGTTGTATACTGTCTGCACATGAGTAAAACAGGGAAATCATCAGGTGGGAAAGGCGTGCCATCGCGCCCGAATATTAAGAATATTATCGCATTTGCGGTTTTGAGTTTATTTATTATTGCTGCACTGGCTGCTCGAGGCCATTCCGGTGCGCTCAAAGAAGTATCACTGAGCGAGGCGATCAAGAACGCCAATGCTGGCAAGTACTCCAAGATCGAACTCATCAACAACGAGCGCGAACTGCAAATCACCGAAAAAGGTAAACAAAAGCCAACCCTCAAGGCATACAAAGAGCAGGGCGCGAGCCTTAAGGATTCTGGGATCAATGCAAATAAGATCACGGTAAATGTAAAACCCGATAGCAGCACGAGTAGCATGATTTGGAGCATATTGCCCAATATCATCTTTATTGCGCTGTTTGC
>JAGORO010000005.1 GCA_018062785.1 Candidatus Saccharimonadota bacterium
AATGATT
The DNA here is from genome assembly GCA_018062785.1 of Candidatus Saccharimonadota bacterium. GTDB lineage: Bacteria > Patescibacteriota > Saccharimonadia > Saccharimonadales > UBA4665 > JAGXIT01. The sequence continues at coordinate 8 of JAGORO010000005.1, forward strand.
TACGTGATATGGCTCGAGTCGAGAATGTAGGCGATGCACACGATATGGCTCTTGTCGAGAATGAGCGCAGAATGAATCAAGGTCGTATCCACGATGTTGGCGAAGCGCAAGAGGCAGCTATTGCCGAAAACGAAGCGTACAACCAAGATGCAGCAGCAAATGCTGCTGAAGAAGAGGCTAGACAGGCCGAGGCAGAAGCTGTACGTATCGCCGAAGAGGGGCGAATTGAAGGTATTCGTGCTCAACGCGAAGCGCTAGTAGCCGCCATGGAAGGTCCACGAGACGAGTACTTGCGTCGTGTAGCTGGCAACGCCCGCCGTGGTATCCACTGGAAGAAAGAATTTCGTAAGAGCGGCGTCGAAGAGGCTCGCAAAGAGTACGAAGAAGCCCGAAGTAGACTACTTGGCTTCGAGGCCGCTCAGATTCGCGCAATTGGTGCAGGTGCCGAGGGCGACATGGGCGAAGAAGCAATCCAGACAGAGATCAACGACGTTGCGACTCGATTGTCATTTAGCGAGGAACGCGATATGGCTAGGGCATTGCTTGGCCATAGACTTGTAGCAACAGGACAATATGTTCGTGAAGATGATGGTACGGTGACTAAGATTGAGCGTACTGGTATGCGCAAGGTCATGAACAAGTTCTACGACTGGTACGCCCGCAATAATGCTGGCGGTAAGTACGGCAAGCTCGGTATGTTCGTCAAGCACGCTACCGTCGGTGCGGCTTTTGGTGCCGTTGGTCTCGCCGCCGGAGCCGTCCTAGCCCCAACATCAGTCGGACTGCTAGGTGCCTTGGGCGGTGCAGAAGTTGTACGTCGCTTAACCAGAGGCTACATGGTAGCGCATGCCCGCAAGAGTAGCACAGAACTAAGCGATACCTTTGCCGCACGACAAACCCAAGAACTCTTAAACCGCATAGGTTCTGGTACGAGTGGCAAGAGTGCGGTCGAGCATGTCGGCTCTATGCGTCGCCGTGAAGTGTTCCGCAATAATGCGCGCAATATCATAACAGTCGGCTCTGCTGCTCTGTTTGGTTCTGGCGGTGCTGCACTATCAGAGCACATTAACCTAGGCGACAAGGTAGTTGCAGGGTACGATCGAGTCAAGGACTGGTTTGCCGATAAAGAAGTCGGCAAGACTGCCGTGGCACCAAACATTTCTGGAGATACAACAAACGGTACTCCTTACGGAACCGACTATGTGCCACCGAAGCCCGAAAGCCCAGTCGATGTAGGCGTCGATACAGACAATGGTCCAGACTTTACCCCTACGGTGAATGTTGAGGCAGGTCATGGATATACTCAAGAGTTACAAGATCTGTTTGCTCAGAAGGATATTAATCTTGATGGAGATCAATCATATGCCCTCTACGAGCATCTCGAGAAACAGTTCCCCGGTGGGCGATTCTTTACCGACAATCCTTCCTACAATATGAACGGCGACTTCGGTATTCAGCACCCCGGTGAGTCGACATGGAGGCCTGAAGTTCTCCGTGCTATCGACCAATGGGCCGAGGACAATGACGTCCGTAACTAGCATTGTATAATGCAAGCATACTAACAAGACAAAAAGGAATACAGGTATGAATGAAGCACAGAAACAACTCGTCGAAGAACTAGGTATAGCCACTATGCCGCAAGAAGATCAGCTGGCTATGCTACAGGATTTTGTAGAGACACTAAATATGAGGCTGGCGATGGCCGTCGAAGATCAGCTCGACGATGAGCAGATGAAACAGTTTGCCGCTGTCGAGGCAAAAGGTGATGATAGCGCCACCGAGGAGTGGCTGCACCAACAGTTGCCAAACTACGATGAAATCGTTGAGGCTGAGGCGCAGAAGCTTAAGCAAGATATTTTGCGTACCAAACAGCAAATACATGATGCCGTTCAGCCACCCGACAGTGAGTAGCAGGTGTGATCGCAAAAAGAGCATCGATAGCGGTGCTCTTTTTGTATACTAGTGGTATATGAGCGTTCGTAAATTTGTGAAGGCCTTGGTGCCTCGTAGTGCATTTGATCGAGTAGAGCCTGTTGGGCATTTGCTCGAGGCAGTGTTTTGGAATGTATTGTATGGGTTTCCGGCGAGAGGCATGAAAGTTATTGGTGTCACGGGTACGAATGGCAAAACAACCACGACATTCCTTATCCACCGTATGCTTGTGGAGTCGGGTATACATGCGGGTATCATGACGACGGTTGGTTACGGAGTCGGGCATAGTATCGAGCCTCAGGTGCACCATATGACGAATGTAGGACCGCGTGAGCTTATGAAGCGACTGCGAGAGATGAAAGGGCAGGGTATGGACTGGCTGGTGCTCGAAACAACGTCTCATGCTCTGGCGCAACACCGGACGTGGGGGGTGCCCTATAGCGTAGCCGTACTGACGAACATAACGCATGAGCATCTGGACTATCACAAGACATTCGAGCGATATGCGGTCGCCAAAAAGAAGCTATTCATATTGGTTGGGCGCAATACAGGAGGTTTGAATATTGGGATAGCGAATGCCGATGACCCCGTGGGTGAAGAGTTTGCAGGCGAGACTAAACATCCTATGCTCTATGGTGTGTCGGCAGGGGGTGTGCGCGCAACAGACATTACGCTAGCCACTAATGGTCTGAACTACACGGTTACTATTGATGATGAAGAGGCCTACAAAATCCATACGAGCTTGCCAGGTAGTTTTAACGTCTATAACACGCTTGCAGCTGTCTGCGTTGGCCGAGCGCTAGGATTGACCAGACGACAGGTAGAACATGGCATACGTGCCCTAGAGGGCGTAGAAGGACGTATGACGACCATTAATCAAGGCCAAAAGTTTAATGTTGTGGTCGATTTTGCTCACACCCCAGATAGTTTTGAGAAACTACTCAAAGATATCCGGCCAGTTGTGTCCGGAAAATTAATTGTTTTGTTTGGCTCGGCGGGTCGCCGCGACGAGGCAAAACGCGCCATTCAGGGGCGATTGGCTGGTTCGTATGCAGATGAGGTCATTGTGACCGAAGAAGATGATCGCGACTGCGACGGTGTGGCGATTATGGGTCAGATTGCAGCTGGCGCCGAAGAGTTTGGCAAGATCCGAGATACAGACTTGTTTTTGGTTCACGACCGTACCCGAGCCATCGAATTTGCTATGACTCGAGCTTCTGGCGCGGATGATACGATCCTACTCCTCGGCAAGGGCCACGAAAAAACCATCGAGCGCGCCAACGGCGAGGAGCCATGGGACGAAATCCACACCGCCAACACCGCTCTCATCAAACTACTCGGCACGCACAAATAATACTTGCGAACGATACAGGCAGCGCAGCTGCCGTGCTTTAGGTGGGGGAGTGAACCTTTCGAATTTACTTCGAAAGGTGAAATGGGGGAGCGAGCTTCCCCTAAAAAACTAACGAAATCCACACCGCCAACACCGCTCTCATTACGCTCCTCGACACACGCAAATAACCCTTACCTACGATACGGTCAGGGTAGTAAAAGTCTAATTTGTTTCGATTTTGCGACCATGTGCACATTCCACTTCAGAAATACACGAAATTACCTACCGTGCACTCATAAAGAACCAGCACTACATACATATATTGACACAATAGCAATAGTATGATAAAATCCAAACACTATCTCATCAAAAATAAAAATAACATCAAATGAAACAGCAACCAAAGTACACCGGCTCGGAATCGTCCGCACAAGGATACAGCCACGAACAGCCGAAAACAGTCGACCCAGCTGGCGTAGGGCTTGTTCATGCGAATGCTGTGAACGGAGGCATTGAACAAACAGGTCTGCCGAACGATGATCGTGATCCGTCGAAGCTCTCGCGCCAAGAATTTGTAGATCTTCTGGTAGAAAAAAATTGCATAAGCCAAGAGCTTGCAGACTCAGGGAGGCTTGAGAGATTTGCTGTATGGGGTAGCGGCGATACTGAATTTGACTCATTGAAGCATATTTTTATAGGAGATAGTGATAAAGGATTGCACCACTTGCCAACTATGCTTGCTCTTGGGCAGCCAAATAGAGCAGTTGCCTCTAGGCTTTATCATCCCGATGAGCGTCGCCAACAGGGCAAAGAGCAGATAGCGGGAATTATCGACCGAGAACAAGAACAAATCAAAAAAACTGGCGACAACACGTTTAGTCGGGAGCGAAATAATTACCGCAAGCTACAACGAGTAAGGGAAGACGGCATTTTTAGGGCGTGCGATATAGTCATTGACGGAGTAATATCAGTTGCTCGGCTTAGAGATACTACTATCCCGAGCCCAAATCCCGCCGAAGACGGCTCTAGCTTTTTTCCGAGTGAATGGTCGACTCAAGAGGTTATCGAAGCGATATTACGTGTCGACGCTCAGGACGATGGCACTAACAATCCTAATTACGAAGACAAGTATGTACTTGACTATACTATTGACAATATATCAATAAGAGTAGTAAAATATAAAGACGGAACAATAGTCTCAGCCTATCCTTGCATTGCGCTGCGGTAAGATACGGAAGCGGTAAGATACAGAACGAGAGCAAAAGTATAATGAACCAGATCAACAACCAGCAAAATTTTGTATTTGAAACGCTCTCGCATGGTGTTGAGGGTGGTTCGTTTGCGGTCCCTCTGTATCTAGACCGAGAAACAGGTTTGAACAATCCCCATACGCAAGCACTGCTTCGTTTCGCGGAAGTAATTATCGGAGATTCAATCAAGGTGGACGCTAGTATACCCGAAGCAGCTCAGACAGTCCTTGATCTTGCTGAAAAGACGGAACCAGGAAGGGGCTTCAATTTATCAGATGGTCCTGTCGGAACCCGACTTATACTCGAAACAGAGACCGTAACTTTCCGTGAAGTAGGCGGCCCAAATAAGTATATGCCAACTAATATTGTGAAGGCTATGCTTCGGGAGCTCATTGCTCTGCATAGTTCCGCTTCGTCATAGAGCTCATACGAGGTCGTACGTGCCCTTCGTTTAGGGTCCTACAAGAAACGTTCCTTTCGCTGTATTGTTAAGGCCTGCATTCTTTACACTTGCATGCGCCAGACCTTATTTCGTTTAATTGATCGTTAAGTGCGCCCGCCAGTCGCTCTTCGTGGAAGGCGTAATCTTTGTTAAGCGTACCATCTTCGTTGAATGTCACACCAGCCATGCCAGGCAGATAGACTACCGTTGGGACGGTGGTGGCTAATACTGCAGGGATGATCCCCCGTAGGTGCGATACGGCTTGCGCCCCACCGGTAGAGCCGTGAGCGACAATGCCGACGGGCTTGCCCTTTAACTCATATGCAACAGTGTCGATGGCATTTTTGAGTATGCCGGGGATTGATCGGTTGTATTCTGGGGTCACGATAATCAGACCATCGGCGTCCGAAAGCTTATCGAGCCATTGTTTGACGACGCCTGCTGGCTTGCGGTCGGGGTTGTACTGTGGAGACACGGCTTCTTCCATGAAGGGGAGGGGGTAGTCTTTTAAGTCGAGTACCTCCACTTCGGCTTTGCCCTCGAGGTTGCTTACGACCCATTTTGCTGCCTTGTCCGAGCCACGACCCTGTCTTGTGCTACCAATGATTACCTTGAGTTTCATATTTTGTCTCCTTATGCTATACTTTGTATAGTATCTATTGTACAGGAACACTATACAAAGTAAAGTATTTTATGAATAATTCGCCCATCACCAATGCTACAGCCTCACAAACGTCAACACGAATTGGCTGTATTGCTGGTGCTATGGAGGTACTTAGTCAGAAATGGACGCCGCTTATCATCAAACAGCTCGCTGAGCACCCGTGCAGGTTTAGCGAACTACAGCGTGAAATTACCGGCATAAATCCTCGGATCTTGACGCAGCGAATCGACATGCTCGAAGAGAAGGGTGTTATTGCTATTATCTGCGGTTGTACGCCACAGCGACCTGTGTACGAACTAACAGAGAAGGGTACAGACTTACTGCCCGTCCTGAACCAGATGGCCGAATGGGGCAAGAAGCACGAATGCTGCTCCCACACCACCAAGGTCTAAAAAACGGAAGCAAGATGAATAGGGTAGTTGTTATAAAAACTACAGTATCACCATATGAAATAAAAAAACTTCCAGATACAAAAACCTCTTTTGGGAGGTCAGTCCTCCCGGAAATCTCACAAGATTAGTTATTGTCGAGGGTGAGGGTAGTGCAGCGGATATAGCCACCACCTTTTAGAAGTTCTCGAACGGTTGGGGTGATGACTTTTAGGCCGCGCATCTCGAGTTGAGTGTGGAGCTCTGGGCAATTATCGCCCATTATCACCGTCTGGCCGGTACTTACAAGGTTGCAGGCAAAGGTGTTTTTGGCTTCCTCTAGGCTAACTTCTATTTTCTCGACGCCATCAAAATCTCGCAAGACCTGCTGGCTTTCTTTGGTAAACGCCTCGGGGCACCACGCAATAATCCCCTTTTGCTTACCCTCTGGTCCGCGGATGACGGACAGCGCTAAGTCGATATCGTAAAAGAAACTATCCGGCCAACCCGAATGAGCGTTTGTGACGGGTTTGCCAAGCCATGTCTTTTGCGGAACTGTCTGGAGCTGAATACGTTCAAATCCGAGCGTGTCTGCGGCAAAGGCCTGCGAGGCGGCATCGGAGCGGTACCGCGAGCCACAAAATAAAAAGTCACCACAGGGCAGGGCATCGCCTTGGCCAGAAAAGCGCAAATCCTCCGGTACATATACTGGCTTTTTGCCGAGATCGGAGAGTATTTGGGCGGCATAGGACTCCTCGCCCTTGCGGGCATTTGGCAGGCAAGCCATGACAGCCTTGCCGTTGCGTACCAGCGCCCAATTTGCGGTGTATACGCCATCTTGGCAATCTGCCGGAGGCGGGACTTGCACAATATTCACGCCGGCGGTTTGCAGGGCCTGCTTGATGGCGCTGTGCTCTTCGGCGGCCTTTTGACGATCTATGGCGACCGAACTATCCATAAACGGATTGATAGCGGCCGAATCGTCGAAATAGTCTACCCCAGACATAAGGACTGTTTGATTAATGGTTCTCATACCCTGTTACTAGTGTACCAAAGCTTGCAATTATAGTATAAAAAATGGTATAATATTACAATATGACAACTAGAACCGAAATATCTGAGCGCGTGAGACTAACTAACAATGAGGTTTGTCGTCAGTTTGGCATGGAAGAGGTATATGATCAGGAGCTAAGCTCTAGAATGATTGTAGTCGAGAATAATGAGTTAATTCACGTGCATGGCATACTATCCGCTGCACGCGTGGCTGTATTGTCAGCTATCGCAGAGGTAGAGACTGGTGAGCATGGGACTAGGCTGGATCTTCTTGTGCCAAAGGGGATGCAGCCACTTCGTCGGGTTATACCTTCGATCGCGCGATTCCCCAAACAATACAGTCCAATATTCGGCTCATTAGGCAAACAAATCGCGCTCATCGAAAAATCTGGCCTCGGAACATTCGATTCACACAGTGTTTTATCAGAAGTGGCTTTTAACCCTCGGCGTCCCGAAGAGGTCGTCGTTGTGCCTCCATATAGAATGACGTCTGCCATTCAGCCCACCGATATGTTTTTGAAGATTGAAGAAGAGTTGCTACAGACTCAATACCTTACACACGATGGCGCAAATATTCTAAAGAGTGCTTTAGTCGAGCAGTATAAGGCCCATGCATTATAAGAAGCAGGACGCCGCGCAAATAGCAGGTTTCTGCGAAGCGCTTGAACGGATAGATCCAAAGACTGTGGTCGAGATACCATTCTTGGGGGACTGCACCAGAGGTGATGGTAAGTATCTTACGGTTACGGTGGAAGATGCCAAAAGAATTGCTGAGATACCGATGGCAAACGTGCTGATGGACTCAAAATTCTTTGAACCGGACACGTCACAAGAGCCGAGTGGACGATTTCATTTTACCCAAGACTCCCTAAGGCGAATATCCAGAGAGGATTCTCGGCACGCTGTTTTTTTCGGAAGTTTGTATGATCCAGACGGGGCAAAGGCCGAGATTGCAGTCAAGGCGAGTCCTAAAATAAATCTTGCTGAGATTGCTTGGTATCAAAATCTCGCCGAGTGCGGCCTTATGACCTATGCGCCGATCGGATATATTGCGCTCGAAGGGTCACAGGTCGGTTACACCATGACGGCCTACAATCAGGAGGTTACGACCCTCGACAGTTACGACTGGCGCTCGTTTTCTGAGGACGAGAAAATTGGTAAACTTGAGCTTGTAATTGACACCGCGATTGCGCTGCATAAACACGCACTTTTGCATTCCGACCTCGAATTTAGAAATGTTGCAAGCGATGATCTCGATGACCCATTTATTATCGATCCCGAGTTTATGGTAGATATTTCTGGCAAATTCCGCGAATTGGAGCAAAGCCGTGACTTGCGCGAGCGAAGCAGATTAAGGCAGGGCCTAGTGAATACTATGTCTGCAGAATTTACGGGTATCGTAAAGTCAATCAGTGATTACATTCTCCCTACGATGAAGCATCCGCCCAAAAAATCAATGGATAAGTTCTCGTTTCTTCAGGAGGTTTTGTACGATCCGTATATGGCGAAGCTTATGCAACAGCCCGGAGAGCACATCTTAGATATTATTGACTTGTATGAGCGTATGTATGACAAGAAGATGAACGATGCTAAAAATGAGCTTTTATGAACATCGGTAAGCAGGGCAAGTTGACGGTATATTAGCACTCGTGTATAGTGAGTGCTAGTTCATTGGCACTCTATTGCGAGAAGTGCTAATGCGTATACATAACTTTTGTAAATAGGAGGGAGTTGTATGGGTGCAAAGGTACCAATTCGGCCACTGGCAGACTACATTGTTGCTCAGTCAGAAGAGGCTAGTAATAAAACGGCTGGCGGTTTATATCTACCGAGTAGTAGCCAAGAAAAACCAAAAGTAGCTAAAGTCGTAGCTGTCGCGGGCGGCGTTTTGCACGTAAAAGTGGGCGACAAAATTATCTACAAGAGCTATAGCAACACCGATATTAAGGTTGACGGCGAAGAGTTCATTTTGGTCAAAGAAGAAGACATACTAGCTACCGTAGCGTAAAGGGGTAACAATGGGAAAAAAAGTTTTTTATGATGACGAAGCACGGCGACGAGTACTCGCCGGTGCCGAGATTTTATACAACGCAGTCAAGACAACGATGGGTCCAAAGGGCCGTAACGTCGTTATAAGCAAAAGCTATGGAGCGCCCAGCGTTACACACGATGGCGTAACGGTTGCTAAGGGTGTTGAGATTGCTGATGTCGATGACGAGACACTCGGCTATAAGGTGGGCGCCGAACTCATCAAACAGGCTGCTAATAAGATGAATGATGTTGCGGGTGACGGTACGACGACCGTGACGGTACTGACCTACCACATCCTAAACGAGGCCAATAAGCTGATCGCTGCTGGCCATAATCCGATGTTGCTGCGAAAGGGCCTTGAGGCTGCTGCTACAGAGGTACAGAAGAAGCTACAGACACTGGCAGAGGACATCAAGAACGACAAGAAGCGCGTCGCCGAAGTTGCAACTATATCAGCAGGCGACGAAGAAATTGGCGCTCTCATCGCCGAGATTATGCACACAGTCGGTAGCGACGGCGTGGTGACCGTAGAAGAGGGTCAGGGGTTGGCGCTCGAAAGCGAAGTTGTCGAAGGCTTCACCTTCGATAAGGGTTTTGTAAGTCCCTACATGGTCACCGACACTACACGGATGGAGGCTGCGTATAGCAAGCCGGCAATCGTGGTGACAGATAAGAAAGTTTCAAGCATTCAAGAGGTTGCACCACTGCTCGAAAAGCTGATGCAAGCTGGCAAAAAAGAGTTGATACTTATCGCCGAAGATGTTGAGGGCGATGCGCTCGGTGGGCTTATATTGAACAGACTTAAGGGTGTGTTTAACACAGTGGCCGTTAAGGCGCCAGCATTTGGCGACAGGCGCAAGGACATGCTCGAAGATATTGCCGTTCTGACGGGTGCGCAGGTGATTACGGATGATCGGGGCATGACTTTTGAAAATGTCGATCTGGATGTCGTCGGGTCGGCTCGAAAGGTTATCGTCGGCAAAGACGAAACCACGATTATCGAGGGTGCGGCACCAGCTGCCGCAGTCAAGACTCGCTTGGACCACATTTCGGCACAAATTGCCTCCGCTTCGAAGTACGAAAAGGATTTTCTGGAGAAACGACGAGCAGCGTTGGGCGGTAAGGTGGCCGTGATCAAAGTTGGTGGGGCAACCGAAACCGAGATTGAGGAGAAGAAATACCGAGTAGATGATGCGGTTGCCGCCGTAAAGGCAGCTTTGGCTGAAGGAGTTGTGCCTGGTGGTGGTGTTACGTTGGTGAACTTAGGCGACGAGCTCAAGCTAAAGGGCGACGATGAAGTAACGGCAGGCTATCAGTTACTGAAACGAGCGCTCGAGAAGCCGTTTAGAATTCTGATGGAAAATAGCGGCCTTAATGCCGACGAGTGGTTGCCTCAGGTCCGTAAAGGAACGGCGGGTCATGGCGTGAATGTCCAGAAGCCGGACAAACTTGTCGACATGAAAAAGGCTGGCGTGGTTGATCCAGCTCGAGTTACCAAAGAAGCCTTGCAAAACGCGGTTTCTATTGCTGGCACTGCCATGACTATGGGCGCGCTGGTTGTTGAGGTGCCGAAACCGGAGCCTGCCGGTCCAGATCAGGCATCGATGATGGGCATGTAGGCTCGTAGGCGTACGACAATTCCAAGCCAAATGGTCAAAAAAATTTGACACCATACTAAGCAGACACGGTAGTGTATACTTATATTCATGCTAGATTTTGGACTTATTGGCCTTGAGAATCGTGACAGAAGAGTATATGAAGCCCTCCTGACGCTGCCGCGCTCCAGTGTGCGAAAAATCGCTGAACAAACGGGGATAAATCGCGGAAGTGTGTTTGAGTCTATCAAGGCGCTTACGGTTGTGGGCTTGGTGGCGCATGTCGAAGAAGGCAAGCGTCGTCGCTATGTAGCGCAGAGTCCGGAATTACTCCATGAGGTTATTGCTGAACGTCGGCGTGATTTACGTATTTTGCAGAGTGAGGTTGATGCGTATGTAGCATCACTTGCTCCGCCCATAGAGACGGTGGATGATCGTCAATTTGCGATGTTTTACGAAGGTGACGAAGGCCTCGCGACAATTTTGCGCGACGTGCTGTCAACTTGCCGGCAACAGGGTGTGAGTGAGTATTGTGTGATGCCCTCGGAACGGGTGAGCGCGTACCTGTACACGAATTTTCCGCACTACACACAAGAACGGATAAACCAAGGATTGTTCGTTAGGAGTTTGCGCTTGAGTGGCAAGCCAATCCAAGCCGCCGAACTTTCGGAGGCGCGTATTCTGAAGGCGCCACGCGACACGGGATGCTACAGTATTGTTTATGGCAGCAAGGTAGCCACAATAAGCGTTGATACGTTCAATGTAGCCAGTGGTATTGTGGTAGATAACGAAGGCGTGGCAGCGGCTCAGCAAGCACTGTTTGATGCTGCGTGGGAGGTTTCTGCCGAGTAGTTTAGCCAATCAGGGTACTACCGAGGCGGCTATTGAGGAGCCAGAGCAGGGCAAGGCTACACAAAAACAAGAATAGTAGAACAAAAAACTTCTTCTTTTCGGTCATGGTGACGGTTCTCCCAAAGGTTTTGCGACAACAACAAGGCGATTGACGGGATTCCAGAGTGGAGTACAGGTGTAGAGAGTAAGACGAGCGTCAGTGGTTGGCTGCTGTATGGAGACTTCCGTAGCCGGTACGGTTCGGACTGACTCGACAGCATAGCGGTACATGACGCCATCTTCGCGGTAGCCGATCTCATCACCAATCTTCAATTTATCTAGGTAGTAGAAGATACCTCTTGGCCCAGTATATGAGAACCGGTGGCCAGCTATAACCGTATTGCCGCCTTCGGCTGGTGTGCTGCCGATGGGTAGCCGCCAAGCGCCCTTGTTGAGGTTAGCGTACGAATTACTCATTTTCCCCTCCACGACAGACGTATCAAGAACCATGCGTGGGATAATTAGGGCATCGCCAGAGGTTTTACTCGCTGTACCACCTTGCTCGGCTTCGGCAACAATCTTATGGGCAAGTTTGATCTGCGGATTACTTTGGCTACTTCCACCGCGTGTCTGCCATGCAAACATAAGATTTGGCAGCATGGGCGCAAGTATAATGTAGCCGTTGATAAGCAAAATTGCGGTCAAAAGTAGCCGATTGGCGTTTCTCCAGCGGTTATTCTTGATGACTTTGGTTACTTTTGCCATATGTATAGTGTATACGACTCTGTGGTTACCGAGGTATCGTTGGTAGTCATGGATGCGAGACGTCGAGAGGTACTAGCGGGCAATCTATGATTTTTTCTGAGTGAAGTAGTTAATTTCATTAATGACGTCTAATAGCGCTTGGGCTCGGATTTTATCGTCTTGGATCTCCTTTGCAGCAGCAAACGCGTCTTTTATGAGTTCGTGGTTATCAGTGCTTTGGATCATCATCATTGTAGTTCGGAACTTTTCCTCTGGGGTTTGGTCGAGGTGGCTCACTAGAGGAGTGAGGTGGTCGATGGCTTCTTGCTTTAGGTCTGAGAGTGGTGCCGTAGAGGCGTCAGACGTGATTGCTCCCAAACTTGGGGTGGTATCATCCTCTGATTGGGCTGGGGAGTCTTGTTCGGGGTGAGTAGTAGCCGTCTCTTCTGTAGTAGACTGCGTGCTACCTTGGCCTTCAACTGCCAGAGCCGATGTTATGACCCCTGTGGTTGTAGAGGTCTCGTCCGAAGACTCCGGAGTTACTGGATTTGGGGTCCCTGAAGGCTCTGAAGGCTTAAAAATACTGTTGTCCGGAGGAAGAGCAGGGTTTTGCGTAGATTGGTTTGCAGGTTGGCCATCTGTGCCAATAGCGGACAAATAGTCGCTTTGCGCACCATCGGTTTTTGTCTGCGCGTTATCATCACTGTCTTGACGTCCAAATAACATTCCACCCCCTCATTGCATCACTATTACAATTCTCAATTACGAGCTTTCAATCTACAATAGATACTATAGCAAACATAAGCGACAACATCTAGGAGGGTCGGGTGGCATTTGACGACATTAAGGCAATACATATGCGGGACAGCAACGATGCTTTAGGACAGATACTAAAGGTTCCCAAGACGCTTGTACTTGAGCTTGTGACGCACCTTGGTGAGGAAGACATTAACCAAGCCGAAGAGCTTGCAGCTGATGTCCGTAAGCTTGCTAGCGCATGGTCTCCAGAGGTGCCTTCGGCCAAAAACTTAGCCAAACGGCTTGCGAAGGAGTGTATAGGTGGCTCACTTGTAGTGTACGCTGGTCCAGAGCTTGGCCATGCTGCTTACATCTGGCGTCGATCATTTAATCGAATCGCAAAGGTGCCGGCATGGCAGATAAACTACCCTCATGATGCCGAAGATGATATGTTGGCGTGGTCGGGGGAGCGGGGGGTCCGCCCATATACGATTGTGCATCTCAGGTCCGGTCACGAATCCAAAGAGGTGCAGAGCCTCTTTGAGCGGACCAATAGACTGCTGTCTGGCAAGCGACCACATGTGCACAGAGTCGATGTGCCTAGCGACACTAGGGTAGAACAGCTTATCTGGGCATCTGTGCTTGGACAGTGTGTTGCTGCATATATGGCGGTTGCAAGTGGGCTGGACCCATCAGACAGGGGAATTATCGAAAAATTTATGCGAGCAAAATGATATAGTAGTGCCATGCAAGACCAACCACCACGATACGACCCCAAAGATTTCGACACTTCTGCTTATGTGAAAAGAGTTGAGAAACCATGGGGCTGGGAGCTTCACTGGGTACACGAAAATGCGCCGTATATGGGTAAGATACTACATATAAATGCAGGAAAACGTCTCAGTCTTCAGATTCATGACGAGAAGCAAGATAGCTGGTTTTTGATTCGTGGCAAGGCAGCAGCTATCTGGGAGGATAATTGTGGTGAACTAGTCGAAACCATCCTCGAAGCAGGCAAGGGGTATAGCACGAAGGTTGGCCAGAAGCATCGTTTAGTCGGTATAACCGATGCTGATGTTGTAGAGGTTTCGACACCAGAACTCGGCACAACATGGCGGCTGGAAGATGACTTTTCTCGTCCACACGAGACGCCCAAACAGCGAAAAATCGAGCGCGGCGAATAAGGATTCTTAGGCCCACTACAGACACTGAACTACAGAGGTGATATACTGATTGTAATGATTGGTGAGTTACAAAGCAGAATTGCTTCTTTGGTTTTAGCGGTATACAAAGAGACTGTTGTAGTGGAGCTAACACGGCCCGAGCCGCAGTTTGGTGACTTTTCGACCAATGTTGCGCTGCAACTTGCAAAAAAAATCGGGCGAAACCCGCGTGAAGTTGCCCAAGAGATTGCTAATGGCCTTACTCAAGATGAAAAAATTGCTAGTGTTGAAGTTGCTGGCCCAGGGTTTATAAACATTTGTCTTAGCGACGGGGCATTACTGGCGGAGTCAGAGCAGCCATTCCCGCAAGTTTTCAACGAAAACTTTGTCATTGAATACAGCTGCCCAAATGCGTTCAAAGAGCTACACACCGGACACTTATACCAAACGATTGTTGGCGATATTCTAGCCCGTTTGCTCGAGAGAACAGGGGCAAAAGTCTATCGTACAAGCTTTGGTGGGGACGTTGGGCTGCACGTTGCAAAGTGTGTGTGGGGAATGGTGGCAGAGCTTGGTGGTGAAGATCCAGAAAAACTGGCCGATGTCGAACCAACGCCATTCGGTAGGGCGCAGTGGATTAGTGCTTGCTATGTGCGCGGTGCAGCTGCATACGAGGAAGATGCAGCAACAAAAGAAGCCATCGATGAGCTAAATAAGACCATTTATGGCCTGCACGAAATGGATGATAGAGAATCACCTCTGGCACAAATCTACTGGATGACGCGTCAATGGAGCTACGACTATTTTGAGGCTTTTTATGCACTGATCGATGTTGACCAAATGCGCTACTACCCAGAGAGCTCGACAATGCCGACAGGCATGAAAGTCGTCGACGAACAATTAAAACTAGGTAACCTGCAAAAGTCAGAAGGAGCGGTGGTTTTCCCAGAAGACAAAGAGCGGCATCTGCACACCCGTGTTTTTGTGACGAGCAAGGGTTTGCCGACCTACGAAACCAAAGACATCGGCGTTATTTGGCTCGAGAAGGCCGATTACGACTTTCAGAAGCGTATTCTCATAACCGGTAACGACCAGAAAGAGTACATGCGAGTGGTATTTGCCGCCACAGAGCTATTCCGGCCAGAGTTGGCTGGAACTATGACGCACATTACAAACGGCACTGTTCGCTTTGCAGATGGCCAAAAAATGAGTTCACGACTCGGCAATGTTTCGCGCGCAGCCGATGTTATCGAGGTCGTCAAAGAAAAGGTAGCTGCGCTCGTTAAGGACGATACGCTCGTACATCCGGTTGCCCTCGGGGCGATCAAGTATGCCTTTGCCAAAAACCGCCTTGGTGGAGACATCGCCTTCGATATCGATGAGACAGTGAGCTTGCAGGGCAATAGTGGCCCGTATCTTCAGTACGCTCACGCTCGAGCCCGAAGTATCTTAAGCAAGGCTGATCCGGCAGACCAAATTGTGATCGCCGATGGCACAGAAGCCACTTTCACTCCCGACGAACGATTATTGCTCCAAAAACTGTCTGAATATAACGAAGTCATCACTAAATCTGCTAGGCAGTATGCCCAGCACCACATTTGCACGTATTTATACGAGCTCGCTCAAGAATTTAACCGATTTTACGAGAAAAACCGTGTCATTGGCGACGAGCGTGAAGGCTTGCGTGTTGCTTTGGTTCAAAAATATGCAGACACCCTCCAGAATGGTCTACATATCTTGGGTATAACAACCCCCGAAAGGATGTAGCGATGAAGATAACAAAATATGAACACGCATGTCTTGTGGTTGAGGTAGCTGGTAAGAGGCTTGTTATTGATCCGGGCATACTCGCCAACCTACCTACACTTGAAAGTGTCGTGGCAATTGTACTCACCCATCAACATCCAGACCATCTCAGCACTGAAAATATTAAAAAACTTATGGCAACAAATCCTTCTGCCAAAGTTTTTGCCCCAGCAGATTGCCTAGAGGAGCTTTCTGCGTATTGCAATCCAGCGGAGTCGTCAACAAGCGGGGCAGTGCAGATTGGACCATTCTCTTTAGAATTCTTTGGCGGTGACCACGAAACTATCTACAAAACTGTCCCATGCAAGAACGTTGGCATCCTTGTGAATGACACATTGTACTACCCGGGCGATTCCTATACACTGCCAAACAAACCGGTAGTTGCGCTCGCCTTACCGGCTGCCGCGCCTTGGCTTAGGGTAAGTGATGCGATTGATTTTGCCGTTGCAGTCAGAGCTTCAAAAGTATTTCCGACGCACAATGGAACGCTGAGTGAGTTTGGAGAGAGCGTTAACTATCGCTACACTGAGCAAGCAGTAAACGATAATGGCGGAGCATTTTTACACCTAGAGGTCGGCGATAGCATCGAAATTTAGGCGGTATACTACATATATGACTGAAATAGATAAAAAAGCAGTACCAACGAAGCTACTCTGGGTAGATCTAGAGATGACGGGGCTAGATGTCGAGCAAGATGTAATTTTGGAGGTGGCCGCTGAAATTACGGACATGCATTTCAATACGCTCGCGAGCTATGAGGCTATTGTGCAGCAGCCACATGAGACACTCGTCCGACGGTTTGCCAAAAATGCCTGGTGGCAGAACTATCCCGAAAACCGCGATGAATTTTTGAAAAAATGTGCCGATGGAAAACCGAGTGGACAAGTCGAAAAAGAGCTCATCGACCTTATTGAACGGCAATTTGGATCTGAGCCAGCAATTTTGTCTGGAAATAGTATTCACAACGACCGTAACTTCATTAAACAGTGGTGGCCAGCGCTCGACCTCAAGCTGCACTACCGAATGCTAGATGTCAGTGCTTGGAAGGTATTTATGCAGGGTCGCTATGGGGTGAGCTTCGAGAAAAAGGAAGTCCACCGCGCCTTCGATGACATCCAAGCCTCCATTGCCGAACTACAGCATTACCTAGAGTGGTTTGGCCAAGACAGCAGCTAAAGGTCACCATCTATTACTAGTTCACATAAGCTCCAAACTAAAACACCCCATCTCTAAGGGGTGTTTTAGTTTGGTTGTGTGTGGGCGAGTTGCTAGGCTCGTTCTTCGTCGTCTCGTCGGCGGCGAATTGCAGCAATGAACCACCAGAAACCTGCAAGTGCAAGCAGTACGGGTAACCACCACCAGCCAAGGCCGAGGAAGCGTCCGGAGTTACTTGCTTTCTGTACAGTGTCCGTCTTGGCGGGAGCGGTGAATTTTGTGATTGACTCACCCTTTACCTGACCTTGTTGTGCTTGTTGTGCTTCGGGAGCGGTCTCATCAGAGGCAAAACTAGAAGAAGTTGCCACTAGAGGACCTGTGCGTTGCACTGAAACAGGCTGCTGAACAGAACTAGACGTATCTGTGCTTGCTCCTGCCACAGTACCAGTATCGGTGCCTGTCCCAGAATTTGTTGTGTCACCAGTTAGGATTTGTGTATTCTTTACGACCACAGTTTTGAATATGGTTGTTGAGTTGCCAGCTTTGTCTCGGGCGCTAAACTGGAGTTTGTATGTACCATCGGCAACTTTTGTTGTATCCCAGCTGTAGCTGAGAGTCGAGCCACTGACAGGGCTTTGGTAAGCACCTGGAGTTATGGCTACGGATGCGCCGGTGCTTGTCAAAACACGGATGTTGTAGGCGGCAGGGTTTGCCTCGACTACTGTCTCGACAACATTTACCGTACCAGTTAGCTCTTGATTGTCGGTAACATTTGCGGTTACGACTGGCTTAATACCATCGTAGGTAATTGCAAATGGAGCGGTAAATGCCGAACAGTTACCAGCACTGTCGCAAGCCTTTACGGCAATGTAGTGAGTACCATCACCTTGGTTAAATACACCTGGCTGTGAGGTGCCGGCAACGGGAGTTTGCCATGCACTTGCTTCGCTGTTGTAGCTAGAACCGGCAATGTTGTTCCAGTATTTGTAGGTGTAGCTGTCTGCGCCGGCTGCCGCATTCCAGCTTGCAATGACACTCATCGAGTTGGTGAAGCCACCGTTTGTCAGTGTAGCGCCCGCGCCAGTCTTGAGGCCGAGGTTTGTTGGTGCAGCAGGAGCCGTTTTATCGAATGTAATTGCACATTCAGCAGATACATCAGACTGTAGGCCGTTGCCACCAACAGCGACTACCTTAAACTTCCATACGCCTTCAATTCCGTCGGCCGAGCCAAACGAAGTGTTGCCTGTGGTTGGGTTGGTGTAAACGGTCGAGTCATTCTGCCAAGAGCCGCCAGGCATTTGGTAGCTGTACTTGTAGGATACTGCGCCTGCACTTGCATCCCATGTAGGAGCAACAAGTGGTACATTTGTGGAGCTGCCACAAGCGAGTGCTGCACCGTTTGCCATCCAGCGAAGGTTTGCTGGGGCATCGGGCGCTGTTATGATGCCAGTTTTGAGGTTTGACCAGACTGTAGTGTACCCTTTGCCTGCCGTGCCGTCGTTGTAGTTATCGAAGATCACGTGCGAGAGCGGACCAGTTCCATGGGCGGATGAGCTATAGATCTGCATACCATTTAAGTAGTACGAGAGCGTATTAGTGATGGTGTCCAGCTGAATCTCGAGCTCAATGGTATCGCCGTACTGTACGGTCGTTACACCTTTAATTTCATTGCCGGGGGTGCCGAATGTGTCCCAGACATCTACCGAGGCAGTGGCGTTGTCGACATTGTTAAATTCGAGGGTTGGCCAAGCAGGGTTGGTAGGGTTTGCTGGGTCGGGTGCTTGCGCCCACATGCCGGCGATAACGGTTTGGTCTGCCCAAGTTGGATCAACGAAAAGCTTAGCACTCACGTTGTTGGTGTTGGCGGGTAGTGCGCCTTTTACGCCTTCGAAGGCATAAAAGCCGTTGGCAGGAGCAACATTCCCATCGACAGTCATAGTCAGCGTGTCGCCCGCTACGCTCCATCCACCGGTAGGCAGTTTTCGGTCGGCGCCCCATGCTACGCTACTAAATCCGGTGTTCGTGTAAGTAACACCCGAGATTGCGTGAGCGATGTTGGTCGCAATGACAGGTAGTGCAGCGCTCAAGCCCGAAACAAGCATAATCGCAGCAGTTGATAGAGTGATAATTTGTTTTTTTGTTTCTGGGTAGAGCCTATAGACCTTGCTTCGTCTAAACATACAAACCTCCCTAAAGATATAAACCAAAACTTACAATTCTCAGTATACGCTCAGTTTTAACTATTGACAAGCACTAATTTTAATTAAGTAAAATATTTTGCTACAATAGCCAGTACCAATGACACATAAAGAAGTCGAAGAATATATTTTGTCGATGCCAAACAGCTATCTAGACTATCCATTTGGAGAGGGCGTGGCTGTCTATAAGGTACGCAGCGATCAAGGCAAGGATGGCAACGGCAAGATGTTTGCACTGATTGCCGAAGACTCTGACCCACTACGTCTAAGCCTCAAATGCGACCCGCAACTTGCCGAAGTCCTGCGAGAGAGGTACGAGACAGTTCTCCCCGGCTATCATCTCAGCAAAAAGCACTGGAACACCCTCATCCTCAGTGGCCAACTACCCCAAGAAGAGATTGAAGCCTTCATACGGCATTCATATGAATTAGTTGTAGCCTAGGGAAAAGAGCAGCCCGAAGGAGAAATCAAACACCCCATTCGCCACAGCTACCTACTCATGTCAAAATAAGTAACATCTTTACGAATTTATTTCGGAAGGTGTTTATAATTTTCTTGAAAAGACTTGTCTTATGCTATGCTCTATTCGCTATCGACTTTGTTTTGCTCGACAAGCCCGCCAGCTACCGAAAACGCCTGCCGAAGCACCTGTTTAGCGGAGTCGTCCTGCACTTCTGTGGCAGTTTTCTTAAGATTTATAGCGTAGGTCATAAGCGCATCATTTAGAATTTTACGCGCCTGAGTATCATAGTCTTGACTCTCCTTCGCACTTGCAAGTGCATCGGTAGCATCTTTGTTCGATGTCTGTGAAAGCGCTTTATCGTCCAGTTTCATCTCATTTTTTTTCATGAAATCTTGAGTCTGCGCAAGGCTAGTCTGCAGCGAAAGTTGCGTATTCAGAGCAAACGCCTTTGCAGAATCTGATTTGGCATTTTGTGTCACAGTGGTCGCTAGCAAAACAATTTGCTGCTGTTCTTTAGCAACGGCCGTAAAGCGTTCGGTGTCATCCTGCCCACCGTTAATGAGTGATAGCGCTACAGCGATCCCAACAAAAAGCAAAAATATTCCTCCAACCACAACCATTAGGCGCACAGCAAACGATGGTCCAGCCTTTGGCGGCTTGGCATTCGCCTGCATAATGAACTCGTATGGATTGTGTCCGTTATTCGGCTGCGCCCCCGTTGTATAGGGTTGAATATTCGGGTTGTGCTGATACCCGGGCTGATTTTGATCATTCATCTTATGTTTATCATACCAATTCCAACCTTTACGATCAAAATCCTGATCACTAAAATTTACGCAAGACAACGCAACGAGTTTAGGATGATTCTATCAGGGGCGGTATACTGTAGGACATAGTGGATGCAAAAGAGGAAGTTCGGGCACGATTAGCCATCGAGGATGTCATAGGCGAGTACGTACAGCTTAAGCGTGCCGGCAGAAACTGGAAGGGCCTTAGCCCTTTTGGCAGCGAGAAGACACCAAGTTTTGTCGTCAGCCCCGATAAGGGCATTTGGCACGATTTCTCCAGCGGTCGCGGTGGCGATATGTTCAGCTTTATTATGGAGATGGAAGGGCTTGAATTCCGCCAGGCCCTCGAGCTTTTGGCCCGCAGAGCAGGCGTCGATATTGAGCAGTATCGTGGCAATAGCAACTCGTCCAGCAAGAGCAAGGAACGCCTATACGAATGTCTAGAGCTGGCGACCAAGTTTTATCAGACGCAGTTTAGCAAAAGCAAAGTTGCCTACGAGTATGTCCTAGGCAAACGAGGATTCAGCAAAGAAACCGCCCTAACATGGCGGCTCGGCTACTCGCCAAATAACGGCACGGCTTTGGTAGATTTTTTGCAAAAACGAGGATTTACCGAGCAAGAGATCAAACTAGCGGGCTTGAGCAGCAAAAACTATCGGGGCCTCGGCGATATGTTCCGTGGCAGACTGCAGATCCCACTGTGCGATGGCCAGGGCAGAGTGGTCGGCTTCACGGCTCGTTTGCTCGCAGATGACCCCAAGGCACCGAAGTATATCAACACACCAAGCACGCCGCTGTACGACAAAAGCCGTCACGTATTTGGCCTGCATTTGGCCAAGGAAGCTATTCGCAAGACCGGTTTCGTTGTTTTGGCAGAGGGAAACCTCGATGTTATCTCGAGCCACCAAGCAGGGGTGCGCCAAGTGGTCGCCACGGCCGGCACGGCTCTAACCGAACCACACCTCAAGGCACTCAATCGCCTCACCGGAGACATCCGGCTGTGTTTCGATGCCGATAAAGCTGGCATTGCTGCCACCGAACGTGCCATTCCGGTTGCCAGCAAGGTTGGCGTGAGCCTGCAAGTCGTTACCATTCCGGCCGGCAAAGATCCAGACGAGCTAGTCCGCCAAGACGTCGACGTGTGGAAGCGGGTCATTGAACAGCCGCAGTATGTTGCCGATTGGCTGATAGATCGATACACGGCGACGCTCGATATCACCACTGCGCAGGGCAAACGCCAACTGAGTGATGTAGTGCTGGCCGTGATACGCCAGCTGTCAGACTCGGTCGAACGAGACCACTACCTAGGCAAACTAGCCGATTTGCTGCAGGTTAATAAGGCTGCGCTGGTCGAAAAATTAGCCCAAGGGGGCAGCACGACCGATCGACCACTACGCCGAGCCAAAAAGGACGCTACTCAAGTTACACTAGAGGAGAATTCCGCTCGGGAGGCCACAAAAACAGAGGAGAATTTCATCGCATTGGTTCTTATGCAGCCAAAATTACGCGAGTACTTATACCCACTAACACCAGAATTATTCCGTGGCGAACACACCAGAGAAGTGTTTGTATTCCTACAAGAACACCCCGACTTCGATGGCAGTAATTCGGATGAGGTGAAAAAAATCGCAGAGTATGGTAAAATACTCTCATTAATTTATGAGACGCTGTATCAAGACATAGAAGCACTCGAGCTCCACAACGAAGCCGCTCGATTGCAGCATAAACTGATACGCGAATATGTACGAACCGAAAAACAAGCCCTCGTGGCGCAACTCCAAAATGCAGACTCAGCGACTGCCTCGAAGCTCCTAGAGCGCGTGGGCGAACTCGACAAGCTGCTCAAAGATTACTAACTAACCTAAACTAACTCCAAAAAGGAGACATCCGTGGCCCCAAAGAAAGCCCCCAAAGAGACTAAGAGTCTCGACGAAATCAAGGCAGAACTACTCGAAGAAGCCAAAAAAACCGGCATGATCGATGCGAAAACCATCGCTTCCAAAATCCCTGACGCCCCCGAGCACGTCGAAACACTCGACGCGCTTTACGCCGAGCTAGCCGAGGCTGGTATCGAAGTTACCGCGCCAGAAGAACCAGGCGCAACCGAGCTGACAGACGAATGGCTCATCGAGGACGAGGAGGAAATTGTCGTCGAAGACCAGACCTACCTCGATGATATCGCCGACGACTCTGTTCGCTTATACCTGCGAGAAATCGGTAAAATCCCACTACTTAACGCCGAGGAAGAGCTGACGCTTGCCAAGCGCGTCGTGGCAGGCGAAAAAGACGCCAAAGACCAAATGGCAGAAGCCAACATGCGACTCGTGGTGTCCATAGCCAAGCGTTACGTTGGCCGTGGGCTCGACCTGCTCGACCTTATTCAAGAGGGCAACACCGGTCTGCTCCGCGCGGTCGAGAAGTTTGATCCAGACAAAGGGTTCAAGTTTTCTACCTACGCGACATGGTGGATTCGCCAAGCGATTACCCGCGCCATTGCCGATCAAGCTCGAACCATCCGTATTCCTGTGCATATGGTCGAAACCATCAACAAGCTTTTGCGCACGCAGCGTCGCCTGACCCAAGAGTATAATCGCGAGCCAACCAACGACGAGATTGCCAAAGAAATGGAAATCGATGTCGCCAAAGTCGAGCACATCATGAAGATCAAGCAAGACATCTCGAGCCTCGACGCATCAATCCGCGACGACGAGGAAGAGTCTGTTCTCGCCGACTTCATCGAAGACGAAGACACCATTACCCCCGAAGAGTCAGCTACCGGCCAATTGCTAAAAGAGCAGGTCAAGGACATGCTGGGTGCGCTCACCGAACGAGAACAAAAGATACTCAAGCTCCGTTTTGGGCTCGAGGATGGCAAGCAACACACCCTCGAAGAGGTTGGCCAAGAATTTTCAGTCACTCGTGAGCGTATTCGCCAGATCGAAGCCAAGGCTCTCGCCAAACTCCGCAAGCACAAAGACGCCCGCAAACTCCACGACTACATCAAGTAAAAGCCTAGGGCTGACACTAAAAACCTACAGCCTCGTAGCTCCTTTTAACAGATAGACATTCGTCCGCGACGATCGATGGTGGTTTTAAATGCTAATAGCTAGAATATACCCAGTTGCATATACATTTCGAGCGTTTTGCTGGAGACATACGTATACTTCGGATCGCCGCCACTATGCTACTCGCTCATCAGATAATCATGAAGCATTTTGCGATTTTCTTCTGAAATAACAAGGTGGCCGAGTTGAACCTCTTGGCGGACAAGAATATTTTCTTCAACATCTTTAATTGTCGACGTACTATGGTGGTGGTCGAATCCCTTTTCTCGCATGGTACGGAAGAGGGCGGCCGTGATATCCTCGGACATAAAACCGTGGGCCGAGAGGTCCTGCCTTGGCTCAATTTGCTCATGACCTTGGTGTTCAAGAGCCATACGAACTGCTACTAGCTTTGCGCCGTAGCCAAAGAGCCCATCGGCTGCCTCTACGGAAGATTCTTTTAGCTCTTTCAGCTTATTTCTTAGGGCTGTCTCTAACTTTTCTCGTGCGGCCAAACGGGTATGATATTGCTTGAGGACTGTGTCTCCTAGTTTTGGGCCGTCACTTCTTGTTGCGGTGTCTGCTACCTCTGCATTTCCAAGAGCAGCCGAGTAGTGCATCAGGCCTAGCTCGTAATCATTCATTTGTCCGAAAAGCTCGTCGATATCTCTTGGAGTAATGCCTGCATTCTTATATCGAACCTCGGCTCCACTAGCAGTGGACTGCACAACTTTGGATGCCCTAGGACGGACGATAACGGCACTTTTTGGTAGCACTAACCCTTGCTTTGGTTGTGCTTCCCACCAAGTATCAAAGCCGATCAAGGACGAAGGGTCGCCATTGAGCTCGACAGTATCTGTCATGGGAGCGACGATTACGAACGGTGTGTTATTCCAGCCTCCGGAAGAATGTTGCTCTACAAAGTGGTTAAGTGCAACATGAATGGTATTCCTAGGGCGTCCAGTCGAATCAAAATTAGTACCAATATATAGGGCTCCATCTTTGTATCTACGAGGTAAATATTTTGTGAAGTGTACCAGAGAGAACTCCTCGTAGCCGAGTGCTTCAACAGTTTCTTCTAGGCCGAATTCCTCACGCACTGTTCTGAAGTGCTGGGCTGTCCGTTCAAGCCGTGCCTTATCGTGCGCATCCGCAGCTGCGAGCGCCTTGTCTACGATTTCCTGGGCAGCTTCATCGCCTGCAAGGGCGGTACTGACGGCATCTTCAGGGTGCTCGTAGAGATCTGGGTTGTTTTCCTCCATCGCCAGTAGCTTTAAGCCCACCAAGGACTTCCCGATCGTACGAAGGACTGGCGATGACTCGCCGCGCGAATCTGCCCGCAGCGCTTTACGTACATCCAGTCCTATGTTAGGGTTGAGGGCGACTGCAGCAGAAATGATCGCCGAGTAGTCGGGGGGCGACTCTGGTGGGCCAAACGATGCTTCCGCTGCGCTATCAAGCTCTTCAGTACCTACGGTCACCAGCCCGCCAAGAGTCAGATCGCCGATCTCGTCGTAGGGAACAGTAGTTTGTAGTGGTAATGTTTCGTTTTTCATAGCTATTCTTTTTGTTTTTTAGCTGTCGAATTCGGCAGCAACACTCTATGCGTGATAACACTTAGTGTACATTTTGTCAATAATGGTGTTGTTTTTGGCAAATTTCACCCGAGGGATGCTATAATTCATCCCAATGAAACTAATTGGGATTTCTGGAACGAACGGCAGTGGCAAGGACACAATCGGTCAGTATTTGGCGGATCAGCACAAGTGGTTGTTTGTATCTGTTACCGACATGCTCCGCGAGGAGTGTCGCAGGCGCGGTCTAGCGATCGAGCGTGAAAACCTTCGTACCATTAGTGCAGAATGGCGCAGAGAGGGTGGTCTTGGCGTGCTGGTCGATAAGGCCGTCGAGCTTTTTGGGGAAACTTCCGAAGACTACGCTGGGCTAGCCGTGGCTAGCCTGCGCAATCCTGGCGAGGTAGACCGCGTACACGAGCTGGGCGGAGTAGTCGTGTGGGTAGACGCCGATGCGCGGATTCGCTACGACAGGATCCAGTCCGTAAGCAGGGGTCGTGGCAGCGAAGACACCAAGACATTTGCCGAATTCCTAGCCGAGCAAGAGGCCGAGATGCAATCTTCGGGCGATGCTGCCACGCTCAATATGTCGACCGTTCGCGACAAGGCAGACGAACAGCTACTAAACGAAGGTACACCAGAGCAGCTCAAGGACGAGATCGCTATGATTGTTGAGTCTTTTTCCGTGTAGTTTTTCTAGGCTTTCTAATTTTTCTAGGTGGTAGGTGCCTTTTGACCCTCTCGTGGCCATGATGTTCAACCAGCCCGTACCGGTTGTGCCCGATGGTTTGCTCCTGAATTTCGATAACAGACATAAATACGACGAGGAGCCCAATGGCGACTAGCCAGTCACCGCCCGACACTTGCCCAAGGTAGGTATGCGCCAAGAACCAAGGTTGCGTCGACATCCACGTTACGAGTAGTAGGGGCAAGAAGGCTATGAGCAAGTACAGTACTCCCCAAACGGACTTACCGTGCGCGCGCAACACAGGATGTAATCTGGCGATGTAATACCCAAGACACAAGAGCGCAGTAACGAGCGCCGCCGTAAAGGCTTGCTTGGCAATGATGTGCCCATGGTCCACGCCCTCGAGCCCAAGATCGCGCCGCCAGAAGTACAGCATGTACGCCGTGTAGGCGATGGCCGCAAACCAGACGGCTCGCCAGCGTACTAGGTGTCGCTGTACGGCAGAGTGCCCCCTGTCTCGCAACTGCAAGTAGAGCAGGAGTGCGACGACGGGCAGGGCGGTCACTAGACCGGCAAGGTGCAGAAACATTGCCACCGCAATGCCATAAACGAAGAATATAAGCGCAACGGTCCATACGACGAACCGGAAGATCGAGCGCAGTACTGTGTTGTGATTCTTAACCATAAGCTTAGTATACGATACTTTTGCCACTCCTAACTATACGAAGTGGACTAGGAAATAATAACGTATTGAGTAGAGCGTACCGCACTATACAGCTATACAAAGCCATGTAGGATGTATGCCATCGGATACGGCAGGTCTACAATATGCTCACGGAGGATTCACAAAAGGCATTGTACACCAGGAGTAATTATGGTGGAAGGACACAAAATATTGTAATAAAATTATAATATTGTTATACTGTTTGGCATGGCATTTACGACAACCCAGAAGCTTATCAAGATCGGCTCAAGTAGGGGTGTAATTCTCCCTGCTAGGGAACTTAAGCAACTAGAGATTAGCGGAGATGATGAGCTAGAGATAATTGTGCGCAAGAAAAGTGGCGCAAGCTCGAACGAAGAAGTACTTGCTGCTGCCGAAGGTATCATGCACAAGTACCGCGAAGCCTTTCAGAATCTGGCCGATCGATGAACTTCAAAACCATAGATATTGAGCAGTTGCTTATGCTTCACTCGCTCGTACTGGCGAAAACAGGTGGTGGCGATGGTGCCCGCGATGTCGGGCGTCTAGAATCAGCCGTCGCGACGCAAACCCAAGAAGTGTTTGGGAGCGAGCTATATAGCACAATATTCGAAAAAGCCGCTGCGGTCGGCAGGGGGATCGTAGCCGATCACCCGTTTGTCGACGGAAATAAACGGACGGCCATGCTTGCCGCGCTTACCATCCTAGGCGTCAATGACTACGAGCTCATCGCGACCAATAAACAGCTAGAAGACTTTGCAGTCCAAGCAGCCGTCGACCACCTAGAAGTGGCCGACATCACCACTTGGCTCAAGGCACATTCCCAGCCAAAAATAGCCTAGCTAGTTACACTTGCAGCCGTCGGTGCAGGTGCAGCACTGGCAGCAGTTGCAGGTTTTGTCTGAATCCATACGCAAACCCTCCTTACTATCATTATTGTAGATCCAGGCAGAGATGTTGTCTGTACGGTTTTGTACAAATCTTGTGCAAATATCGAACAAACGCGAGAATAGCGAGCGTGGGGTATAATAACAGATATGGCAAAAGAGGTGCAGCCCAAGCGACTTGTGGTAATCGACGGTAAAAGCGTGTTTTATCGTGGCTACTATGCCATGGGCAGCTTGGCGACCAAGGACGGTACGCCAACAGGTGGAGTGTTTGGCTTTGCGACAATGGCGCTCGAAGTCATCCGCAAACTCAAGCCCGACTACGTTGCGGTAGCGTGGGATAAGCCCAAGACCAACATCCGTAAACGGCTCGAAATCTACCCCGAATACAAAGCTGGGCGCAAGCCGGCTCCCCCTGATTTTTATGAACAAATCCCAGTACTGCACGAGTTGCTCGGTGCCTTTGGCTGGCCACTGTACGAGCTCGACGACTTCGAAGCCGACGACATTATGGGTACGCTCGCTGTGCAGGCACGCGAGCAGGGGCTCGAGACGCTACTCGTTACCTCCGATATGGATATGCTGCAGCTCGTAAACGGTAACGTCAAGGTCTACGCACTCAAGAAGGGCCTAAGCAATATCGAGCTGTACTCGCCCGAGAGCTTTACGGCCAAATACCAGATCGATGTCGATCAATTTTTGGACCTCAAGGCACTCAAAGGCGATAGTTCCGATAACATCCCAGGCGTGCCGGGCATTGGCGAAAAAACCGCCATCCAACTTTTGCTCGAATACAAAACGCTCGACGGTGTCTACGACAATCTCTGGCAGATAAAAGAAAGTGTGCGCAAAAAACTTGAGGCTGGCAAGGAGCTAGCTTACATGAGCAAAAAACTTGGTGCCATTTGGTGTGACGCGCCGTTGCCGCTCGACCTCAAGAGCATGAACGACCATCGCCCTAATCCAGAAAAGATCATGGAGCTACTCCAAAAGCTAGAATTCAAATCGCTGGTACGCCAAGTGCCAAGTATACTGGGTGTAGAATTACAGCCACAAGAAGGGCCGCAAGCTTTGCAAGATTTCTCGGGTGGCAAGACTACGTACATCCAAAATCAAGATGAACTAGCAGGGGTAAAATTAGCCAATGGCGATGAAATAGTAGTGGTGAGCCGCAACGCAGGTATGGCCGGACGCGACCCATTGACGCTTGTTATCTCCAATAAGCCGAGTAGTGTTTATGCCGTCGACCTCACAAAAGTTTCGCTCGACGAGGCATTTCTGACCCAGCTCGCGGAGTGCAAGCTTGTAGGGTACGACCTAAAGTCGACGTTCAAAATGCTGCTCGATTTGGGCATGCAAACACTGCCTACTGTCTCGCACGACGTGCTGTTAACATCGTTTGTCGAAAACAGTTTGCGGCGCGATCTCAGTCTGAGTGAGCTTGGCGGAGACGTTGGCTATGACGGCAGTTCATTTGCAGACCTAAGCACCGAAGAATTCATCGAAAGAGCGGCGCAGATGGTGGCGATCATTCGCGCACTGACAGCCGAGCAGCGTGCGCACATCCACGAAACTCCTACGCTCGAGGCTCTTGTACAAGATGTAGATGGCCCGGTTGTGCCGGTGTTGGCTCGCATGGAATACGAAGGCATTTTGCTGGATACGACATATCTAAAAGACTTTGCCGAGCAGATAAATGACAAAATATCAGACCTCGAACAAGAAATTTATGGACACGCAGATTCGCAGTTTAATATTGCCAGTCCGGCACAACTGGCTGTCGTACTTTTTGAAGATTTGGGGTTGCCAACCCAAGGTATTAAAAAGGGCAAGACTGGCTACAGTACGGCCGCAAGTGAGCTCGACAAGCTTCGACATGCGCATCCCATCACCGACCTCATTAGTCAGTACCGCGAAGTCACTAAGCTCAAGAATACCTATATCGATACTTTGCCGCGGCAGGTCGATGGACATGGCCGAGTACACACCACTTTTAACATGACCGTCGCGCAGACCGGTCGGCTTAGCAGCGAAGGCCCGAACCTTCAGAATATTCCAGTCCGAACCGAGCTGGGCAAGCACATCCGAACAGCCTTTGTAGCCGGCAAAGGTCGCAAGCTAGTGAGCGCAGACTACAGTCAGTTCGAGCTGCGATTGGCAGCAGCAATGAGTGGCGATACCGAAATGATCGATATGTTCAATCGCGGGGCAGATATTCACATGACCACGGCCGCACAAGTGTATGGGCGCGAGCAAGAAGACGTAACTAAGCAGATGCGTTCGGCCGCCAAGACAATTAACTTTGGTGTGCTGTACGGCATGAGTCCGCACGGTCTGGCGGCAGCGACAGGTATGACATTTACGGCCGCCAAGGAATTTATCGATGAATACTTCAAGCTCCGCGCGCCGCTACTGGGCTACCTCGATGGCCTCAAGGAAAAGGCACGCACCGATGGTTACGTCGAGACACTACTCGGTAGGCGCCGGCCAATGCCAGATATCAAATCGAGCAATTTTATTGTGCGTAGCGCCGCCGAACGTGCGGCCATGAATATGCCTATTCAGGGTACCGAGGCGGACTTGATGAAGCTGGCAATGGTGGCGGTCGATAAAGAGCTGGGGCAGTTCGAGGGGGCTAAACAGCTTCTGCAAATTCACGACTCTATATTGGTCGAGTGTGCGGAGGAAGACGCCGAAGCTATTGCTAAAAGTATGCAGCAAACCATGGAGTCGATCTACGAACTGCCGGTAGCGCTTGCCGTCGATACATCCATTGGTGATAACTGGGGAGAATTGTAATGAGCACAAGACAATCGGACACGTACTTCTTATACGTACGGCATGGGGAGAGCGAGGCAAATGCAGCAAAAATCGTTGGTACGCCATTTGCCAAGCTGACAGAAAATGGGATTGCCCAAGCGCGCAAAACAGGCGAAGAGCTCCGCGAAGAAGGCGCAACGTACATTGTATGTTCGCCGTTTATTCGAGCACAGCAAACAGCTGAAATAATTGCTGGAGAACTAGGCATTGAGCTACGGCATATTGCACTGATGCACGAGCTTCACGAGCGTCGCATGGGTGCAGCAGAAGGCCAGCCGAAAGTAAACGAAACCGAATGGTTTTATGGACCAACCGATGTAGAAGGCATGGAGGGACAACAGGAGCTCATTGATAGATCTCATGTCGCTCTGGCGAAGATTAAGCAGTTGAGTCAGACAGGCAAAGTTATTGTAGTAGGGCACGCCGTGAGTGGATTTTATCTTATCCAAGCAGCAAAGGGTGTTACACGCCCCGAAGAGCTCGAAGATTTTCACCAAATGCCAAACGCAGATTACATACGTGTCGAGGTGTGATGCCAGCGGTAACAGCCCCAAAATAGTGACATTCTTTACAGCCTAAAGTCATACATTCTCGTATAGTCTTTGTGGTAATCAGGAGGCATATTTATGACATATGAACACACCCCCAAGGTATTGACTGAAGCAGAGGCAGGGCTCATTGCGTACTACAAACGAGGCAGCTCTGACCGTGAACAAAACAGAGGGGCGTATGCCGCAAGTAGTGCAGATATATTGGGTGTATCGGCCATGTCTGGTGCTGCCGCTATGCCTCCGGGCTCCGTGCAGAGAACCGCATCAAGCCTACACGCTGAGCAGCCAGCCGAGCTGGAACAGCCGATGTTGCACGACCCTACTATCGCCAAAGCGACCGAAGGTGGACATGCAATGCCGGCTACGAATCCGCACGCTGCGAGCACGGCATACAGTCTAGAAAATCGCATACTCAATCCGCCTCCAGCTGACTCTATCGGTTAGTTTCGTGGTATCATTGCTCGTATGAGCGAGCAGCAGTTTCAGGTGGGTGTGAAAGCATTGGTGCGCCGTGATGACGGCAAAATTTTGCTGCTGCGCGAGGCTGACCACCCCGACAGTTATTGGGATTTGCCCGGCGGCAGGGTAGAACTGGGTGAATCATTGGCAGAGACTCTCCAGAGGGAGCTGCGCGAAGAAATCTGCGGTGAGATAGCTGGCGAACCAGAGCTAATCACGGCCGTTGTGGCCAAAAAAGTTATTCGCGATGCTCGCGGAGAGTTCGCGCTTCTACTTGCCGTATACAATGTTGCTATCCAAGATCCAGAGTCGGTGCGCTCCGGCGAAGAGGGCGTCGTGCTTGAGTGGTTTACGCCTATCGAGGGCGCAGAGCGACTAAGAGATAAGTTCCCCGAAGAATTCCAGTCTTACGCACGAGGTCTGGTGTAATGTTCAAGGGTGGGTGGACTGTTGCGCGCGAGCGTGAGTTTGGTCCAAGACGCTGGGCGTACATCACACGAGGCTATAAAAAGCGTGATTTTGCCGCTGATCATCCGTTCGAGTCATCGAGGGGTGTGTATGGCGATGTCCAAACAGAGCTTCGCAATACCGTACAGAAAACACGTGGTCGGTGGCGCCAGTATCAAGACGTAGGTTATCTCCGGCCGATTGCCGCTGCCGCCACGACAGAGGCAATTGCGACCAATGACGCAAAAGTCTGGCTCAGGGCTTTGGTGCTGCGAGCTCCTAGGGCGGCTCAAGCGCAACGACAAATGGACAAGCACCCGCACGGTTTTCGTGGCAAGGAAGAGCGAACACTGGAGCTTATAGACTTCAATGACGCATTCGTGTCGACGGTACTGTGTCTGCCCAAGGATGAGCTCGGCAAGTTTGCAGACGAGGCAAGGCTGCTGATGGATTGGTTTTGCAAGCGTGTTGGTGTGGCTGGGTTTAGCAATTTGCAATACGACGGCATCGTTCGAGGCCTGAGTAGGGAGATCGCTGTGTATCATGGCGCAAAAGAGCAGGGTCTAACGGCAGAATTAACTGGGAGGCATGCCGACGCTATGGGCATCGACGTGATTGTGAGCGACCCAGCATCAAAAAAATACATAAACATCGATTGCAAAACCCCCTCGGCATACCGCCATCGTCTTGGTGACTTGGTTTTCGATGGTCGCAAGACAGAGACCGAGCTGCTCGAGGCAGATACGCTCGGCTACTCCATAGAAATAAACGGCCACGATAGCGAAAAAGTAGAGGTAGTCTTGCTCCGAATCGACCCCGAAAAATTCGGTGATGTACAAAACTTCGAATTTGCACGCCCCGACGAGCTCGGTAGTGCGCTCCGCTATCTTATTGAGCATTTTGGCCAAGAAGCGACACTACGAACATAGATAATTTGCTATACTCGAAGGTAATGAAAGAGGTACAAACTATGGATGAACGAGTCGCCAAACAGCTTGCGCGCCAGCTCAAGATAATGAATTTCTGGATTACGTTCTTCGGGACAATAATCGTTATTCTTATGCTCACTATTGGCTTTTTTGTATACAAAACGGTCGTATTTGTGCGCACAACCCAAGAGCAAATTGTTCAGATTCAGACCAAAGCTGCCGACACCCTAAATATCAAGGACGATGTTTGTAAAAACGCGCTTCTTTCTACGACGGAATACTGTAAGTAGCTATGCCACGCAACGGTGTGATAATTGCATAATATTGACGTATATGCTATAATATAAAGAGTTATGAGAGCTGTACGGTTTATCATGTTTTTACTCGCCTGTATCTTTCTGATATGGATGGTGGTATTCCTGCTGTCTCGCGCATTCAGTAGCGGCTCTAGCTCTAGGCCAGAAGAACTGAAGCGAGCCGATCTCAGTTCGTACGAAAGCTCAACAGCCTCAGTGTACATAGACGGACCGATCGTCCTCGACCAAGAGCATCACGCACTTCGAATAACAGTCGATCACAACGAAGCGCGCATACAAAAAATCGTGGGCTATGAGGGCAGGGTAGAGGAAGAACGAAGCTATCCGAAGACAACAGATTCATACGTAGTGTTTCTCAAGGCTCTCGAGCAAGCAGCATTTATGGATGGCGATACGACATCGAAGGAAACCGAAGTAGGTAAGTGCCCCCA
Source organism: Candidatus Saccharimonadota bacterium (assembly GCA_018062785.1). Taxonomy (GTDB): domain Bacteria; phylum Patescibacteriota; class Saccharimonadia; order Saccharimonadales; family UBA4665; genus JAGXIT01. The sequence goes on from JAGORO010000005.1 coordinate 33,412, forward strand.
GAATAACCGGTATGTTTTTGCTTTAGAAAATAGTGGAGAACAAGTCTTTAGGTACTGGAAGACTCCTTGTGGTCAAGGGACGTTTAATGGCGATGCTGAACAAACAATGTGGCTATTTCGTAGTCAAATCCCCAGCAAGGATTTTAGTGACATCACCAATGACCTACTGATGTCCTACTAGGGTATACTTAAGCTCATGATTCGAGCAGTACTCTTCGATTTATACGGTGTAGTTGCATTTACGGGCTGGCAGGACTTTAAGCAAAAATACTTTGCGGATAAGCCAGAAGCTTGGGAGCGCCTGCGACAAGTTGGCAAGGACGTCGATACTAAGCGAGCAACCTATAATGAGCTTGTATCGGAGGTTGCAAAGGCAACCGGTGTCGGGGTAGCAGTAGTTAGGAAGAGCCTCGAAGAAGTAGAGGTAAATCGTGAGCTGCTTGGCTGTATCGCGCGCGAGCTAGGTGGCCTCAAGAAAGCTATTTTGAGCAACGCCAATACAGATATAACGACCAAAATACTTAACGATGACGAAGCAAAGCTGTTCGACGAAATAATCCTGTCTGCCACCGTCGGCTTTGCTAAGCCCGATGTGCGAATGTTTGAGGCGGCAGTTGCCGCGCTCGATGTAGCCCCGAGCGAGTGTATATTCGTCGATGATAAAATCGAGAACATTCAGGCCGCGGAAGCATTGGGTATGCGAGGAATACAGTTCGAAACTACCGAGCAGGTCATGCTGGCCATAGCTAAGGAGATAACAGAGTGATAAAGGCGATTGTTTTTGACTGTTTTGGAGTGTTGGTGACGGATAGTTTGCAGCTTATGGTGCAGGATTTGGCCGCGTCGAACCCGAGTGCCGCACAGGAGGTTCGAGATTTGGTCGGATTATCCAACAGAGGGATTATTGATCCGGCAGAGGCTCGGCCCAAAATCGCCAAGTTATTCGGCGTAACAACCGAGCAGTATGTACAGGCAATTTTAAAGGGCGAAGACAAAAATACGCAGCTTCTCGACTATATTCGTGAACTACGCACAACATACAAAATTGGTATGCTGAGCAACATTGGCTCGAATAGTTTGCATAAACGGTTTAGCGACGAAGAACTCGAGGAACACTTCGATATTGTGGTTGCTTCTGGTGATATTGGCTATGCCAAGCCAGATCGGCAAGCATACGAAATTGTGGCCGAACGACTCGGTGTTTCTGTAAACGAATGCGTGTTTACTGATGACAGGGAGGGCTTTTGTGAGGCAGCTCGTCTATGCGGTATGCAGGCAATTCTGTTCGAAGATTTTACGCAGTTCAAGCGTGATCTGGCGCTCCTTCTCGAGCTACACAAACAGTAGGTCTACTGGACTCGAAATAGAATGCGTTTTTCGGTGTTCGCGGCCTTTTGTAATCCGGGTACGTGCATGCGGAGACTACTAATGAGCGCGGAACTGGCCGCTGTAATGATTATGGTATGAGGCTCTACGCGGACGCCAATCTCTTTGTCGTAGTATCGACGTACATAGTTTTTGATAGCCACTGTCTCTGACGGCAAATCGAAATCTTTGCGGCTGAGTATGTCGGAAAGGTTGTCCATAGGGGTATAGTATATAGAAGTAGGGTAGAAGGTAGAAGATCAGGAGTTGTATGCCGGAGTTGCCAGAAGTCGAAACAGTTCGTAGGGGTTTAGAGAGTCTTATAGTTGGTCGATGTATTCGTGAGGTGACATGCATCGAGTCGCCAAAGAGTTTTCCGAACGACGCTGCAATCGTGCGGCAATTTGTCCAAGGTGCCACCGTTACAGATGTGCGTCGACGCGCAAAAGTGCTACTGATTGATTTGTCGACCGAATACACTCTTGTTATTCATCTGAAAATGACTGGCCAGCTCGTCTATCGTGGTACGGTACGGTTTGGGGCGGGTCACCCGAACGACTCACTCATTGGCGAGCTACCAGACAGGTCTACGCGAGTCATGATTGGCTTTCAGGACGGAAGCACGCTGTACTTTAACGATCAGCGCAAATTCGGCTGGATCAAAGCCTATCCGAGCGTGGAGGTACCAAACATAGATTTTATGAAAAAGGTTGGTCCGGAACCCCTCGAAGATAGCTTTACTGCCGAGCAATTTACGCCGCGCATGCGACGACGAAACGGTACGACTATAAAGGCGGCACTGCTCGACCAGACGGTATTAGCAGGCGTTGGTAATATTTACGCCGACGAGGCGCTATGGGGCGCCCAAATCCATCCGGCGATGAGAGTAGCTGATGTATCAGACGAAAAACTAACAATTTTGCTAAACGAAATAAAATACGTCATGAATCTGTCGATCGAAAAGGGTGGCAGTACCGACCGAAACTACGTGAATGCCGAGGGCAAGAAAGGTAGCTACATAGATTTTGCCCGTGTGTTTCGCCGCGAAGGATTGCCATGCCCGCGGTGCGGATCGGTTATAGAAAAATCTCGCGTCGCTGGTCGAGGGACGCATACCTGTCCAGTATGCCAGCTGCAATAGAAGGGCTCGCAAACTAGTCGGTGAGCTGGTGCAAGAGAGTGTGCACCGCAGATACGCTAGGCAGACGATAGGCTGCTGCAGTTGCGCCTGGGCCGACCTTGATACTGTAACTACCCGGAGGCACCTCCTTAAACATAGCTTCATCGGTTTGGTCGTCGCCGATACACAGGACAAAATCGTGATTATGTATCAGCCACTCTCGGACAATAGTGCCCTTACTGACGTCCCCAGGAATGACCTCGAGGACTTTATGCCCCTCTCGAAGCTGTAGGCCATACCGAGCAATAATCGGCTTCAGTAGTCGTTTCAGGCCGACGAGGTTCTTCTGTGCAAAAAAGGGTGATGCGCCTCTGTAATGCCAAGCGATACACCACTCTTTTTGTTCGATAAACGAACCCGGTGTCTCGAGAGCGTAGTACCTAAAAAGTGCGTTCACTTTTTTGCGCCATTCCTGATCGCTGTAGGTTGTTTTGGTCCACTTTTTTTGGCCATTTTTGCGGAACAGTGCGCCGTGTTCGGCCGCCAGTGTAATGGGCAGTGTGCCGAACCACTCTGTCATATCAATCCTATCCCGACCGCTAATGATAATGACATTATTGCGTGGGTCATCCGACAGCTTGGAGAGCAGATCAGTTACGGTTTTGTCGGGTTTTGCCTCGTGTGGTCGCCGTGCAAACTGCTTCAAAACACCGTCGTAGTCGAGTATGACCAGTCGCCGCCGAGCCTGAGCGTAGTTAGCAAGTAAGTGCCGCAACGACGAACCTGCTAGTCGGCTAGCGATGTTTGGTAGTCTAACTGGCACCGGAGTCTGTAGTGTATCCATGAAAGTTTCGGCCCATTTCTCTACGGTGTTTACCTCGAGATATTTCTGCATACCTTTTACGCGCCGCTTGAGATCTTTTGGCGACATTGTCAGTGCATCAGTTAGCCCTTTGACGAGTGTCCGAGGTTTTTTGGGATTTACGAGAATCGCATCTTTAAGCTCCTGGGCTGCCCCAGCTGTTTCGCTGAGAACAAGTATGCCATCATGCTTTGGCTTGCTCGCGAGGTACTCTTTGGCAACTAGGTTCATACCATCCCGAATTGGGGCGATAAAGGCGATATCGGCCCGTTTATAGAGCGGAATAATCTGTTCGAGTTGCAGGGTTTGGTACATATATTCCACTGGTGTCCAGCGTGTTGTGCCGTATGTGGTATTGATATCTTCCACTAGGCGTTCGACGCGTTCTTTAAGTACCTGATAGGCTTTTATTTCCGTGCGAGATGGTGTTGCAAGCATAATAAAGACAACTTTTTCACGGAGATGAGGGGTTTCTTTGAGTAATGTCTGGTAGGCCTTAAGACGCTCGACAAGACCCTTTGTTGGGTCGAGACGGTCGACGGTAAGAATGACTTTTTTGCCGCGATATTTCCAGAGTAACTTTTGATGCTCGAGTATAGTTTCGGGGCTCTTGGCACCCAAAGAAAACTTCTGGTAGTTGATGCCCATCGGAAAGTCAGAAACTCGAACAGTGCGATAGCTTAGCGAAACTTGCTTGAGGCCAACCACACCGACATTGAGCGCTCGGCAGCAGGCGAGGAAATTATCGATATAACTTGCGGTGTGAAGACCAATGAGGTCAGCCCCCAGTACGCCGCGCAGTAGCTTTGCGGCGTGCTTACTTGTCTGCAAGACACGAGGTTCGGGGAAGGGTATGTGCAAAAAGAAACCAATTTTATCATTCGGACGTTTGACGCGAAGCATCTCTGGCAGCAAAAACAACTGGTAATCATGCACCCAGATGGTATTGTTGGACTTTGAGTTTTGCAGTACGGCGTCGGCGAACAGCGCATTTGCTTGCTTATAGGCGCGCCACAGTGCATCGGTTTCTACGCGGTCTACGGGCAAGGTGTGGAGCAGTGGCCACAACACATCATTACTGTAGTCGTTATAGAAACTATTGAGCAACTTTTTAGACAAAAACACAGGGAAGCAGCGGTGTTTTTTGAGTTCGCGCGTGATGTCCTTTTTGTCGTCTTCGGTGAGTTCTTCGTTGGGTATGCCAGGCCAGCCGATCCAGAGGCCAGAGCCGGTTTGCGTGTACGAGGCGAGCCCAGTTGCAAGGCCGCCAATGCTCGGTGAATACTCCAGCTTGCCGTCTACTTTTTTGATGCTTACCGGCAGGCGGTTGGATACAATGATTGTTTTTCCCATATCTCTTACCTACTAGTATGACACAACAGGGGCCACTATCTGTAATATAACCTACAAAAGCCCCGCTCTGCTTACGTCGTAATGCAATGACACAAATATTGACAAAACACAAGCATATTGCTATAATACTAAGAGCAAGTATTAAAATATGAACAAGCAACTAGGAACTCACATTACACAAGGTGGCCATACTTTAAGCGAGCAAACATTTCGTGCAGCCGATAGCTCTCAGGTGCTAGGCATGGTGGCGATTGCTCCAAGTGGCGTTCGCTCCGAAACCTTTAGGGATGTTGAAAGAGCAGAGTACTATAAGGCGATAGACACTTTGGTCGACCTTGGAGTGTTCAAAAGGCTAGAGGATGCCAATACATACCATGGTAGAGTTGGAGACAAAAATGAGGTGTGGCGAGTTGACCCCAGCTTTAAGAATGGCAGCAACGACTCTGGTAATTATAATGTAAATAGTAGATCAACGTTGTATGCAACAGATGAGGAAAACGCAAAAAAATTCGCGGGTGCCCGTGCCGAACAAGAGGTAAGCCGTGCTTTCGGGGATTCGATAGAGCAGCAAATCAAAGATCAGTCCTCGGCAGACATCAGAAAGACTTTTTACGAAGCCGACGTGAAGTCTATGCTGCAAACATATGAAAGCCTTTCATCCGAGGACAAAATTAGATTCTTGGATCCATCTATTACTTATTTTCTTTTTGGTGATGAGGCAAGGCTTACGTTCATAAAAAGCCGGATTGAGCGAACCCCACCAGAGTATACCAATGAACCATTAAGCCAACCAGAATTGAGGCGCGCAAGACGGGAGCTTGAAAATTCACTAACTGACCAGCAAAGGGCAGAAATGAAGGAAGAAGTTGTAGCTGGTCTAAATCAAAGAAAAGGCGTGTATGTCCATAAAATACTATCCGAAGACCTCGATGCAGTCGTGCTTACTCAAGATTTCGAAGGCTCCAAGCTTGAGGGTGAGCAGGCCGTACGGTACTGGTCAGCGATAAAGATGCTGATGGAAGAAATACCGTACTCAATTGGCCATCCTGCAAAACTCGGACAAGAAGAACATTTCTCAGTTGTGCTACCCAGAATCAAAGAACTTTTTCAAGGTAAATATACTCAAGATCCTATAAACTGCCTTATCACAAAAAATGAAGCTGAAAAGATTGCCGCAGATGCAGGGGTGAGTGCAGATGTTGCCGTACAGCTCGCGGGCGTTCGAAATGCTAGGACCATGCTCGCCCAGAATATGCGACACGCAGTGAAACTCATCCTCAATTCAACAGAAGAACTATATTTTGCCGGCGAAGACAAAACACCAATCTCTGTTGAATACATTGAGAACTTTATGAGAATGAATCATATCGTTGGACTAGAGTCGTTAGTTATATCTGCAACAATAAACAGACAGCTAGCCGTAACATCGCTCATAAACTTACAAGAGGTGAATAGCCAAGAAGCATTGGCGTCTAGTAAAGATCAGCGTCGAAGTATCGAGCTTATGGGCGAGCTTATATGGTCGAAGCTAGGGTCTATTGCACAATCTGAACTAGGCAACGAAGTCCTGCGGGCAGAGATACATCCTATTCGTACTATTAAAACTGCCCAAAAAGTACGCGGATTTGGAGAGATATTTACGGGTAGAACGGGTGTTTGGGAAGGGTATACACTCGACCAGCACACTATGAGTGTTCTGGATAACTTCGAAAATAATTTTGTAGATGATATGCCTTTCTCGACGGTTCCTTTTATGCGGCTACTTGCAATCGTACACGATATTGGTAAGCCGGTAGCTGTAGCCAAGGGTCAAAAGTACAGACAAAAAGAATACAATAGCCACTATGCGCCCACGTTTTTGAAGGAAATCGGCGCTGGAGACGACGTCATAAAATTAATGGTTGGGATGATAACCGATGGTGCAGAGTTTGCGAGTAGTGCTGCAGTATTTGGAGCCGACAGTAACCTCGGTGATTTTAGAAGATTTGCCAAGCAGGAGCTCGAAGAATTCAAAGGCTCCGAAGTTTCGGAGGAAGAAGTCGACGGCTATCTACAGATGTGCGAAATTCTCGTAACTTGCGATGGTGGCGCCTATACGGACAGAGCAATCACTCCTACAAAAAGTCGAATCGCCGTTAAGAATCACGCCTCATTTAATAGTAGCTTTGAAGAGTCTGTGGGGCTGGGCGGCCGAGATTTGCGACTGAGGAATCGCGGAATAGTTCAACGATCTAAACAATCTCCTCGATAACGTATACTTAAAGGGTGATTACTGCAGTAGTTGGGGAAAATGATGCGGAGCGACAGGCGGCCATGCAAAAAATGGTGGCTGGTTTTGTGGCGGAGCATGGCGATATGGCTGTCGAAAAAATCGATGGCGAGGAAGCTTCGTACCAAGCAATGTTGGCCGCTGCGCAGAGCTTGCCTTTTTTGGCGAGCAAAAAACTTGTTCTATTGCGCAACCCCAGTGCCAGCAAGGAATTTACCGAGAATTTTGAACAATTTGTTGGCGACATTGCTGAGACCAACGACGTTATAATCGTCGAATCGAAGCTGGATAAGCGGCTTGCATACTACAAAAACCTCAAGAAACTCACGGATTTTCATGAGTTCCGTGTCCTAGACGCAAATGGGCTGGCACGCTACGCTGTCGAAGTAGCAAAGGAGCAAGGGGCAGTGCTCAGTAGTGCAGATGCGCGCTATCTCGTAGAGAGAGTAGGCACAAACCAACTGATGATCCAACACGAAGTGCAAAAGCTGGCACTTGCAGACACCAAGATTACACGCGCAACCATCGAGCTTCTAACCGATAAAACGCCCCAGAGCACCGTATTTGACTTGCTCGAGGTGGCATTTGCGGGCAATGCCCCACGAATGACAGAATTGTATGAAGAGCAACGAGCGCTTAAGGTAGAGCCGCAGCAAGTTATTGCGATGCTTGCGTGGCAACTACATATTTTGTTGCTGGTGAAGGCGGCGGGGCAGAAGACTGCCGAAACAATTGCTACGGACGCTAAGATTAGCCCGTATGTGGTGCGCAAAACGATGCAGCTTGCGAGGGGCTTATCCTACAAAAAACTCCAAGAGTGCACCGTGAATCTCCGAGAGCTAGACGAACGGACGAAGACAGACGGCACAAATGCCGACGAAGCCGTCCGGTACTTCTTGCTTTTGTTGGCTCAAAAATAACAGCAGCCGGTGTATCGGCTGCTGAGATGTACAGAATGCGTAGTAGCTACTTTTTTGTGGCGGGCTTTTTGGCTGGAGTTCTCTTGGCTGCTGGTTTCTTTGCAGCTGCAGGTTTTTTCGCTGGCGTAGCCTTCTTGGCAGCAGTTTTTGGCTTGGTAGCTACCTTTGGCTTTGTCGTTTTGGCTGGGGCAGCCTTGGTGACGCCAGCGGCTTGCTTGGCGTTGCGGGCAGCCTGAGCTTTTTTGCGTGCAGCCTTGTTTTTGTGCATGATACCTTTTTTGGTGGCTTTGTCGAGTTCGCTCTGAACTTTGTCGAGGGCCTTAAGGGCCTTTTTCTTATCTGTTGCACCGAGAGCAACGCCAAAAGCTTTGACAGCGCTCTTGAGGCTTCGCTTGGTTTTGCTGTTGCGGATGGCTGCCTTATTGGCTACGCGGACTCGCTTTTTTGCAGATTTGATAATGGGCATATAAATTGACTTCCTTACTTACTACGTAAAAGTTTACTAATTGTTTCCGCACTACTATACAACAGAGTAGGGCTCTCTGTAAAGGGCGCTCTAGCAAACGATCGTAGGAGATGTGAACAGACTGTTGTAATAAAATCTATAATGATATCTTGCAGTGGCTATGTGCTTATGGTATCATGACCTATGAAACTCTAAAAATAAAGATCAAGCAAACAATGAATCAACAACTATCACCACTAGTAGACAAGCTCAAGTCAATCCAGAACATTCTGGTGGCTGTGAGTAAAAGTCCATCGGTAGACCAGCTTTCGGCGGCAATTGGGCTAGCTGCTGGCCTCAATAACATCGGCAAGCACGCAACGGTTGTGTACAGTGGTGAGACACCGAGTACCATTGAATTTTTGAAGCCAGAGGAAACGATCGAGAAAAACACTGACTCCCTCAGGGATTTCATTATTGCGCTCGACAAATCCAAAGCCGATAAGTTGCGATATAAAGTCGAAGACGAAGTGGTGCGAATTTACGTAACTCCATTTAAGACATCGCTGTCTTCCGAAGACCTAGAATTTGGGCAGGGAGACTTTAATATAGAGGCAGTGATTGCACTTGGGGTACGAGAGCAGTCCGACCTAGATGAGTCAATTCGAGCCCACGGACGTATTTTCCATAGCGCTACAGTTATGTCGATCGATTTGCATGAAACAACCGATCTAGGGACACTCAACTGGTTTGATTCCAGTGCAAGCAGCCTTAGTGAAATGGCCGCTGATCTTCTTGGTAAGCTAGACAAAAAGTCGCTTGATTCTCAGGTTGCTACCGCATTACTGACCGGCATTGTTTCGGAAACGGAACGGTTTAGCAATGAAAAAACTAGCCCGCGGACGATGAGCACTAGTGCAGCGCTCATGGCACTCGGTGCAAACCAGCAATTAATTTCGGCCGAACTGACACGTATCTCGGAAGAGGTCGAAGAGGTACCCGAAAATACAGAGGAAGATCAAGACGCAGTCCAAGACAGTGACGAAACGACGCTAGAACTGTCACACGACGAAGACTCGGGGGAGTCCTCGGCTGAAGAACCTGAACCAGAACAGCAAGAAGAGCCTGTCGCGGATGAGCATCCCGAAGAAGCACAAGAGCCCGAGCAAGTCGATGAGGCCAAGGGAGACGTAGTAGAACAACTTTCGTCAGAGGAAGAGACAGTTAGCTCAGATAACGATACTAAAGCCAGTGAATCTGACGGACCTGTAGAGATTACGGTAGATGAAGATGGACATCTACGTTTGGCCGATGAGTCACTCGCCGATGTGCAGCCAAAGAAAAAGGCCTCAGAACTAAAACTTCCAAAACCATCTCTAGATAACAAAGAGGGATTACCGGATGGCATCGAAAGCAGTAAGCCTAAGCAAGAAGATACGGCAAAGCCTGAGCAGTCAGATTTTCTAGCTCAACCAGACACATCCGTTGCCGAACAGCCCTCTCCATTTAATCCACCTATACCACCTCTGCCTCCAGCCATACCAAAGCGTACCATTGTGGAGGCGCCGGCACCACCGTCCAGCGATACTCTGGCTGACTTAGAAAGTAGAGTACAGTCAACAAACACAAACGGGCCAGTTATGCCCAAGGCAGTGGCGCCACCAAGTCAGGCTCATCAACCTGCGGGCAGATACATGACCCCAGCATCGGTCGATGATGCCCGAGATGCTGTAGAGGCTGCGCTCCAAGGGGGAGAACCGACCTTGCCGGACGGTACAGAAGAGCATGGAGATGCTTTGAACCATCATGCACCAACTTTGGTTCCGCCACCACCGCCGAAACCACTCTTTATGCCCGACGACGTTCCGGGCGAACCGAAGATGACACCTCCACCCCAACCAAGTACACCACCACCTCCACTCGGTTTTGTGCCACCCCAACCTGCCGCACCGCCACCACCTCCACCGGTAGGTAGTGTTCCGTCTTTGCCGCCAATGCCAAACCCAGCCCCGTCAATCGTCCCAGCGGTACCGTCGGGTAATTTTGCCCCACCACCAATGCCTCAGCCACCAATGCCTAGTGCCATGCCACAACCTCCAATGCCGCCAATACCACCTCAACCTCCGCAGCAACCATCCATGATGCCACCACAGCTAGGACAACCTATGCCACCCAGTCCGATGATGCCACCACCACCTCCACCCAGTGCTCCGCCAGCAATGGCACCGCCAATCCCACCGCCAGTCCTGCCCCAGTAGCAACTGGTACAATAGCTGTATGCAAGGGATACTGCTCGTAGATAAGCCAAAAGACTGGACTTCTTTTGATGTGGTGAATTATGTGCGGAAAATCGTCGCGCAAGAAGAAGGTAAAAAGCCCAAAAACTGCAAAGTTGGCCATACGGGCACGCTCGATCCTGCTGCTACGGGGCTGCTCGTACTCTTGGTTGGTAAGGACTACACGCGAAAAGCTCAAGAGCTTACCAAGCTCGATAAAACATACGAGGTCACAATGAAACTCGGGGAGGTTTCGACAACTGGAGACTCAGAGGGCGATATCACACCATACGTACATGAGGATGAACTCACAGGGGTAAAAATGCCATCTCAGGACGAGGCCTGCGCCATAGTGCAGAGCTTTGTGGGTGAGATCATGCAGGTGCCGCCAGCCTATTCTGCCATAAAAATTAATGGCCAGAAGGCGTATGATTTGGCTCGAAAGGGCCAAGAGGTAGTACTCGAGTCACGTAGCGTAATAATCAGTGCTATTCACGATATAACATACAATGTTCCGTACATCACATTCACTTGTGATGTCAGCAGTGGTACCTATATTCGTTCGCTGGTCCAAGACATTGGTTTATCTCTAGAAACCGGAGCGTACATGAGCGGATTGCGCCGAACTAGAGTAGGCAAGTACGATATTAGCAACTCGCTCGAAGTTACTCAACTTACCCCAAAAATGATTACCGAATCGCTGCGGACCTAGAAGTACTTTGATGCCGCTTCGCTTGACTTATACGGTCACGCTTTATACCTTATAGGAGCACTCCTTATACCAACACCATTACAGTTTGAGGTCTTTGATAATAAATAGAAGTAAAAAATATAAACTATTTTTGCTAGGCGCAGTTTTTTCCTGTGGCGTATTCTTGGTGGATGCTCCCAAGGCGTACATGGCCGAAAATCTCTGGCAGTTGAGTGAAAGCTACAATTTCCGATACAAGGGCGTGAACACCGAGGGTATCAACGAAATTGAGAACTGGGCAATAACGACCGACCCCATTACTGTGCCGAAACAGGATGAGCATATCGCCTCGCGGAATTCCAGTTACGGTATATCTGTAGACGCCGGCAAACTTAAGGTGATTACACGTCGGCACTGTATTGCGCAGTATACAGAGCCACTCAACGATACAAATGTTACGACAAAAGTCTGCCCCGAGGGTAAAATAACCACCTATAGCAGCGGGAGAATTGAGTCGAGCAAGTACTACCAAGGTGATATTAAGGTCGAGGGCATGATTCTTTTACCGGCAAACCCTGCTGCCGGCACGCGGCAGGCATTTTGGCTTAAAAATACGCAAAGCTACTGCGGAGTCACTGGTGGCAAGACGATCCAGAGCTCACTGCTCGGCGAGCTGGATATTCTAGAGTGGTATGGTTCGCAGCCTGAAGTAGGCGATGCAACCACGTATATTACCTGCAAGATGAAGGGGAAGGAGGTTGTTAATCCGTACAGCCGCCACCAGACAGTGAGTGATACGAGCTATGGCGGCGTGTGGCATAAGTGGTCGGCGAAAATTCATAACAACACTGTCACCTACTATCTAGATAACAAGGAAATTCCAATGACGGAGTCGTCGGTACTCACTCAGGCGGTGGACACTGCGACAACCTTTACCTCCAAGAAGGAGGGAATTACATCGGCACGGTATACTACATCGCTGAATACTGGCATGCAGATTCGCATAAATGGGTATACCTTCGGTAACTTGCCGGGGGAAGTTGCGTCTGCCTTTGATCGTCCAGATCCAACGATAGATTTCCCAGCTCAGATCATGGAAGTCAAGGATGTCAAAATCTTTACGCGTTTAGCAAAACCAAGTATAGTCGTCTCGACTCCGGTGCAAAGTGCTGTGCTGAAGGCAGGAAGTGCCATCCCGATTACCCTCGATGCGTCATCACCAAGGGGGATAGCAAAGCTTAAGGTCTATCAAGTAGTTGGTAGCAAGAAAACGCTGATTAAGGCAGTAAAAAATCCGCCCAGCCATTCTATCGTCAAATGGAAGCCGAAGCTGGACCCAAACCAAGAATCGCAGAAGATGAAGGTACGTATTGAAATGTACGAAAAGGGTAAAGCGCAGCCAATACTATCCGATCCGATAGCAATACGTGTGCTGCAAAAAATCCCCAAGCCATCAATAAGCCTAACTAGCGATTCGGTACCCGGGGGCGAAAGGGTAGTCATGCGATCTGAGTCGATGGCTGGCGTTATCAAGATCGACGTAGTCGAGTGGCATGGTAAAACTAAAAAGAGCACGGTAAAGACTTTTGCTAAAGATGGAGTAGCCAAGTTTACTTGGTCGAGTAAGGGCAAAAAGGCCGGCACCTATAACCTCCAAGCAAACCTCTTTGCAAGCTACGGAGGGAAGGTCAGCTCGAACAAGATCGAAATGCGCGTAAAGGGTGGCACAAAAAAATCATCCAAAACTAGCGTGCTACCATCGGTAATGATAGTAGGGCTTGCAGATACCCAAGAAGTTGCACTGGGCAAAAAAGTGCGTGTTAAGGTAAAGTCTACCACGCCGGCAGGTCTTGATAGAGTTGAGCTTGTTTCGGGCGGTAAGATTCTGAAGGTTTCTCGTAAAAACAACATAAACTATTCACTATCGACTGCTGGAGTTAAGATCCCGAGAGGTGCGAGCTCTAAAAAGATAGTAATTAGGGCGGTTGTCTATGCCAAAGACGGCAGGACCGCTCGCTCTCAGCCCGTGACTATAGTCGTCAAAAAAGTTGAATAGCCCCACACCTTCTAGTGAACACTTCGACTGAATTGACAAAATAGCAAAAATTTGCTAAAATAGATATGTTATACGAAAATAAACAAACACTCATGTCAGAACAGTCGCAAATACCACCAAGTGATACTCGGCCACTCCCTCAAGCAGGAGGGGATGGCTATGCGGTGTTTAGTAATCCTGATACCGAAAGTAAGGTGTACGTTATGGGTGTGCCGACCGAAGATGGAATGGCATACCTAATTCCTGAGGTCGTTACAGAGGAAAACGAGTATAGGGTGACGGAACGGGTTGGTGCGCTCGCGTTTTATGGTATAGGGGTACGCCGAATCGACGGCAGAACCAAAGAGTTAGAGGGCAAGGCAAATGAAGGGCTCGTTGTTGAGCTGAGCTTGGGCGGATATTTAGGCGTGCTAGAGAGGTTTAGTGGTGGATCGGAGGTTGTTGCGGAAGCTAGAAGGGCGTTCGATTCTGGCGAGCAATCCGAGCTACTCGATAGCCTGAATATCCTAGCAAGAATGGCGGTGCTCGAGGAGAAATCGTATGGTTCAGATCAAGACCAAAAGCTATATGATACGTATAAGAATGTATTCAAAATTGAAGCCGAGAGCAGCCATGTACTGACCGAGCTGGCAGAGAAGGGTCTAGAGGCACACAGCCTAACACTTGTCGCCGACAGGCTTGCCAATGGCGTAGATGGTGGGCTGCTCGAGCAAAGTGTAAAATCGCCCGATGTGCTAAGAGATGCGGTAATGAGCACCTGGAAAGAGTGTATTGATTTGGCGTTTATGCACAATACAGATCTTGCAGATGATGGCGTGTATACAGAGATACACAAGGTCGGGGATGTGTTGATACCAGTTCCTGCCATAAGCTCAGTAGCCTTTACTAGTCGCGACTCTAGCCTTGGCTATGTCGACAAAAGCTCTGGGCATACGCTGGTAGAAATGTACAACATGGGGCCACACCTTTATTCCGACACGAAAGACCTAGATACCATCGTTTTTAACAAAAACTTACTTGAGCTTATTCGTGGTCTTGGGCTTGAATACTCGGCTGGCAAGACACTACAGCGGCGTTGTGTCACAGTACGGGGCAGTGATGGTGAGCCAGTCGTTGTGCTTACAAAACCCTTGTATGAGCAGCGAAGTAAGCTGAACGATGAGCAGCTCACCGAAGGCTTGGTAGCAGAGAATATTCAGAGCCAAGTTGACGGCGCACAGCCTAAAACATTGTCTGGTGAAACACATAAAGAATCATCGATACGCGTCAATGTTACAGAAGTAGAAGTGGCTGGCATGACACTCCCAAATATCGGGGAACTTGGCGTGTTAGGGCGTTTCGAGTCGCCGGCAGGAGAAGACACAGAGCTTGCATGGTTCTATGGCACTTCCGGTTGGCACGGTGCCGTGAGTCAGGCTGCGGGCGTTGTGGATGAAAGAATCCCAATCACGATAGAGGGCAAGCAGTTTAGGATGATTGGTCGATACCAATGGGACCCAATGGAAGGCGTGAGCAAGCACTCGATAGCCCTACATGTAGAGGGTAACCCTGATGACTTTGGGGGTGCGCAATCGGTACTGCGCGATATGCTCATTGCCTCGGGCAAAGAATTTCGAGAAGTAATGACACAAAAAACAGGAAGTTCGGTGCAGCTACCCGCTATGTACATGACTCTCTCGGGCGGGAAGGGCGTGCCAATCCGCATTGATGTGACGTAGGCTTGCATCAGGGGCCGTAATCTGATAGAATGGTGCCTAACGCCATCATTACTCTCTAATTTTTGGAAGGAAGTTATATACATATGATTGCTGCTGAGAAAAAAGCGAAGGTCGTCAAAGACCTACAGGCTAGTAAGAGCGACACTGGTAGTGCTGCTGTTCAGGTCGGTATTTTTACCGAGCGAATCAAGGAGCTTACCGAGCACCTCAAGATCAACAAGAAGGACTTTGCTGCTCGCCGTGGGCTGTTGCAGCTCGTTGGTAAGCGCAAGCGACTTTTGCAGTACATTGCCGCCAAGGATGGTCAGGCATACTTAGACCTCATCAAAAAACTCGGTATTCGCCGCTAGTTTAGGGATTGGACAGTAAGCTGCATGTGTTGCAGCTTACAATCTAGAACCTACATTCTAGAGGAATTAATAATCGGGGTGGCAAAGCACAGGTTTCCACGTAGAATCGTATGGAAACACATACTCGTGGATGCTTGAACCTTGCGACCCCAGAATAGGAGGCTTATATGAGCCAAACAACAAATGTTATCAATCCCTTCGGCAAGGGGCTTGTCGTCGTAGAGACTGAATTCTGCGGCCGCACACTCTCACTCGAGGTTAACCGCGTAGGATTCCGTACAAGTGCAAGTGTGCTGGTACGTTACGGCGACACAGTCGTACTCGGTACAGCTATGGTTGGCAAGCCGATTCTTGGCATGGATTACTTCCCGCTCAGCATCGATTACGAAGAGAAATTCTACGCAGCTGGCAAAATCAGCGGTAGTCGATTTATTAAGCGCGAAGGTCGCCCCAGTGACGATGCGATTTTGATTGGTCGACTGATTGACCGACCAATTCGACCACTATTCCCTAAGGGGTACCGTAACGAAGTGCAGGGTGTGGCCAGTGTGCTCAGTATGGACCCGAGCTTCCGCCCAGACATGGTTGCTATGATCGCTATGAGTACAGCATTTATGCTGACGGGCATTCCTTTTGACGGGCCAGTAGCTGGTGTGCGCATTGGCATGGGCGAAAAGGGCGAGTATAAGGCGTTTATGAGCGCTGAAGAGCTCGACGAAAGTAAGCTCGACCTTGTTGTTGCCGGCCGTGAAGGTGGCATTATGATGGTCGAGGCAGGCGCGAATGAAGCCACCGAGGAAGAGGTCGTGAAGGCACTCGAGTTTGCTGCCGAAATTATCAAGCCGGCACTCGAAGCACAAACCGAGCTCGTCAAGAAAGTTGGCGTCGAGGCACAAGAGTTTGAGCTCATTTTGCCAAACGACGAGGTGCAAAAGGAAGTTGATGCCTGGGTTTCTGGCCAGCTTGGTGCAGCGCTACACGCGCCATACCCAGAGCGAAACGAAATGATTGGTGTCTTGCGACAGAAAATGCATGACGAGTTTGCGTCTAAAATTGGTGAAGAGGAATATAAGGCCCATCTGACAGAGTATGATGAAGCACTCACAATGGCTCTTCATAAAGACGTCCGAAACGGCATTGTCGAGCACGGTATTCGCCCAGACGGCCGTAAGCTAGACGAAATCCGTCCACTCAGCAGTGATGTTGGTCTGCTACCGCGTGCCCACGGTTCAAGTATTTTTACTCGTGGCATGACGCAGGGTATGAACATCGTCACCCTAGCTCCACTCAGCTACGCGCAGCTCGTCGATACCATGGAGAAGAATCATGAGCGTCGATACATGCACCACTACAACGCCCCAGGCTACACTGTTGGTGAAGTTCGACGCCTTGGGTCGCCTGGCCGCCGCGAAATTGGCCACGGTTACTTGGCAGAGCGTGCGCTTACGGCTGTGTTGCCAAGCGAGGCAGAGTTCCCATACACCATTCGAAGCGTCACAGAGATTATGAGCCAGAACGGCTCGACTTCTATGGCCGCAACCTGTAGTAGTTGTTTGGCATTGATGGACGCTGGCGTACCACTAAAGCGACCGGTGAGCGGTATTGCCATGGGCCTAATGGTCGACGGCGATAACTTCTACGTACTGAGCGATATCGCCGATGCCGAAGACTTCGCTGGTGACATGGACTTTAAGGTGACCGGTACAGAAAACGGCATTACCGCACTCCAAATGGACATGAAAGTACATGGCTTACCAGTATCGACGCTTGCAAAGGCACTCGAGCAGGGTAAAGAAGGCCGCGCAGAAATCTTGCGCCACATGATAGGCGTGCTACCAGAGCCTCGGGCCGAGCTGAGCCCGTACGCACCGCGCGTCGAAAGCATCACCATTAACCCCGATAAAATCCGCGAAATCATTGGTAAGGGTGGCGAGACAATCCAAAAAATTACTGCCGAAACCGGTACCGAAATCGACATTAAAGACGACGGAACTGTCATGATCGCCAGTCCAGACAAAGGTAAGATCGAGGCGGCAAAAGATTGGATCATGTCCATCGTAGAAGAGCCAGAAGTTGGCAAGATCTACGCTGATAAGCCTGTAGTGAGTGTGCTCGACTTTGGCGCATTTGTGCAGATTCTTCCTGGCAAAGACGGCCTCGTACATGTGAGTGAAATGTCCGAAGAGCGCGTAAAGAGCCCAGGCGATGTCGTCAAAGAAGGTGACCGCGTAACGGTCAAGCTGGTCGCTATCGACGATCGTGGCCGCTTACAGCTGAGCATGAAGGCGGCTGCTCGCGAACAAGGCAAATAAGTAAACGAGCAATTCAATGGACAAACAACAAAAGCTAGATGAATTGCAGCAGCAAATTGAGCGGCCAGGTATAACACCTGACTTGGCCGCTCAAGCAACTCAACTGGTTTTTGGGGTTGGGAATCCGGATGCTGACATCGTTTTTATTGGTGAAGCACCGGGTAAAAAAGAGGATGAGCTCGGCCAACCCTTTGTCGGGGCATCGGGAAAATTTCTCGATGAAATGCTAGCGAGTATTGGGCTTAGGCGAGGCGATATATACATTACCAATATCGTGAAATATCGCCCGCCAAATAATCGCGATCCACTACCAGAAGAGAAGAAAGAATTTTTACCCTATTTGCAGGCCCAGCTGGAAATAATTCAGCCAAAACTTGTCGTGACCCTCGGTCGCCACAGTGGGAGTTGTTTCCTGCCGGACCTACACATTAGCTCCGATCATGGCCAGCCCAAACGGGCAAAACTGGCCTTAAAGCAGGCAAAAGATGATATGCTAGAAGTAGTTATATTGCCTCTCTATCATCCGGCGGCTGCGCTATACAACGGTGGCTTACGCGAAACATTACTCGAAGACTTCGCACGAGTCCCCGCAATACTTAAGAAAATCAATCAATAACCAACTAAACAAAGGATATCTACTATATGGATAATCAAAAATCAAACGGGCCAAAGGGCCCTAGAAGAAACAACAACCAAGCTAATGGCAGGCGATCGAATGGCCGTGGTCGTCAGCAAAATGGAGCCAGCAACCAAGGCTCTTCAGACCGAAAGCCTGCGGTAAGTCGCGGTGCGGCCGTACGCGCTCAAAAGCGTACACAAATGGATGCACAGCGCATAGCCAACCAGTTTTTGCCCGCACAAGTCGACGAAAAAAAGCGCGCTAACTTTATCGACGATAGCCCAAGCCTAAAGATCATCGGTCTCGGTGGCATGGATGGCGGTGGAAGTAAAAACACCATGCTCGTCGAATATGGCAACGACGCGGTGGTTATCGATTGCGGTAACGATTTGAGCGTTGATCTCCCCGGTATTAACTACGGTATTGCCGACATGGCCTACCTCGAGAGCATCCGGCACAAACTTCGTGCCTACGTGATTACACATGGTCACCTCGATCACATTGGCGGTTTGCCACACATTGTGCCACAATTCCCAGCGCCGATTTATGGCAGTAAGTTCACCATCGGCCGTGTCGAGGAAATCTTTGAAAACTTTGGCTTGCCAATGCCCGAAGGTTTCGAGCTTCAGACCGTCACCATGAACGAAAACACTCACGAACGACTTAAGGTTGGATCATTTTTTGTAGAGCTTGTGCGCATCACCCACTCAATTCCGGGCAGTACTTGTGTCGTAGTTGATACGCCAGTAGGGCGAATCATTAACACAGGCGACTTCCGTTTTGATGAAAACCCCCTCGACCACGAACGAAGCGATATCGAGCGGCTCAAGGAGCTTGGCAATGAGGGTGTGCTGGCGCTTTTGAGTGAGAGTACAACGGTAGAGAGAATGGGCCGAACGCCAAGTGAAAGCACCATCGAACAGAGCTTTATTGACATTATGGACCAAGCTCCTGGCCGAATTTTTGTCGGTTTGTTTAGCACCAACATGAACCGAGTTCAAATGATTGTGAATGCAGCTGTGCACCACGGTAAGAAAGTGGCAATGGATGGCCGAAGTATGGTGAGTACGCTCGAAATGGCCGTACGGCACGGCTTCATGAAGATCCCAAAGGGTACATTCATCCCAATTGCCCAGGTAGGTGCGATGACCGATCAAAACGTCGTTGTTGTATGTACAGGTAGCCAAGGTGAGCCAAGTAGTGCCTTGCAGCGAATGGCAAATGGTGAACACCGTCACGTCAAGCTCAAAGAGCAAGACACAGTCATTCTCTCTAGTACACCGATTCCAGAGAGTGGTAACGACGCGCTCATTGGTCAGATGGTCGATGATCTAACTAAAAAAGGTGTACATATCTTCGAGCACCGCAACCACGAGCTCGACAAGGTAGGCCCACTGCACGTATCTGGACATGCCAGCCAAGACGAGTATGCCGAGATGATTCGATACACCAAACCAAAGTTTTTCATCCCCATTTACGGAGCGTACCGTGTTAAGCAGCGTCACATCGATCTTGCTATCGAAGAGGGAATTCCTCGCGATAATACCGTAAACGCCCTTAACGGTGAAGTTATTGCGCTTACGCAGGACAAAATGGAAATTATCGGCACGGTACCAACCGGAACGATTCTTGTCGACCAGTCTGGTTCGATCGTTAATAACGTTGTTGTGAAGGATCGCGTACTCTTGGCCGAGGAAGGTCTTGTAGCCGTCGTACTTACCGTCGACAAGAAGTCTGGCTCGCTCATGACTAGCCCCGACATCATTAGCCGTGGATTCATCTACATGCGCGAGCAAGAAGAGCTCATAAATGGCTTGCGCACCGAGATTCGTCGTGCAGTGCAGCAGCGGTTCAAGCGCATTGACCTCGATCGCTTTAAGGCGGAAATGAAAGACCACATCACGCATTATCTGTTTGAGCACACCGGCCGTAGCCCAATTGTGATACCAGTGGTAAACATTGTCGGTGGGCGCTCTGAGGGCAGCAAAAACAGTAAAGAACAGCCAGCAAAGCCTGCCGCACCACAGAAAACCCCCGAAGAGATCGCCGCCGACCAGCAGAAACGATTCCAAGAAATGCGCGAACGTCTGCTCAACCAAGATCCACGCGTTGACTAGCCGCACGCCAGAGAGCGATAACTATAAGCATGTTGACAAAAGTTATATATTTTGCTATAATAAAGTTATGACTAGCTCTACCGCAAAATCAGGCCCAGATAGACTTGTATCTGCGAGTACTGCTGTTGCCGAAACTGTTATTGGGCTTGCACAGCAAAACCCACTTACATTAGGCGTTGCTATCGGAACAGTACTAGAACAACAAAAGGGCGCTTTCACTTTGCCTAGTGGCGGTGAGCGTGATCGGATTATCGAAGACACAAATGCAAGACTGACTGGACTTTTGGCAATTTTAGGAGCATATCACCGAGGACAACAGTAGACCATAAGCGTAAAATATCGTAAAATAAATACCATGGCAAAAAAGAAAAAAACCAGAGCAAAGAAGAAGGTCGAAGCACCGGCTCCAGCGCCTTCACCAATGATTGGATACATCGTAGCGGTAGTGTTTGTGTTGCTCGGCGTATTTATGGTGCTCGGCGGGCTAAATACCGGAGGTTCGCTGCCGAAGGGGCTATTTGGGGTGGCGGAATGGCTCTTTGGTTGGGCGGCTTGGTTCGTACCAGTCTCGCTCGTGTACTGGGGCGCATACAAATTCATCAGTGAGGATCACAAATTGCCAATGGGGCGAGTAGTGAGCATGTATGCATTTCTTGCTATGGCATCGGCGTGTTTTTATGCAGTGTTTGCTCAGCGAAAGTATGCGGGAAGTGCCGAATTTATTGGCACCGAGGGCGGTCATGTCGGCAGTACGCTTGGCGATACTATACTGATGGCACTCGATAAAGTACCGGCGAGCTTGTTGTTTTTCGCGTTTGCACTGTTTGCGTTCTTTTTTGCCTTTGGTATATCGCCGAAAGTATTACTAAGACTAGGCGATATATTTAAGCGTAGTGACGCCGAGGAGCCCGAGGGTGAGCTGGGGTCGCTCAAGAAGGCCGTAACCGTCAACGAAGGGTTCAAGTTGAATGAGGGCGTGCCGGTCGTACGGCATAATGAAGCAGCCGCACCCTCTGTGCGCGAGCAGCCTAGGATGAGCAGCCTCAAAAACACCGCGCAAAAACTAACCAAGAATGAAAACCACGAGGCCCTCACCACAGCCAGTGATCCTGACTGGCAGCTGCCAAGCGTGGCGCTGCTTGACCAGCGGCAAGACAAAGCCGATGCGGGGAATATCGACCACAACGCACAGATTATTCGCGATACGTTCAACAACTTCAATATTGCAGTCGATGTAGAAGGGGCGAATGTTGGCCCGCGAGTCACGCAGTATACACTCAAGCCGCCAACAGGGGTAAAGCTGACGAAAATTACTGCACTAGAAAATAACCTTGCGCTTGATTTGGCCGCTACCAGTATTCGTATGGAAGCGCCAATACCCGGTAAGCGAGCAGTGGGTATTGAAGTGCCAAATGTGAAGGGTGCGATGGTACGTCTGAGCCAGATATTTACCTCGCGCGAGTGGACAGATAGCAAGGGTGCGCTGACGTTTGCCATCGGTAAGGACATTGCTGGCAAGCCGGTGGTGGCCGACTTAGCGAAGATGCCGCACCTTTTGGTCGCTGGTCAGACTGGGTCCGGTAAGTCGGTGATGATTAATGATATTTTGACGAGCCTGTTATACCGAAATAGCCCAAATGAGCTCAAGCTTATTTTGGTCGACCCAAAGCAAGTGGAACTAACGCCGTATAACGATATTCCACATCTCCTGACGCCAGTTATCAACGAACCAGAGCGTTGTATCTCTGCGCTCAAGTGGGCAGTGGCGGAAATGGAGCGACGACTCCGTACGATGGCGGAAGTAGGCTAGCGTAATATCGAGGAGTACAACAACCTCAAAAAAGAAGAAGGCATGCCGTATGTTGTTATTATGATTGACGAGCTTTCTGACCTGATGATGATGGCGGCACGCGATGTCGAGGCGCTGATTGTGCGAATCGCCCAGAAGGCTCGAGCGGCCGGCATTCACCTTATCTTGGCAACCCAGCGACCAAGTGTCGATGTTATTACTGGGCTCATCAAGGCCAATGTACCGGGTCGTATTGCCTTTACGACGCAGAGCCAAGTAGACAGCCGAACTATCATCGACCAAGCTGGCTCCGAGAAGCTGCTGGGTCGTGGTGATATGCTTTTGCTAACAACCGATATGCCGAAGCCTCGACGTGTCCAAGCGGCATTTATTAGTGACGAAGAGACTAATAAGGTCAATGACTTCCTGCGCGAGCAGCGCGCTCCGGAATATAACGATGAAGTGGTGAGCCAGCCTGTGCAGATCGGCAGTAATGGGCGCGTGGTTTCCGAGGGGAGTGGCGGCAGCCACGATAGTGGCAGCGCCGACGACGAGCTATTTCATGATGCCGTACGAGTTGCTATTGAGAACCGCAAAATCAGTACGAGCTTACTGCAGCGCCGTTTGCGGATTGGTTATGGGCGCGCAGCTCGCGTGATCGAAGAAATGGAAGAGCAGGGTATTATTTCGGGGCAGGACGGCACCAAGCCACGTGAGGTTTTGGTGAGTAACATGGACCAGGTGTTTGGCGGTACCGTAGACTCAGGTGAGACAGATTTTGACGAAACTCCCTCCCCTCAGGAGGCAGATAAGGACGAGTACCTAGCGCGATAGGAGCGACAGAATCGTATCTGATATGTGCGCACTTTGTATAAAAAATGTGTACGATTTTGGAGATAGCATAACTATTTAATGTAGCAATACAAACAACAATGATAATTTGAATAACAGATTAGGATAGCAAATTTTACTACACTAAGAGCTTGCCTTTTTGAAAGCTCAGGGCTACCATGGAGTTAAAACAAACAGCCGAAATGGGGGAAGAATGGCGACAAAGTTTGTTACATTGAGAGACTGTGGCGAGCATCGCCTTCTACCCTCACTAGGCGTTCAGCCAAACACTCGGAACAACGCATATTCAGCTCCTGTCCAACGCGACAGGAGTTTTTTGATTGGAGTCAATCATGCCTGAGGTGCGCAAGATTTTTACTGCGGACTGTTCTGGTCCGAAGGAGATTGATGACGGCATATTCGTGGAACGGCTTGATGAGAATGGCGAGCTGTATAAAGTCGGTGTCTGTGTCGCCGACACATCGAGGTTATATTTGAACCAAGATATAAAGGCGGATGCGTTCGCCAGAACGACGGCAAGATACTGGGATTTGCCAAACGGCGAGCGTGGCTACGACCCAATGATAGATAGTGGCCAGATTGCCAAAACAGAGCTACTCGAGGGCACGAGAAGGAGTGTTTTGATTATAAGTTTTTTGGTTGGTGATACTCGTGCACCGAGCGATGTAGATATCTCGTTTGGCAATGTTGAAATACACAGAAATCTCACCTATAAGGAGCTTGCTAATCAGGCTGTGTACGGACGACTCAAACGGGTAAATCGGGCAAGCGAATGCATACGACAGCACCTCAAATATGTAGCGTATGGTGACCATGAGGGCACAAAGCCGCAATGGTCCGAAGGCGGAGCCGCGGTGAGTCTGAGTAGCCGAGCTTGGAAGGTTGGCTCCAAGATGAATGAATCATTCATGGTAGCTGCAAATCATCTTGTGGGTAGGGAATTGGCTGCGGATGGTAGGCCGGCGATCTACAGAGTACACGATCCGAGCGATGAGCAGTTTCGAGAACTGCTTTCGGCAAGCGCAGCAAGATTTAGCCGCCAGCCCGGCATACATTCGAGCTTGAATCTTGACCCGTACTGCAGGGTGACGTCACCGTTACGTCGCCTCGACGATTTTGTGATGAATTATCAACTCAGGCGGCGTTTTCTGGGTGAACAGCCTACCCAACAGGACGAAAAAGAAGTTGCTTTTGCTATCCGTAGGCTCAATCAGGAACTCGTAGCTGCTGCACCTAAGGAGGCGGGTAAATTCAGCATCAAAGATTTGCTCGGCAGTGCAGCCACACAAAAAGGCCTACGGGTGATTGCCTAAGCGCTTGACCAACAGGGGTGTTTGCGGTATATTACATAGCACTACTAACTCAGCTTGTGTCTTTTGGAGTGCAGGCTATAACCAAAGGAGTATCCTCGTATGAACCAATACGAAATTGCGATTTTGTTTGATCCAGGTCTCGAGGTAGATATGGACAAAGCGACCTCGAAGGTCGAAAAGATCTTTACCGACAATGGCGGCACCATTACCAACACCGATAACTGGGGCAAGAAAAAGCTTGCATACAGCATCAACAAGCACGACAGTGCTATCTACGTATTCTATGCGGTAGAGGTACCGGGTGTGAATGTTCGTAAGATCGAAAGTATTTTGAACATTACCGACGAAGTGATTCGTTTTCTAATTGTTCGTCCTGACCTTAAGAAGATTGCTAGGGCCGAGGCTGCAAAGGCTGTTAAGGCCGAGCAGGCCGCAAAGCGTTCTGAACGCGACGACAAGGAAGAGGAGGAATAACCTTATGGCAAAGATTTTTAAGCACAAGACAGAAGTGCCGTATTTTGACTACAAAGACTTTAAGAACTTACAGCGATACGTCGACCAATACGGCCGCATCGAGACTCGCAAGAAGACTGGCCTCACCGAAAGCCAGCAGCGCCACCTAAGTGTTGCGATCAAGCGGGCACGGCATTTGGCTATGCTACCTTTTGTTGCCAAGGCGTAGGTAGCGGCTTGCTTGAAACGCGTTTTGCTCGTTTTTTGCTCCAGTTCGCACTCGCCGTACGTTCCTGCACGGCTCGTTTACGGGCTTCATGAGGAAAACGAGCAGCCCATCACTTCAAACAAGCCTTTAACACATGCATAGGCTCAAGGAATATAAATATCTTCGGAATGAATCTGAAGACATTTTTGATTGTCTGATGGTAAGAGCTTCATCCTAGAAGAGATTGTGGCTTCGAGGAAATACCAATCTTTGCAGAAGCTACTGTCTAAAATGCTGCATTGTAAGTAATACGCTTGACGTACGGCACGATGTGCGCGTAGTGTGAGAGTACAAACTAATCAAGGACATAGTTCCTACAAGGAGGTAGCCATCATGGCACGATCTTTCAACCAAGTAGTATTAATGGGTAACCTCACTCGAGACCCCGAACTTCGCCAAACACCAAACGGGCAGAACGTCTGTAGCTTTAGCCTAGCCCTGAACCGCTCGTACAAGAGTGCAGACGGAAATTGGCAAGAGGCAACAGACTATATCGATATAGTCGCTTGGGGGCCGCTCGGTGAGCGCGTCGCACAGTATCTTAGTAAGGGCCGACCATGTTTGGTCAATGGACGTCTGCAGTCTCGGAGCTGGGAGCAAGAGGGGCAGAAACGAAGTAAAGTAGAAGTAGTGGCACAGGATGTGACATTCCTTGGCGGTGGCCAGAATAACGAAGGTGGAAGCTATCAAGGTGGTGGTACCTCGTCATCTGGCGGTACCGCGAAACCAGCAGCAAAGAAGACCGATGATGTTGTTATCGAAGATATTGGTGACGAACCTATTAACCTAGATGATATTCCTTTCTAAGATCGGACGAAAGGACTAAGGGTATGAATATTGAGAGATTCCGCACTATGGATGCAGAAGAGCTAGTAGAGGCTGCTCAGCTTCATGTGTGCTTGGGGGTGGCAAAGGCGGCTCTGTGGGCGGTCGAGGGAGTTACGTTGGTCACAAGTGCGAAGGAGTCGATATGGGATTCTGGCAAAGCCTACAACGTAACGACAACCTCAGAGGCGGTACTATAGTTGTCGGCGTCTAGTAAGCTTGCGACACTCACGAGGCAGATCAAGATTCATCTTCGTGCAATCGAAGAAAAAGATATAGCAAAAGCCGAAAAAAAGGCGGTCGCGGAGATCAAAAAGGCCCTTCGTGTGCTTGCGCTAGACATACGAGATTATGAGTATGCGGAGACTCGAGCCGTGCAAACAAAATGGGCTAAAATCGCTCGCAACAACCTGACGGCACTGGAGCAAAATGTCTTGTTATTGGGCGACCAGCTCGGTCCTACGGACATTGCGGAGCTATCAGCGCATATCGATCTGTTAAAATCTACTATAGAGTAAGGAACAATCAAGGAGTACTATGGCGAACCTGAGTATAACCAATCTTAAAAAAGGCACACTTTTTCAGCTCGACGGCGTACCATATCGTGTCGTAGACTACAACCAAAAGGTTATGGGACGTGGTGGCTCAATTGTGAACGTTCGCATCAAAAGTGTGCTAGACGGTAAAGTGTTAGAAAAGACCTTTAAGGGTAACGAAACACTCCAGACGGCAGACGTCAGCACTCAAAGCGTGCAATACCTATACAACGATAGCACGACCTTTTATTTCATGA
This sequence comes from Candidatus Saccharimonadota bacterium, assembly GCA_018062785.1. GTDB lineage: Bacteria > Patescibacteriota > Saccharimonadia > Saccharimonadales > UBA4665 > JAGXIT01. Next base: position 60,178 of record JAGORO010000005.1, read on the forward strand.
ACCAAGAGACATTCCATCAGTTTGAGGTTTCGGCCGAGCTCGTCGGTGATGGTGCAGGATATATTAAGGAAGGCGATGTGGTTGGACTACAGTTCTTTAACGAGCTTCCTATTACTGTTGAGCTGCCCAAAAATGTTCCTCTCGAGGTTACGTACACCGAGAATGCTGTTAAAGGCGATACGAGCAGCGCGATTACCAAGGATGCAACACTCGAAACAGGTATTGTTATTAAGGTTCCGGCGTTCATTAAGACGGGTGATGTCATAAGTGTAGATACCGCGACTGGCGCCTACCGCGAGCGTGTGAAGGAGTAGCGTATGGAAAACCCAGAAATTCAAAATATCCCGACAGGCTACATTGGTGAAAAGGCGAATGACAGAATCCAGTGTTTGGCCATGGAGCTGGAGATATCACGCGAAGAGTTAGTTGGGCGCGCTCTCGGGGTTGGCCTGACCATACTTGAAACTACAACAGATATTGAAAACGCAAGAGTATGGGTGTGGGACGGTAGCCTTAACGGTCGTAGGATTGAGCTGCCGGAATAAAATATGAATAACATCGCTATTGATCTCGATAAGACATATGGAGAAGAGCAATTTTGAAGCAGCGGCTTGATGCAGTTTTGGTTGCTAAAGGCATGGTGGTTTCACGGAGTCAGGGCGAGAGCTTTGTGCGTATGGGCAAAGTGCTCATAAATGGCAAAGTGGCTAATAAGCCAGGTGCACTAGTCGCCGAAACAGACAAAATAGTCATAACCGAGGATGAGCGATATGTCAGCCGAGCGGGGCACAAGCTGGCAAGTGTTGCGAAGGCACTCAAACTGGACTTTGCGAACAAAACAGTCCTTGACGTGGGCAGTAGTACGGGTGGATTTACAGATTTTGCTCTGCAGCATGGGGCACGCAAGGTTATTGCGGTCGATGTCGGCACTGACCAGCTGCATCCGAGTTTACGGGGCAACCACAAGATAGAGCTCCACGAAAAAACAGACATTCGGGAGTTCAAAACAACCGAGACTATACATATCGTAGTTGCGGACGTAAGCTTTATAAGCCTGCGAGAAATTTTGCCGTCGGTAAGCAAGCTCGTTACACCCAAAACGCAGCTGGCGATCATGGTCAAGCCGCAGTTTGAGGCAAAGCACTCAAATGTGAAGCACCATGGGGTTATCAAAAACGATCGCATGCGCCGCGACATACTCAAAGACTTCGAGCTGTGGGCAAAGCAGTTTTTTGTCATTCGCGACAAAGTAGATTCTGACGTGGCAGGCAGCAAAGGCAATCGCGAGCGGTTTTACTTGCTGACGCCGAGCAAATAAATGGCATGAAATAGAGAATTATTCGATGTAATTTGCGAGCGAAGAAGGATCGCGAATAGTGATATGCGACTGCTCGTGGGACAAGATGCCTTTGCGGTCTAGGTCGCTTAGGGTGCGGCTGGTTGTCTCGCGAGTTGCGCTGATGGAACTAGCAATGTCTTGATGGCGTAGTGGAATGTCGATCCGGAGCCCCTTGGGTGTTTTGTGTCCGAAGCGCTTGCCGGTCGTGAGTAAAAATGATGCTAATCGTTCGCGAACGGTACGATACTCTAGGGTAAGCACGCGCTCACTATGCTGAGCGTACATATCAGTTACCATGTCGAGGACGGGCAGGGCAAGTAGCGGATTGTCGTGTATAAATTTGCTGAATACTTCGTGCGGGACGACATAGGCAACAACAGGGGTCATGGCGGCGTACATAACCTGGCGGTTCGAGCCAGTTATCGCCTTGGTGATGCCCATAATCTCGCCCTTTTTGCGGATAATGAGCAGGTTCTCATCGCCATATTTGGTGATGTCATAGGACTTTACGAGGCCCTCGGCGATAAAAAAAACGCCCGGAACGGGCTCGTAGGGGCGAATAACAAACTCACCTTTTTCGTACGTGCGGCGAGTACCGGTTTGGAAAAAATCGGCCAACTGTTGGTGTTGCTCCTCGTTCGCCAGCATGCTTCTAGTATTCCACACCTGCCTGCGGAATGCTACTTAAACTGTGTTTCGGGACGTGATATGTATCACACTCAAACGGTGATGAAAGGTACAGCAACGAATAGCAAGACAAGGGATACTAGTTGGTAGGAAGAGCCTAGCGCATGTTGCTAGCTTCAGTCTTTTCCAGAAAGAGGGACACGATGGTACGAGTCAAAGATTTGCAGAATGATCTGAGGCAAGTAGGCTGTCGGGTCGGGCTCTGGGGATTTACGGAGCTGGAGGAGCTTGCTCGGGTACTAACACCAGAAGAGCACATTGCGTCGGTGCTAAACGGCGTATACGATGGTGGTTTCGCTATGCTCTGCGTAACAGATTGCCGCGTGTTGCTTATCGACAAAAAGCCCTTTTTACTTACGGTAGAAGACTTGCGCTACGACATGATTGCAGAGGTAGATTATAAGGCGCACATTATTCTTGCTTCTGTCGAGGTGATAACGCCCACCAAGAATCTTATTTTCAAAAGTTGGAGTAGGCGGAGGTTGCACAACGCTATGGGGTACATTCAGCAGAGGCTCATGGAAATGCGTAACCGCCAGGGCATAATGCACCATGCGATAGAGACAGCACAGATGGTTGGGTCGACCGGAGCTATGCCTGTCTCGGGTCCCATTAGAGAGCCGTTTATCGAGCTTAATGCAGTAGACAGAAGTAACCCAGCGAGCATCATCAACCCGTACACAAAAGCTCCAGTGTTGTCGAGGCGAAGGAGATACCCAAACTTCTACGCTGCGGGCTAGCCTAGACCCTCCTAGTTATTTCGTAACGTTGGACCGGAATTCGACCACGTCGTTTGGTTGCATAACGAATTATGAGACACCTAACAAGTGGGTTTCTCATCGCGCGGGCAAAAAGGTGTGACTTTTTGTCCGGCTGCTCTCCCCAGCTACTTGGTAACATTAAAGCGGAATTCAACCACGTCGTCGGGTTGCATGGCGTAGTCTTTGCCTTCGGTGCGGATTTTGCCTGCGGCTTTGGCGGCTTGCTCGG
>JAGORO010000006.1 GCA_018062785.1 Candidatus Saccharimonadota bacterium
GCAGCAGACAGGGGCAGAATGATCCGCCAAGGCACTGTGGATGAGGCGGATTGGAATAAGGTGCGCAGCAGCAACGACGGCACTTGGTGGAGTCTTTTTGGGGGGCCGTTACAGTAGCCTTATCTCGGCCTAGATTACGAGCTAGTACAACATCTGTAGGATTGGTATTACTACAACTCGATGCTGACCGGACAGTGATCTGATCCCATCACATCGGCGTGTATTTGTGGATTTTGGACTTGCGCTGCAATCTCGCGGCTAGCGAGCCAGTAATCTATCCGCCAACCAACATTGCGAGCTCGTGCGTTGGCCCAGTGAGTCCACCAACTGTAGGCTTCGGTTTTGTCTGGGTAGGCTGCGCGAAAGGTATCTGCAAAGCCGGCATCTAGGTAGTCTTGGAATCTTTCGCGCTCTTCGTTGGTGAAGCCATGCTTGCCAACATTTGGCTTGGGGTTGGCTAGGTCAATTTCGTTGTGCGCAACGTTCATATCGCCACAGTACAGTACGGGCTTAGATTGCTCGAGTTGCTGCAAATAAGCCAGACAGGCGCGATCCCAGTGGTCGAAGCGTAGACTCAGGCGACTTAGGTCACCCTTGCTGTTTGGGGTGTAGCACGTTACAACCCAGAATTTCTCAAACTCCCCTGCAATAATACGCCCCTCGGCGTTTGGGTCACCGTACGTGTCGCCGGTGATACCATATTTTTTGATGATTTCATTCGGGAAGCCGTTTATGTATCTGATAGCTTTAGTCTTGGAAAAGATGGCTGTGCCACTGTAGCCCTTCTTGACGGCGCTAAAAAAGTGCTCGTGATACTGGGGAAAATCCAACTCGAACTGTCCCCTTTCGGCCTTAGTTTCTTGCAGACAAAGTATGTCTGGATCATGCTCCTCGATAAATTTTTGCAACAAGCCTTTGTTTAGTACGGCGCGGATGCCGTTTACGTTCCACGAGTATAACTTCATGGCTATATAGTATACCTTAGAGTAATTAAAAAAATCCCTTGCAAAAAAATACAACATGTAGTATGGTGAAGATACTTGGTATAAACATAAACACTAAATAAAAGGAATACTGCATGAGTAAATCCTATAGTAAACAAGCAGGCTTTACGGTTGTTGAGGCACTGATCGTAGTAGCTGTGCTAGCCATAGTAGGCTTTGTTGGCTACACCTTCACGCAAAAGCGTTCGGAACAACAAGCCTCGACGCCACAGTCCTCACAAACGGCCGATAAGGAAGAAGCTACTCAAACAGGTAGTGATGGTGAAGATCTTTCAGGGGGTGGGGTTGATGATGTCGATACTGATGCCGCAGCAGCGGTTAAGCAAGCCGCAGAAGCTCAGGAGACAAACTAATGATAGCGAAACGACTTATTGCATTGAGCGTCGTTACGGTTATGCTTAGTAGCGCAACGGTTGCCCCAGCATACGCCGTAGGCGAGTCAGCACAAAAAAAACAGAACGTTACTTCTGGCTCGGATGGCCGGAAAGACTCGAAATCAAGTAAAAAGCAAGCTGGTAACTTCTGTGCAACTATCAATCAAACTGTTGCCAAAACAACTGCAAGCGTTAAAAAATCTGTCGAAAAACAGGCTCAAGTTCAGAAAGCTAGTCTCGACAGGTACACGGAGACTAAGCTCAAAGAAAAACAGGCACGAGATGTTCGATGGTCGACAGCAGATTCGATGCGCGCACGTAGCATCGCGGGAATGGACGCACAGTACGGCAGTGACCCTATCAAGCACGAAGCCATAGCAACATTCCAGACAACATTAGGGCAACTAGTCGGCGTTCGTCGTGCTGACAATCAAAAAGCACGCGAAGGGTTCAATGTCAAACATTTAGCATTGCTCGAACAGCGTATCCGGCAACGTCAGGCAGCTTGGGAGGACTACCAACAGGACATTACTGCTTCCCTTGCAAAGGCCAAAGCATCTTGCGAGACGAATGCTACAAATAGTAGTCAGATAAGAAAGATATTTTTAGCGGAGCGTAAGGTTGCAACCAAGAAGAGGGTTACACAGCTAAAGAGTATGCCATCAATAAGCGTAGAAACGAAGAAATTAGTAGCGATTCGGAAGCAAGCAATTGATACTAATAACCAGACTTTTGGACAAGGATTGCAATCGGCCAAGTCCCAACTTCAGAAGGCGCTTCAGGGGCCTCTTAGAGAGCTAGAAGCATTAGCTAAAGAATAGAGTCATAGAACTGATTTTCAAGCGTCGACCTCAAAATAGCCTTGCACACGCAGGGCTATTTTTGCGAGAGGCGCCTAGGGTGATAAGCTAGGTAGGTATGTATAAAAGAATTTTACTCAAACTTTCGGGTGAGCAGCTCCAAGGTGAACAATCTGGTGGTTTTGACACTGAACGAGCGACATGGGTAGCCGGACAGGTTCGCACCGCCCTTGCCTCCGGTACGCAAATTATCATTATGGTCGGTGGTGGCAACTACGCGCGTGGCGCACAGCTCGCTAATGATGCTATTCAACGGATTACAGGCGATTATGTCGGTATGCTGGCGACGATGATGAACGCACTGGCATTGGCCGATGTGTTCAATCACGCAGACGTACCGACTCGAGCGCTTACAAATGTTAAGGCGGATCAAGTACTCGACCAATTTACGCATCGACGAGCCATGAGCCATCTAGAAAAAAATCGTGTGGTAATTGTGGCGGGCGGTACCGGTCGGCCATTTTTGACAACCGATACTGCGGCGGTTAATCTTGCGCTCGAGCTTGACTGTGACGCTATCATCAAAACCACGAAAGTCGATGGCGTCTACGATAAGGACCCTGCTATGTTCTCGGACGCTACTAAATACGAAAATCTAAGCTATCAGGAGGCACTATCTAACCCAGACATCGCTGTCATGGACAAGGCTGCTCTTGGGCTAGTACTAGAGACTCGAACTCCCTTGATTGTGTGTGACTTGCTAACCGATGGCAATATTTCGCGCGCCGCAAACGGCGAAGCTGTTGGCACGACTATCTCTTAGTTGTCTTGCGTAGCTCTGACCAGAGCTTACCTAGGTTATTTTGGCCATCGCCATTCGGCCCAACCCCCCAGAAAGGATCCCATGGCGAATTTTCGATAATCATTCGATCGCCAGTCGACTGAAGCCGCTCTTGTACATCCTCATTTTGCTCTAGTTTTGCCAAAATGATCTGTCGCATTAATGCTACTTTATCTTCGTCCCATGTTTTGGGCCGACGATTTTTGCTGGCTTTTGCAATTTGAAACGCTGCCCAAGGGCTAGGTGCTGCGAGTATCTGCACCGCTACTTCTGGGGCGGTTTGGCTGTATTTCTTCCACTGAAACGCATGTTCGGCAGTTGGGAAAGTATGACCCCATACCGTTACTTGGTGGGCGGACCAGTTGTTAAGCGCCTCGTAAGGCACGCTAAAGAATGCAACTGCTGTTTGGCTTTGATAATTGAGGTCGTGTCGTTCTGGGTACATAGAAGTATTCTAGCAAAATGGCGGAGAGAACAGGATATCGCTCGGCTTTGCCTCGCTTCTCCGCTCGTTTGCCAGAGAAAATGACTTTCGGTCGCTTTCTCTGGACTTCACTCGCTACGCCGAACCTTTTTTGCCGAAGGCAAAAAGCAGGTTCTTCTGGCTGGAATGTACCCCAAACTAAAACCCCACCTTACGGAGGGGCTTTAGTTTGGCGGAGAGAACAGGATTCGAACCTGCGGTACAGTTGCCTGTACACACGCTTTCCAAGCGTGCGCCTTCAACCACTCGGCCACCTCTCCATACGAACCATTATAACCAAACTACTTACAAGCACCTATACGCTTAATTCATGCTCATGCAAAAAAGGCCAAGCATAACGAATACCAAGCCAACCCATTGCATACGGACAATTTTTTCGTGGAAAAAGAGCATTCCAAGGATCATAAGCGGCAAGACACTGGCCCCTTTGACTGCTCCGACGTAGCCAGCATTTGGACTCAGAAGCTTTGCTTGGAAAGTTGCAAGCAAATTTAGCGTATAGGTGATGCCGATAATGGTTAATGGCCACAAGTTCTTTACGGTAGCAGTTCGGATAGTTTGTCGAACTGAGGTCCCCTTTCGTTTTGTGCGTTGTATCAATACCGCTGCCGCAAATAATATTGGTATTGCAAAAAGTGACGTATAAAAATTAAAACTAGTAACATTGCTCTCCTGTAGCATCGGCACCTCTATGTTGGAGTAGTACGCCCGAATAACAACCAAGATAAGGACAAAGAGTAGCGCTAGACGGTTGTTGGCGTGCTGATCGGTGTTTTTCTGCTTGGCACGATTAGCGAGATATGCCCCAGCGATTATCCATGCTCCGCCCAGCATTCCCCACATGGTGAGTGGTTGCCCAAGGACAAAGTAGGCACCAATACTATTACCAATCGCAACAAGCGATAACAGCGGTGCGACATAGCTTATATCGGCGAGGCTGAGTGCTTTGAAGTAGCACCAAACATCAATGCACGAACAAATAGTAAAGATGAGCATAAGCAGCCAGAAGTGGCTCGATAGTTGGTGTGGCCAATAAAATGGTGCCAAAAACAGGGTGGCGATGATGAACGGCATGCCGAAAAGCTGTTGTAGCCAAGCCAAGTGGCTAGAATCGATAGTGCTCGAGAGATGCTTGTCGGTGGTACGTCTAGTTACCTGCATCATAAGAGCGCTTAAAGAAAGCATAAACCACATAAAGGTAGTGTACGGTACGGCGCAAAGGTATAGTGTTGTAATTTATACGCAAACGTGAGCATTTTGGGCCGTTGCTCCTCTGTTATTTTCAGGGTAGAATAAAGGCTAAGTATGTCTCTCATTGAACTAAAAGAGGTCTGTAAGCTGTATGGCTTCGGCGACGCGGCAAATCTTGCCCTCGACGAGGTCGATTTGAATATCGAAAAAGGTGAGTGCGTGGCTGTGATGGGCCCAAGTGGCTCGGGCAAAAGCACGCTTATGAATACTATCGGTCTTCTCGATCATCCAACCCACGGCGAATACCGTTTTAATGGCCGCAGAGTTAGTCGGCTTCGCTCGATGCAGCGGGCAAAGATTAGGCGCGATAAAATCGGATTTATTTTCCAATCGTTCAATCTTTTGCAGCGTCTGACCGCTCTCGAAAATGTCTCCCTGCCCCTTTTGTACAAAGGTGTTCCACAGGGCAAACGGATGAAAGTCGCTCGTGATATGTTGGAGCGCGTCGGGCTGCACGACCGAACATTCTATCTGCCAAAGCACCTTTCTGGTGGCCAAACACAGTGCGTCGCTATTGCTCGGGCGCTGGTGAACGAGCCCGAGCTCATCATTGCCGATGAACCAACTGGCAATCTTGATAGCGAAAGCTCACGTCTCATTATGGAGCTGCTAAGTGAGATTCATAAAAGTGGCAACACGGTTATATTCGTAACGCACAACCCAGAACTCACAAAGTACGCTACTAGGGTTGTGTATATGCAAGATGGTATGGTCCGCCACGATGAGCAAAAGCAAATCGGCGTTATTGGCAAGTACGCCAGAACAGTTCTGTATGACGAGACCGATATGCCTGTAAGTGAGAAAGAAAAAGATGAAGAAGCAGCCGCTGGCGTATCCGCACTTATGAGTATTCGCGAAGACAAAGAGTCGTCGCACGAATCGAAAAAGCACAGGTCACGAGCGAACAAATCGGGCGCCAAGTCTTTGCGGCGTAAAAAATCACCTAAAAGAAAGACGAAAAAATGAATGTAGGGAACGGCAATTTTCGCCTAGCTTGGCAGTCGGTAAGGTCCACGAAACTCCGAAGCCTTTTAACGACAACGGGCATTATGATCGGCATTGTATCTGTGGTGACGATGATTTGCATCGGTGAAGGCATAAAACGACAAATTGACGGACAGACGAGTCAATTTGGCAAAGATGTGATGATCGTTCGACCAAAAGCAAGCGTTGGTGGCCTGCTGTCTGGTGATGGGTTGCCAAGTGGCGGCTCGGCACTTCTGACGCCCGTGGATGTTGAGGTGCTTAGAACGGCTCCAGGCGTGGTCGGTGTTGCGCCTTTGAGTGCGGTGAGCGGTAGCGTCAAGGGTGATAAGGAAGCCAATGCTCCGCTGATCGTTGCAACAACAGCCAATTTCTCGTCGCTCATAAAGCAAAAAATCGAAGGCGGATTCCTGCAGGATGACTCGGGAGTGCAAACTGCGGTACTCGGCCCATCAATCTCAAAAAAGCTCTTCGAGGACAATATACCGCTCGGTCAATCATTTAAGTACCGAGGTCAAGATTTTATGGTAGGAGGAGTATTCAAAACCTTCTCTGCCCCGCCTTTCTCTATCGAAGCAAATTTCAATGATGCGGTGTTTATATCGTATGCTACCGCTACCAATATGCTCGGCTCTCCTCCGGGGATTTATCAGGTTCTCGTCAAGACAAAAGCAGATGTAGATCCGAAGGCGGTTTCGTCCGAACTCGTTAAGCGCGTCGAGGAAAAGCACGGCGGCACAAAAGATGTCGTTGTTACGGGAGTGGGCATTCGGGCTGGTGGTGCGGACCGTACGATTAAGATGCTAACCTATCTGACGGCCGGTGCAGCCCTGATAGCATTTTTGGTCGGCGGAGTGGGCATTATGAATATTATGCTACTTACCGTTACGGAGCGAATTCACGAGATTGGCCTGCGTAAAGCTATCGGTGCGACAGATCGACAAATCTTGAAGCAGTTTGTAGCTGAAGCATTTGTACTGAGCACTGTCGGGGCGGTGATAGGCGTGAGTATATCTTTACTGCTCGTATTTATTCTTAGGCTATATACGAGCTTGCAACCAGTATTTGTTTGGCCGGCGTTCGTTTTTGTACCGCTCGTGGCCGTAGCTACAGGTGTACTGTTTGGGAGTTTTCCAGCCTTTAAGGCAGCGCGTAAGGACCCTATCGAAGCGCTCCGTCACGAGTAGGTATGGCCTCGGTCTACCACGTTACATCTACAGACAGGCTCGCCTCTATTGAGCAGGCTGGTCTACGGCCGGACATTTATTCTGCGCATCGACTAGATAGTCGTAGTGATTGGGGCCGATTTGAGCTAGAAATTGAAAGCATCTGCCCGCCATACTTACGGGACGTAGGTGTTACAAGAAAATTTGCAACCTTTGCGCATGCGGACGAGGCAAGCTCGGTTGCGTGGTACGGAAGGTGCACTATGGGTGGCGTTCCAAGCAAGAGGCGATTGGCTATTTTGGCGGTGGCGATTGATCCGCGCAATACATTTGTAGCTGATGCTTCGCTCGCGACTAGGCGCACAGCGACGGAGTATTGGGCTGGAACAATTACAGTACATCAGCTTTGGGAACAGTACGAACCTACGCCGACTGGGGCTTGGCAGCGGACGCATCTAGGACAGTTTGGCTGGAATGAAATGCCAGAGTACTACACTATGCCAGAAGTGATTATTCCCGACCTTGTTGAGCCAAACCGCTTAGCGGTACACTCATTGAGCCTCTACCCAATCAAGACTCAAACGAGCTGGTACTTTTAGATCATTGCCCAGATAGCAGATATGCCCGAAATGGTCATAAGGCCAACAGTCAACCAGCCGATCTTGGTCACGATGGATCGGTTGACCCAGTGGCCCATAATTCGTCTATCGCTCGACAAACGGACGATAAAGAATAAGATAAGTGGCGCTACGATGCCGTTGGCAACCGCTGCGTACAGCAACGCCTTGATGGGGTTGATACCTGTAAAATTGAGCCCGAGGCCTACTAGCATCGAAATGATGATAACCCCGTAAAAAGCGTGGGCTTGCTTGATACTTGTGTGTAGGTTACCTTTCCATTGAAAAACCTCACTCAACGCGTAACTACTGCTTCCGGCCAGTACTGGGATGGCGAGCATGCCCGTGCCTATAATGCCGATAGCGAAGAGCCAGTAGCTAGCGTCGCCGGCGATTGGCCGCAGAGCTTCAGCTGCTTGGGCTGACGTCTCAATGTTGGTTATGCCCTGCGGAAATAGCGTTCCTCCGCAAGCTGCAATAATGAAGAACATGACGATATTTGATAGTAACATACCGCTCCAGACATCAATCCGCATTCGTTTAATCTGACTTGGATGTGTTGCGCTGCGACGGAGTTTGAGCGTTGTTTCGCCATTGTTTATTTTTTCTTCGACTTCCTGTGATGTCTGCCAGAAAAACAAATAGGGAGAGATTGTTGTGCCTAGGATGGCACAAATCAGCAGCAGACTTTCCTTGTTTAGGTGTATTGTCGGCAAGAGAGCTTGGTGTAACGCATCCCCCCAATTAATGTTGGCCAGTAACGCAGCCAATATGTAGCTCAGCAGTACAAGCGCCAGCCATTTTAGGTATTTGGCATACTTTTGATACGGCAAGTATATCTGTAGGCCTAAACTAAGAGCGGTGAAACCAAATAGTATTGCCCAAAATGGTACATTGGGGCGAATCAGCTGCACTGCTTGAACCATAGCACCCAAGTCTGCCCCAATATTGAAGGCATTGGCCAAAAATAGCAGTAAAACACTGGTGCGTAGTAACCGCTTGGAAAAGTGCAACCGAATATTACCAGCCAATCCCCTGCCCGTTACCATGCCAATTCGCGCACACATTTCTTGTACTGTACACATGAGCGGGAATGTCCAAAGCCCAAGCCACAGGAAGCCAAACCCATGCTGCGCGCCAGCTTGGCTGTAGGTCGCAATGCCCGATGGGTCATCGTCGCTTGCTCCCGTAGTCAGCCCTGGGCCAAGCGCACTCCAGTAGTCTTTCGCACGCCTAAGTCCAGGAGCTTCTGGCATGGAGCGTAGTATAGTTGTGCTGCGTTCGACGGTTTTGTCTAGTACTACCGCCGGCATCTCCATGCTCTTTAATATGAGCTTATCGGTATCGAGGCGCGCTGCAGGTGGCGTAACTTTTGGGTTAGTCGGATCAGCTGTTGGTTTTTTCATAATACTTATGCTACTCGGCACATTGTAGCAAAAACATCAGGCAAATGACAGTACATATCAGGTGAGTCTAGCGGTAGAGCTGTCGATTGAAAGCACGTAGGTGATTCGCCGAACCACTACGCAGACGCTCTAGGCTGGCTACAACATCAGGGTTGGTGGCTGTAGTAGGCTGCTTGGTGATATCGGCAATGTCTTTTCTTCGATTGCAACACCAACCCCGTAGGCCTCAGTAGTACCTTGAGACTCTTGGGGCTTTGATCGACGAGGTACTCGGTGAAGTCTAGTTTATTCTCTATAAGCCACTGCTTGAGCATTACGCAGTAAAGGCATGTCTAGGTGCTGCAGGCGGTAATTTTCATACTGTATTTAGTTGCCTGCCATCGGTAGCCCAATGCGGTCGAGTGCTGTAGTGCCGCCAAGGTCGATAATGTTTTTGTAACCGGTCTGCTCGAGAATCTCTTTGGCCTGAGCAGATCGATTACCACTCCTGCAGTATACGTAGTATTTCTGAGATTTGTCTGAGCTAGGGAGCTTGCCCGCCTGAATATCTTGTAACGGCCATAGAGTTGCGTCCTTGGCGTGGCGGGCATTGTACTCTTCGGGTGTTCGTACATCGAGCAAAACAGCGCCGTTTTTCAAGTCATTTTGAATGGTTTGGAGCTGGCTGGTTTGGCTGCTCGATGTTTTCGTTGTCGTATTTTTTGATTGGTTTGATCTGAGCATAGCCACAAGTCCTAGTATAAGCAAGACTACTGCTAGCACTGTACCTATATTCGCTAGTATTTTCTGCATAGTAACTCCTTATTTTTTATACAATCTTTACATACGCCATGGACCGTCAAACGGCCATGCACGCCACAGTCTGGTAACTGACGCTTGAGCGCATCTTTGACCTGCTCTGCAATATCTGCATCGCGCAGCTTGCCGCAGCGTTCACACATAAAGTGATCATGCGGTGCGGTCCGATGGTCGTATCGCATAGCACCTTGCTTGTCGGCGGGTGCTACGGCGATCGAACCACGGGCTTCAAGTCTGGTAGTGGCCCTATGAATAGTCGTAGCACTAACATCAGGATAGGTGTCTCGAACAGCATCGAGAAGCTGGGCGTTGGTGGCATGTCCAAGCTGCTTGATCACTCGCAAAATAGCCGTACAATATTTGCTTGATCTCGTCTGGGATTGAGCTTTTACCTCAGTGTCTTTCATCTGGTTGTAGTGTACGTGCACTTTGCTATAATGTAAACGATTTACATTAATATGAAAGGATGACGAATGGATACAATAATTATTGATGTACGGGAACCCTTTGAATTTCGGATGAGCCATGTTAAGGGCGCGCTCAACCTACCGCCGGCAGCGCTTATGGCGGGGGCGAAGGTACTTTCGGAGACTCCAAAAGACACCGAGATTGTTCTGTACTGTCGTACGGGAGCTCGATCAAACGCAAGTATGCATTACCTAAAGCAGCTTGGTTTTACGAATCTGGTTAATGGCATAAATCAGTCACATGTTGAAAAGAATTATTTGTAGCGAAAATAGTTTTTAGTTAGTTTCTCCTCATCCTCCACTTTTATCCCCGTATTTTCATCTTCATTTTCACAAATGGTTTTTAGCCAACTCTGTTGGCTCCCTCTCACTTTTGCCTGCAAAACTCGGGGTTCGTATGAAGCCTGTTTCGTAGGGTGGAATGTAGGCAAAACTCACTACCAACTACAGCTCATCTCACCTTATCTCATTTCTAGTCAAAGGAGGGGCCACCCCTCCAGCCTTAGGCCCACAAGGGCCTAAGATCCCTCCCCCTAAAGCTCGGTTCGCCCCTTTGGTGCTCACATCAGTGAGATTAAGAAAGTTTTGTGGTTGCCCCCTGCGACCGAAAGTCTGTTCTCCGGCGTGGGGAGCCCGCGTTCGTGTTTCTTGCCTCGTGCCTCTATTCTTACGCACGAGGCTATGCTATTAACAACTATAAACTAATCACTAGAGCCTAAATCAGGGTTTGCCAGTAGTACCAGAAACGCCAGGCGATGGCGATGATGATAAGCAGCAGCCAGCTAACAGCGATCTCAAGGTGATATTTTTGGGCAAATTTGACCAACCTAGCGAGGCTACCATGGAGGCGTAAGTGTTCTTTGCGGAGGCCATAGAGCAGAATGTACCAAAAGGTAACGATGGTCGTGACCCAAGTGGCCATGCAGAATGGGCAAAGATGCTTGAGCACAAAGAGGCTCTGGAAAATAAACCAGTGAACAAAGATGACTCCGGCCAGTAGGCTAAGGTGCACGAGTTGCCAGAACCATTTTTTGTAGTGTGCTCCGGCCAGTAGGCTAACGCCAATCGTTGCGATAACGGTGAATGCGATTGCGCCGAGGAACTGGTTGGGGATGCCGAGGAGTGCGTGGCCCTGCCAAGTGTCTAGTATGCTTCCGCAGCCAATAATTGGATTGATATCACAGCCGAGTGGTGCGCTAGGGTTTTTGAGGTGTTTGAACTCCTCGATCGAAAGACCTAAAGACGCGAGGACTCCTATTCCTCCGCCGACCGTGAGGATCCATGGCGCCCAGCGCTCTAGACGACTAGCGCGTAGTGTCTTTTTGTTGCTTGAGACTTTTTTCATACTACTCCTGACTACATGTATTTGGTATGGCTATTGGTTGTGCGGTTGGTGCGCGGAGGAACTCCTTGGCTAGCTGTTCGTTCGCGAGAGCGTAGCCGATATTATTGTAAGTGGTGGAGGTGGCAAACACAACGCCCACGACATTGCCCTTGCGGTCTAGGACGGGGCCGCCCGAGTTGCCGTGTTCAATATGGGACTGCATCGACAAAACTTTCCTGTTGGCAGCAGCTTTGCCGTATATATCCTTACTTGCCGCAATAATCGTCTCGGTCAAAACACCCGTCTTCTCCTTGTATGGTCCGCCGCCAGGGTAGCCTGGAATAAACAGCGGTGTGCCGTTTTGAGGGTTAGTGAAATCGACTTGCAGCGGCTCTGCGACTACCGATCGGGAGACTCGTAGAATTACGAAGTCGTATGCTGGGTTGAATAGTACTGGCTGAGCGTTGTACAGATGTCCATCACGCATAATTATTTTGGGATTTGTAACGCCAGCTATGACATGAGCATTCGTTGCTACAAGGTTTGGTTGAATAAAGAAGCCTGTGCCGGTCGCTATCCCCCCGCACCCCAGCCCCTGCACCTTTACAAGCGAGCGAGTAGTCCTTGCGCGGATACTCGAAAATGTATCGAGTGATGGCTTTGGGTACTTTGCAATCGGTGATGGTTCGGAGGTGGTAAAGACCTCGTTTGTCTTGGTCGGTTCGACGAGTGTGTCGACGCGCTTGAGGATTGCGGTGGGCTCTGGTAATCGTGCGCTCATTGATGCGTAGATAAAGGAATCTTGGATGCGGTCTTGCCACTTGCTCGGTGGCCCGAAGAGCCAGAATGAGCTTGCGAGCCATGCGATAAACAGTAGTGTAATACCTGAGACGATTGATCCGCCTACGATGTCGATTTGATGAGCCCAAGTATTTTTGAGGCGCGACTTTATGAAATTTGTCGCAAACTCCCCAGCCAGCATACATACAACAATCGATCCTACAAGGAGCAAAAAGGTTGTCATTGTTTTGCTGGTTGCCCCAACAAGATGAGGGGTGGTGAGGGGTATGAGCCAAGCACTCAGCAGCATGCCACACAGAAAACCGATGGTTGACCCCATTTGCCGCACAAATCCAATGTGGTAACCTCGCACTAGACCGAGGACCATGACGATGATAAGTATCAAGTCAAATAGATTCATACTCTACCAACAGTGTAGCAAAAAACCCAGGAATCCCCGGGTTTTTTGCTCATGTTCAGATAGTTCGACTGGACTATCGGAAATTGCGGTCGTTAAACTCGCGGCGTGGTCGCTCTTCGCGTGGGCGTGCCTCATTGACGGTGATGCTACGACCCTGAACGTCAGAACCGTTCATCTTGTCGATAGCGGTCTTGGCTGCGTCGTCGTCCTCGAACTCTACAAACCCGAAGCCTTTGCTGCGGTTTGTCTCGCGGTCGACAATTACTTTTGCTGATGCAACTGTACCAAACTCTGCAAAGAGCTCTTCGAGTTGTGTGTCGTCAACACCCCATGGGAGTGAGCCAACGAATAGTTTGGTTGCCATTGGTAGGTAACCCTTTCTTCGACTGTTGCTGGAGGTAATGCCTTATGAAAGGATTAGCTGCGCCTCATTGAACACTTACTTTTTAAACGATCTAGAACCGGAAAATTATGATCATGCACAATGTCCCAGAGGAACTTCCCGCAGCTTTCTAGTGACTATAGCGTACCATGAACGCCACAAAACACAAAACTACAACATGGATCAGTGGGTTAGTAGGATTTCTCACAGCTTTCCCTCAGGCATAACTAGTATGCTATAGGTAATCGCGAATAAAACGTTCCGCGAAGCAAAATAAGAGTCGTTGAAAGGAGCCAACCGCTTATGAAACGATTTAAATTACGAAATAAAGCATATAAAGTATCGAGCGCAGATATTACCGAATTTGACGACCAAGCGACCGAAGACAAATGGTTATTAAAGACTGAGCGCATTCAGCTTAGACAATTCCGACGCTTTAAGCAGCAGCTTTCGGCGTAGGAAGCGCATAGGAAAAATAGCTTTCGACAACCGGCCCATGTGGGCCGGTTTTTATTTGAAAAAAATTCTTAGGTTTTTCTCAGGATGTATAACGTATACTCTCAGGTAGCTATGTCAGAAAACACAAAACGGACACTACTTATCGGGACGCTAGTCATTACTATTCTCCCGTTGCCATTCATCGTTAAGCATCCGAGTAACTGGGGCAATCTACAGCAAATCTGGTTGTATACTTCGGCGGTGCTGGGATATGTTGGACTAGTTGGCTTGCTTTGGATGTATATCATCGGTACAAAATCGGTAATAGGTCTATACTTCACCGACCTTGCTAAGATCAATCAATTGCACCGTTGGCTCGGTACCTACGGAACGGTGCTAGTATTTCTACATCCAGTAGCGGCGACATTGGCCTACTCGGAAAGTCTCGTAACGTACTCACTCTTGCCGCGATTCGGCTCACCGTTCGAGCAGAGTGTCACATGGGGACGCTTTGCATTCTGGGTACTCTTGGTTGTATGGGTGACGTCTGCGCTCGTTCGTAGTAACATTCACTATCGACCGTGGAAATATATACACTATTTTGCCTACGTCGCCCTGCCCCTAGCCCTGCTTCACATACCAAGTATCGGTAGTTCTTATAGGACTTTGAGTGTACCTCGAGTGTACTTTGTGAGTATTTTGGTGCTGGCAGGGTTGTTCACCGTACTACGTTTGCGGCATCTCTTTGCGCTTGGTCGCGCAGAGTATACGATCACGCAACACATACCGCTTGCGCCTCAAGTGATGCTTGTTAAGCTCAAGCCCCTCCGTAGTATGCTTTCACCTCGGCGTGGCCAGTATGTTTACCTACAAAAAACACTACTCGGTGCCGGACATCCTTTCTCTGTCGTGCAGGTTGATGTGTCTAGTGGGGATATAACGCTTGCCTACAAGCAATTTGGGCCATTTACGACCAGTCTTGCCGAGTTGAAAACTGGCGAAAAAGTATTCCTAGATGGACCATACGGACTATTTACGAGCCAGCGATGGCGTCGTACGTCACGGCCAGCTGTGTTTATCGCCGGCGGTATTGGGATTACGCCGTTTGTCGACCATGTACTGCATGATGATGGTCGATCTTGGCTGTTCTATGCCAGTCAAAATCGCACTATGGCCGCCTTTTGGCCGCACTTATCCAAGGCGTTGGGCACACGGTTTGTACAGATTTTGAGTGATGAATCTACCGCCTTGCGGCAAGGTGAGGTCGACGGGTATATCTCCAAAGAGATACTGGGCAGCAGGCTCCACGATCCATCTGAATTTGAGTTCTTTATCTGTGGCCCAGAGGGCTTCATGCGTGCCACCGCTGATATCTTAGCCTCACTTGGGGTGCCGGCTAACCAAGTGCATACCGAGTCATTTTCGTTTTAGAAAGCAGATACTATATAGAAGAACCAAGCCTTAGAACTGCTCTTTTTTTAGCAGGATTGTCTGGAGACCAAATAGTTTTTTGAGACGAGCGTTTTGGGCGGGATCGATAAGGAGGATGGTGGCACATGTGTCTGCAATGAGGGCCGAGTCGGCGCGCGCATACACGCTTAAAATCTCGCTGTCTGAAGACGCTTGTTGTCGCGGGTCGATAATGTGATGATGGGTGGTATCGCCCTGCTTCCACTGGCGTTTGACCGTTGAGCTTACAGCAAGAGCGCCGCGGCTAATGCGAGTCGTACCGATAACCGCCGTATCTACTAAAGGGTGTTCGAGGCCAAATTCTTGCGGTTCAGTAAGCTTTGCAAACAAATCACCGCCGCCGTTAATAACATAATTTTTTAACCCAGATCTATCCAGTAGTGCTGCGAGCGCATCGATGAGCCACCCCTTTCCAAACCCGCCAAAATCGAGCGCTACATTTTTGGGAATTTTTATCTTATTTTGATTAAATGTGATGTTTTTCCAGAGGTTAGCAGTAACTTCCTTCTTCTCATTTGGAATTCCGTAGCCAGTATTTTGCAGGGTCGCCCCAACAGAAATATTGAAGATACCGTTGCTCTTTGCATACATATCTGCGGCAAATTCGAGCATTGCGAGAAGCTCTTTGGGCGGGTTTACGAGGCGGCCAGTCTCGTTTAGCTGGCTAATGAGTGAGTTTGGGTCGAAGCGAGAGTATGCGAGTTCAAAATCACGAACCCGCCGAGCAATAGCAGCTTGCACGCTCAGGATTGCAGGTCCATCTTCCAGTTCTATGTTCCAGACCGTTCCTAGGGCCGAGAAAGTGTGTGATACGAGTGGTGATTGGTTGCTGTCATCCGTACTTTTGGTCATTGGTCGAAGCACCCTAAGCTTTTGCCTGAGAGGTGATGGTCTGAATAGCTTCATCAAAGGCCATGGTGGTTAGTGATGCGCCCCCAATTCGACTGGCCGAAAAGTCGCCGAGGTACTGGCCAACAACCGTATTTTCAACATCGCTTTCGAAGGCGTCAATGTAGTTCCTCGACTCATGGTCGCTGTACGTATCATCCGTGCTAACACTTGTTATCTTACCATCCTTAATCGTTGCTTTGACGGCAATAGAGTTTTGGTAACCATGAGGCACTTGGTACTTCGCTGTCGTACTGTAGGTCCCATCCTTGTAGGCACTGATCGCGCCAGAAGTGGTGGCCGTCTGCGTTGCGGAAGTGGTGGTGTCGGCGGTAGTATGTACCATTGCTGCCGTTGTAGCGGCAGTATCATCCTCAGCTTTGGCTGCAGATATGGTGCTAGGGTTTTGGTCGCTCGCGCTCGATGTTCGGATAACGTAGCCCGCACTGCCGATGATAGCGAGGAGCGCGACAATACCGACGATGGTTGGGGTGGATTTGTTGGTTGATTTCATACCGCTATGTTACAAAAAAATACTGAGGCATAACTGAGAATAGTGACGATACTATTTGGCCGCATCTGCCAGCGTATCTTGGACGACACTGACCAGCTCTTTGGGCGAAGCCCATGCCTTTAGGATGTAGCGAGTTGCACCAAGATCGAGCGCTTTTTGGATCTCGGACTTGCTGTCTAGGTTGCTCATCACGACGACGGGCATGGTGTGCTTGCGATCGAGTTTTTCGAGGAATTCTTTACCATCCATAACGGGCATGAGTAGATCTAGGATAACGAGGTCTGGCTCGCTATCTTCGATTGCATCTAGGCCCTCTTGACCATTGAATACGGTGCGCACAGCGTATCCTGCGTGCGTCAACACCATACTAAAGGCTTCGTTCAGCGCCTCATCGTCTTCTACTATCAATACGCTCTTTTGGCTCATCTCGTTCATATTATACTCCATCACCGGTATTTTTAGGATATTTTGTTGTTGCCTGATCAAGATTGACTCGTATTTTCTGGTTGCCAACCCCAGTTCTCGGCAGAGAGAGTATGAAGGTACTGCCAATGCCTAGCTCTGAGGTTACCTCGAGTGAGCCTCCGTGGGCCTCTGCCAGCCCATGTGCGAGATACAACCCAAGCCCATTGCCACCCTCGGATTTGGAAAGCGGATTTTCTAGTCTGGAGAACTTCTCGAATACCTTGGGCAGGTCTGACTCGTGGATACCTACGCCCTCGTCAGAGACCGATAAACAGGACATTTTTTCGGCCAAAAAGACACGTACAGTAACTTTTTTGTCGGCCTGCGTGTATTTGATGGCATTGCTGATAAGATTATCTATAATCATCGCCACGTAGCGAGAGTCACCATACGCCGGAGTACTTTTCTTGGAGCCAAGTTCTAGGGAAATGTTTTTGTTGGTCGCCGTAGACTTTTGGAGGTTAAGCGCTGTCCTGGCCATTTCTAGCAAATCGATTTTTTCTGGTTCAACAAGTAGCTGGCCGGCATCTGCCTTGGCAACGTAGAGCATCTGGTTGATGATCTCTAGCTGGCGCTCATTTGCGGCGTAGGCTTTCTCGGCAACCTTTAACTGTTGCTCGCTTAGGTCACCGATAAAGCCCTGTGTAAGCATACCTAGGTATTGCTTGACGCCACTCGCGGGCGTGCGAAGTTGGTGTGACGCTAGGGCGAGCATGTCGTTTTTGGTTTCTTGGATTTTTTGGTCGTACTCATCTGTTAGCCTTTTAAGTCGCCTGACTAATGATCTAAAAATGAGGCTAGAAATAATGATACTCAAGAACGTACCTACACCAAAAATACTCAGGGGTAGCCATCTTTGGAAAGAGTTTGGTGATGCTTCGGGGATGGCAACTCGCCATACTCGGTTGGCAGCGCGGACGATTTGTGAAACCTGAATGGCGTCGAGGTTTGATGACGCATCTGTAACACTACGGGAATTCAGACGTGCGGGCGGCTGTTCGGATATGTCACTCAAACGAATGTCTTCCTGTGATACGGAGCCTACATTGCTTAGAATATCGACAAAGGTTTGGGGTAGTACTACAAGGTACGTAAAGCCTATCGCTTTTTCGCGCCGCTCTTCGACCGTATCCGGTACGACTAATGTTGAGTAGATGGGGTAATAGACAAGAATTCCCTTCGAGGGTTTTGGCTTATTGGCGAATTGGACAAGCTGCACAGGGGCCGATATAGCGCTGTGACCGGTATCGATTGCGGCTTGCATAGCCTTTTGTCTTGTCTCGTCGCTATACATATCGTAGCCGATAGCTTTCTTATTGGCGTCGCTTTCGGGCTCTAAGTAGACGATGCCTGAAACATTGTTTCGGGGAGCTTCGGAGAGGGTGGGCCATATGTGGTAGCTCTCTACTCCGGTAGTCTGAATTCTAGCTTCGTGGGCCTCAAGCTGAGTTGACGGAAAATACTCTACGTAGCCCATGCCCAAGATGGAGGGAAATTGTTCGTCCGGCTTTAGGTCGGCTACAAAGGCTTTCCACTGGCCCTTGGACGTGTCGGGGTTGAGCCTTAGTAGTGCTGCGCCAGAAATAAGCAGTTGATTGTACCCGTCAATCTTTGCGTTCACCTGAGAGGTTATGGCATCGAGCTGTCGGACAGTATCGCTTCTACGATCAAGCTTATTTTGGTCAGAAAGGTTGGTGGCTATGATCACAGACGCGATCAGTCCAGCGCACAGTATAAATAGCGAAGCTAGGGTAATGACATTTCTCTCCGACCCGCGAAAAAGTTTAGTTACAAATAGTTGATGCATCGTATATGTGTACTGTAGCAGATAGAAGCGGAGCGTAAAGTAGAAATTTTTACAGAGAATGCTTTGATGAGTGGCCATCGGTATATACTGGTACGGTATGGCATCTGATAAACAAGAGTTTACGAGGGCGGTTGAGCGTTGGGAGGGTTTGCACGCAGCGCAGCGCTACAGCGCACCGCCACAAGAAGGGGCGACGGCTATACTCTACTCGCTGGAGACAATCGCCTACGATGCCGAAGACTACCCCGTAGTGCAGAGTACGCAAATGAGCTACTTTCGAGAGGAAGCACAGCGTATTGCTGATGACATTGAGTTTGGTGGCGGAGCGGCTCATGTATTTTCGAGCATGAGTATGGAGAGTATGGCCCTAGTGCTACAGGAAGAGATGTACTCTGATGTAATCATCATTGGCCACGGTGCTCTTGGCAGCGTTTTTTGTGACGTTTCAGCGGACGAGCCAGAGAAAATAACGTGGAAGAATGTGTCTAAACTTGCCTCACATCTGAAGCTGGGTAGCTTTGTCCAGCGGACATGTGCTGGGATTGAGGTAGATATGCCCGTGCCACTTGGAGCCTTCGCCGTTACTTCACACGCCAATCTCATCATGCCTCAGCCCGGCCAACCCTTTGCGCCTGAGCTGCATGGCGAATCGGAAGAGGCAAAGCTTGGACCGTTCACCAAAAGTCGCTGTATTACACTCCAAGAGATCAAGGCGATGAAGGTGCGGGCGGCATCTACCCTTTCTCGATCCGTACAAGATGGTATAGTACATCTATGAGCATAACCAACTTAGAATCATGGCAAAACCTTACTACTCAAGCGTCACAGGTAGCCCCCGTCCACCTGCGCTCTATATTTGAGGCGGATACGGCAAGGGGTACTCGACTCAGCTTGCAGGTTGCAGACATCTACCTCGACTATTCCAAAAACCGCGTCACCGACGAAGGTATGCAAGGTCTGTTCGAGCTTGCAAGAGAGCGAGATGTTGAGGCCGCTCGAGATGCAATGTTTGCGGGAGAAAAGATTAATACCACCGAAAATCGCGCTGTGCTTCACACTGCTCTTCGCAATCGGTCGGAGCGATCGGTGCTGGTAGATGGCACTGATGTCATGCCCGAAATTCGCGCTGTGCTGGCCCAGATGCGGCAGTGCGCCATATTGGTTCGAGACGGACAGTGGCTAGGGTTTACGGGCAAGCGGATTCGCCATGTCGTAAACATCGGTATTGGTGGGTCAGATTTGGGGCCGGTCATGGCCTGCGAGGCACTCAAATTTTACTCTACCAAGGAGCTTGCGGTGCATTTTGTATCGAACATCGATGGCACGCACATTGCTGATGTTTTGGATGAGATAAATCCCGAGGAAACGCTATGTATTATTGCCTCCAAGACGTTTACAACCGACGAAACAATGACAAATGCGGCAACTGCTCGCCAGTGGCTGGTTGATCATCTTGGCTCTGAGGATGCGGTGGCAAGGCATTTTATCGCTCTGTCAACCAACGCTTCCGAGGTCCAAAAATTTGGCATTGATCCTCAGAATATGTTTGTTTTTTGGGATTGGGTCGGCGGCAGGTATTCACTAACGAGTGCAATCGGCTTGTCTTGTATGATAGCGATTGGCCCAGATCATTTCGATGAACTGCTCGCTGGATTTTACACCATGGATGAGCATTTTAGGACTGCACCAATCGAGCAAAATATGCCGGTACTTCTCGCTCTCATCGGCATTTGGAATTGCAACTTCCTAGGTGCTTCGAGCGAGGCCATTCTACCCTATGACCAGTATCTTCATCGTTTTCCGGCCTATTTCCAGCAAGGTAATATGGAGAGCAACGGAAAATCGGTCACTAAAAACGGACGACGAGTCGACTATACCACCGGTCCAATCATCTGGGGGGAGCCGGGTACTAATGGGCAGCATGCATTCTACCAGCTGCTACACCAAGGAACCAGTCTTGTACCAGTCGATTTCATTGCGTTTGTCGAATCGCTGCATAATCCAGACGGCAGAGGAACGCACCACCGCAAGTTAACGGCCAATGTATTTGCGCAGAGTCAGGCATTGGCGTTTGGTAAGACGGCGGACGAAGTACGGGCCGATGGGGTACCGGAAAATCTTGTTCAGCACAAAATATTTGAAGGTAATCGCCCGAGTAACACCCTGCTCGTTTCCAAGCTTACGCCTAATACCCTCGGGCAACTTATCGCACTATACGAGCACAAAATATTTGTACAAGGCGTCATTTGGGATGTAAATAGCTTTGATCAATGGGGTGTTGAGCTCGGCAAAGTTTTGGCCAAAAGTATCGACGACAGTTTAGCTCACGACACCTCTGTTACTGTTGATTCTTCTACGGCCAGCCTTCTCGAAAGAGTACGTCATTCTACCTAAGCCTGCTCAGCAACAAGTCGTTGTAGTGCTATCGTAAAAGCCGCTTCTTTTAGCGAGCATGCATGCGTCTGAGCGGATGTCATGCAGGCTTGCATGGCTTTGGTTATGACGGCATCTACATGGGTATTCACTGTGGTGCTATCCCAATGCTCGTTGGATATATTTTGCTTCCATTCGAGATAGCTTACGATTACTCCGCCGGCATTGGCAATGACATCAGGTATTATAGATACTCCTCGCTGCGCCAAGGGTTCATTGGCCATGTAGTCCACGGGTCCGTTGGCTAGCTCTAGTATGTGTGCCGCTTTGAGGAGATTGAGGTTTTTAGTATCGATAACATCACCGAGGGCAGCGAGCACCAACACATCGCACTCAGCTTCGAGGATAGCTTCCGAGGGTCGCTTGGTACCTACAAACTCACTCGGGATTGTGCCATCAGTAAACTTTACGCCAGAAAATGAAAAGCCTTGCTTGGGATTTTTAGCAAATACAGATCGATGCATATCGGCTAGCGCCACAATGGTAATACCCAGCTCCTCTTGGGCTATTTGGGCAAAGTAAAACCCAACATTTCCTACTCCCTGTATGGCTACTTGCAGACCGCGCGTCTTAATCCCGCGAGCTTTGCAATACTCTCGCAGGGCGATAACGCCCCCCCTGCCCGTCGCCTCGACTCGCCCCTCAGACCCGCCATTGGATACGGTTTTGCCGGTAAAGCTGGCCTTAGTGGCGTCTCCGGTCAGCTGCTCATACTCATCGACCATCCAGTCCATAATCTCGCCATTTGTGTTTACATCGGGCGCGGGTACGTCCTTAGTTGGCCCAATATGGTCTTCGAGTGCTCGAACATATGCTCGAGCCACAGATTCTAGATGCTTCTTACTGTATAGTCTTGGGTCGAAGGCTATCCCCCCTTTTGCTCCACCCATTGGGATGTCGACTGCTGCACATTTTATGCTCATTAGTGTGGCCAAGGCGCGGACCTCATCCTCGTCGACATGAGGATGAAAGCGGATGCCACCCTTGAACGGTCCACGTGAGTTATTGTGCTGGACGCGAAAAGCTTGGTGCCGAATATCATCAACGACGATCTCGAAGCGGTGGTCGTGCATCGGCTCGGCGATCGCGACTAGCTGTCCTGTGCTCAGGTCTAGGTTTTTGGCGGCTTTATTCATCATTGCGAGCGCACTTTCGAGCATGTTCATCTTTGTTCTCCTAGGGTTGACCTCGCTCTATTGTCTACTGGCCAGATGTGGTTGTCAAATTCTGGGCGGTTCGCCTACCGACATATACCAAAAAGCCCCACTCGTTCGAAGTGAGGCTTTTTTGGGCTTTTTTCGGGTTGTTTTGCTGTGTAGTGTCAAATAACTACAATACCTTAAACGCGACGACGACCCGTAATGAGCTGTACGATGAAGATGACAATCATCGCACCAACGATGGCGATAAGAATTCCAGGCAGACTGAATACGTTCGGATCGTAGTTAAGTAGCTGCGAAGAAAGCCAGCCGCCAACAAATGCACCTGCTATTCCGGCTGCGATGTTTGCAAATGCACCCATCTGTGCGTCGGTTTTCATAAGCATTGAAGCTATCCAGCCAGCAAATGCACCGACAACGACCCAAAGTAGTATATTCATGATTTTCTCCTTTTTACTTACCTGTACGGTACGTACTATACGGAGCGAAATACAATATGACTGTAATCGATCTGACAAAAAAAGTGTAAAAATTCACTCATACCTACTACTACTTCACAAGATAGCAGCAGGGGTGATCTGCTATACTAGTAGCATGAGCAAATTACCCAAAATCGAAAAACAAATTGTCAAAGATGCCGTACGCGAACAGCGAGTATTAAATCGAAAGTTTCCACTGAGCATGGCGCTGCTGGCCTCTTTTGGGCTGGTGTGTCTTTTTTATGGTTTCGAGCATATCATCGAGAAGACCCCGTTTTTGGTTGAGCGTCCCTTGCTTATGGTGGTGCTCGGGCTCGGGTGCCTTTTTGTCACTGGGCAGATCTACAAAAAGCTCGATTAGGACGTAGCGGAAAAGCGTATGTGCGTACTGCTACTACAGCTCACCTGGGGTGACATGGGCATCAGAAGCTGCAAGCTCCTTCTCGCGGGTCGCCAATACTAGGAGGATCGCCGGTGCCATTATGACCGCCGAGGCAATGAAAATCGTTCGCAGTGATGACACAAAGGCATCGGTGACTGTCTCGGAATAGGCTTCCTGCTTAGCAATAAAAGATTGTTTGACTTGTTGCTTGCTGGATTGGGATATGACGGAGTCGTCGATCGCCGAGAGTGTCGAGGTGCGAATTTTTTCACGAACATCAGGCATATTGAGGGTGACAAGTGTGTCGGTATCTGTAATGTCTCCAAAGCGTTGTGTAATGGTTGGCTGTTTCGCGAGGTCAGCGATGTATGGACTACTCTTGGCGGTGCCACTGAGCTGTGTGGCTAGCCCACTCGTAAGCAGAGCTCCAAAAAGTGCAACACCTACCGTAGAGCCAAGACCTCTAAATAATTGAATGGAACTAGTCGCAACGCCAAGGTCTTTCTGAGAAAATTCGTTCTGCACCGCAATGTTCATGACTGGCATAACAAAGCCTAAACCGATACCAAGTACAATCATCAGCATTGCCTCATGCCAGTACGGGCTGGCGGGTGTGAGTATTGCTAGCGCGCCGACCATGAGAGTAGCAATGGTGATGCCGACTTGGAGAAATATCTTGTAGTGACCACGCTTGCTTATGATCTGTCCAGATCCGATCGACCCAGCCATAATACCGGCAACCATTGGTACGAGCATCAGGCCGCTTTCGGTTGCACTAGCGCCAAAGACTTGTTGGTTGAACTGTGTAAGGTACAAGATCGCACTCATGAAGCCAGCGCCAAACAAGGTCGCCACACCCATGATCAGCGCAAAGTTGCGGTTTTTGAAGAAGTGCAGCGGCATGATAGGCTCTTTGGCACGTTGTTCTCTGACAATAAAAAGCCCAAAGACGATCGCAACAAAAACGGCCATAACGACTCGGAGCATACTAAGTGACCAGCCGGTTGCATCTAAGACGCCGCTAAAAATTTGTTCGGTATTGTCTACTGCCAGTACGATTGTTGCTAGCCCAACTGTAAGCAGTCCCGCACCGATATAGTCGACTTTTGGCTCTCGGGCGTGTTTGAGCGGAGGGCAAAAAATGACGATGAGCGCAAAGGCAACGAGGGCAATTGGTACGTTGATCCAGAAGATCCAGTGCCAGCTCGTGGTAAGCCCAAGCAAGGCATGACTATCCGTTAGCCAGCCACCGAGGAGCGGGCCAATAACAGAAGATATACCAAAGACTGCCCCGAACAACCCCTGCCACCTGCCCCGCTCACGCGCCGCAAAAAGGTCACCAATAATAGTAAAGGCGTTGGCGGTGATTATTCCACCACCAATTCCCTGCATGGCACGCCAGAAGATCAAACTTCCGATGTCGCCGGATAGGCCACAAAGTAGCGATGAGGCACCAAAAAGCGCTACGCCTACAAGAAGCATAATGCGTCGGCCAAACAGATCGGAAAGCTTGCCAGCAATGGGCACTGTTACGGTAGTGGTGAGTAAGTAAGCGGTGACAATCCAGCCGAGGCTACTGTAGGCATTAAGGTCTTCAACGATCTTGCCCAATGCGGTCGTGACGATAGTTTGGTCGAGTGCGACCAAGAAAAGGCTCGCCATGACGGAGAGCATAATGATAAGTTTTGAGCGCAGGCTCAGGTGGTGATGGTGCTGCATCTTTATTCGGTACCTTTACTTAGCTGTTTAGTATATTTTTGTAGCTTTCAACATCATCGGTTATGGTGTTGATTAATTCTCGAAGTTGCTCCTCTTGGATTAAACCGATCCATCTCATTTCGGGACTGCCAACTACGTACAGTCGGTCGCCGGGGTGGATACCAAGCTCCTCGCGGGCATCAGATGGAATAACAACTTGGCCTTTCGTCCCAACTGTGGCTGCGCCATACAACTTCTTCTTGTGCAAACTCATGCACACTATTGTATGAAAAGTATGACAAGTATGTCAAGTATGTTTTATTTTTTGAGCCGAGTTGCACTAACGACAGCGCTCAGCATAATCGGCGCATCGAGCCTATCTCCATCAAAGGCAATGAAATTGGTATGCCAAACTGGCGCAAATTTACTCTTGAATTGCTCGAGTCCATGGCTTGAGAATATGGGCGTAAGAGCTGTTCGCAGAACTTGCATTGTGGCACTACCGATGCCCTTTGTGTTGAGCCCTGCGAGTGGAACGAAGCCAAGATCGAAGTATGATGCAGCGTTTTCTTGGGCTTGGGCGCAAATAATCTCGCGCAGCAAAAATGCCATAGCATCGGCAGCCTCGGGCAAAAAACGCATAAGATCTATGGTGCGACAGTCGATCTCAGCATAGTGAGGCAATTGGTTCGCGAAGGCGATGATATCTTGGCGCTGATTGCGCAAGACATGTAGTGTCTGGCCAGCAAGCTCGCTTGCATCAAAGTGACCGAGCGCAAAACCTCGTTCTTCGTGCCCGCCACGCCTAAGCCATTGCTCGGATATGGTGCCGAGCTGGTCGAGTAGTTTTGTGGTGTGCGGTGGAGTGAGGCGTTCGTAGGTCAAACTCGCCTTAATGGCTTTATTTGTTTTCCATCGCCACCATTTATTTTTGACAGTTTCGGTTGCAAATGTCTGAACGGCAATAATGGCGCTGGAGCCGATCGGTAAAAGTCGATAGCCTGCTTGTTCAAAAGGCGTAACGTTAGGCTGGCCGATAAGTAGCCACACAGGCTTGGCGCCTTGGGTATGCGCGTACTCTCGAAAAGACCTGAGGTAGCTCGGCACCGATCTGGGGCTGCACATTGGGTTGGCGAGGGCAATAAAGTACCCAGCACTTTGCGCATATGCTACCGCTCCCTGCCCCGTTTCGTCGAACCAGTACTCTTTGTCCTTTGGCCAGAGCTTAAAGTAGTCTTCGCTCGAAGTGCTGTACTTTGAAAGAAGTAGGGCTACTTGTTCTCGATTCAGGGCTCGGTCTTCCGTGGGCGCTAGCTTTCTTGGCAAGAATAGTCCGGCGAGTAGCCACAAGTACATAAAGCCACCAATCATGTTCAAGCTCCGATCGAAAAGCTTTAGTCGATGGGATGAAGACTGGCCAGTTACAGGCTCGAGCAGTAGAGTCTTGGAGATAATGTGGCTTGCTCCGGTGTTATCGAGCTCTAATTTGCGAGTGGTACCGTAGCGAAATGCAATGCTTAAGGCAGTCACAATACCTGAGGTGATCGCAACAATCCGGACGGCATACAACAATCGTGTGCGGAACCTACCGAGGCTATGGTGCAGCGTAAATGAGCTTCGCGAGAGGAGTAGTGTACAGAAAAGTAGCAGGTATAGCGCAGTAATCGGATAGGCAAAGCCGAGTGCGGCGTACCGAATCGCTTCGGTAATGCTCAGCACTGTCACTACCCGCCAAGCACTCAGAGATCCCTGCCAAAAATTACGCGTCACGTATAGCATTGCGAGTGTAACGAGCAGTCCATGCCCTGCCAGCCAGCTGTTGTTGAGAGAGAATAAAAAATGTCCTTGATGGTGCTGGTGATGCACAAAGCGCACAAGTGTGTTACCAAGGTTGAATAGCGCGCTCATAATTACCACGAATGTTAGCGTGCCAACAACGAACCGAGGTGAGCGCACCGAATGTTGCCGGCTAAACCCAAAATGATGTCCAAGCAAAATATACCACAAGCCGTAGGTGGTTAGGCACATCGCCACGGCTTGGATCGAGAACAGCCACTGGGGTGCGAGTTGTGTGGCTAGTGTCGCTACCACTCCCAGTAAAACTAGGGTGATGGACACCCAGCGGAGCGATCGATCTCCGAGGCTACGCCACGCGACCACCCCAAAGGCAAGTATCATTACAATGATGCTTTCGACTCGGTGTACAGTCAAAAGTACCCCTACATCTGGACGACATACATACTCGGTCACCGTACAGCTGACCGGCACTATTGCATCGAATAGCTGCAGGCCGCCGATGGCGTAGACAAGCCAAGTAGCATGACGATCGATGCTGTTTGTCGGGCTGCGCTGTTGCCAAGCCGCTATGGCGATCAGCAGCAAGGCAGCGACGACATCGAACACGCGAAATAGGCTGGCGTAGGGCATGCCGTTCGCTTCGTAGAAGCTGATAAGGTTTGGTCCTGGTGCTAGGACATTATTCAAGAAGGGCCCAGCAAGCCAAGAGGTACTGACAAAAAATAGTGCAATCGTCGCAATGCTTGCCAGAATACTCTGCTTTTTCATCACTACGTAGTATAGACTGTTTGCTTGGTTACGCGCCCAAAAGCATTCGATACTCGGCACCTTTTGGATAGGTCGGGATTTTCACTGTATCAATAGCCCACGCCTCGAGTAATGGTTGCAGCACACGCCAGCTCTCGAGAATCTCTGCACTCGAAGTAAAGAGACTCTTGCGCGACAGGACAGCATCAACAATCACCTGCTCATAAGCGCTAGGTAATACAGTATCTTCTGGGTATTCAAAGTGGAGCTTTTGCATCTCGAAGCTGCGAGTATAGCCAGGTTTTTTAGTGTAAAGATCGATCTCAATGCCTTCATTCGGCTGCACTTTAAACCGGAGACAGTTACTCTGCTCAATGTTGTTTGCTCGGAAATAAATCTTAATTTCGGTTCGTTTTTCGCTTAGAGCTTTGCCGGTAACAAGACTGATCGGCACCCCTTCCCAATTTCCCGAATCACTAACCAGCTGAACGGAAACAAATGTTTCAGTTTGAGTCTTAGGATTTTTAACATCTCGAGCATAACCCCTATATTGTGCTCGGCTGGCAGATGTTGGGTTGGCGGGCTGTAGTCTGCTGAGTGCTTGCTGGCGTAGTCTGGGCAGCTGATCCCAGTCTAGCTTAGAGGGAGTATCCATGAGTATGAGTGCCAAAAGCTGCATAAGATGGCCTTGCACGACATCACGGAGTGCGCCCACCTGCTCGTAGAACTGTCCTCTGCTCTCAACATCGACGGTTTCTAGTGCCAAAATCTCGATGCGCTCGATGGACTGTCGTGACCAGACGTGCCGCAAGACGGCATTACCGCTTCGGAAGGCGACGATATTCTGGGCCATTTCTTTCGCAAGATAGTGGTCGATGCGGTAGATTTGATCCTCATCAAAAAAAGTATTGGTCCGAGCGGTCATCTCTTCGGCCGAAGTTAGATCAACACCAAATGGTTTTTCGAACAGTACTTTACAATTGGTGGTATTGAGCCCAGCCTCACCTAGATTATCGGCTATCCGTGTCGCCGCAGCAGGCGGTACAGAAAGATAAAAAACGGCTTGATCCTCGGCCGTGAGTGCAAGGTGTTTTTTGAGTGTGTGGTACGACTTTTGTTCGGCAAGATCAATACTTATACTGGTTGAGATGGGTGCGAGTGTTTTGCCGACGAGTCGCTCCATGTCGAGTGGCTGACGAGAGACGCCGATGATTTCTAGATCGTCGATTGCCTCATTGCGAACTATTTTTCTGAGTGCCGGCAGCAGCATGCGTCTAGATAAATCACCAGTCACCCCAAAAATGACAAGCTTGGTCTTCATGACACTAACTATAGCAGCAAATACACAAGGGATTATAGCTTGCGTAAGGTGTAGCCAATGATATGCTATCAAGCGGCAAACAAGAATAAAAGTGCAAACTTCAACTCAAAAGCTACGCGCCCAGATACAAAAAACCTCATCCATTATAGTGATCGTCTTGTTTGTCACCACAGTGGCCGTAGGCACTATGGGTATACCAGCTGCGCGTGCGCACCCGCTGCACAATGTCGCCGTTACGAGTGGTTTGCCGCCAGAGAAGAAGACGGTAATGCTTACGGTTGCAACCCATAATGCCTACTCGCAAATATGAGACGCAAGAAAAAGATTGGTACTTGGCAGGCAAGAAAGGCAAATGTCTTTCGAGTAATCTCGACCGCAAATCCCGATATCATTGGCTCCTAGGAGGTAATCGCGCAACGCTTTGATGATAGAGGAATGAGTTACCAGCGTGCTGATCTGACAAACTTTATGAGAAGTAGGTCGTACATTGAGTATGTAGGGAGTGGGGAGAACTCAAGCCCTATCTATGTAAAGAGTGTTGCGGGTATTTCTAGGCTTGTAAGCGGAGAAGTCCTTATACAGCCATCTCACGACCGCAATTGGAATACGGGCTTTGCGCCAAGGTATCTGACGTGGGTGCGCGTTTCTAAGAATGGTAAGAACCTACTTGTTTTCAACTACCACTATAACCAGTTTGTGAAGGGAGAAAATAGACGCGGACAGCTTGAGGTACTAAAAACGCAAATAAAGTATGCTATGAGCAGATACCCCTACGATGCTGCAGTTTTAGTGGGCGATTTTAACGGCAATCGACGAGAGGTACTTAGCCAGATCGGATTTAATAAAATAGATACACTACCCGGCATCAACCACGTTACTGGCTCTTCGAAAGTCTATAGCTTAAGGCAGTAAAGTTTCGTAACACAACGCCGATAGCATCCGACCATCAGCTTGTAAAAGCAAAAATACTCCTGCACTAACTTAGATAGCTTACTTTTTTGACAGCGTGTAGTTTTTACAGGAGTAGCGCCACACTTTGAGGCTACAGGTTTGTGGCATGACAAGGTATACTATACATATGAGTGCAGCATTGCAGACGGGTACGGTACATCCCCTCCCCGACGATTTTAAGAAGGCGATTCTCTCCGACGAGAAAGTTACCGAACTATGGAATGCCATTACGCCCCTCGCGCGAAATGAGTGGATTTGCTGGGTGACCTCAGGTGCGCTTGCGGAAACGCGCGTCAAGCGTATTACGGTCGGTCTTTCCAAAATGCACGGCGGCATGCGTCGTCCTTGCTGCTGGCAGGGCTGCGCCCACCGTACGGACAAGGCTCCAAACGCAACCCAGCAGTGGCTTGCCGAAAAACAAACCAAAGTAAAATAAAACAAAGCGAAAAACTTTACCCTAGCGAGCCATTTTCATTCAAGATTTCTCATTCAAAATTGTAGCGACTATTTTTTGTAGCTTCGGAATCACAGCTTCTAAGAACCACGGGTTTTTAGTCTGCCAGCGAAAATTGAGTGGTGATGGATGGACGATAGGAAAGAATTTGGGTAAGTACTCATTGTAGGAACCAACCGTCTCTGTCAGGTTGCGCTTTGAGTTAGAGCCGAGATAATGGGCTTGCGCATACTTCCCGACGAGAATGAGTAGCGCTACCTCAGGCATGTCGGCCAGTAGCCTAGGGTGCCATTTTTCGGCAAAACCCTTTCGCGGCGGCAAGTCGCCGTGGGAACCTTTGCCTGGATAGTAAAAATCCATAGGTATGAGTGCAATAAGTTCAGGGTTATAAAACTGTTCTTTCGTTACGCCTAGCCACTCACGTAGCTTATCGCCACTGGCATCATCCCACGGTATGCCGCTGGCAGTTGCTTTGCGGCCCGGTGCTTGGCCGACGATCACAATCCGTGCATGGCTTGTGGCGGTAAAGAGCGGAGCTACCCCTTCTCTCGTGTATGTCTCGTTCTGGGGGTCTTCTTGGATGGCTCGGGTTATTTCGGATATATTCATGATCTTAGTTACTTTTTCGTCGGTGTGTCGGAGGGGTACGTAATGTTCCTACCTTCTACTACAGCAAAAGAGGTCATTTTGTGAGGCTGTACAGTCTTTGGGCTCATGATATCGCAAACTTTCATACGGCGAACGAGCAGCGCATCGCCCACCAATGAGCGATGACACCGCCAAGGCACGGCCTCTGCGCACATAATTGCAGTCGGATTTTCGTTGGCAAGGGCAACTAACTCTTCGATAGCTTTCGTAAACTGGTCCGTCTGCATGTAATCGGCATAATTACGAAATGATTCGTTATGCCACCCCATATTTTTAGAGTCTTTCGCTTTTGGCCTAAGTCCACCGAGCTGCGGCATGTACAGGTAGGCTATACCGTGCTTGGGTAGGGTTTTTTCTAGGGCAGTTTGCTCGTACTGTGGATTATGGCGAGAGCGAGGCATCGTACGAATATCTACAAGTCTACGTATCTTATTTTGTTGCAGTAGCTCGATAAACTCCTCGACTGGTCGGGTCGAGTGACCAATGGTGAATACTGTGTGCATGCATATAGTATAACTTTGTCGTCAAAAACAAGCAGGTATAACTAAGACGGATAGGCATAGTACTATGATAAAATTTTGACATGAACGAGCAAAATAGCGCCAAAAAACACCGCATATATACCATGAGTTTTGCCAGCATCTACCCTCTCTATGTTGCCAAGGTGGAAAAGAAAGGCCGTGCTCAAGCGGAGGTGGATGAAGTGATCCGTTGGCTTACCGACTACTCGCAGAACGAGCTAAAGCATCAAATTGCGACTGCAGCTACCTTGGAGGATTTTTTTGCTAATGCCCCCACACTTAATCCAAACCGCAAAAAGATCACTGGGGTAGTCTGTGGTGTTCGAGTCGAAGACATTACCGACAAGCTTATGCAAGAAGTGCGGTACCTTGACAAGCTTATAGACGAGCTTGCTCATGGCAAGGCCATGGAAAAAATCCTACGAACCTGAGCGACCAAAGTAACTACTTCCATAAGCAATTTCGCGTATCGACAGCAGTAGGAGTATGATAAGAGTATGGAAACAGGATTGAGCCTACCTATTCTTATTGTCGCGCTGCACCTCGTGAATTTGCTTTGCCTCATCCTACTTATCCGTAGCGGTATACAGATTTTGTACGACCACCCCAAACTGTATTGGACAGATCACACGACCGACGATAATCACTGGCTGCGATTCGGCAAGAAAATTATGCCCAAAGATCGGCTTTGGACAGCCCGTGATGAGGCCGAGGACCCTCCGTCGTACGTTGGCGCACTGCCCGGCGGCAACCACAATCTGGGCTCGGGCAGACATTGGCATTTTACGGCAGCACTCATTTGGGTTATTACCGGAATTATATACGTAGGCTATTTGTTTGCGAGCGGACAGTGGCACCGTATAGTGCCTACCGATCTGAATATTTTCTCTCAGGCTATTGCTGTGCTTGGCAACTACCTTACGCTCAATATTCCTGCCGAGGGCGCAGGATACAATGCTCTACAACAACTTACCTATGCCGTCCTGATTTTTGTACTGGCCCCTGTTCAGATTCTGAGTGGTCTGGCGCTGTCGCCTGCACTCATCGCTCGATTCCCCGGCTACTTACGGATTTTTGGCAACAGACGACAAATTGCACGCAGTGTGCACTTTATCGTGATGGTGCTGTTTTCGCTGTTCATTCTCGTGCACATTACTATGACGATTGGCCTACATTTCCATACCAGCATACAGCGGTTCGTATCGGGTAATACAGAGATCGATTTTGCGCTCGCACTCACGTGGTTCCTGATGATTATTATTCTGCTAGTGGTGTTCAACATCTGGGCTTCGCTCGTTACGTTACGCTATCCCAATGCCGTCCGCAGAGTGCTGATGAAGTTCTATGTACCGGTAGTTAAGTTTGTGTTTGGCAAGATGCAATCCAAGCAAAATTACGAGAAAAAAGACATTTCACCATTCTTCCGTGTCAATGGCTATCCGCCCACTACAAAAGAATATAAAGATCTACTGGCAAATGACTTCAAAGATTGGAAGCTCAAGGTTGGTGGCATGGTCAAGGAGCCGCTCGAACTTTCGCTCAAAGACCTAAAGAAAATGCCCAAACAAACCCAGATTACCAAGCACAACTGTATACAGGGTTGGACGGGTGTTGCCGAGTGGACGGGTGTACCCATGCAAGAAATCCTTAAATACTGCAAGCCGGATCCAAAGGCCAAATATGTCATCTTCTACTGCTACGATATTTATCCGGATGGCTCCCAGTTTTACGTAGGCCTTCGTACCAGCGACATGATGCAAAAGCAAACCATCTTGGCATATGAGATGAACGGCGAGAAATTGCCAGTGAACTACGGTGCGCCAGTCCGCGTTCGCGTTGAACACAAATGGGGATACAAGATGGCAAAATACGTAAAGTCCATAGAATTCGTCGACGATTACTCGCATATTGGCAAAGGCCTAGGCGGCCATCGTGAGGACATGTTTAAGTTCGACTGGGAAGCTTCTATTTAGCTCGATATATAGCTAAGGCTACTCCCCAGTACGGTGTATATGAAGCAAGCAAAAAACAACTCAAATGGTCGCACCGCCCTACTTCTCGCAACCACTGCATTGGTACTTAACTTTTGGGCGTGGACGCTTCTGAGCCCGCTCGGTACACAGTACGCAACTAAGCTGTCGCTGCAGCCGCTCAGCCTGTCGCTGCTCTTGGCAGTGCCTGTGCTGGTTGGTGCGCTTGGGCGCATCGTCCTAGGAATGCTCACGGATAAATACGGCGGCAAGACAATGCTCTCGCTAGTCTGTTTTCTGACGGCAATGCCAGTGATGGCGCTAGCGTTTGTGTCTACCTACATGCAGCTTATTGGTGTGGCCACTATTTTAGGACTCGGCGGCGCGGTGTTTGCCGTGGGAGTGCCGTTTGTGAGTGCGTGGTTTGCGCCGAAACGTAAGGGGCTAGTACTCGGCATATACAGCATGGGAAATGCTGGTACGGCACTGTCGGCATTTGCTACTCCGCGGCTGGCAGATGCGCTAGGGCTTGATCGGACATTTTTCTTGGTGGCTGCTCTGCTGTTCGCTATGGGTATGGTGTGTATGCGCTATGGTCAAGACAGCCCCATCTGGAAGCCACAGCAGGGTTCGGCAGTACTTCGCATGGTTGCCGCAGCAAAGCAGCGTATTACATGGGATTTGGCCGCGCTCTACGTCGTAACTTTTGGTGCCTTTGTGGCGTTTGGTGTATATTTGCCCGTTCTGCTTAAGGTCGCCTATGGGCTGAGCTTTACCGATGCAGCCTCGAGGGCTGCGGGTTTCGTATTATTGGCTACGGTTGCGCGGCCAATTGGTGGTTGGCTGAGCGACAGTGTTGGTGGCAAGACTGTGGTGCGGGTGAGTCTAGTGACAGTGTCGGTGTTGGCAACATTTGTGGGGCTACAACCAACGTTACATAGTAGTACAACCGCTGCCTACTTGAGCCTAGCGTGCGTCTTAGGTGTATGTAACGGCGCAATTTTCGCGTTGCTTGGCCGATTAGCAAAGCCAGAAAATATGGGTAGCGTAGCTGGCATTGTTGGCGCGGCCGGCGGCTTGGGTGGATTCTTACCGCCACTTATCCTCGGCCTAACATACCAAAAGACGCACTCATACGCTATAGCGCTCATCATGCTCGCGATCAGCGCATTCCTCGTCCTCGTATACATACATATGCGCTTTAAGGATGTCAAAGTCTATAACCAGGTGTAAACTATAGGTAGATGAGTGAGTTTCCAGCAAAACATTTAGTGTTAGTTCGACACGGCGAGAGCGAAGGTGATGTTCGCCGCGGACTAACCGCACAGCCCACCAGCCATGCCCTGCTCAAACATCCGCTTCACGAAGAACAAACCTCGCGTGGCCATGAGCAATCAGTACTTTCTGGCCAGTGGATCGCAAAATTTGTATTACAGCCCTACGCAATCGAAGGGTTCGATTGGCAATATACCTCTCCTCTTATTCGTACCAAGCAGTCAGCCGAATCACTTGGGCTCTTGGGGAAATGGTCCGAAGACCCCAGATTGTCCGAAAGAGACCGCGGAAAAATCCAAGGCATGACAAAGCTGCAGCACCAAGACGAATACCCCCAGAGTTATACCGCCATGCTAGAGGCACCTCTAGCATGGGCACCACCAGAGGGTGAATCACTACTCAAGGTTCTGAAACGGTTCAGTAGTCATGTACATGATTTTGTGGAGAGCGAGGCGACAATGGGAATATGCATGACGCATCGAGATGTCATGTGGATGGCGCATGCCCCTCTCGATGGCATGTCGCGTGGATCTTTGGCGAACTTTGATTCGAGCGCCCTCGATAATGCGCATATTATGCACTACACCAATGTGGAACCTTCGTCTGGTCGAGCGACTACACGGCAACTTGTTTGGAAGCGGTCGTGTACCCCGTGGCTCGGTGGTAGTGGCCAACCGGTACGTACGATCGACTGGACTCAGCTAAGCCTGAATAATCTTTGACCTCAAGGCAAAATGAAAATTTCCACTCAAGGGTTATTGCTCAATTCCAGACAAGATATATCCTTTTCGCAGCGTCTAGATGCTTAGCGTTTACCGTTCAGCTGCTTCCCTACAATAACTTTAATGGAACGGCGAGTCCTCTACTCGCCGAGCAAACCTACTGTATTTGGCGGTGTTTTTTATAACCTACAAAGGCTACCGTACTCGCAGTAATAAGAATTAGGCCAGCAAGAGCCTCGACAATCCACACGCGAGTTCCAGTATTGGCGAGTGTCGTACCCGCTCTAGGGTGCGTGACAATATTTGTAACGGTAGGTGCTATGATAGTAAGTTCGTTTACCGAAGCGTCCCCAAGAACAGCACCATTACGTGTCGAAACCGAAACGGTGACATTGTAGCTACCAAGAGGAAGCGGCGGTACGAGATTGGTGAGGTTGAGTGTCCATGCATTGCCTTCAGTAGTCAGACGCCCATCGGTGCCCAGCACGTAAGTGGTACCATTCAAGGCTACCACAAGGTTTTGGCTATTAGCGCTATCGTAGGTTCCGTGGACAACCGGCTGGCCACCGATCCAAGTCAGAGGAGATACCGTCGGTAGATCTGCATCAGAACGTAGTATCGTAAAACTGGTGGACTGTTGTGTGCTATTACCGGCCGCGTCCTTGAACGTCACTGTCACTGTATAGTTGCCTGGGTTAAGCCCTGGGTCTATGGTTCCTTGTGCAAGCGTCCAAGTGCCATCACCATTGTTTACGGCAGTATAGTTGCTACCGTTGACCGTGACCACAACAGAGGCCGTCGGGTCGTTTGTGGTACCGTGTATTTCTGGACTATTGGTAATGCTTGCGGAAACAGTACTGACGGTACCTGTAGGGGCAACAGTATCGATCACGACTTCATTGGTTGTAGAGTCTGTCCCAGCATTGCCCGCGGCATCGGTTGCCATTACCGCGATGTCATACGTGCCATCAGCCAGCGCAGGCATGATGGTATTATCCGCAAGCGTCCAAGTGCCATCACCATTGTTTACGGCAGTATAGTTGCTACCGTTGACCGTGACCACAACAGAGGCCGTCGGGTCATTGATGGTGCCGTGCAAGCGAGGCGTGGTGTCTTTCGTAGTTATCGAGGCGATAGTTACATTTGGTGCTGTCATGTCATATGTCACGCTATTGTCGGTGCTGGTGCTTGCAGTGTTAGTGTTACCTGCATCATCACTCACTTGACCCGCTGCTAATGAAAGTTTAACTGTGTTGCCGTCTGTCATCGTGCCAATGACAGCCTCCCATGTTGTTGAGTTGAGTTTTGTTAGGGAACTGATGGTTGCGGTTGCCGAGCCTGCAATACTGAATCCACTTGCTACCACACCGCTAACAGGCTCAGAGAAAATAATTGTAAATGTGGCACTGTTGGTGCTCGTCGGATCAGCTTGGCCAGACTTTTGGTTGATCGTGACGGACGG
The DNA here is from genome assembly GCA_018062785.1 of Candidatus Saccharimonadota bacterium. Taxonomy (GTDB): domain Bacteria; phylum Patescibacteriota; class Saccharimonadia; order Saccharimonadales; family UBA4665; genus JAGXIT01. The sequence goes on from JAGORO010000006.1 coordinate 36,702, forward strand.
GCGTGAACTGTCGTAGGTGATTGAGTTGTCAGTGCTGGTACTGACCGAAGTAGCATTGCCGCTAGGATCTTTCGCCGCACCGGCTAATAAGCTTGCTACGGCCGTATCGCCGTTTGTCATTCCAGTGACTGTTACGTCCCATGTTCTACTGTCTACTTTTGTGAACGTAGTAACCGTTCCAGTCGTTCCGCTCAATTGCACATCACTTTGGGTGAATGTCGTTGCATCGATCGGTTCACTAAAGATGACTCTGTACGTTGCGCTATCGGTGCTCGTCGGATCAGCTTGGCCAGACTTTTGGTTGATCGTGACGGACGGACTAACCGTATCGATAACGTAGTCTTGAGAGTTACTGGTTGTAACGCCGCTGTCACTCGTCGCCGTAACGGTGAGTGTACCCGATGAAGCGATAGAGCCACCAGAACACGTCACGGTTACTTGGGTTGTTGGACTTGGGGTGGGGTTACAAACAAAGCCACTGCTCCCGGCACCACTAATTCCTACATCTGTGATAATCATACCGATCGGACCTTGGATCTTGATGGTTGTATCGGTGATCGAGCTATTGCTAAGGGTAGTTGGTGCGGTGATAACAACCACGGGTGGGTAGATCACCGTTTTCTCACTGTAGTTGCCGGCTTTATCATAGGCTCGAACTGCTACCGTGTGCGAGCTTGCCGCACTGAGCGTCGGGGTGAACGGCGACGATCGTGTCGTAAATGTGCCGCCGTCGAGACTGACGGTATAGTGGTCTATACCTGACTCACCGTCTGTTGTGTCCCAAGTGATACGAGGGCTGTCGATACTATAAGAGCCGCTAGTATCGACATTAACCGCGAACGCAAGCGGCGCGGTAACGTCATACATCACCCATGTGTTAGTCGCACTCGTGCTGGCTTTATTTGTATTCCCATACGTGTCGGTGAACGCGTTGGTGGCAATACTCGGGGTGGTTGTGTCACCACTCGTCATACCGGTAATTTCAAACTCGTAATGGGTTTCGTCAACCTTCGTAAACGTAGAGATACTCCCAGTTGTGGTTCCGATGTTAATATCGCTTGCCGTAAGCGTGGCATCATTGGCGTCTTCGCTAAGCGTTAATGTAAACCACGCACTGTTTGTCTGCGTATAGTTTGTCTGTCCAGCCTTACGGGCAACCGAGACCGTTGGTTGAGTTGTTTCAATCGTCAGTGCCCCAGTTTTTGAGTAACTTGCTGCCATGGTTGATTCTGGGTCTGCTATGGTCAATGCTGTATCGTACGTTCCGTCGGCAAGCGTGATCAGGGTATTGTCGGCAAGTGTCCAAGTCGAACCAGCGATGCTGGCTGTTACATCTTGGCCATCAATGCTTATTGTCGAGGCTGTCGGTGATACTCCAGCTGTGAAGCCAGCTAGCGTTACTGTTCCAGCCATGCTTGGAGTGGGGTCGTTGGTCGTTTTGTTCGTGACGCCGCAGCCAGTTATAGAAACAGCACGCTCATTGCTAAACTCGCTCGTATTACCGTCTGGATCGGTCGCTGTCATGCTTAGGTTTGTTACCGTTGGCGGAGTAATAATCGCGTACCCCGTACTTCCAGTTGTTACTGAGGTGGAACTATCATAGACTTGACCCTCGCCATTGCCAGACGGGTCGCGTCCAGACGGATTGGCATAAAAGTCTACGGTAAATGTTGTGTTTGGTTTTGAGCGAAGTACTGTCCGGACTTCAGTGGTCGTTCCATCGCATTTTGTCAGGGTTGTACGCCTAGGGAAGTTCTGTAGCCCATTTGCGCCGGTATCATTGTCGGTCAGATTAGTATCATTGTCGGTCACTTCATCGGTGCCAAGGTTGATGCCTATCTTGCCGTTGCTTGCTATTGCATTGCCACGAACCGAAATGCTACTTGATGTGCCGTGTATGTGCACGCCATAGGTTGTGTTGTTCCTGATTGTATTCGCTTCGCCTGTACCTACACCACCGATAGTGACATACTGTGAATTACTGGACTCAACACCCATGGCTGTATTACCACGTGCCATTGTTCCGTCGAGCGCAAGTCCTATCAGGTTACCTTGGACAACAATAGGGTATGTACTAGTCGCTACGGTCGACGTTAGAGTGATACCCTTGGTATTACCCGAAATGACATTGCCCTGCCCCGCACTGGCGCCACCAATCTTGTAGCTTCCTGTAGGTGCCGTCACGCTACTAAACAAGATACCGCTACCGTTTGCAGCTACAGTAGTGCCGTCTGGCTTGAGGCCAATAACATTGCCATAAACCTGAACATTTGCACCTCCGTTGCCCAGTAGAGTTATGCCGCTGCCGGTATTACCCGAGATAATATTGCGCTCTCCTGCACTCGTCCCACCAATCCGGACACCAGTCAGGCTAGTTGCGACTATGCCCGATGTTGCTGCACCAGGTATAACATCTCCATTCTTGTCTAGGCCAATATAGTTGCCGCTAATAACATTATTGGCCCATGTCGCACTACTGACAGCGCGGATATTGATGGCCGTATTGCCGCTAATAATATTCCGTTCAGCGGCAGTTGAGCCACCAAGCTTCATTCCGGTATTATTCCCAGCCAAACTCACGCCATAGTTATTCGGTTTTCGGCTCATCCCGTCGACACCAACACCGATATAGTTACCGTAGATCGATGAATTGACAGTGTTTGCAAAGGTAAGCCCCGGTGCTGCTGCTACGTTATTCTGTCCAGAAATAATATTGCGATCATTCGGACCTACACCACCTACCAACGCATCAGACGTGTTGTTAATCGAGACACCGCTTGCGTTCGGTATCAGGGTATTGGCCGGTGTGATTCCGACATAGTTTCCCTTTATCTGAACGCCCGTTCCGCCGTTAACTGCGATGCCGGCCGATGCCGAAGCCACCACAACATTACCTTCACCCGGATTTGAGCCGCCGATAATCGCATTGTCATACGATTGTGTAAATACATTGTACATCTGGTTCGGAATAGCCGTCGTGCCGTCCGCACCAAGACCAAAATAGTTTCCGGCTATTTGCACTGTGTCAGTGGCCAGACCACTTGCCGATGTCACGAACCCGTAGCCAGTATTGCCGGCTATAATATTCCTATCGTTTGTCGTGCTACCACCGACGATAGTTCCCGTACTGTACCTACCGTCTTGGATGCCATAGCCGTTGGCTATTGCCGCGGAGCCAGCGAGGTTTGTGCCTATTTTATTGCCACGTATAGCTAAAGATGCCTGATGGGTGAAGTACACCCCTGCAGTGGTATGGCCAGAGATCACATTTTGATATATTGACGTGTTATTTCCTAGGGTAATATAGATTCCTGTACCATTTGTCCCAGAGGTGTTTGAGTTGCTAACATTGATCATCCCAGTCTTGTCGGTTCCGACGAGGTTGTTATGTATGGACACATTACTCGAGCGCGCTGATGTACCGCTTGTGTCAGTGCTAACAATGCCCTGCAGCCCATTACCGCTAATGAGATTATTGCGAACTTCTAGACCGCTTGCCTGTTGGTTGTATATAAGACCACCGCTGCCATCACGGCTCACGACCGTTTGTCCATCGGCTGCCGTGCCAATATAGTTACACTCGATAGTATTGTTTGGTGAATATACTACCAAATTATAAACCGAGATTGTGTTGGCCCCATTGATTACTAGGCCACGAATGGTTGAACCACCAGCTGCCGCTCCCACAAGGAGTGTATTGATATCTGTCTTGTTTCTTGAAGTGACTTCGACGGTTAATGCGTGTGGAGTATTTGTTGTTGCCGATACCCCAGGGACTAACGTACCGCATGATGAGCCTGGCTGCGTCAATCCATCAAGTACTATTGGCTGGTTGATCGTTGGCAACTGTCCAGCAAGATTGATCGTATGAAGCCCTGTACCGGTGATATTAAACGAGATCGTGTGCGGCGCGGCAGCGGTTGTTGCGCTCGCATTTGCATCAATGATGGCTTGACGCAGTGTACCCGTCCCAGCGTTTGCTGCCGGATTAACTCCACCATTATCTCCTGTGTTCGTAACAGTGAGACTTAGTTGTGCTGCTCGTGCGGGGGGCACTACTGCAAATGCTTGGAGTGCCACAAACATGATAAGGAGCAGTAAGCTCAGACCAGTATATTTCAGTATTTTCATTTTGAAACCCCTCATTATGCTTTCGCTTAATTGTACTAATTTTCACATACTTTGTCTACGAAAACACTGATGTAACGTTGCTAATAAAACATTGATAGAGTGACTCCTTCCAGATAACAGATAACGCTGACTTGTGCGTACACACGGTGCATCCAGAGATAAATACGCCCACGGCCTACCGTATGCTTATTTATTCTACTGTACTAACACTCTCAATGGGCAAGCCTGTAAGTAGCTAATGTTTAGGTGTTTGGCGTGCGACGCACTTTCCTATCTCATCCTTCAAATATTTCGCTCGATGTCTTGATGGTGGCATCAGTGGAAGGCTTGTCGTCTCCTAATCTTAGCGTGTGGAGATGACAGCGCTGCGTATACTGTATACTTTTCGCAGCGTCTAGATGCTTAGCGTTTGCCGTTCAGGTACTTCCCTGCGATGCTGAGGGCAAATGATGGCAAAATGATGAATACATTAGCAAAAAGTAAACGAATAAGAAAGTGCGTTAGGTCTGTATCGGGAGTGTCCGGTCCACCTGCGGTTAGGACGAGCACGATACCTGTCAGGCCAAAAATAACCGACGAAATAATGAATATCTTAGTAGCGATTTTTTGCATACATTCAGTATAGCAGCATAGTACTCCATGTCCCCATCCCCAAGCTGCCTTGCCAACAGCTGTTGGGTTGCTCCAAAAACGGGTATACTAGTACGTACGAAAGTCCAAGCGGATTATGTCGGTGTCGTCCATTCTGACATGCCGAGCATACAAATTTGGATAGATGGGGTTATGCTGTAAAAAATGAAGACAAAACAATTCACAAGACCTACTCTTTATCGACAGTGTGGCCGAGGCGTGGGGTTTCGCGTCTTTACGCTATTCGGCGTAATGGCTTTACTGCTTACTCCCTTTATCCGCCCTACGCCAGTCGCGGCAGTCGATACGGCCGCCAGCCCGCGCATCATACGCGTGGCAACATTCAATGTGCTCTCGCAGTTTTGGGATCGCCAGAACTCAACCAAAAAAACGTGGAATCAGCGCAAAGCGAGTGTATTCGACCGCATATCCGCATTCGACCCCGATATTATTGGCCTCCAAGAAGTGATACTGCAAAATCCGGACAAATCTGGCGTATCCAAGCAGCGAGCTGATGTTGTGAACTATATGATCAAGAAGGGCTACAAGTATTATGTCGGAAGCAAGCAAAACTCGGGCCCAATTTTCTTCCGTGCCTCCAAATTCAAGGTGATCAATAAGGGCGAGATTCTTCTCGTTGCTGCGCAGCCACGGTCAAAGTCAGGTCCGGCGGCTCGCTACCTAACGTGGGTACGCCTTTCCTCTGAACATGGACAGATTTTGGTGCTAAATTACCATCTTAACCAATTTCGAGAAGTAAACCAACAAATTGCTAAACTCGAAAAAATAATTAAAAACAAACCTCAGCCCGATGAGTATGTATTTTTGACGGGTGACTTTAATGAGCGGCACGGCATCATCGCTAATAAAACAGAACTGCGCCTTATCGATAAGGCAACCGGCATCGACCATGTGCTCGGCTCAAAGAATATGCGCAGCAAAGGCTGGGTCAAATTAAAACCGGGTGATCCGCCTGCCTCCGATCATCGTCTAGTGGGTGTCCGCGTCGAACTTCGCCGGCAGCAATTACACTAAATCACCCAAAAGGAGACTAGTATATGACAAGTATCAATCCATACATCAACTTCAACGGTAACGCCGAAGAGGCGTTCGAGTTCTATCGCTCGATTTTTGGCGGTGAGTTTGGCGCCGTTGTTCGCTTTAAGGATATTGCCAGCGCGGAGTTCCCTATTCCCGAAGACGAGTCGGAAAAGATTATGCGAATTACGCTGCCTGTTGGCGATAGCATGCTTATAGCCAATGATGTGCCCAAAGCAATGGGTCGAGTAAATGAGGATGAAAACCGCTCCAAAATATCCGTAAGCACCGAAAATCAGGATGAAGCCAACAAGATTTTCGCTGGCCTTAGCGATGGCGCGGCCGTAGAAATGCCAATGAGCGAAAGCCCGTGGGGTACACGCTTCGGCATGCTCCGCGACAAATACGGTATCGAATGGACGGTGGAATATACTAACCAATAAGCCCCCTAGCTCCTACTAGATAACCAACTACTGCGTTAGGAGCGGGTAGTCGTTTTTATCGACACCGACATGAAGACTCGGCTTAAACCTCATTGTGCGTGCGGACGAATAGCTCATGTTGCTCCGGAAATTTTGTCGCATGCCTCTTTGCTATCGCTCGATGAACCAACACGGTGGAATGTTTATGACAAGTCCGGTACGGCGTTCCCTTGACTTTTAAATGGCCGATTCGCCAACATTTTTTGCATTTATGGCGACGGTATACCATGATTAGCGAACCTACGATTGCGAATTCGGCTATATCACCTCCAAAGCCTGACTAAAACGCATACCAGTTTCCAGACATGTTGTTCATGCCAGTTATTATCAAGAGCCAATGCCAGATAGTTTCCATAAACCCCCCTATACTATCGCCAGTATGCCAATGTATTCATAAAGAAAGGAGTGGTTTCTTTGCTAGAAACGAGCTTTAATCTTCTGGCGCCTAATGTAGTTGATGCTTATTGACTACTATCTCATATACATTGACGAGGTCTGGCCTTCGGTAAATTTGTTTTGGGTCTTTTCGGTGAACTACGAACTTTAATGTGGGGCATATAGCATATTGCATCGCTAGGGTATAAGATTGGTTATATGATGACTAAAAAGCTTACTTCAACGTTATCCAAAATTGTCCAGTTTTCGTTAGTAATGAGCCCGTGGCCGTGGTGGTATGCCTTGGCTGGTTTTTGTGTCTCGGCTATTGGTTTAGTGGTTGTGCCGACACTCTTTATCGGAACGATTCTAGCACCAGCTGCCTAGGTTATTAGCCTTGGTATTTTTAGCATTATGACAATCGCAATTGGTAGTTTAGTGTACCGCCGCAACGACTTTAGATGGTTTTCTTTTTTGCCAAGAAGCACTAAGAAGGTTTTACTCTGGGGTCTTGCCGGAGGGGTAATCCACATTGTTCTGGTGGAGCTTTTACAACTGGTATTCCCCAGTGCTCGCTCGGATGTTTATAAAGAGCTTACTAACTTAGGGTTTGGTACTGAATATACAAAACCTCTTGTCATGATTGTTACAATGACGATTCTAGCGCCAGTCTTTGAGGAGATGTTTTATCGAGGCATTATGTTCCGAGCATTACGAGATGGGCTTGCTAAGCTAGGCATTGGGAAGAAGATAGTTGGCAATCAAACATGGGCAAAAGCCGCACTTCTATTGGCCGTTATCGTGTCGACTGCCGCATTTATGAGCGCTCATAGTGAGGAAGGAATGGCCTCGTCGCTCTATTTGCTGTATGCGCTTATGCCACTAACAACTATCTTCGTCTATCTTAAAACTGGCTCGTTAACCGCATCTATCATTACGCATGCTTTCAACAACTGCTGGGTGCTGACGAGTGCCTTGCTACAATTTCCAACGAGGCTTCCTCAGGAATTTGTGTTTCTTTCGATTGCAGGGCCATTTATGGCGTATGGCTTTGCCCTGCTTCTTGGCAAACTTTTTACTGAAAAATCAATAGATACGTAATCGTTCAGTCCGAAGCTCGTCAACTAATCACGCGACTCACTAATTGCAAGAAAGATATACCTCTGGCGATATCGCTCGAGGTAAAATTATTCGTCATCGGTTTCCCCTGTATTGTCATATAGGCCATTATGGGTGGCGAGTATTTGCTGTAAGCGAATCGTATTGGCAAGATCAACAGACTCAGATAGCTTATGCCGTGGCCCTGATGTCGGCAATGCAAGTATCTGAACTTGTCTTTCGGTCAGAATATACGAATTGCTGGGGTAGTAAAGAAAGTCATCAACTTTAAGCATGGATACGCGACAAGGTGATACGTCGTAGCTAATGATATGATCAGCTTTACAAAATTAGCGTTCTGGAAGAGAGGCAAGACCCCGAAAATTTTTTCCCAGAATTTCGTGCTATATTTGCCATGCTTTACCCTAAAAATTTATCTTGGAACTCTACTTAATCGGTTGCTTATTCTGTTGGCAATAAATTTTGTTGCCTTTTCCATAGCTTGGCATAGAGTCCGTTTTCTGTCAGTAAATCGTCATGCGTGCCATCTTCAACCATCTCGCCCTTGTCTAAAACAATAATCCGATCCATTTCAGATAGGGTACTGAGCCTGTGTGCCACAACAATGGCGGTCTTGCCCTTAAGAATTTCTCCGAAAGATTTCTTAATTATCTGCTCGCTTTCGCTGTCCAGTGCACTAGTGGCCTCATCAAGTACCATGATTGGAGTATGCTGGAGAACGGCTCTGGCAATAGCAATTCGCTGCTTTTGACCACCGCTTAGCTTTACTCCTCTTTCGCCCACAATACTGTCTAGTCCGTCGGGCAATCTTTCCACAAACTCTAGTGCGTGAGCTGCTTTCAGTGCCTTGTTGACTTCAACATCAGTAGCGTCAGGGTTTGATAAGATAATGTTATCCCTGATACTCGTGTGGAATAGTAATGGCTCTTGAGGTACATATGCAATATGCCCACGCAAATCCGTTTGTTTCAACATGCGAACATCAGTGTCGTTTATAAGCACTTGACCATTTTCTACATCATTGAAACGTAAAATTAACTTGGTCAAGGTGCTTTTTCCAGCTCCACTAATACCTACTACCCCAACTTTTTGCCCATTAGGTATCTGCACTGAGAAGTTCTTCAAAACCAACCGATGCTTACTTCCTTGGTCATACGAGAATGAGACGTTCCTGAACTCAATCACACCCCTATGGTCGTTGAAAGGGATAGGCTTAGTAGGGTCTTGCAGGAGATTGTGGCGATTTAGAATCTCAAAGGCTGGAATAATACGGTCAACAATATCATCATGCTCGTCAAGGTCGTCAGATAGTGAGTAGACCCCAGTAAGGATAGTAGCCGCATAAGTTACGACTAGCACTGCGGTTGTAAGCCCGATGCGCCCTTCACTCATGCGGCTAACTGTTAGCCAGAACAATGTGGCAAAGACCGTTACGGTAATTGCTTCACGTGCACCTATTAGCTTTGCTTGCATAGTATAGCGTTTGGCAAACGCCAGCGATTCTTCATTAGCTCCTTTGCGTACTTTTTCAACGTAGCTTGCTTCTTGAGCTGTAGATTTGACTGCAAGGATATTCGAAACAATGTCTGCCATTCTTCCCGAGTTCTGCTTATAAAGTTCTCGTGATGTTGTACGGTAAGGACCAATGGCGTGCGAAGCCCAAATCATATAAGCGGCGTTTACTATACTAAGACCTAGGGCAACTAAACCAAGCGGAAAATCAAGATAAAGAATAACACCGATGGGAAATATAATGCTTAAAATTGTTGTAGTGTAACGGTCTCGCAAGGTACGAACTAGCTGCATACTGCCGTCAACGTAGTGCCTAGTAGCCGCCGTCAAATAGCCTGAGAGGTTAGAATTGAAATATTCTATATCTACTGATACTAACTTCTCGAAGTATTGTGCGGTTAACTCACGATATACTCTGTTTTCGCCACCCATGCCTATGTATTTAACAAGCGGCGTAAGCAAGCCTAGCAGCGAAGAGAAGCAGACGAAGAAAAGTACGGCGTTGCGTGCATCATCGTACTCTTGTTTTGATAGATGAGTGATAATAAGGCTTATTGCGATTGGCAATACAATCAGCTTACATATTCGAGTTAGAAGCTGAAGTACATAGGAGAGTCGAACTTGCCATGCACTCCCGAAGGTCTTCCAGAGGTGTCGGTAAACAATCTTATACTTATCAAAAACGTTATGCATCACTTTCCTTTGTTGTTTTGTCACACCTTATCAGCCAACACTAAGCGTCAATCAATGTTGCTCCAAGAACTTCAGGACATCTTCTTTTTTTCCAGCATCTTATTTTGCGGCCACCTATGCGGATTACTTTGAGTCTTCCTTCGCGGTCTCAATTTCTGAGCGTATTCTCACGAACTTTTAATAGACTCGTCACTTCTTTTAACGTCAAATATTCTGGTAGTTCGTTCTTCTCGCTCATCTATCAATATCTTATAATATCTAACAATAGTATGGAAGCTCCAAACAAACCATCACGAGCAAACGACTACGCAGTAGCAAAGGTGATGAATGCCGAGGTCTTTACAACATTTGCCGTCGTTAGTTTCGGAGATTATGTGGAAATATCTGAGTATCATGAAATACCGGACTTTAATCGTGCGTACATATTGCTAGTAAGCGAGCTTGAGCGAATCTATGAACGTAATCCTGAGCTGCAAGCGATACATCCGAGGCCATTGTGGAAGCGTTTTGATATGCTTAAAAACCGTTCAGCAGATATAGGTGAGTATATGATTGATGGCGATGATTCAATCGTTGAACATGACGTAAGGATTGAGAGGCTTTGCACTATAGCCGGGATTGAAGATCCTGTATTTACTCCTGAACAACAAAAGCTGATGAATGACCTAGATACTCATAGGAAACAATACGTTAAAGTAGTTAAAGAAAAATGGGAAAACACCAAGAATAAAAAACAGATTTCTGAATATCGTCTTACATATGAGCCTATCGGTACTATTCTGATAAACGGCGTATTCAAACTCAAGAAGGCACATGCAGGTTCAAACACCGAAAGACTGCTAGAACAGGCTCTAAAGAGTCCAAACACGCTATTTAAGCCAGATATAGGTCAAACACCACGTAACCTTAGTACGGTATTGAGTAGTGCTGGATTCACAAAAGAACTAAGAGAACTATTTTTCCCAACAGTCAGCAATAGCAAGGGTATTGTTTTCCGCCCCACCATTTCACGCAAGCAAGCCGATGGCGAGAATATAGACACTGCAGAACTAGATGTAAAGAGCTATGCATTAGGTGCAGTAACTGAACCGAAAAGTACGTAAATCGAACTGATTTAGCACCAAAAGCAAAATCAAGAAGGAGCTTAAGGCAATAGGTGCTGATGCTGACTTACGATTTCGTCATGTGTTCAGTACCGATATTTCTCGAAGAGTACTACTTTGTCATTGGACAAATATGACTGCCTCAATCCCTAAGGTCGAATCACTTGCATCAACACCACCACCACAAATACTTGTCTCCCATGTAAACACTAAGCCAAGAATGAAATTTATAGAGGCCAGTGCTTATGCACTTATGTGGATCTTACGAAATGAAATCCAAGAAGAACGTGCAGTGCGTAACATCATCGAAGGTCTGTTCGGCAACGGTCAGTACGCTCGACTAAAGAAAAATACCTTCGGTGCTTTTCTTTCTTGGCTCACCTCCGCCGAACCAGTAGTTTGCTACGCTCTCGCATCTGGTTATCATCCAATCCTAGAACAAAATAAAAGAGCCAAGCTTTGCCTGACTCTTTTATTTTGGCTCACGGTTGTGAATGAGTTGCGAATACTAACAATGGCGCAGTTATGACTCCGATAGATATAATTAGTGTATGGAGAATGTAACTTGCGCCCTGGACATACAGCCAACTGACAGTGAGCATATTTTTGGAGATGGCTGGGACTTCACCATGGGTATCTACCAGTTCAATAAGGTGTCTGACACTCGAGTGCGCGTCACCTTCATGTATCAGGATGAGGTGAATAGGCGTGACCCTGATGGAGTAATGGTCTCTGGTCACGATCCATGGACAGATAACTATGTCCGAGTTGAGGAAGAGCTCCAAACACTTTTAGATGTAATCTGTTTTCAAACTAGCGGCATCGGTCTCAAAATACTGCCAGACAGCCTTGAGATGAGATCTAGCTCAATGATCTCACATCGAAGTGAGCAAACTCACAATATAAACCTTAGACACCACGATGATATCCAAACCAGGTTCGAAACCACCATCCGAAACAATAATGAGAAGCTCTTAGATGCACTTCGTTTAAATAGGTTAGCGGCCGGCGAAGAGAACGACGGAGAAAAAATTGGCCAGCTATGGGGTGCCGTAGAAAGACTTTACGCAAGTGATCCTCCAAGACTGCTGGATACCAAAGAGAAACGTAAAGAGCTGGGCAATCTAATTGACCAAGCCACATCAATCACGGATGACGATAAAAAGAGGCTCAAGGACGCAATCAATAATACTTACAAGGTAAGCAAGCCAAGTGTCATTGCCGAAAAATTTGGTCTTATAAATGGCGATGGTGAAGCTATGTCCCACGCAGAAATCAAAAGCAAACTAGATTATTGGATTGGTGTACGCAGCGTTCAGTCACATGGAGTTATTCTAATGCGCAATGAAGACGTCAATATGCTCGCGTCTGAGATGGATCACATAATGGAAACTGCTTTGAGCGGCGAGATAAGACCTTCTAAGTACGTATACGTTGTCTACAAACCTGATGATGTTAGAGACTTTTTTGAGGAAAGAAGGCAGGCAACCGTCAAGGAGCATGATGCCGGCTACAGATCTATGCCAATCCACAAATTTGCCGCCTTTGATGATATGCCCCAAAGGCTAATGCATAGTCTTGCAGATGAAAACTCATCGATGTTTCTCGTAGAATATGACTCAATACATAAAATTACACTGGCTAGCCAAGATTTGGTAGAGCTGGAGGATCTAGCCGATCCCCTAAAGCAGATCGTTGAAGAAAGAATGAGAAAGCTCAACTAGACTCAGGAATAGATGTGGTGGTTCCGTACTTTTGTATAAAAAGTAAGATTAGCTGTCTGCAAGTGTTCATATAATTGATGAGGTTTTCTTCAAATTGTAGGTTCGCTGGATCATCTGCTATCCAACCGCCTTCGTTTTCGCCTCCGGAGAGTATACCGTCATGAAGAAACGGTGAACGAACACTGTAGTAGCCGTGTTTAATTAAATTTATGCCGTTATCAAGATTATTGCCCGTAAACAGTTCTCTCATCAATTCCTCGATCTTTTTTACATGACTCGTTTTTTGGTGTTGCACATTATGTTTCTGGCAGACAGGACACTCACCTATCACATGTGTGCAAATTTCAGGATTTTCTGCCAATTGATTTATAGCAGAAAGATACAAGGAAGCTCTTACGGTAGCTTTGGTGTGCGGGTTAACTGTCCTCCCAATCTCCTCGGAAATAATAAAGGTCGAAAGCGCACGCTCGGCCTTGGTTCTGGATGATGTATCCATATTGTTTAGCAGGGTCACACAGGCAGGTAGCTTATCCAAGACATTGTGTTCCCTCACCATACCGTGATGTTGAATGTCGGGCTTATTATGATCTTGCCCCTCGGCCAAATACTCAGCAATAATTGCATCAAAATCTGAGTTATTTGTTATGTCAATTGACTGCCCTGGGTCGGAAGGCTTCCCGCTTACTAAGCACAGTAAATTTTCGTAGAGCCGAAGATTTTTATAAACACTGCTCGCATCAAGCACACTAGTGGTCTCAAGATATAAATAGCAAACGGCACCTATCACCGTTCTGAATGGTCCATTCACCTTTCCTGCAAATACCACGGCCCTGCTCACGTCAGACCCTTGAAGTGGCTCAAGTTCATGCAGAGCAACTTCGCCATTGAAAACATGGTTTGGGTATATATACAGATACCTATGCATTACATACACAGTTTACATCTTTTAATCTTATTGCGGTCGAAATCGAGAAGTACTGGGAGGCGCAGAGTTTAATTACAATTGAGCTTTATTGTGCTCATGCTATGACTGGAGGAATTGCTAACTATAATAGAAATCAATGCTAGACAATGCATCTCAAGAAAAACGACTCAAGAAAGCCATTGAATTGGCTGGAGATCGCTATGATACGACTATAAATCTAAAGGTTCTGAACGTATTGAAGAATATCTACGCTTTGAATAGAGAGCCACAATATGTCACTGAGCTACTTAAAGCAGCCTATGAGATACGAAAAGAGAATGTATACCAACGGTTAATTGACAGCAACCCCGAAAAGAAAGCTGAGCTAGAGAATGTTAAGAACGATATCGAAGCAATTACAAACAGACTCATAGGCATCAAGGAAAAATCCAAAGACCAGCAGGTTCAGTGGAAAACTGCTACAGATAAATTAAAGAAGATTGCGGATGATTGCTATGAACTGTATGCATACTTTGACAAATTGAAAGAGGCAAAAAGAAAAGCAAAGACAAAGTCACAGGATACAGACCCTTCTTATGACTCAAGCACCATGTGGAAGCTCTACAGTGATCTAAGTAGTCTGAGCGGCCTTTTAGATGATGTTCGGCCTGTACTATTTAACAAACCTAGAATGCTCTTGCGCGGTGAAGCCGGAATTGGCAAGACGCACCTGCTTTGTGATTACGCAAAGGAAAGAATTGAAGCACATAAGCCCACATTTGTTTTTCTTGGTCATGAGCTGAGTGGGGCCAGAACCTCAGATCCGGTTGAGGCAATAGCTAAGGTGCTTGGCTATCGAAATACCCCCGATTTCATCAAAGATTTACAAAGTCTCTGCTCTTCATCTGATGAAAGAGTCTGTTTGATAATTGATGCAGTTAACGAGGCTGATCAGATTAAATGGACTCAACTTACACAGCTTCACAGGATTAAAGGACTCTCGCTTATTATAAGTCTTCGTAATGGTTACGACTATCTCGTTAAAGACCGCTCTAAATACACAATTATTGAGCACTCGGGATTTTCTGAAATTGAATGGGAAGCAATACCGCTATTCTTTGGGCACTATAAGCTAAAGCTTCCCGAGATACCTATCATTGATCCGGAATTCAAGAACCCATTATTCCTTACCATATTCTGTAAGGCTTACTCAAAGAATGGAAAGACGCCCAGGGGCAAGGGCGCAACACACGTATTTGAGCACTACATTGCGACACAGTCCAAGAAAATTATTCAAGAGCTTCAAATTAAAGATAGCAACGGTGTGATTGTCCCTGACAAATACTTATGGAATGTCGTAATAAAAGGCGTTGGCGTGTGGATGGGCAAAAATGGAAAAAATAGAATTCTGCGGCCAAAACTTCTCGAGATCATCAAACAAGATCCTAAACTAGCCCCTAGCGCATCTAAACTAATACAGTTAATGGAAAGAGACGGCTTAATACTCAAATATCCGCATTACTCGAAGAGTTATAGAAGGACTGGCTACAATTATCAATTCACCTACCATCGGTTTAGTGATCATTTGATTGTTCGATCAATCCTAACAGAGAATGGCATACATGGCCCCGACGCCTCAACTAAGGCAAAGACATTTCTAAGCGAGAATGGATTTTTCAAGAGAATAGTAGAGTCATATAACGAGGGTTTAGTTGAAGCATTAGCTATTCAGATACCTGAGCGCTGTGGTGGTGACGAACTCGCTTGGCTAATACCGAGAAGATACCGTGATCACTACACGGTGAAGAGAGCCTTTATAGAAGGCTTGAAGTGGCGAGATGTCGTAACTAAAGGCGAAGGCGATCAACTCAAATATATTAACGAGAAACAAGTTACCAAATACTTGAATGAGTACATGCTTGGAGAAGAGGAAGATGAGCATAGGGTCATAAATTGTATGCTAGATGTTTCTGCGATACCATCTCACCCATTTAACGCCGATAGATTTCATAAATTTATGTGCAAGTTTACATTGCCAAAAAGAGACTCATGGTGGCAAGAGTTTCTTGTTAATGGCTCGAGCCAAGGGGGACCTGTCGATAGGCTTCACTCGTGGAGTCTTAGTGACCTTACGAGACAGGCTTCACCTGAGTCAACCAAACTTGCAGCAGTTGCGCTTACATGGACTCTGGCTTCCACAAACCGGGTTATTAGGGACACGTCTACAAGATCCGTAATTGCTTTATTGAGTCACCAGCAAGCAATCCTCTACGGACTAATGTCTGAATACTTTTGGAATAATAACGACCCGTACATTACCCAAAGGCTGTTTGCGACCATTTACGGATGCTTGAGTATTAACCCCAACGATAAGCACAACTTTAAAAAGATCGCCTCGTTTATATATAAAAACCATTTCAAGAATAGCAGTAGACGACCCGATGCTCTACAGGATGACTACGCAAAAGCAATAATTGAGCTTTACCTAAGAACATATAGAAATGACATTTGGGTTAGACATAAGCGCATAAATCCGCCATATGCCTATAGATTTCCTAAGCGCATTCCAACGGTTGATGGCTTGAAGAAAAAATATAGAGGTGAAGACAGAGATTACTATTCTATATGGGGTTCTTTGATGTATGGAGACGCAGCAATTGCAGATTTTGGGAATTATACGTTAGGACACGCACTTAGGAAGTTTTCAAATACGCCGAATGGCGTCAAGCCAAAAGTTACGGAGAAAGATAAATACAATAGGTTCATAGAGTCCCTGACTCGAAGACAGAAAAAATTATTTGAGGCCTACAATTCGCTTCATCACACTAAATTCATTTCTTCAATCCTTTCAACACTTGAAGAGGAGCCAAAGAAGTCACCTCATAGACTTGAAATCACCCTCCAAGACGAAGATGGTGCTGATGATGCACTCGTTAAATTCGAAAAGTCTCTTGGGGTATTCAAAAAGCATAAGTATGCACTATATAAACCCTTTATAACTGGCGAGAAGAGCTTTCCAACCCATCGTTCTCATGAATTTGATCTTAACATTGCACGCAGGTGGATATTTACTAGGGTAATCTCTCTTGGATGGAACCCTGCTCAACATTCCAATTTCGACAAATACACCGCTCGAGATGGGCATAATCGGATGGAAGAAGTTAGGACGGAGAGGATTGGCAAGAAATACCAGTGGATAGGCCTATACGAATTTGCCGCACTCCTAGGCTCCAACTATCGCTTACTTGAGGATACTTTTAGCTCAAATCCGAAGTACACTCAGTACGAAGGAACATACCAGATTGGCATTCGAGACTTCGATCCTACAATCGATCCGAGATGGCTAGCAAAAATGCAAAGAAAAGGCGCAACATCTAACGGATGGTGGGTCCCAAGCTACACTGCTTGGGATAGGCCTAATTGGCGACATTCTACAGAGGATATTCCACGCCCTAAAGAGCTTGTGGAAACGAAAAAAGACAAAATAACATACTTAAATCTACAATGCTGGGTGACTTGGAAGGGCCAGAGTAATCCGCCGGAAGATAAGGATAGTTATAATTACCCCGAGCTATGGGTTCATGTTAATGCTTACATTGTTAAAAAGAAGGATTTGCAGACTGTAGTTGAGTGGTGTGAAGAAAAGGAATTTTGGAACGGACTACTACCAGAGCCTAACCAGGAGTCAAACGGAGTCTTCTTAAAAGAGTTTGATGGCAGCAATGCATACATGCAAGCATTCTACCCGTACTACGAACGTAGTGACTGGATGCCTAAGACGACAGACAGGCCATTTGATTTACTCACCCCCATTGAAGCATATACAAGCAGTTCATTTACTGGTGACGGCACTATCAAAAATAACTTCGATGTATACATGCCAAACTATTATCTGAGAAAAAACCTACAGTTGTTGCCGACGGAAGAAATAGGCTCCTACAAATCATCCGATGAAAGAATAAAGATGTTCGATCCTTCTGCCGATGAAGAACCCGGAAGAGAAACCTTATTGGTTAATAAAGATGAATTCCTAGAGGAGATCGAAAAACAAGGACTCACAATATTCTGGACTGTGCTTGGGGAGAAAATGTATATTCAATCACACGACCAAGAAGAATATAGAGGGCAACGACTCGAAATTCACGGCTTCTGCTATTACGATGAAAGCGGAAATCTGGTTGAAAATATACGCTTTAAGAATGAATGGAAAGATGAAGACTCATAGAATGATCTCTTCCCCATTCTTTCCTTTAATGCGATAAGCGTTCTTCTTGACCTCTTCACTGAGCATGCTTGGCTTAGTTTTTATGCCGTTCTTCAAGACCAGCTTTTTCAACTCCTCCTCGTCTTCATACGCACGGAGCCTTCCCGTAAGGTACCCAAGTCGATAAGATATGCCCTCATTTGTTAAGCGCCAGTTGGTATCACCCAGAGCCTTTCTAAGGGCAGTTTGGAGCGTTTTTCGGCTATCACGGTCGTCTCGATCCGACTTGCTATCCAAACAACTAAAACCAACGTAAACGATCTTTCCAGTCTCTGGCTTATCCAAACCGAACTCAACATATCCCGCAGCCTCAAATATCGGCTGTAGGAGCGGTATGAGTTCCGGTATCTTTGGCTTCTTCAACTCCGCAATGGCATCATAGATGTGTTTATTATCCTCTTTCTCTTTCCACTCCTTGCCCATCTTGGCCATTTCTTCAAAACGCCACTTAGCATCGCGAAGTTCATTGAGAACCTTCTCATCATGTAAACAATAGATAGCTCTGTCGGCTTCAAAGTCTGGATCAACTTCCTTTTTCTCGGGACTAAAATCGAGCTTGTCTTTATACTGATGTCCGCACGAATGACAGGTATACGTGGTTGTAATAACCTTACCCTTGCGACTATCCTTCTTGCTCATCTCCGCATTACATTTTGGGCATAAGGTCTTTTTTGGCTCTAGTGGTTTTCCATCACTCCATACGGCCGTATTCTTCTCGCATTTTGAGCACTTGAGGAAGAATAGTACTTCTTCGGGCTTATCGAAACTGTCGCGATAGGAGAGCATCTTATCCGTAAGACGTAAGCCGGTGACATGACAGTGTTGGCATACCGGCTCAACAGTTAATCGAGCGTTAGCAATCTGGCGATCCTTCGCTTCATCCTTCGCCATCATTTCATGGATATCGCCTTCGCGGCTGTCGTAGCGTTCTATAAGCTCGTTGCCCACGAAAACCATGTAGACAATATTCAGGTGGAGTACGGCTCTGTGGGAATTGCGAGGTTCATCCGGCATGATCTCAAAAAACTTGTCATAGAGCTCATTGAACGTCTCAGTATTACGACGGCCCCACTCAACGGTAAGACGGTCGTAAATGTCCTCGTAGTATCCCCGTTCTTTTAGGTGAACCATGAAACAGCTATCTACTTAAACCGCAATTAGGAGGGATCTCCTCTCCTCCTTGTTGAAGGTAAGCGATGGAATTGCTGGATAATTTTGAGCAATCAATTCTTTCGTTTCTCTGATTGTAAAACGTAATAGTAAGTGCGATGAGTGGTGCGACCACGAGCATAACCAGGTAAATAATGGCGGTTCCTGTATCGAGCCCCCAATTGATCTTTTGCTTGGACTTTTTTCTTGATGGCCATGCGGCTAAAAGTTCGTCAGCTGCTGGTCCGTATGAAATTTTCTTCTTAGACATGTTCCGCCTTTCCTTGATTTTGGCGGGAACCAAAAAGCCCGCCACGAGCGGCAGCCTTTCAGCTACCCACAAACCTTTCGGAATGCGACAACGGAAAGAAGTACTCATGACGAGCTGTTTCTTTCCGTTGATTTGATGACCGTACCTTCCTGCAAGCAGGTGGCTCTAGGCCGGAGTGGTTAAACCACTTGCAGATGATTATATCAAGTGAATGCCCGGAGGGGCACCCCCTTATCACCGGATTTTGCCTCAGGCGTGAGAAAGCACTATATAAACCACGCTCCCACCGTGTCTATAAATTTTTATAAAATTTTTGCAATAGGTACTTATCGGTACTTTTGAGTAATTCTTGTGAGGGTTTGAGCTGATTTTAAAGGGGATGAGTCAACTAGGGTCTGTGCGT
Organism: Candidatus Saccharimonadota bacterium; assembly: GCA_018062785.1. GTDB lineage: Bacteria > Patescibacteriota > Saccharimonadia > Saccharimonadales > UBA4665 > JAGXIT01. Next base: position 56,500 of record JAGORO010000006.1, read on the forward strand.
GCATGGCCTCGGAAATACGGCATAAGTCAGCAACCGATATATTGATTGCTCCCATGCCGTCTAGAGCTAGCAGTCGAGCAATTCGCTTATTGGTTTTTTGCAGAAGCTCTTTAGCGCTGTCGGCTTGTTCGTCAGCGTGCTTTGTATAGGATTGTGCGATCGCTGCGTCATTGCGCTTTTTAATCTTCTTTATCGTGGAAACCGGCACATTAGTCTTTTGCGAAACCTCAGAATAAGTATCACCCATCAGAATGGATGTAAGTACTTCTCTTTCTTTGTCAGGTGATGTTCGCTTCATACATATATTTTCTCATATACTAGTCCTATGCGGTCAGGCTATGAACTAGATGTGTATTTTGAAAGTAAGCGTTTTTGCGACCGGCTAAACTTCTTTCGTGAACTCGGAGAAGGTTACGATGTAGCTGGTGCTATTTTTATCGTTAATCAATTTGAGCTTATGCAATATCACTATGGTATTATCCAACATTATGTTCAGACTGGTAATTATGATCCTAGTAAAACAAACCGACATCAGATTGAGATTATCGATTACACAAACGCTCACTTAATAGGCCTACACTCTCAAGGACGAGACAAGCTAGACAGTCTGGGTTTATTGGCGCCCCAAGAAGGCGTTCACCTACTTTTACCCCCTGGCATGCGTCAAAAAGATCTTATTGAATATGTAAGCGATAAGCATAACTTTAAGAAAATCAAAGAGACGCTCGATAGTGCATACAAAGATGATCCTAAAAATAAACATGCATTCAGACCTGTTGAGAGAATTGATACTTACTTAGAGATCGTAGATAAGATTGACGCGATAGGTGCTCCGACGCCTCGATTTATTCTTGACTTATCCGTTGAGTATTCTGTTGATGAGCGGGATATATCAAAGTTATATGATCGTCTAGGGTCTCATAAAAACCCTTTTTTGAACCCCGTTTCATAATCTAACCCACCAACTATGATCGTTGTGTACGGTCAGATTGAAAGGCACCCATACCTGACCGTACGGGTGCCTTTCTTATTGTCAAAAACCTGAAAGGAGAAAGTTATGGGTTTAAGAGAAGTTTTAGAAAAGAACATGAGGGCCGAAGCCTACTTTGAGAAAGGCGGAGTTTATTATGTCAAAGCCAAACTTTGGGGTATGGCAATCTCCGGTATTACCGTGAGGCCCTCTAAGAAGTTTGACGAGCTGTGGGTACAAATGCCCATGTTTAAAGCTGGTGGTCAGTTCCGACGCTATGTTGAATTCGATAAAGACGAGAATGGTGAAACATCTAAGGATGTGATTGAAACCAAGGCTCGTCTTGCAGTGGAAGCCTATCGAGAGGCTTCCACCTCACAGAATAGTTAACTTAAAAACTCGATAGAGCTCCATAGATAACTATAAGAACTCTCTTATCGTATCTATATATAAGACTCTATCTATATAGGGGGAATTTCATGAAAGCACCGCCTACCAGGCAGCCCGATTACGAGGCTCTTCGCAGGATCCTGCAACAGGATCTCGGCAAAAGCGTTGATCTTGCCACCGCCCGTAAGATTGGGCAATGGCTACTTCGCTTTTACTCGCACTTAGCAGAGTAGCTGGAGTATAATACTAAACGGACACAACTCAACTAACGGTATTTTTTCTGCCTTGAAAAGGGGCGGTTTGTACAATTCCGTTAGGGGTTGTGTCCAGCAAGCCGTCCCTTTTTGAGTGGTGGCAGAAAAGGAGAAAAGCTATGAATACTAAAGATAATCGAGCCGTGACTCTTGCTCGTGTTTCGTCAAAGGAACAAGAGGAAGAGGGCTACTCGGTAGATGCGCAGACTCTGTACTTGAAAAAGTATTGTCAGGATCGAGAACTCAAGGTTGTTAAACCGTTTGAGATCGCGGAGACAGCCTCGAAACCCGAGATGCGCAAAGAGTTTCAGCTTTGCATGCAGTATCTCGACAAGAACAACATCAAGAACTTAGTGGTTGAGAAAGTTGACCGACTTACTCGCAATAGTCAGTCTGCAATCGAAATCGATAACTGGCTAGCAGAAGATGCGGATAGACGCCTCCACTTACCCAAAAATGGTTTGGTGCTACATAAAAACTCCACTTCACAAGACCGTTTTATGTGGGACATCTATGTTGCGGTTGCAAAGCAGTACACCAATAATCTCCGCGAGGAAGTTAAAAAAGGCGTTATGGAGAAGCTGAACCAGGGTTGGTATCCTGGCACTCGCCCGCCTGTTGGTTATGTGCATTCCGGAGAGAAAGGCCGCAAGACACAAGTTGTGGATCCCACTACTGCACCGCTCGTTAAACTTGCATTTGAGCTTTACGATACTGGAAACTACTCGATCAAGACGCTTTGTGCTGAATTGAAAAACCACGGACTCGTTAATCGAGTAGGTAAGCCCCTTTCTAAAAGCTATGTTCACTATATGCTTCGTGACAAGTTCTACATCGGCATCATGACCTGGATGGGCGTTGAATACCAGGGCAAATTTGATCCAATTATCGATGAAGATTTATGGGAACGAGTACAGGCTCGACTTGGCAGCGGTACGACGCCACGGGTTGAGAAAAGGCTTACTCTTATGCATCGAAAGGCAGTATGTGAAGAATGTGGCGGTACTATCTCGTGGTATGAGCAAAAAGGAAATTGGTATGGTGAATGTAAGTCGAACAAGCCATGTACAGTCCGTGGATGTGCTCGTCAGGACAAGATCGAAGAAGAACTTGCTGAGTATTTCAATGAGCTTATAGCACCCTCTCCTGCCCTCATAGCGTGGGTTAAAAAGGAGCTCCGCCAATCACACGCAAGCGAAACCGAACAATATCAGGCTTCGATCGATAGATTGCAAAACTCGTTACGACGTTTAGACACTCAGCTCAAAGTCCTGTATGAAGATCGTTTGGATGGACGTATTAGCTCTGAGGTTTATGATCAGAAGTTCAAGGAAAAGAAGGACGAACGTAAGTCGATAGTTAAAAACATAGACAGACTTACAAATCAGAACACGGAATATATCGAGCAAGCAATCGACATCCTAGAGCTTACGCAGAACGCTGCTGAGATCTTCCGTACTAAACCACTCGAGGAACAGCGCATCCTCCTCGGAGATATCTTCTCTGCCATCACACTTAACGGCAAGCACATGAAAGTCGTATGGAAGCCGGAAACAGAAGTAGTTCGAAACGCCGTTGAAAAAACAAAACGGCTCGAGAAAATTCTCGAACCGTCTTCTGACCCCAGTAAATTGGTACTTTCTGAGGCTTCTCGTTCAATATGGCTCACAACGATAGAGGACGTTATAACCACAATCAAGCAAGATTTAGCTTCGAGTTAGAAACAAATCGATTTCAAATTTTTTAGTAAGCTGAGTCATGACTTACTTCTGTTGTTCTAAAAATTATTAAAACAAATGCTTCAATCTATCTTTTATGCTGTCTTCGCTATGACCACCGCTACATGATGCAGGGTCTTTTGTTACATTGTACTTTTCTGCGGATGAGGGAACTGTACTAAACTGTTTGTTAATTTCATCTTTTGATGCTGTACCGTAACTTACTAGTAGACGATCTTTATCTCCAATAACCTTGTTAGTTATATTGCTGACTACTTCACCGTTTAATACATAAGTGACCTTATTGGTTTCGGTATTTACTAATAAATCCTCTGAAGTATCCAAGTACTTGTCACTGACATTCCAATTTATGTTCTGGAAAAAATTGCCCCAAGTTACTGCGCTATCTTCCACATGAACTACATCTTTAA
>JAGORO010000016.1 GCA_018062785.1 Candidatus Saccharimonadota bacterium
CGTTTTCTTTGTCCGCTACACGACTCCCCACTTCTCAATCCTGCTTCGCAGTCTTGACGTGGGAAACCAAGCCTTCAGTCATAGGCCATATAAAAACCCAGCCAAAAGCCGGGTTTTTATATGGTGCGCGAGAGAGGACTTGAACCTCCACGTCCGTTAGGACACTACGACCTCAACGTAGCCTGGCTACCAATTACAGCACTCGCGCATTTAGTGTGAAGCGCGGATATATTCGTAAGAATGGTGGGTGATGAGGGACTCGAACCCCCGACCCCCTCGGTGTAAACGAGGTGCTCTAGCCAACTGAGCTAATCACCCTAGTGTGAACTGGGCTGGGTTATGCCGCGCTATCTTGTTAAGGTTAGCCGAGGTCGACTCTCGAACACTTATCAATAGTACAGATAAGAGTCGGTATTTTCAAGAGGTAAGTATTGGTCACAATTGCTTACGAAGCTTTTGCCCTCTGCGAAAGCCTCTTCTGTACGAGGGGTCGCGCCTCAAGCGACGCTCGGCGTATGAGCTGAGGCCACGCATCGCCACAATTGTCCATACGAGGTTGAGCAGTATGTTTACATATGCCTTCTTCTCGTACGCATACACTATGAGTAGTATCGCCGCAGCTACATTATCGAGTTCATACCATACTGAGGTAGCCTTCCAAACCCCTGAGGTAACACGCCAAAAAGCGAACAAAAGAATAAGTCCGCCCAGCAGCCCGATGTAATCAATCGGTTGCCACGCCACAACTAGCTCCTAGGCATATGGTTATATAGGTGCTCTAGGCTGTAATGGCCCCTAATATTTGGCTTGAGTGTTTCTAGGGACGCATCGATCTTTACGCCGGGGTTCATGATGGCATACGGATCAAAAATTTTCTTAATTTTTCTAAAGATATCTACGACCTCTTCGCCATACAAGTTTGCGAGATAGGCGCTCCTTATACGGCCATCGTTATACGATGCCGAGGTGCTGCCGCCAAGCTCCTTCACGGTGCTGTAGTACTCTTGCCATAGCTTAAACATAGTTTGCTTATCGCCCAGTTTACTGAGGTCAAAATACGGATGCAGGTGAACATTTCCTTCACCTGCGTGTCCCCACATAGCTATTGGCTGGTGGACAGCTGTGCTGAGCTGCTGCACTTTCTCGAATAGTTCTGGTAGCCTGTCGACGGGTACTATGGCGTCCTCGATGGCGGGGATGGCCTTATTCTGCTGCTCGCTATGCGACAGAAGGTTTGCACTAGCATGACGGATTTTCCACATTCTATCTTGCTCGGATTTATCCGTAGTTTGCTCAAAGGAGATGGCTAGCTTCTCAAATATTTCCTTGGTTTTTTTGGCCGACTTTCTTCTAATTCTTTCAGTACTATCATCAAACTCAACAAGCAGCATAACTCGAGGGTATGGTTTTTTGACGCTTGTACGAAGCTGGTTTGGGTTAAGGCTATCAACGATCTTCAGCAGGGTTCGATCGACCATCTCAATGGTGCTCGGCATGAGCGTTAGCTTTCGGAGAGCCAAGATAGCTTCTGTGGCAGCTTCGTATGTTTCGAATGCGGCAGTAAATAGCACTGTTTCTGGGTTGAACGGTTCGGTATCAAGGGTAATCTCGGAGATAATACCTAAAGTACCTTGGCTACCAACAAAAAGCGGGGTAAGGTCAAAGCTGCCATCGGAATGCTTAACAGTGTTTAGATTGTAACCAGCCGTATTACGGGCAATATTGAGATCAAGCCGATCAAGGGTTTGGCGATTTTCCTCGATTAGCGTATCGAGCTGTCTATATACTTCACCCTCAAAAGTCGAAAGACCAAGTTTTTTGTTAAGCTCACGCTTACTTAATCGTCTGGTTTCGATAACTTCACCGTTACTCAGTACCACTCGGAGGCTGCGCGTGTAGGTGGAGGTTGGGCCATACTTGACCGATTTTTCGCCCGCGGCATTATTGCCTACCGCACCACCAAGGGTGCTGTACTCTAGACTTGATGGATAAGGAGGCAAGAAACGTTCATGTGTATGAAGAGTCTGCTGCAACCGGCCATAATTTAGCCCTGGCTCCACAACAACAGATCCAGTCTTTTGGTCGAGTACTACGATGCGGTTCATGTGGGCCGGAAATGCCAAAATGATCCCCTGTCCCAGACTCCCACCGGAGAAATCAGTGCCTGCCCCACGCGCCGTAATGGGTATTATCCTACCCCTCTCGGCGAGCTGCCAAGCAAAACGAGCTGTTTTGCGCACATCATGCTCATTGCGTGGGTACACGATAATACTTGGTGTTATCGAGAAAATACTGTTGTCTGTCGAAAAATGTCGTCGGGCATCTGGACTAATGCTCACCTCGCCCAAAAGGTGTTCCTGTAAGTAATGTGCGACTTTGCTCATTTTCGTTTCCCCATTTGCTGCCACCATAATAGCATAAACGCTTCGGTTTGCACCACCGCACTTCTTGAAAACTACCAAAGATACGAGTATGCTTGCTAAGTACTCATTGGGCATTGTAAGAAATGCAGAGAGCACCCTGTCCGTAACGACAATAAACTACTCTGTACATTAAGCATAATAATGAGCGGATGTGGCGGAATGGTAGACGCGCTAGTTTCAGGTACTAGTGGGGGCAACCCCGTGGAGGTTCAAGTCCTCTTATCCGCACCAAATTGCAACTTTTTGCGGAATTGTCGCCCTTTCGGGCGATTTTTTCTTTGGTTTTGCGGAGCAAAACCCAGATGTTTTCAGGGGGGAGAGCTGCATTTGGGGCAGCCATTAGCTGCGCCTTTTTAGATTTTAGAAACAGGTTCAATCCTTCAATTTCAGAAAATGCCTGCTTTATCGCCACAAAGTTTCCACTATTCGCAGTTTCACAGAGTAAGACTGCTGTCTTGAGCCATTGGCGCATAGGTTCAACCCAAACATTGGCGGCAAGCGTATGCTTGCTAACTTGCTCTTCCAGCGACTTCTTCTCGGACATTAGTTCGCCCTGTTTGCTGCGATAAGTGTTCTGGTCAATATCTTGGTCTAAATAGCTGTCTAAAAGTCGCTGTAGCTTGCTTTGCAAGCTCGCAAGTCTTGTTTGTGTGCTAGCCACAAACACGCCAGATGTTTGATTGGCTTTCTTTTCGTCCTCGTCTAGCATTTTTCCAAGCGTGGCCGCCCACGCTTGCGGCATAGCGTAGCTATGCAAAATGTCGGACAACTGCGCTACTAAATTAGGTTCAGTTACAGCTGGCTCGGTGCATTTGATAGTTTTGTGTTTGCGGGTGCAACGGTAATAGACATATTCGTGTATATTGCCGCTCTTTTGGCGTTTTATCTTTTTCTCGGCAGTAATGGACAGTTTACACGTTGCACATTTGAGCAAACCGCAAAATATTTGCGGCGCAGTTGCGCCTTTTTGTGGACGACTACGCCTTGCAAGCGTAGCTTGCACTTGGTCAAACAGTTTCTTGGAGATTATAGCTTTGTGTTTGCCCTCGTGTATCTCGCCAAAATACCGAAAATGCCCATAATAAAACGGATTGGTGAGCATACGCTTTATTTTGTCTTTGGGGAACTGTTTGCCAGATTTCGTAAGTATTCTTTTACTCGCCAGAAATATAGCGATGTCCTCAAGCCGTTGATCGCCTTTGGCGTACAACTCAAAAGCTTCAATAACAATCGGCGACCGCCGTTTGTCTACAACAACGGTTTTCGTCCGCACGTCATTTATGTAGCCGACAGGCGCAAGGCCGGGGCGTTCGCCCCGCCTGACTTTCTGGCGCAAACCTCTTTTTGTATTTTCGCTCAAATTGTCTACATAATATTTGCTTTGTCCAAACGCAATCGAGAGCATAAACTTGCCTTGAGACGTACTCTCAAACCAAAAGCTAGGAAACTTTAACGTTCCGAGCTTACCACTGTCTAGCAGGTAAACAATCTGTCCACCATCTACGCTATTCCTAGCCAGTCGGTCTGGGTGCCACGCCAAAATATTACCGCCGTCCTTTTCGATTTCAGCCAACAGTTTGCCAAATACTGGTCTGCCTGTCGCTTTGGCGGACTTTTTCTCTATAAACTCGGTGGCAATATGCAAACCCTCACGCTTGGCATATTCTCGCAACTCCACCAGTTGCGCCTCGATGGACAAAACTTGTTTGTCCTCAACATCGGTACTCTTACGAGCGTAAATGTAATATTTTTGCTGGCTTTGCATAGTTACCCCCTTGCACTTAAATAGCCGCCCCGCTGGACACAAACTAGACAAACCCAATTTGTACGGGACAGCTATTAAAGCCATCGAAAAAGATTTGCCGAAATTAGTTTGTGTCCACTTATTATTTTACCAGAAACCGCCTATGGCGGCTAAAATCTAAAAAGGCGCAGCTAATGGCTGCCCCAAATGCAGCTCTCCCCCCTGAAAACATCTGGGTTTTGCTCCGCAAAACCAAAGAAAAAATCGCCCGAAAGGGCGACAATTCCGCAAAAAGTTGCAATTTGGTGTCTATGTACGACCAAGCTCGAACCTATTTTGAGGAAAAATGCTGAGCGGGCAAAGCCTGACCGTAGATTTTCTTTTCGGTAGCTGAAAAAATTGTTTTTGGGTGTTGTCCGGAATTCGACCGTTTTAGTTCTTATTCTTTTTTCTACCATCTGCTTGACGCAGAGCTTTCGACAGACCACCACTGGCTAACCAGTCGTCCATTCTTTTGAAACGTTCATACGCTAAGCTTTCAGCGCTAGCAATGAGGACTTCGGACTGCTTCAGAGCTTCTGCACTACTAAATAAATAGGCGTATATTCCTTCCGCAAATATTTTTTCAATATCTTCGGCGTATTTTTCTTTGGGGTCCTTATAATCTAGTCCTATGTTTGAGTGAAATGCAAAGTGAGGGCCACCTTGCGCCACTCGAATCCGAAAAACGTCTTGTAGACTCTTGTCGTCAACCGACCACGAGGTATGGTCAAGCATGACCGCTTTGCCCTTTTTCAGCTCTGCGCCGGTTCCTCGAACGGTGCTGGCAAGTTTTTTTATTCCATAGTTGGTAAACGCCGAACGAATTGAAAGATCCAACTCCGAAAAATCACGTGGGTCACCAACAAGCCAAGTTGCTTCTTCAAAATGAGGCATTGCATCACGATAATCCGCTTTGCCTAGCATTGGTGTTATTTCCTCTGGACTGGATATATTTGGAGTATAATTTCCAACTAATTCTGACCAGCGCCATGCGCTTGCTAAACCAACTCCACACTTTTGTCGTAGCAATCCTTCTCTCGGGCCATCGCATTTGTCAATTTTATTCTGAACATCCTGTTCGATTGCCCGCACTGTATCGCTATCACAGACTTCACCGTTCACTAATGTGACATCGTAGCGATTTTTCCCATCAGATAACTGCGAGTGCATGCCGTCCGAGCCCCAGCTGCCCGATTCCGATGCTCTGTCAATATCAACCTTAGTCCTCAACGGACAATTATCACAGACATTCTCAAACTGATTCATCCATACTCCTTCATTTATTATAAATAATAGGTTACGTTATGCTTACTACGCAAGCATAAGAACTAAAACGGTCGAATTCCGGACAACACCCAAAAACAATTTTTTCAGCTACCGAAAAGAAAATCTACGGTCAGGCTTTGCCCGCTCAGCATTTTTCCTCAAAATAGGTTCGAGCTTGGTCGTACATAGACACCAACACAAAAGACTTCCGAATGGAGGTCTTTTGTGTTGGTAAGCATATGACTTGGTTCTCCACGGCAAGACTGCGAAGCAGGATTGAGAAGTGTAAAATCGCTATTTGGTGGAGTTTTACAACTCCACCAACACAGAAGACTTCCAAGTGGGGTCTTTTGTATATATTACAGAGAATAGGTCTTTCGCCCCCTGGCCTTACTTGGTATTCTTTGTAACGCCTGCTGTGTGGATGCGCCAATCGGCTGCAGTATTGTAGCGATCGGCATCGGTGTTAATGATCGAATCGTGCAGCCCGTATACCATGCCTCGGGTGTAGTACACTTGCTTCGGCTGGAATAGCGCTATAGCGGGCACATCCTCTTGCCAAGCCTTTAGAAACGGCTCGTACTTGACGGCTCGTACTTGTGACTCCATTCTGGTTCTTCCACCTTCTAGGGCTTGGTCTGCTGCCGCAGACTTATATTCCGAGAAATTGAGTCGAGAGGTCGAGCGCACATCCGCCTGACTACTGTGCCAGTACGCGTACACATCTGGGTCTGCGCCCACAGATACACCATAGAGCAGCACGTTGTATTCATGCGTAGTTAGCGTTGTCTGAAAATTAGCCTTTTCTTGAACTTCCTGCTGCAAGTCTATTCCCAAAGCTCGCCAAGTTTTTTGCAAGTGCTCGAGGATATCCTTGCTCATATTAGTATCCTCGGCATTGAGCCGTATAGTGAGTCGCTTGCCGTCTTTTTGTCTGACGCCCTTAGAGTTCAGCTTCCAGCCTGCTTCATCGAGAAGCTTCCGAGCCTCTGCCATGTCAAACTTTGCTTGCTCGTACTTTTTGTTATAGCCAATCTGATTTGGCAAGATCGGCGTCGCAACCGGCCTATAAGCGAGACTAGTGTTTTTAGTAATGTCTACGGTATCTGTAGCGCGCAATAACGCCTGTCGAACTTTAAGATCGGCCGTTACGCCATCGTTAGTCTTAAAAAACAGCATCATAATTGCTGAGTTTACAAAGGCGTACCGATTCTCGCCCCGAACCTGCATGAAAGAGTCTGGTGTCTTGGTTAGTCCAGAGGCTGCCTGTACTTCATTACCTTCGTAGGCTCGAGTAAGGGCGCTCTCGGTGTTGTAGGTATGCATGAGGAAACGGTCAAAGCCGGGCGCCGTACCGTAGTAGTATTCGTTTGGCGTCAGAGCGATGACGCCAGTCTCCTTTTCGGATGCAGCATCACGCAGATCGACCCCAACCCATGCATATGGCCCAGAGCCAATGGGGTCGGTCGTGTTAAAGCTACTGGCACGCAACTCGCTGGCGGCTACGTTTTTTAGAATGTGCTTTGGCAAGATTCCTGTTGTCAGGCTGTGTTTGAATGTAGCAAGTGTTCCTGGTAACGTAAAGCGGACGGTCTTTGCGTCGACCTTGGTGATAGTAATCCCCTGCCAGCTCATTCTAAGAGGTGAGTTTACGTCGGGGTTTTGTATGAGCGAATAGGTAAAAACAACGTCATCACTCGTTAGTGGTTCGCCATCTTGCCAGTTAAGGTCATCGCGAAGCGTAACTGTATAGTTTTTACCCGCTTCGTCAATAGCTAGCTTCTTGGCTAGGTCGGTGACGAGCTGATTTTGGGTGTCGTACTTCATCAGCCCCGAGAACACCAGTCGTGACACCGCCGTATCGACGGTGCTACTTGCAAATAGCGGGTTTGCGGTGCTAAATGAGCCGACTAAGCCCTCGTTGTATACACCGCCCGCCACAGGAAGCTCCTTCTGGTAGAGCTTTGCCAATGAAGCATTTTGAATGATACCTAGCGTGGCAACTAATCCAACAAGAAGTATCCAGCCCATCACAAACCTAGACACGCCTAGAACATTACCGAAGCGATTTAGTAAATTCCGCTCAAAACTTTCATCGATGTCTTCGACGGCATTTTCCACGGCACGTCGTCTGCGCCGAAAAAAACGCTTCAATCGAAACTGTGTTGTCTTCTCTAGAAAAGCCAAGTTGCCCCCCTATGCGGTTATGATGCCCGCGAGCAAAGATAGTGCGAAGACTAGCGCACAAAAAACGTTAATTTGAAAAAGAGTTTTGTCAGTTCCGCGACGCTCGGTGTTAACGTCGCCGCTACTTCCGATGCCTGCACCCAGTGATGCCCCTCTTGGGTCGATCAGAATGAGAATAGTCATAATGACCATAGCTATAATTGAAACAATGTAATATCCACTCATGGTCTTTCCAGTATAGCTGTTACTAGATAGTTTACCAAGCCAATTATTAACCCTGTCACAACAGCCATCGTAAAGCTCGTGATATGCAGGGGTGTATATAGTTTGCTTACTAGATACACAGTGGCTCCATTTATAATCAACATGAATAGGCCGAGAGTTAGCAGTAATGCGGGTAGCGCCGCTACGACAAGTATTGGCTTTAGGACAGCATTCATGAGCGCCAACAAAAACCCAGATATCAGAACCACACTCACTCGGCTATCGTAGGTTATTTTGTCGTTGAAAAGACCGGCTGCAATCCATAAACCAAGCGAACAAACGATCCAACGAATGCTAAACCGATACAAAAATCCCTGTTCAATGTTTGTCATTTGACCATAAGTATAATAGAACCAGCCTATTTGGGGCAAGCAGCTGAAAGATTCTGGTGTCCATCCTTAGTGATGAGTATATCGTCCTCGATACGCACTCCGATACCTTCCTCTGGTATGTAAATACCTGGTTCACAGGTGATGATCATACCAGGGCGCATAGGCTCATTGTAGTTACCTACATCATGCACATCAAGACCGAGGAAATGTGTGGTTGCATGAGGATAGTACTGGGCAACACTGGCATGGTCATTTTTATCCTTTACTAGGCCTAGTGCTGCGAGCTCAGATGCCATGTTTTGTCGCACGCTCTCCTCGAACTCTCGGAAGCTAAGTCCGGGCCGTAGCAACTCGATCGCCGCGACTTGGATACGCAGCACAGCATCGTAGACTGACGCTTGGCGTTCTGTACGGTTGCCGATTGGCAGTGTGCGAGTTATGTCGGCGCAGTACTGTGAGTACTCTGCCCCAACATCTAAGACGAGTAGCGTTCCTGAGGCAAGTCGACTATCATTTTGCACATAGTGAAGTACCGTGCTATTTTTGCCACCAGCAACAATGGGCTGGTAGGCGTGACCGCTCGCGCCCCTAGTTCGAAATAGGTAGGTGAGTTCCGCCTCGATTTCCGCTTCGGTGTTGTAGCGGTGCTGCTCGAGTTTTTGCCGCACCACCTCGAGACCTTCCGTTGTGGTATCGATTGCCTTCTGAATACACCTAATTTCGGCTGATGATTTTATCGCTCGAAGGCTAGCAATATGCGGCCGGATATCCCGCTGCGTCAAGTTCGGAAGCCTTCGTTTGAGTTTGCGCGCAACAGCTGTCGGTGCTGGATTTCGGTACATTCCATGACCTACGTCGTATGCAGGACGCCCAGGCAGTGTGTAGAGTGTGGTTTGCGTGCCGAGCAAGCGCTCTACTCTCTTCCAGCCTTCTCTCGCTGTATAGCAGCGGCCAATACCACTAGCTGTGCAGATTTTTTCGTGATCAACAATCCCATCGAAGGCTTCTTGAGTGGCAGTTTTGTCTGGGGTAATCAGGAAGTCATCGGCCTCGGTTGCGCCCAAAAAAAGCACACAGTCAGGCTCGTTGACCCCAGTCAGATACCAAAAGTTGCCGTCTTGCGCGAACGAAAAAGTAGTGTCACTTTTACGCTGCACCGAGCCGTTGCCGGCTACAACAGCGCACGCGCCGTCCAAACTCTTTCGGAGTTTGTTTCTGTTTGACCGAAAAAATGGTGCTGCAAGCATTGTAGTGTGTAGTATACCGTTCTGTCGCAGCGAGGCAAGTCTATCGCAAACGAGTTAATCGCCACCAGATACTCGGGTCGGCGATTGTTTGCGAAGGCTTAAGATTGACACCGATTTCCTTTGCACCCGAGCGGTACAGCAACCTGCCGGCGTCCATAGTTGTAGTAACGGAATAGAGCGTACGAAGGTCATCTTTTCTGACGACAGGGCTCCCAGAAAAATGAATCATTTGTCGCTTTCCGACCGTTTGTAGCCGAGAGCGCCCTCCCCATTCTGTTTCTATTGTACCAACTACCGTGTTGTGTACTGTAAACGGATTGAACGCGGAGGGCGTAGTCGCTGCTAAGCGTACGGAATAGCCGAGCGCCTCCGGCAAGTCACGCGCACCAAGCACCACACCGATGATTTTCATTTTTTTGCCAGCTACTACTTTCTCTTGCGCAAACAACAATCCTCCGGGATTCTCAATATTATTGCCGGTCTTAAGACCTACGATACCTTCTTTGCCCAGTGCCTGATTATAATTCGCGACTTGCATGAGCCCAGGGAAGCTGGCGCTTTTTTGGCTCGCAATCTCCATAAGAACGGGTTTTTTGCTGGCGGCAAGACCTAGTAGGATAAGATCTCGCGCCGTGCTCCTTGTATCGACATCGAAGCCACTAGCATCGTTGCCGATAGTGGTCGACTTCATGCCTAAGTTGGCCACAAAATTTGAGGCATACTCTTTATACTCCTCTTGGCTTCCAAATGCCCAAACCGCCAACGAATCAGCAATGTTATTTGCCGACGGTATCATCAGCGCTTGAATAGCCTGATAGAGCGACATCTCTTGGCCGATGTATACGGGTACATTTGAGCCGCCTTGCGCCACATGTGTTTGGTAGAGCGCATAGTCCGCCTCGGTCAGCCGTATAGTTGGGCCTTCTTCTCCCTGTTTTAGTGGATATTTTTGCAATACGCAAAGTGCGGTAATAACTTTTGCGATACTTGCTGTGGCAACGGGCTTTTGGCTTCCGGATGTTGCGAGTACACCATATCCCTCTGCGCCAATCGCCGCTTGCATATTGGGGTCGTTAGGCCACGCAAGCTCGACTGGTTTCGCCTGTTCAACGACCGAGCTGGCAGGCGTAAGCCGAATACGCGCTGCCGGCAATGGCCGCAGTAGCTGTACTACGACGGCTACAAGGAGACACGCAATCACTACAGTAGCAATACCGCCACGATATTTACTGCGCTTCTTTGGCGCCTGAACCGGAATTTTTACTAGCCTCATACTACTTACGTTTACTATACCAGAACCGCTACATCTCTGCATTTAGGCTAGCCGACAGTAGCATATCTGTCGTATACTTATGTATGAATCCATGAGGGGGAACTATGGCAAAGCCAAAGCGTCGGACACCCACTGCTACGCTCAAAAAACAGCAGAACACACAGACTAAAACCGTTGGCCAAAAACGACAACTCGCACCGTCTAGCTACGCTCGTTTCTTGCCCAAAAAATTCCGAGGCAGCCAACCAAAGCCTACGTACCGCAAACTCCCTCCGGCGAGGATACTATTTCTGGAGGCGACAAAGCTCATGCTTGCGCAATGGCGATCGTTCGTCGGTATCGTAACGGTATACGGAGTGGGCCTTCTGGTATTGGTCGTTGGCTTTTCGATTGGTAGCGATTTTTCCCAAGCACGACAGGCACTGAATGAAGTATTTCAGGGTAAAAACGGTGCGAACAGCCTATTTATGCAGGTCTTCTTTTTGTTTAGCAATAATTCTACGGGTACAAGCCAAACGGCCGGCCTGTACCAGTCGCTCCTACTAATTATCTGTAGCTTGGCATTAATCTGGGGGCTGCGCGAGGCTAGGCAGGGCCGTTCTTTCACAACCAAACAAAGCTTTTACTCCGGAATGACGCCGCTGATTCCCTTCGTGCTCTCGATTGCCATCATCAGCATTCAGCTACTGCCACTGACGATCGGAGCGTACTTGTACGACCTTGTTACGGCCAACAGTATTGTCGTGACTTCCCTAGAAAAATGCGTTGCATTCCTAATTTTTGCAGCATTGGGCTTTTGGTCGTTGCGTATGATAACCCATTCGATGTTTACTCCTTACATTGTTACCCTGCCCAGAATGACGCCACTGCGGGCGCTCGGTGACGCCAAGCAGATCGTGTCTAGCCGCAGGCTGGTGATTTGGCGCAAAGTGCTGTTTTTGCCGGTGGCACTTATAGTCCTGCTCGCTTTGGCGATTGCGCCCTTTGTGCTGTTTGTGCCTGCAGTAGCTCCGTGGATCTTCTTTGCGCTAACCTGTGGCGCGTTTGCCGTGACGCACGCCTACTTCTACGTACTGTACAGGGAGATGATTCGTGAACCCTAAGAGCCAAGCCGCCGAACGCATCGACAAGTTACGGCAACTCATCAATGATTACCGTTACCACTACCATGTTTTGGACGAGTCGACGATGAGCGAAGCTGCCGCCGATAGCCTCAAACATGAACTTTCGCAACTGGAGGAACAGTACCCAGAGTTTATTACCCCAGATAGTCCAACGCAGCGAGTAGCTGGTATTGCACTCGACAAGTTCTCGAAAATCCGTCACCAGTCACGCATGATGAGCCTACAAGACGTCTTTAATCAAGATGAAGTAGAGACATGGGTTAAGCGAACCGACAAACTTCTCCCGGGTGCACAGCACGAATTTTTTTGTGATATCAAAATGGATGGCCTAGCCTGCGCACTGATTTACGAAGACGGCTTGCTGGTGAGTGCTATCACTCGAGGCGATAGTATCACTGGCGAAGACGTCACTGCCAACGTGCGCACTATCACCGATGTGCCACTTCGTTTGCGAAATGAGGCGAAATTTGGAATTTTTTTACAGGGGCGGACAGAAATCCGAGGCGAAATCATTATGACTAAAGCAGTATTTGCAGCTCTTAACGACCGGCAAAAAGCTGCGGGCAAACCTGAGTTTGCCAATCCTCGCAACCTTGCAGCCGGCACGATTCGTCAGCTCGACCCACGATTGGTAGCCGAACGGCCTTTGAGCTTTCGTGGGTACGATATTTTGCGCAACAACGCTTCAGATGTACCAACCTACCGTTACGCGTATGATGCCATGCTTGCCCTAGGCATCACCGCTAGCAGGCACGCATCGGTCGTTATTGGCCTCGACGACGTCATGTCGTTTGTCGACACCTGGGAACACAAACGTCACGACCTGCCCTTCAACACAGACGGACTCGTCATTAAGGTGAATGATCGTGAACGCTACGCAAACCTCGGCGTTGTCGGCAAAACACCTCGCGGTGCCGTGGCCTATAAATACGCCGCCGAGCAGGCAACCACCATTGTGAAGGATATTGTCATTTCGATTGGTCGAACTGGCGCAGCGACGCCCGTGGCAGTATTCGACCCTGTACAGGTCGCCGGCACCACTGTACAGCACGCTTCGTTACACAATGCCGACGAGATTGCTCGACTCGATGTTCGCCGTGGCGATACGGTTATCATCTTTAAGGCCGGCGACATCATACCTCAGGTCGAATCAGTGTTGCTCGACCTTAGGCCCAAGGGCACTCAACCAATTGCCTACGAAGACGAGCTTGCTCGGCAATACCCTGAGCTAGAATTTGAACGTCCCGAGGGAGAGGCCGTCTACCGCGTAAAGGGACTGACCGGCCCACTCATTCTCAAGCGTACTCTGCAGCATTTTGCCTCTAAGGGTGCGCTAGACATTGATACCTTGGGGGAGAAAAATGTCGCCGCTCTTGTCGATGCTGGGCTCGTAAGTGATCTGGCGGATATCTATATGCTAACTAAGGAACAGCTGCTTAGCCTAGATAGGTTCGCAGATGTTTCTGCACAAAAGCTACTCGATGGTGTTGCTGCCAAAAAACAGCCTGAGCTCGAGCGATTTGTGTTTGGTCTAGGTATTCGCCATGTTGGCATCCAGACAGCAATCGACCTTGTGAAAGCCTTTGGGTCACTCGAGTCGCTCGCACAAGCCACCATCGATGGGCTTAGAGCTGTCGACGGTGTTGGCGAGGTTGTGGCCGAAAGTGTCGCCGCTTGGTTTGCCGACGAGGACAACCTCGCGCTGCTAACCAAGATGAAAGCCACAGGGGTGGAACCGTACTATGAGGCGAAAAGTGGTAAGCTGACTGGCCAAAACTTTGTGGTGACGGGCACCTTAGAATCCATGGGCCGTGACGAGGCAGCCGAACGTATCCGCGCGCTGGGCGGTACATTTCAGAGCTCGGTCGGCAAAGATACCACGTATCTCGTCGCGGGCGGTAAGGTCGGGGCTAGTAAGCTCAAAAAAGCCGAAAGCTACGGTACAAAAATTATTACTGAGCGGCAATTCCTGGAGCTGTTGTAGCGATGCCAACTTTTAAATACGACAAACTGGTTCGAGACAATATCTGGCGATGGCACGAAGAATGCGGCCATACAGTTCATGGACATAAGCTAACAGGCAAAAAACTAATTGATGTCCTGCGAAAAAAACTACTCGAAGAAGCCGCAGAAGTTAATGAGGCAATTTCTAAAGAAGAGCTACTGGAAGAACTCGCCGATGTGCAGCAAGTCTTGGACGATGCACGTAGATGCATGGGAGTGACCGCCAAAGAACTTCACAATATCCAGCAGGCAAAATTTGCTAAAAAAGGTGGGTTTAAAAAGGGTTGCTACATCGATTCCGTAACTATCCCCGATGAAAACGATAAATGGGCAGCCTATTGCCGCGCTCAACCCCACAAATGCCCAGAGATGCGTACCATTTCTAGCCATGGTACGCAGCCAGTGTCAATCGCGCAGATCGTGCAGTTGGCTGATTTACTCGGAGCTATGGGTTCGATTGACCGCGCAACATTGCTACCTGGGGGTCGAAACGAAACCGATTCGCACCATAGCTTTTCGCTAGCATTAGTTTGCTTCGATGTGTGTTCGAAGTATTGCCCAGATCTCGATATAAACAAGGTAATAAAGATGGCGCTCGTGCATGATCTGTTAGAAATTTTTACCGGTGACGAAGATACCTTACATATGGATGAGCAAGCTCTGCAGTCCAAACATGAACGAGAGCAAGGGGCAATGTCTGAATTCAATGGCGCATTCGAGGCATATCCTGAGCTTGTGGCATTGTTATCGGGCTATGAACGACTCGACACTCCAGAGGCAGCGACCGTATATGTGCTCGATAAGGCATGTGCGACTTGGACGCACCATCACGATGACGGCAATCACCTCAGGGGAAAGCGACAAATTAGAGATCCCGCTGACTTGCAAGGCTGGCGAGATCGTCAGCATAAAAAAATGGTGCAAAGGCTGCATGCTCAGCCGCCAAATGTAATTTTTGAGATTTTTGAACAATCGTTTAAGTATCTCGCCGAGGAGCAACTATGAGTACATTGCCGGTTTTTGTGACAGGAAATGCTAAGAAAGCTGAGTATTTGAGCCGTTTTCTTGGGCTGGAACTGGAGCATCAGGGCGTGGAACTGGAAGAGATTCAGTCGACTGACCTCGAACACATCGCAAGTTACAAGGCCAAGCAGGCTTATGCAGCCCTTAGCAAGCCCGTGCTCGTCGAAGATGTTGCCATGGGCTACACGGAGCTTGATGGGTTGCCGGGGGCATTCATCAAGTTTTTTGTCGAGCAAGATAACGGTTTTGAAAAGATTTGTCGCATGGGTGATGGCCTGGCGTCGCGTCAGGCAATAGCGTGGAGCGTGTTTGCCTACTATGATGGCCAGACGATGCGGTTATTTCGCGGCTCTCTGAAAGGCACAATTGCTCAGCATTCTTCTGGGATTGAGCGATTTGGCTGGGACTGTATCTTTTGCCCCGACGGCTATAATGGCCTTACCCGGAGCGAATTGAGCGAAGCCGACAACGAAAAAACCTACAAACAGATTAAGCCGCTCGATGAAATCAGAGAGTTCTTGACTTCTTTAGAATAAGCGGTATCATAAGGCTAGTTCGTGCGCTCAATAGCGGCGCTTGAAACAAACATCAACCAAACAAACATAAGGGATGTTGCCCTCACCCGCCGCGGGTGGGCGCGCACGAAATAGAAAGAGGCCATAGGGCCTTTTTCTATTTGGTGAAAGCCCACCAATTTGCGAGAGCAAATTCTGGGAGGAGAGTAATTGTGAATTTATTTCACGATTATAAGGAGGGCTGGCCCTCCTTATTTATTTGCGCGCACGAAATAGAAAGAGGCCATAGGGCCTTTTTCTATTTGATGAAAGCCCACCTGTTTGGTTTGCAAATAAAAAGATCTATTTCTAGATCTTTTTATTTGGCAGGGGTGACAGGACTTGAACCTGCAACCAACGGTTTTGGAGACCGCTACTCTACCAATTGAGCTACACCCCTATACCGACGATCGTGTCGCCGAACATACGCATTATACCCTCTAACGACGTC
>JAGORO010000017.1 GCA_018062785.1 Candidatus Saccharimonadota bacterium
GTGTAGCGATCTGGCGAATTGGCTGCACAGTACCAACCTCATTATTGGCATACATAACGCTCACGAGCACTGTTTGATCGGTAATTTTTTGCCTAAGATCCTCGAGGTCTACTCTGCCCTTCTCTGTTGTAAGCGCAACGGAGCAATTAAATAATTGTGTTGTCTTTAACACCGAATCATGCTCGATACCACTAACCGCAACGGAGCAATTATCGTTTGCAAGGGCAGGGTGTCGCAAAATCCCCTGCACAGCCAGATTGTTGGCCTCCGTGCCTCCCGCTGTGAATATGATTTCGGAAGGCTTCACCCCCAAAACCCCCGCCACTTTTTTTCGCGCACTTTCGAGATCGGCGCGCGCCTCTCGGCCGAGTAGATACGTTGCCGACGGGTTATAAAACTTTTCACTGTAGTACGGTAGCATCGCCGCTAAAACATCGGTACTTACTGGGGTCGCAGCAGCATGATCAAGATACACCATTGGTTACTATCGACTTGCCGCTAGAATTGGCGCAAGCTCCTCGTCTATGAGCTTATTGTATTGCTGCACAGCCACCAGTAGTCGCTCGGCCTCTTCACGCTCGAGTCGACGATACGGCTGATCGTCTTGTGCCTTAAAAATGCCATTTGGCGTTACATCATACCGAGTTGTGACCGATTTTGTTGCACCATTTTCGGTCCATTCTTCGTGCCATACCCACGTATGCTCATCTAGACAGAAGAACTCACGGCGACCATTTGGCGGCACCGGTCCAAACACCTTCGCGCCCATCTTGGCCTCTTCACGGATTGCCTCGCGGTACGCTTCGGCTCGTACTTGCTCGGTATTTTTGGGCAGAATAGACCCAAATATTTTACCGATAATCGTCATTATAGTCCCGATGCGTTTAGAAAATCTTCGTCATTAAAACGAGGCGCACCCACACTGCCAGTCATGGCGTCTTGGACCTTTTTACGAGCCCAGTCAATGTCAGTTACCGGTGCAATGTCTTCACTGCCTGTACCGAAAGCAGGTGAATCGAATGCATCGATCGGTACTTCGATAGCAGGCTGTGGCGATACGTTTGGTTCGACCTGAACAGTAGGGATAGGATAGTCACGCACAAACTGCCCGTAGACGGCTTCTTCGGCCAAGTGGCGAATAGGCCAACGCTCATCACAGGCTCTGACATCTTCGGCGCTAATTTTGGGCACGCTTCGAATAACCTCTGGAGAAAGAGATGTAGAAGATTGAAAAAATGGATTAAAACTGCTCATAAGTCTTTTGCCTCAATACCGAATAGCTGCTGTGCATTCTCGCTGGTCGCCTTAGCGATCGCTTCTTGGGATTGCCCACGAAGGTCAGCCAAAAATACGAGCGTGTTTGCTACGTGCTTCGGCTCACAGATTTTACCACGAAAAGGCGCTGGAGTCAAGAACGGTGCGTCTGTTTCGAGCACCAGCGACTCTGTTGGTATAGCACGGTACATTGTACGCTGCTCCTCAGATTTTGCAAACGTAGCAATACCATTCACACCGATATACAAACCCCTGTCGATAGCCTCCCGCATATTTTCTTGTGTGTCTGTAAAACTATGAAGCACGCCACGAAGAGGCTTCTTAGCATTATACTCATCAAAAATTGGCCAAAAGTCCCGGAAAGCATCTTTAGTAGAGTCATCCGAGACTCCTCGTACGTGGAAGCTCAGTGGCAGGTTGAATTGCAGCGCTAGTTCGAGGTGCGTACGCAGGAAAGCAATCTGGTCGGACCTAGCACTGTGTCCATAATAGTAGTCCAGCCCACACTCACCAATCCCCACAATTTTACTTTCTAAGGGTTTAACCCTTAGAAGTGGGGTAAGGGCGTTTTTTACTTCGGTCAGATTGTGCTTAGATGTCTCGTGCGGGTGTATCGCAACGGTGGCCCAAATGCCTTGGTGCTGCTCTGCAAAAGACACAGCGAGTTGACTATCTACCAGACTAGTGCCGATGCAAATCATGCCCGCCACACCCTGCGCCTGGGCAGCGGCAATTACCTGCTCGGGCGTCCTGTGTACGCCATCTGCAAACCACGTTGCATGTACCGGTGTTAGATCTTTGACTAGTTCGTGGATATGGCAATGCGTATCGATCAGCTGCATGAGAGCTATTTGGCCGTCTCTTCTAGTCTTGGGAAGAGTGTGTCATCGAGTGGGCGTATAAGGCCGGTTTCAAATATGCCACGTATCTTTGTGGCAGTGGAAGGCAAGAACGGTTCTAACATTTCAGCAATCCCCAGTAGATCCGCTACCAAGCCAGCCAAAACTTCGCGTAGATGGTCTGCGTCACCTTCCTTAGCAATTTGCCATGGCTTAGAGGTGTCGATAAGTTGATTGAGGCCACGAACCTGCCCCCAAACACTTTCGAGCGCTCGGTCGAACTTGCAATCATCGATAGCGTCATAGTACGCACCCATATCGTGACTAAACTCTGGCACGTCACCGATAATACCGTTCTGGTACTTGACGATCATTGCCGCGGTCCGCTGCACAGCATTACCCAGCTCGTTGGCTAGTTCGTTATTGTAAGCAGCTTCAATCGCATTCCAGCTAAAATCGCCGTCGTCATAGCTTGGTACGTGCCGCAGGAAGTAGTAGCGAAATGCATCAACCCCGTATGTATCAATAATCATATGCGGGCTAACTGAGTTACCGAGCGATTTGCTCATTTTTTTGCCGTCGACCGTTACATAGCCGTGAACGTACAATTTCTCCGCAAGCGGCAAGCCGAGACCCAGTAAAATACCCGGCCAAATAGCTGCATGAAAGCGCAATATACCCTTACCGATCACCTGTACGTCGGCTGGCCAGAACTTGGTAAAGTCCTCATGCTCTGGATAGCCGATCACGGTGATGTAATTGAGTAGCGCCTCGAACCACACATACATTACCTGCGTCTTGTCCCCAGGTACTGGTATGCCCCAGTCAATTTTATGTACTGGGCGGGACACGCTGATATCATCAAGTCCGCTATCGATTAGTGACAAAATTTCGTTGCGACGGCTCTGCGGGACAATCTCGAATGCATTACTCGTAATTGCCTCTTTAATTTTGTCGGCATAGTTACTAAGTCGGAAGAAGTAATTTTCTTCTTCAACTTTTTCGTATGGACGATTATGGTCTGGGCAGATGCCTTTATTCTCCTTAACTTGTGTTTCGGTAAAGAACTCTTCGTCGCCCGTACAGTACCACCCAACATATTTGTTTTTGTAAAGATCTTTCTCGAGTGCCTTCCAGACAAGCTGAGACCGCTGTCCGTGCCCTTTATCAGTCGTTCGTATAAACCTGTCTGGTTGTACATCGAGCGCATCGATCAAATCACGGAACTTCTGCGACATCTGATCACTGAGCTCCTTTGGGGTAATCTGTAGCTCTGCAGCCTTTTCGGCAATTTTGCCACCATGCTCATCGGTGCCCGTACTAAACAGTGTCTCATCACCCCTTGAACGAGCAGCTCGAGCGAGTACATCTGCCATTACAAATTCCATGGCGTGGCCTAGGTGTGGTTCGCCATTAACATACGGTATCGATGTAGTCACATAGTATTTCATTAGAGTTATTATACCTTACGAATCGATCGGCCTCTAGGTGGTACCCGATATCTCGCTAGGTACGAAAAATTACGATTGCAAGCCATATAAAAAGCAGCCACGGACACCAGTGACTAAAGGCAACGAACCAGCTCGGAACCTCTGCTGGCACGTGTTCCCAGTGATAGACCAGAGATTTTGCCGACATATGCACGAGATAGCTTAGTCCAGCTGCCAAGCATAACTGCGCGAATTTACCCACCATTCGTCACTACCCTTTGACCAATTCCATTACTTGTTGCTGCTCATCCTGCCCAAGCTCGGTGAACAAATCAGTCTCATATTTTTCACTCACTTGGTATATGTAGCCCTCGAAAGACCGAGGGATAACATGGAAGTGTACGTGGTCTACCTTGAGGCGACTCTGTGACATGAAAGGACGGTAATTTTGCCGGATATCGCAACCATCGCCAAGGATGCCGATAACTTTTTTCTGTACTGCGAAAATGAGCTCAAAGACAGCCGAAAGCTCCTCGCTAGATAATTCCCATGGTTGTTCAATGTGTCGTTTTGGTATAACCAACATGTGTCCAGCGGTTTTTCGTGGATTACTAAGGATTACTTTCGCAAGCTCATTTTCTCGAACAATACGCTCATCGTCTAGACAAAATGGGCACGCAGGACTACTCATAGTGTCAGTATACCAAAATTTTTTGCCCTCGAACGAAAAAGACACCGCAGGGCAAGACCGGTTCGTTGGCCTTACCCTGCTTCAAGACATGTATTCTTGTACTCCGGAGCTACTACGCGACCAAAAAAACGACGCATATGCGCCGCAATTCCGATTTTGTTCCGCTTGTGGTGGGCGAGGAGGGACTCGAACCCTCAAGGCTTATTCAGCCAGCGGATTTTAAGTCCGCCGCGTATACCAATTCCGCCACTCGCCCCTGCACCAAGCTAACATTATTTTAGCAAACAACTCTGCAAAAAATGAATTGAATGAACCACCTGACACCTACCAGTCGCCCGAGGCGCCGCCACCGCCGAAATCTCCGCCACCAAAACCACCCCAGCCACCATCTCCCGAGGAGCCACCAGAGAATCCACCGCCGCTTCCCCACCATGTCGTATCATCGCCGCCGCTAGCTCTGGCCTGATAGTTTTTAGATAGTATGAAATCAAGCAATAGCCCTAACGCAACACCGACTACCAATGCTACCAAGCCCCCGATGAGATAATAAAAGGCCACAACGATACCCGGCAGCGCACCAATCACACCACCAGCCCACCAGCTTTTACTGCGGCCAAGAAATGAAGCAAGATAAATAAATGGAATAAACGCAAACTGTAGCGCGAAAATTGCCAGCGAGCCTAGATCGTTATCGCTTGAACGTGATGGCTCGCTGAGTCGTTCGCCACCAATAACACTAATCATGCTTTCTACGCCGGTCTGAATGCCCACTGCGTAGGAGCCCTTTTGAAAGTATGGCCGAATCTTGGTACGTATGATTTGATTAGACTGCAAGTCGGTAAGCATAGGCTCGAGCCCTCGGCCGACTTCGATACGCATCTTGCTATCATCGATAGCCGCAACAAATAGCACGCCGTTGTTCGCGTCTTTGTTGCCTACGCCCCATGCTCGAGCCACTGTGTTAGCATAGTCGGTAATTTCGGCTCCATCTAGTGTCCGGACGGTCAGGACGGCTAGCTGATTGCCCGTTTTCTTCTCGTAGCCGAGTAGCGTTTTGCATAGCCGTGATTCGGCAGCCGCATCAAGCACCTGCGCCTGATCTTGCACTGGACAATTGGTGGGCTTGGGGGGAACCGTTGTTTCGGCCGAAACTCGCGGTGCAAGAAATGCGACTACTATCACTACCACGATCAGTGCGCCGTATTGATGACTACGCTTCAGGGTATACACCAGAGTGGCCTACTGTGCAGGAGCTGTTTGTTGGGTCGGAGTAGTAAAATCAACCTTAGGGGCGACATCTGCACCGGCGGTTGCTTTGTAGACTTCTTTTTTATCGAAGCCGAAAAGCGCCGCGATTATAGACCGTGGCACGCGCTGAATGTTAGTGTTGTACACTGTCACCGCATTTGAGTAGTTATCGCGTTCGACTTTGATCCTATTTTCTGTGCCCTCAAGCTGCACCATGAGATTATTGAGCGTTTGGTTACTCTTGAGGTCTGGGTAATTTTCCATAATCACAAGTAGTCGACTGAGCGCGCTCTCGTACTGCCCAGCGGCGGCCACTCGCTGCTCTGGGGTACTCGCACCACTATAACGCGTACGAGCCTCAGCAATATCACCGAAAACTTTCTGCTCTTGGAGCTGTGCGCCCTTTGCGACTTCGACAAGCTGCGGCACAAGATCAAATCGGCGCTGGTAGGCGCTATCGAGCTTGCCGACAGAGTTATCTACGCCGTTACGTAAACCAACGAGACTGTTATAGCTGCCCGCAGCCCAACCGCCAATTGCGAGTATCAGAAATCCAACTACCCCCAGTGCAATTACCTTATTCGATAGCTTCATATACACTCCCTTATTTATCTACCTAGCATTATACGCATTTTTCTAGAGTCCCAAAATACCGCCACGCATATCGGGTACATAAAAAGAAAGCCACGAGGGCTTTCTTGCTCAATACTACTGGAGGCACGTACGAGAGTCGAACTCGTCTAAAAGGTTTTGCAGACCTCCGCGTAACCGCTCCGCCAACGCGCCCAATTGAGCTTACCGCTCTGTATCTTCGCCTTTAGAGGGTACCATATTTGCCTCGTTTTGTTGAGACTGGACCATCTCATTTAGCGAATAATCGAGCGGGTCGACGGCCCGAACCGACTGTATGGCCGCTCTACGACGATTACGTACAAACAGCCAGCCCATAACCGTTGCCAGCGCAGCAGCGCCCAAAATAACCGCAGATGTTCCTGTGTTGGGCAATACGCCCTTACCCTTGCCCGATACGATAGTGCCATCAGCATTAGTGGTAACGGAGTGTCCATCTGTAGTCGTTACCGTAACATTGCCGTTTTTACTCGGGGTAGTTACGACCGGCCCCGACGTAGAAGACGCATCATCAGTGTCTTCATTGTCGGTAGGTTTTGTTGGTTCCGTGGGTGTAACTGGTGTAGTAGTCACGGCATCACCATGGGTAACAAAGAGCGGATCTTGTACCGCAGCGTTCTTTGCGCCATCACTATCAAACTTACCGCCGTCCACGATCGAGTACACAAGATACGTCGCACGATCGCCAGATGAGGTCGCCCTATCGGCAACCGTAATTGCGCCTGTCGCATCTTCGATTTGTCCGCCCTTTTCCTTGTATGCGCGCAATATGCTGTGATTGTACCTTCCGCCAAGATCTATCTCTACGTTTGCGCCATCACCCTTGGCAATACACTGGGCATTGAAGCTTAGGCCCGCAACGATATTTTTACCTTTTAGTGCTGCAGGGCTGGTTGCAGTCGATGCAGCAGTAAGATTCTTGCTACACGAGCCCGACAACATCACAGATATAGTTTTGCCGTTCTGTGCAAGACTAACCTTTTTTTGCGATGGAGTAGCTCGATGATCAATGACAACTTTTATTGGGCTGCTCTTTGTCTCGTTGCCCGCTTTGTCATACGCGATTGCGTAGACTTCAATTTTCTTACCTGCAGGTGTATTTGGCAGCGTTTTGGTATTCCACTTTTTGATGTATGGAGCGGTACGGTCTGTAACGATACGCTTATCGTCACGATAGAAATCGACTTTTTCGATACCCGATCCATCGTCGGTTGCCTTAGCTGCAAGGCTGACGCCCTTGTCGATGGTCGTGCCGTCTGTTGGGGTTGTTATTTCGACAGTTGGCGGCTTGTTGTCACCATTTCCATTGCCAGTTCCGCCCCCATCGTCATCGGCAGCGCCTAGACTAACATCCGCAAATACAGGCTTGTGGTCCGAGGCACGCGCAATGTTCATCGTCGCAGTTTTGTACACTTTCACTCCTTTACTGACGAGTACAAAGTCTACACTAAAGCCCTTAACGCCCTTCTTGAGCGGACAGGCGCCTGTACGCTTTGCTAATGCATCAAAACTGTATCGCATAATCCCTGATTTTGTCAGGATGCAATAAGGAAGTCGGCTTCGATCGTTTTTGTATACGGCATCTTTGCCATCGGGCATAAATGTGTTTCTTGAATTCATGTCTCCGAGGACAAAAATCGGGAACTTGTCTTTTGCATAAGTCTTGTCGATCCAATTAGCCACGATATGCGCAGATTTTTCTCGCTTCAGTGCGCCGCCAGCCTTGCCGTGATCGCTGCCGTTGTGCGCCGGAGGATGGTGGTTAAATACATAAAATTTTTGGTTGGTTGTTTTGTCTAAAAGCAACACCCATGGACCCGTATCCCAAGTGTTGTTGAAGTAAGGATACCGTATACCACCGCTCTTTATGAGCTTAAATCTATCTTTGTTCCAGTAGATCGTCTGGCCCGATGAATCTTTTACCTTACTATGTGCGTAGTCTTCAAGGTTTCTATTAAAGTAATTCAACTGATCGTTGCGGACTTCCTGCATACCAACAATATCGTATGCTGCGCTGCCCGATTTACCTTCGATAACATTCTCTACGTTTTGAGCGCGAGTCTCGGTACAGCCCCTGCCTGCCGCACAACGGCCAACTCTTGTGCCGTCGGCAACATGATTAGAACCAAGAACGTTATACGACGCGATCCTAAATTTGCCCGACTTGCTCGACTGAGGCTTTTTCTTGGGCTTTTTGTCAGGTTTATTGCCACCCGTATCAGGATCGACTGTGGTCGACCCACTCTTAAACTTTTTTCGGATCTTCTGAATGTCACCATCGGTTAGGCCGACACCCTTTTTTAGGTAATTTGTTCGCGAGCCATACTTTTTCTCGGCCGCACGGAGACCGGCAGTGAGCCAGCTCTGCTTGACCCCACCGGGCCAGGCCTTGGCGCTCTTCATGTACTCTTTCATTATTTCTTGGTCACTCGACCCCGAAATGTACAGTATCATGGAGACAACCCAGCCGGTGCGATCCTTGCCCTCAAAGCAGTGGACAAGCACTGGGCCGTCCGAGTTTGCCGCAAGTTTAAGCGCCTTACCGACCTGTGCACGACGAGTAGCATCCGTTACCATAGGAGTTTGGTTAAGAACACCGTCAATTGGGATACTTACGTTACGTACGCCAGCAACGTTCTTGTCAGGTGACTTTCTGCGACTTGCGAGGTCCCGAACGTCGATAATAACCCCACCCCGAAGGGCAGTCGCGAGTTTCTCGCGGTCTTTTTTACTCAGTGCATTCAGCTGCCCAGAACGGTAGAGCATACCCGATTTGAGATCGTTATTCGAGTCCGCTGCATCTCGAAAGTTCTTGGCCGACGATATACTAACTACTGTAGCTTCGGCGCTAAAACGAGATGGGTTTATGGCTGGCAGTACGGCGGTCAAGAAAAACACCGCTACTGCCGTAGTGGTAATACTTCGCTGAATCTGTTTTTTTACCGATGCACTTTTCATGTTTACTAAGCTTAGCTGTACACTTTACAATCTTAAATTAGTGTAGCATAAGGGGTTTAATCGTGTCAAAATCGGCAACAATTTATTACTACGTAAGCATCTAGTCATCTAGGCTGATTGGGCGAACTGTGGTATACACATCGTATGGCTCGCTAGCGAAAGAAAGCTTATCGATTGCAGCGAGAATATCGTCGTTCATGTCCGCGGTATACCCATCGAATGTCTTGTCCCCGACAACTAAGAGCGGCACTCCAGAGGTATCTGCACCCAGCGATAGACCCATGTCTTTCATAAGCTCGTCATTATCATCATTATTCCACACTTCTAGCGACTGTAGCGTGTATTTCTGGCCGCGTGTTAGGTTGATGCTCGTAAAAAACTTGGCCATATCGTCACTGTACGGACAGCCGTCTCCCCAGAAGAAATAAATTCTTGGCTTAGCGGTATTCATTGTGTCAACAATTGGCGCATCAAGCGTCGCGAGCAGTGGCGCCATGCCACTTTGATTGTTCTGCACCTCCCTCGATGAGCTTTCTCCATCCCCTTTTACGGCAAACAAGCCCAAGCTCACAAATACAAGAGCACATACAATGAGGAGGTTTCGCGCTCTTTCACGTTTTATCTTCCGAATATCCATTACCACTATGATACTGTACTCTGCCCACTACACCAATTAGGATGGGGATGTATCGCCATTTTTGGCCTAGTGTAAGTGGGGTTTTGCTAGGCCATCAATCTTCCTGAATGCACCGGATTTTCGTAAAGTTCTTTCCATGCAGC
Source organism: Candidatus Saccharimonadota bacterium (assembly GCA_018062785.1). Lineage (GTDB taxonomy): Bacteria > Patescibacteriota > Saccharimonadia > Saccharimonadales > UBA4665 > JAGXIT01. The sequence continues at coordinate 9,852 of JAGORO010000017.1, forward strand.
CTGTCGATCTGCACATTCTCAAAAGCAAAGTCTGCTTTTTGAAGCTGGTCGGGCGAGAGCACCACTTGGCTAAAGTCGTTACCTTTACGCCGCAGTGCTCCTACGGCGACCCAAAATTTTGCAATTGAACTTCTGGTTGACCCGACTGCAATCGCCACATCAGGAATAGAGTTAGTAAATGCAAGTATTTTATCGGGGGCCTTGTGGTATCTTGGCGCTGCTTTTGTCCTAGAATATGCTGTTTCAATCAATGCAACTTTTTCTCGCCACGATGGATCCTCGAGCTGCGCTTCTGTAGACTTTGTATTGAGTTCTACTCGTGCTTTGTCAGTATCTGTGAGCAGTGGAAGTCCACTAGATAGTTCCTGTTGTTTGAGCATAATACTCCCTGCGAGTGACTGTTCGAACTCTTCTTCGGATGCAAATCTTGAGCCCACGGTTGTTATCGTCATGCGGAGGTTGGGTGGCTGAAATGAGTGCAGAAAATCCATAAGTTCCTGATAGCTTGTAAGATACGCACGAACGTCATCCACAGATGCGGTACCCAAGTGAGGCACGATCAAATCATCGACAAAAAAATCGAACCATACGCCCGACTCGTATATGTCGCAAATAGGCTTTACCCAATTGGAGTAATACATGAGCGCGAAAAGTTCTGCCCAGTCAGCTTCGGGAGCTTCTTCGAGCCGCCATAGTTTGTAAGCACCGTGCACAAATGTGATATTAATCGGCTGTCGCTTCTCTACATTGAGACGAACGGCATTCTTGATGTGCATCTTCAGGACTTCACTCGCCGAATATTTACGAAACTTCTTCGACAGTACTGCACAAAAAATTGCCTCGACAAGCTCGTCGGTATCGTCTAGCCTATCGGACTCGGCCGGGTGATTAAGCTTTTTGAGCTTCGTTTCAAGATATTCTTGTGCTGTCATTGTAAAGTGGAGATGCGGGATAGTCATAACACTATCGTCTGCAGTCTTGCGAACTGCCGCCTATTCTCGGCCACCGCATCACTGACTATTCTAACAGTCTATAAACCCTATGGCCATAATTAACTGTGGGATTCAACCGAAAAGCACCTGAGCGCTTCTATAGTGTGTTGAGCAAGGTGATGTATAGTTGATGTTATGTATAAAATCCTCATTACTCGTCAGCTCGAACCTAGTGTTATGCAAAAGCTCGCCGAAACGTGCGAGGTCGATGTGTGGGGCGATGATTCGGCCATCCCGCACGACGAGTTAGTCAAACGGGCCCAAGGCAAAAACGGCATTTTGTGTATGCTCACTGATGCTATCGATAAAGAAGTGCTTGATGCAGCCGGCAATGACCTCAAAGCTGTGAGCACGATGTCGGTAGGCTACGACCACATTGATATTGCGGAATGTCATACGCGAGGGGTTGCCGTTGGCTACACACCCGACGCCCTCAATGGTAGCGTTGCCGACCTAACGATCGCCTTGATGCTAAGTGCCGGACGGCGCATGAGCGAGGCCGAGCATGCTGTCAAAACAGGAGCGTGGGGAACGTGGAGGCCCTACTGGATGACCGGAGTAGACTTGTACGGCTCGACTGTTGGTGTTGTGGGGCTAGGAAGGATAGCCGTCGACGTTATCAAGCGGCTCAAGGGGTTTAACTGTACTGTTATGTACTTTTCAAGAACGAGAAAACCAGAGATCGAGCAAGAACTCGGCATTAGGTACGCCGATCTAGATGTACTGTTGTCGCAAAGCGATTTCGTGACGGTCCATGCTCCTTTGGCACCAGATACAAAAGAAATGTTTAATGCCGAATCATTCAGCAAGATGAAACCTAGCGCCGTGTTTGTGAATACGAGTCGAGGTGGGCTCGTCGATCAAACCGCGCTGTACGATGCCCTTTCAAACAAAACAATATATGCAGCAGGACTCGACGTCACAACCCCTGAACCACTCGAAACAGATAGTCCACTCCTATCACTTCCAAACTGCGTTATCCTGCCACACATTGGGAGTGCGAGTATCGAAACTCGGCACCAGCTCGGCCTCATCGCCGCCGACAATCTTCTAGCAGGGCTGTCTGGAAATGAGCTCCCAAAACAAGTTCCCGTGAGTTAGTAGGGCAATCTAAGTTCCATATGTCACTAGCGGACTGATTTAGCAACCTCTAATGCGCCAATGTTACTCCCTTAGGTATGAGTGTAAGTACTCAAATCCCCAATAGCTACTATATCTTACCGATAAATGGCTTGAGCTGCCCTACGATCTCTCGAATCACTGGGACGGCCACTGCATTGCCGAACTGCCTGTAGGCTTGTGTGTCGCTGACGACTATCTTGAACGATTCCGGATAGCCTTGCAGCCGTGCAGCCTCTCTAGGCGTAAGCTTTCGTGGATTCTTCCCCTTTTGCTTTATTAGAACCTCAGAACCATCTTTGTAGTAACGCGCAGAGATGGTGTTGGTATAGGCAGAATCTTCATCGAATAGTCCATAACCGAAACCATTTCCTTTCTCGGCGTGCTCCTTCCGCCGGCGTTGATGGCCAGCCCATAATTTATCGGATATTGTATATTTCGGATCTACTTTTTTCTCTAATATATCCCCAACTCTAGTGGGTATTTTAGGAGCGGTTGGGAATTCAAAGAAAGTATCCTTGCCATACTTGGAACGCTTAAGCCCAATCATGTAGAACCGTTGCCTGTTCTGCGGTACCCCAAAATCTTTTGCGCTTAAAACTTGGGCTGACACGTTATATCCTAACTCATCAAGAACATTTTTTATTGTCTCGAAAGTTCTCCCTCTGTCATGCCCCTTAAATCCTTTAACATTCTCCAGAAAGACTATTTCCGGCTTGTGTTTCTTTATGATTCTGGCTATGTCAAAGAATAGTGTCCCTCGTGTATCGTTGAACCCTTTTTTTAACCCAGCATGAGAAAAAGGCTGGCAAGGGAACCCAGCCATAATAATATTGTGCTTGGGAACATCATTTTCATTGATTGCAGTAATGTCACCCAATGGTGCTTCACCGAAATTAGCCTGATATGTAATTTGTGCTGATTTGTCCCATTCGGAACTAAGAACGCACTCCCCTCCAATTTCGTCAAAAGGAATGCGTATACCGCCTGTTCCAGCAAATAAATCTACAAACTTGAATGACACGTACTAGCGTCCCTCCCAATAGGCCATTATGAACCTCATCTCTCTCGTGAAAAAGTCAGTAAATGAATAAACATTCTCATTTTCCTGAAACTTGGTATTTTTTTCGCTACCATACACCACTAGGGCTATATTGTAGTTCTTCATTGTATCAATAACATTTATAGTGACGTTCTCGTCAGCGGTAAGAAGATAGATGTGTGGCACATTAGTTCTACTCAATTCTTCGGCAACCTCTTGCCATCGCTCTCGAAGTGTGGTCTTCATCGTTACAACAGCGCACTTTGATCTATTGGATATGTACTGAGCAATTCCGGGAACGATAGCATCAACTTTTTTGCCTAATCCAGCGCTAGAAAATAGCGTAGACGCTACCGAGCTTTGGTTGTTATACGATACGCCAAAATGCTCAAGAAGTGACTCAACGAGCTGTTCGAAGGTCTTTCCGGCACGAGAGCGGCGAGACTGGGTTGTACTTAGCGCGAGTTCGTATACATATGGCATTACTCGACCAGCGTATAAGCCCATTAACCGTCCGAGCTCTTTAGTGAAGTCCTCTTGGTTTTCAATCGCACACAATACATCACGGCTGACCAAGCTTTCTAAAATGCTTTTGGGCAAATCACGCTCCATAAAGAGATAGGCCAGTACTTCTGCGTGAAATTTAGCCTCATCTATTAAATACAGTTGCCAGATTTGGTCACGAGCACTTTTTATTACACTGTCGAGATTATTTAACATCTCCTCTTCGTTTGTCCAAGACTCTGTAAGTATGTTATTCGCATAGAGTTTCGGCTCTGTAATAAGTCGGCTGCGAAAGTCTTTGATTACTCCGCCCCACCATTCTTTTTCTGAATCATCCAATTGAGTAAGTAGTTCTGTTTCCATTAGTATCCCAAGTTAGTGCTTAGTGTTATTTTACACTTTATTACCTGTCTTATCCATCGCTCAAAATAGAGCCTGAACTGGCTAGGATCTAAGGACCTAAGGGTTCAACCCTTAGGTCATATGATATTGATGACCAGCTATACAAGCTGACCAGAAAGCTGAGGATGACTATAAGCGGTTTCTGAACTTTGCTTTCGACTTCGCAAAAGACACGAGTCAAAAGTTCTTAGACCCGCTCACATCACAAGAAAACAGATTAAGGTTTAAACAAATCGCTTTTCCTGTCGATTTTAGGCTGGACGCAAATAAAAATGTTTACACCCCGAAATAAGCGAACTTATCAGATTGGCGACAAAGAAAAAGAGCGCCGAAGCGCTCGATAATTCCCATTTGGTGCAGCATAGTTGACGTATTTCAAACAGCTGCTATTGATGCACAAGAGGATTATAAGCTAAAACACCTCGTTGAACAATTCCAGCTGTCAGGTAGTTTGATAACTGGTTAGCAGTTTGCCAGCTAGCTATCAAACTATCTACACTTACAGTTTTGCACGTCTGAGCAGTTGAGCGTTGAATGCTACTACAACAGTTGAAACAGACATAAGTACAGCTCCCAGAGCAGGAGCAAGAACGATACCTGCTCCATATAGAACGCCAGCTGCCAGTGGAATTGCGAATACGTTATAACCCGTAGCCCAACCGAGGTTTTGTAGCATCTTGCGATAGGTAGCCTTTGATAGGTTGATGACCTTTACCACGTCTTGAGGGTCGCTTTTTACCAGTATAATATCTGCTGACTTGATAGCTACGTCCGTTCCAGCACCGATTGCTATACCAATATCAGCTTGGGTAAGAGCAGGAGCATCATTGATACCATCGCCGACCATTGCAACTTTCTGCCCGTTTTTCTGTAACTCTTTGACTTTAGCCGCCTTATCTTCTGGCTTTACCTCTGCAAAATACTGGTCTAAGCCAAGCTGTTTTGATACGTAAGCGGCAACTTCGTCTGAGTCGCCTGTTATCATTGCAGTCTTTATACCCATTGATTTGAGTGTTGCGATAGTCTGTTTGGATTGTTCACGCACTATATCTGCTAAGCCCAATGCTCCAACAACCTTTTTATCGGTAATTAGATACACCTCGGTTTTGCCCTCTTTTGCTGCTTGCTTGACCATCTTGGCTATTTCAGCTGGAACAGTTAGCTTGCTTTCTTCTATATAACGGTAGCTGGCTGCAATATACACTTCGTTTCCGTGTAGAGTGCCTTGCACGCCTAAGCCAGGCAACGCTTTGAAGTTGGCTACTTTATCAAGATGGACGTGTTGTTCTTCGGCTTTTTTGACAATACCCTTACCGACAATATGCTCGCTGTTCTGCTCAAGACTAGCCGTTAGGTGCAGTATGTCTTCCTCTGTATAACCTTTTGCAGCCCACACATCCGTAACGCCGTGTTCGCCTTTAGTCAATGTGCCAGTCTTATCAAAGAGTACCCAGTCCAACTTACGTGCCGCTTCAAGGGCAAGACGTTTTCGGACAAGTAGACCGTTCTTCGCTGATAATGCAGTAGAGATAGATACAACCAGTGGTATTGCCAAACCGAGTGCGTGTGGGCAAGCTATAATCAGAACTGTAACTGACCGCTCTAAAGCGAAACTCGCATCTTTAGCTATCAGCCAGAATATAAACGTAGCGATTGAAGTAGCGATTGCAATGATGGTCAGATAAAAGGCTGCTTTATCTGCAAGTATCTGTACGTTAGATTTTGAACTTTGTGCTTCGGCTACAAGTC